>CAWBIQ010000010.1:0-83120 GCA_963788875.1 uncultured Actinomycetes bacterium
CGGGCGGGTACTTCGCGTTCTGTTGCCCGAAGTTGACTGCCGACGCTTCTCCTTTGACGCGGGGCGGCCGGTGCCGGAATGCTGTGGGCATGGAGGTGGCCGAGATCGCTGCACGGGCCGCCGGGGAGAACTTCCCGGTCGGCTCGGTTTTGTCTCCGCGCTCGCTGCGCCCGCGTGTGCGGCGCTCTACTGCTACGCCCGCCTCGTCGACGAGCTGGGGGACGCCTACGACGGCGACCGGCTCGCCGCTCTGGACGAGCTCGAGCGCGAGGTCGAGCTGACCTTCGAGGGCGAGGCCCACGTGGCCGGTGCTGCGGAACGTGCGGCCCGACCGTGCGCGAGTTCGGCCTCCCGCGCGAGCCGTTTCTCCGCCTGATCGAGGCGAACCGGATCGACCAGCGCGTCTCCGCCTACGAGACGTCGGGACGACGTCGAGCGCTACTGCGTCCATTCCGCGGATCCGTGCGGACGGCTCGTGCTCGGCGTGCTGCGACGTCTCGACGACGCGGAGCTGGTGGGCGCGGAGCGACTCGGTCTGCACGCGGCCTGCGGCTTGTGAACTCCTGCCGGATGTGCCCCGCGACCTCGAGCTGGGACGGGTCTACCTGCCCGCAGAGGATCGCCGGCGCTTCGGCGACCCCCCGCTCGACCGGCCGAGCAGCGAGCTGCGCGACCTCCTGCGCTTCGAGGCGGAGCGGGCGGCTGCCCTGCTCGGCGCCGGCGACGTCCTCGGCGCCCGTCTCGGCGGCCGTCTCGGTGCGCGGTCGTGCTCTTTCGCGCGAGGCGGGCTCGCCGCACTCGAGGCGCTCGAGTCGGCGGGCTGCGGACGTGTTCACGCAGCGGCCGAGGCCGTCGCGGGCCCGTCTCGCGCGTGAGGCCGCACGTACCCTCGGTGAAATGACCCGGCGGTCGATTGGCCTACGCCGAGGTGTCGCGCTTGACACGCGCGCGCGCGAAGAACTTCGCCTACGGGATCATCGTGCTCCCCGCCGCCAAGCGCCGCGCGATCGCGGCGGTGTATCGAGTTGCGCGCGCGAGGTCGACGACGTGGCCGACGGCGACGCGCCTGTCGACGAGAAGCGGGGGCGGCTTCGAGGCGCTGCGCGCGTCGCTCGACGACGACGCCCCGTCCGACGCGACGGCGGTCGCACTCGCCGATGCGCGCGCACGCTACGGCATCTCACGTGACGCGCTCTCGGCGCTCGTGGACGGCGGCCTGCAGGACACCGAGCAGACGCGCTACGCCGACTTTGCGGATCTCCGCGGCTATTGCGAAAAGGTCGCCGGCGCCGTCGGTGTCGCGTGCATCGCGGTGTACGGCTCCGAGGACGTCGAGCGCGCGCAGACGCTCGGCGTCGCGCTGCAGCTCATCAACATCATGCGGGACGTACGCGAGGACTGGGGACTCGGCCGCGTCTACCTGCCGCAGGACGAGCTGGCGGCCTTCGGCGTCACGGAGGACGACGTCGCGGCCGGGCGGCTGACCGCGGAGTGGCGGTCGCTGATGGCCGTTCAGGCGCAGCGCGCGCGGGCGCATCTCGAGGAGGATCGCGCCTGCTCGACTCGCTCGACCGCCGCAGCGCGCTCTGCGTCTCGACCTTTGCCGGGCTGTACCGCGGTCGCTCGACCGGATGGAGGAGAACGGCTTCGACGTCTTCGGCGCCTCGTGCCGCCTATCGACGCCGGCGAAGCTCGCCGTCGTCGGCACGGGGCCTGCTGCGGTGAAGGTCGCGGTCGTCGGAGGCGGCCTTGCCGGGCTGGCGGCCGCCTGCGACCTCGTCGACGCGGGCACGGAGGTGACGCTGCTCGAGGCGAGGCCGACGCTGGGTGGAGCCGTGCAGACGCTGCCGGAGCGCGAGGGCGACCCGCAGCCGCCGCCCGACAACGGCCAGCACATCGCGCTCGGCTGCTTCACGGAGTACCTGCGCTTCCTCGATCGCATCGGAGAATCGCGTTCGGTCCGGCGGGAACGCCTGGCCCTCCCGGTAATCGCCGAAGACGGCTCCAGCTCTTCGATCGCGCCGTCCCTGGGCGCGCTCCTCACGTACAAGCACCTGCCGCCGCGCGACCGGCTGCGTCTCCTCCTAGTCCTCGCTCGACTGCGCAACGCGCAGGCGCGCGAGGACGAGAGCTTCGGTGGGTTGCTCCGTCGTCTGGGGACGTCCACTGCGGCGATAGATCGCTTCTGGGACGTCTTCATCAGGCCGGCTCTGAACCTGCCCGCCGGCGAGGCGGATGCGAACGCAGGCCTCTTCACAGTACGCACGTCGCTGCTCGGCCCGCGGGCGAACTCGGATCTCGTGCTGCCCGTCCGGCCGCTCGGCGCGATGCACGGAGACGCCGCCGGGCAGGTGCTCGGCGACCGCGTTCGCCTCGGCGAGCGCGTCGAGTCGCTCGACGACCTCGATGCAGACGGGATCGTCCTCGCCGTGCCGCCGCGGGAGAGCGCACGCCTGCTGGGCGAGCCGGACACGCAGCTCGAGGACTCGCCGATCGTCAGCGTCCATCTCTGGTTCGACCGCATCCTCCTCCGGACCCCGTTGGCAGCGCTTCTCGACTCGGATGCGCACTGGGTGTTCGACAGAGGTGCCTTGACCGGCCGCCGGCCGGAGGGCGGCGGCCAGTATCTGACCGTCGTCTCGAGCGGAGCTCCGGAGCTTCTCGAAGTGCGTGGGCGCGAGCTCGTCGAGCGCATCGCCGGGCAGCTCACCGAGCGGCTCGGCCCGGCCGAGCTGCTCTGGTCGCGGGTCAGCCGCGAGCCCCAGGCCACCGTCGCCCTGCGGCCCGGCGTCGTGCGGCCCGGAGCGGAGACGACCCGCCCCGGCGTCGTCCGTGCGGGGACGTGGACCGACACCGGCTGGCCCGCGACGATGGAGAGCGCCGTCCGCAGCGGCCGGCGGGCGGCTCAGCTTCTGCTGAGCGCCCCGCGTGCGAGAGTGGGCGTATGACCGCGACCGCGCAGCTCACCGCGCTCGACGAGGCGCTCGACCGCGGCACGCGCCGCCTGCTCGAGCTGCAGCGCCCGGACGGGATCTGGGTCGGCGAGCTCGAGTCGAACGTGACCATGACGGCGCAGCACCTCTACTGGCACCACCTGCTCGGGCTGCGCACGCCCGACCTCGACCGCCGCATCGCCAACGAGCTGGCCGCCCGGATGCGCGACGACGGCACGTGGTCGATCTGGTTCGAGGGGCCACCCGATCTCTCGACGTCGGTCGAGGCGTACGTCGCGCTGCGCATGTGCGGCGTCGACCCCGGTCCGCGCGCGCTTGCGTACATCAAGCGGGAGGGCGGCATCCCGAAGAGCCGCCTCTTCACGAAGTGCTTCATGGCGCTGCTCGGGCAGTGGCCGTGGCAGCGGATGGTGCCGATCCCGCCGGAGCTGGTCCTCTTCCCGCCGTCGGCGCCGTTCTCGATCTACAACTTCGCCTGCTGGGCGCGGCAGACGTTCGTCGCGCTGTCGGTTGCACAGACGCTGCGGCCGGTGCGCCCGATCGACGTCGACCTCACGGAGATCGGCGCGATCGCCGGCAAGACCAGGCCGCCGCGTCGGCCAGGGCAGCTGCGTCGCCGAGCGCTCCACGTCGCCGAGCGCTGGATCCGCGAGCGGCAGGAAGCGGACGGATCCTGGGGCGGGATCCAGCCGCCGTGGGTGTGGGGAATCATCGCGCTGACGGCGCTCGGGCACGGCTTCGAGGACGGCACGCTGCGCCGCGCGGTCGAGGGCTGGCAGGGCTTCATGGTCGAAGACGGCGACCGCCTCCGCCCCGAGGCGTGCCAGTCGCCGGTCTGGGACACGGGGCTCGCCCTGCTCGCGCTGCGCGCCGCCGGCATCCCGGCCGACCATCCGCAGCTCGCGAAGGCGGGGGAGTACCTGCTGCGCGAGGAGGTCACGGTCAGGGGCGACTGGGCCGTCCGCCGACCGGAGCTCGCGCCCGGCGGCTGGGCCTTCGAGTACGAGAACGACGTCTACCCCGACGTCGACGACGCGGCGGTGATCCCGCTCGCGCTGAGCGGCCTCGGGATCGGCGAGGAGGAGGCCGTGCGCCGCAGCCTCGACTGGGTCGCCGGCATGCAGTCGAGGGACGGCGGCTGGGGCGCGTTCGACGTCGACAACCGCGCGATGTGGCTCTACAAGATCCCGTTCTGCGACTTCGGCAAGGTCACCGACGAGCCGAGCGCCGACGTGAGCGGTCACGCGCTCGAGGCGCTCGCCCCGGCAGGCGCGTACGGCGCCTCCGTCGAGCGCGGCCTGGGCTGGCTGCTGGACGAGCAGGAGGACGACGGCTCGTGGTTCGGTCGCTGGGGCGTCAACCACCTCTACGGGACGGGGGCGGCCCTGCCCGCGCTCGAGGCGTGCGGCGTTCCCCACGACCACCCCTCGTTCCGGCGGGCGGTCTCCTGGCTCGACTCCGTCCAGCAGGAGAGCGGCGGCTTCGGCGAGGACATCCGCTCCTACTCGGATCCCGCCTGGCGCGGCCGGGCGCCCTTCGCGACGCCGTCGCAAACAGCGTGGGCGCTCATGTCCTACGTGGCCGCAGGAAACGCTGAGATAGTGGGTACGCGAAAGGCAGCGGACTATCTTTGCGGTGTCCAGCGTCCCGACGGGGACTGGGACGAGGCCCATTTCACCGGCACAGGTTTCCCGCTCGATTTCATGATCCGCTACCACCTCTACCGCCTCAGCTTCCCCGTGCTCGCGCTCGGCCGTCTGAGAGAGAGGCTCTCCGCATGAAATTCCCGCTCCAGTCGACCGTCTCGATCGGCAAGTACGTCGCGACGCAGCAGCGCAAGGGCGAGCGCTATCCGCTCGTGCTGATGCTCGAGCCGACGCTCGCGTGCAACATCGCGTGCATCGGCTGCGGGAAGATCCGCGAATACGAGTCGAACCGGGCGCGCCTCAGCGTCGAGGAGTGCCTCGACTCCGGGCTGCAGTGCCCGGCGCCCGTCGTCTCGATCTGCGGCGGCGAACCGCTCGTCTACAAGGGGATCGAAGAGGTCACCGCCGGGATGCTCGAGATGGGCAAGACGGTCGAGCTGTGCACGAACGCGCTGCGCCTCGAGCAGTGCCTCGACTGGTTCGAGCCGTCGGCCCGGATGACGTTCGTCGTCCACCTCGACGGCATGCGCGAGATCCACGACTACGTCTGCGACTACCCGGGTCTCTGGGAGGTCGCCGTCGATGCGATCAAGACCGCGCGGGCGAGAGGCTTTCGCGTCACGACCAACACGACGATCTTCAAGGAGACCGAGGTCGACGACGTGATCGAGATGATGCGCTACCTCACCGACGAGGTCGGCATCGACGGGATGCTCGTCGCACCGGGGTACCAGTACTCCCAGATCGACCCGGCGCTGACGATGACGCGCCCCGAGCACGAGGAGAAGTTCCGCGCAATCCGCGCGGCGGTGCGCAAGCACGGCTACCGCTGGATCGCCACGCCGATCTACCAGGACTTCCTCACGGGTGAGCGCAAGCTTTCGTGCGCGCCGTGGGGCTCGATCACGCGCAATCCGTACGGCTGGAAGGGCCCGTGCTACCTGCTCACCGACGGCATCTTCCCGACGTACGAGGCGTTGCTCGAAGGGATGGAGTGGGAGGCGTACGGCCCGGGCAACGATCCCCGGTGCGAGCATTGCGGAATCCACTCCGGCTTCGAGCCGTCGGCGGCTTTCGAGTCGTCGAAGAGTCTCAAGGAGACCGTCCGGAGCATGGCGTGGACGCTGACGGGCTGACGTTCGCGTGCGCCACCACCGCTGAGGAGCGGGTCGCGCGGCGGCTCGGCCTCGCGGCTGTCCGTGTCGGCGTGCGCGCCGTGAAGGGCGTGCCCGAGGGACGCGTCGTCTCGTTCGGAGTCGCGGGTGCGTTGCACGACGGGCTTGCGGTGGGCGACGTGCTCGACGCGACCCGGGTCGTCGACGCCGCGGGTGCGACGCTCTGGGAAGGCGGCCCGCTCGGCGTGCGCGGTGCGCGCGGCGCCGTCGTGCTGGCGTCCGGCGAGCTCGTGCACGACGCGGCCGAGCGGCGGCGGCTGCACGAGTCCAGCGGTGCCGACGCCGTGGACATGGAGAGCGGCGTGCTGGCGGCGAGCGGCAGGCTCGCCGGCGTCCTGCGCGCGATCGGCGACGTGCCGGCGAGCGCGATCGAGGGCGTCGACTCGACCGTGCACGCCGACGGGCGCACCGACGTCGCCGGGCTCGTCCGCTGGCTCCTAGCGAAGCGCGGCCGCGCGGTCCGCTCGATCAAGGACGCGCTCGCCGCGTTGCACGCCCTCGAAGAGGCCCTGGCATGAGCGGCCGCGTGCTCCTCGCCGCGCCGCGCTCCTTCTGCGCAGGCGTCGACCGGGCGATCGAGATCGTCGAGCGCCTGCTCGAGCAGAACGGCCCGCCGGTGTACGTCCGTCACCAGATCGTGCACAACGAGCACGTCGTCCGCCGCCTCGAGGGACTCGGTGCCGTGTTCGTCGAGGACGAGTCGGAGATCCCCGAGGGCGAGTTCTGCGTCCTCTCCGCGCACGGTGTCGCGCCCTCGGTGAAGGCGAACGCGAAGGCGCGCGGCCTGCGCATCGTCGACGCGACCTGCCCGCTCGTGAACAAGGTGCACGCGGAGGCACGTCACTACGCCGACAGCGGCCATCTCGTCGCGCTCGTCGGGCACGCGAACCACGTCGAGGTGATCGGCACGCTCGGCGAGCGACCGGAGGCGACGATCGTGGTCGAGTCGCCGGAGCAGGCGCGCCGGCTGAAGAACGGCAAGCCCGTCGCGGTGATCACGCAGACGACGCTCTCGCTCGACGACGTCGCGCCGATCGTCGACGCGCTCGAGGAGCACCTCGGCGAGCTGCGGCGGCCGCACGCGGACGACATCTGCTATGCGACGCAGAACCGCCAGGACGCGGTGAAGGCGATGGTGGCGGAGGGGGCGTCGCTCATCCTCGTGATCGGCTCGGAGACGAGCTCGAACGCGAAGCGGCTCGTCGAGGTAGCCGAGGGAGCCGGCGCGGTCGCGACGCTCATCGACGGCGAGAGCGCTCTCGACGAGGAGCTGCTCGCCGGGCACGGCACCGTCGGCCTCACCGCCGGCGCGTCGACGCCCGAGGAGCTCGTGCTCGCCACCGCCGAACGGCTCGCCCAGCTCGGCTACGACACGCTCGAGGAGATCACCGTCGCGCGCGAGCACGTCCACTTCCGGCTGCCGAAGGAGGTGGCGCACGCATGACGTCCATCGAAGTTCCGTACTCGATCGCCGCCGCGCTGCCGACGCTGTCGGTGATGGACATCACGAACGAGGTCTCGCAGAACATCGCCCGCTCCGGCCGCCGCGACGGGATCGCATACGTCCACGCGAAGCACGGGCGCTCGCTCGTCCGCGTGCAGGAGCGCGAGACGGGCTTCTTCGAGGATCTCGAGGTGCTGCTGGAGCGCATCGTCCCAAGCGACAACCGGATGCGCGAGCGGCTCGTCTCCGCGCTCCTCGGCCCGCGCACCGAGCAGGTGCCGTTCGTCGACGGCCGGCTCTCGATCGGGCAATGGCAGCGCATCCTGCTCTTCTCGCTCGATTCCGAGCATCGCCACGACTGGTCCCTGACGCTCATCGGGTGAGCGTGGGGCTCCCACGACCGCAACCCGGTTCGAACCAGGTTGCGGTCTCGTAGGACCCCACGTTGACCTGCGCGGTCCCTGGCCTGCACACTTCGAGGGTGGATCGCGCCAAGGGGCACCAGCGGCTGCTCGCCGGGCTGGCGCTCGGCCTCCTCGCACTCATCGCGGAGCTCGCCGGACGCAGCCTCACGCACCGGCTCGACGTAGGCCGCCACCTGGGCCGCGTGAGCTACGCGCACACGGACTACTACCCGTTCCTGCTCGCAGCCGTGAAGATCGGCGTCGCGCTCATGCTCGCGCGCCTCGCCTGGCGCTTCGCGAGGGCGCACGCCTCCGCCCGGGCCGCGCGACGCGTCGCGGTCGCGCTCGGCGCACGGCCGAGCCGGCGCACTGTCCGCGTCCGCATCGAGCTGTCCCCGCGGCTCTGGCTCCTCTCCTTCCTCGGCACGGCGTCGATCTATCTCGTGCAGTCGGACGCCGAGCGGGCCGGAGAGCCGCACTGGTCGCTGTTCGGCCCATGGCTCCACGGCTCGGCCCTGCCGGTCTTCGCCGTGCTCTCGGTGCTCGTGGCGCTGCTCTACAAGGCCACCGAGTGCTGGCTGGGCGAGGTCGAGAGCATCGCCGCCGACGCCGTTGCCTTCCTCCGCCGCCTGACGGCCGTCGCGCCGCCGGCCGCTCCTCCGCAGGCAACCGTGGCCGGCGAGCCGCGGCGCCTGTTCGGCCTCAGCTTCGAGTCGAGGCCGCCTCCCGTGCCCGCGTAGCTCACGCTCGGCACTTCAACCTGGGAGGACATCGTGAGCGCGGACGTCGCGCACGACCTGAAGGCGAAGACACACGTACGGACGCGGTCGGCGCGCGCGCGCCTTCTGCTTGCGCTCGGGCCGGTGACGTCGTTCGGCGGCGTCCTCTGGGCGATCGTCCAGCCGTGGCGCCTGACGCTGCTGCATCCGCACGGGCAGGGCCTGTACTGGCTTCTCGCCGAGCCTCCGCTCTACGTCGTTCTCGTCGGCATCGCGTTCCGGGTTCTGCTCGCGCCCGGCATCGTCGCCGACCTCGAGGACGCCGAGTGATCGTCGCCGGGACCCTGCCGGAGGCGGAGTTCGTGCACTGGTGGTTCGCCACCGGCTTCCTCGCCCTCGGCCTGCTGTTGCTCTCGGAGGCGATCGTCGGGCCGGAGGTCTGGGGCCGCCGTCCGTGGCGCCGCTACCTGTGGCCGAGCTTCGCGTTCACCATGGGCGTGCTCATGTGGCCGGTGAGCACGTTCTTCACGACCTCGACGATCCACATGCTCGCCCACGGCATGTGGGCGCAGGTGCTGATGCTCGCCGGCGCGGCCGAGCTGGGGGTGGCGCGCGGCAAGCTCCACTCGCGGTACTGGAGGTTGACCTCGATGCTGGGCCTCGCCGCCTCCGGCGTCGCGCTGCTCGTGCACGAGCAGAATCAGTGGCTCTTCTCGCGGGCCGCGTTCCTGCACCACACGCTCGGCTGGACGGTGCTCACCGCCTCGGTGTTCCCGCTCGTCCAGGTGTTCAGGCCGCGCTCGTTCACCGCCGCGACGGGGTTCGCGACGACGTTCGTCGTGATCGCGGTGCTGCTCTACTGCGACCGGGACGTCGCGCCGATCTTCGGCCACCTGTCGTACTACGCCGGGATCCCCCACCGGTGAGACGGCACTGCCTTGCCGCCGCGGCCGCGGCCGCGCTGATCGTCCCCGCGGCCGCCTCCGCGCACGCGACACTCCTGCACGCTGCGCCGGCGCTCCAGCAGCGGCTCGCCAAGGCGCCTGTCCGGGTCGTGCTCCAGTTCGACCAGCCCGTCGACGCCGTGTCCAAGGCGATCGTCGTCCTCGACGGAGACGGGAAGAACGTCGCCGGCCCGCCGCGCGCGGTCAAGTCGGCCCGGGAGCTCGTGGCTTCGCTGCCGAAGTCGCTGCCGGCCGGCGCCTACACGATCCGCTGGCGCGCGCTCTCGAGCGACGGCCACGTCGTCTCCGGCATCTCGACCTTCGGCGTCCGCTATCCCGCCCCGCCGGTGACGGAGGCCGTCGGGGCGCAGGGGCCGACGACGACGGAGCACGTCGTCCGCTGGCTCTACTTCCTCGCGCTCGCCCTGCTCGTCGGCGGCGCCGGCTTCCGGCTGCTCGTCGTGCGCGGGCCGCTGCCGCCCCGCGCCGAGCGGCGGTTCTACTGGGTTACGGGCATCGGCGCCGTCGCGGTGCTCGAGGTCGGAATCGCGGCTTTCATGCTGCGCGCGGAGGACGCACTCCAGCTGCCGTTCACCGCATTCCTCTACGGCGACCTCTCGTCGCTCGCGAACGGGACGCGCTTCGGCGAGGCGTTCATCGCCATGACCCTCGGCTTCGCGGTCGTGACGGCGCTCCTCTATCTCGCCTGGCTGACGGAGCGGACGGCGCTGCTGTGGCCCGCGTTCGTGCTCGGCCTCGGGCTCGCCTCGGGGCTCTCGCTCTCGGGGCATTCCGCCGCGGACGCCGGCCACTCGTGGCTCTCGGAGCTCGCCGACTGGGTGCACTTGAGTGCGGCGACGCTCTGGGTCGGCGGCCTCGTCCAGCTCGTGGCCGTCGTGTGGCCTGCCGCCCCCGCGCTTCGGCGCACGGCATTCCGGCGTTTCTCCAGGCTGGCCACCGTGCTCGTCGCGCTGCTCCTCGGCGCCGGCGTCTACCTCAGCATCCTGCGCCTGCCGCACGTGCGCGACCTCTGGACGACCGGGTACGGCGAGGTGCTGCTGGTGAAGCTCGGCCTCGTCGCGCTCGCGCTCGGCTGGGGCGCCCTCCACCAGTTCGTCGCCCTGCCGCGGATCGGCTGCGACGGGGTCGCGGGCCGGCTCTCGCGCAGCCTGCTCGGCGAGAGCGCCGTCGCGATGGCGGTTCTGCTCGCAGCGGCCGTGCTCGTCGACTCGAAGCCGCCGCCGCAGCCGGTGCCTCCGGCTCCGGTCGCCGCGCACCGGCGCTGAGCCTGCGGATACCGTTCACGGCGAATGCTCGTGCTCACCCGCGCGGAGGTGGAGGAGCTGCTCGATCTCGACGAGCTCGTCGACGCGCTCGCGCGCGCCCACGCGGAGCTGTCGGCGGGCTCCGCCTCGATGCCCGCGCGGATCGCCGCTCTCGCCGAGCGCGACGGCCTGCTCGGCGCCATGCCCGGCTATCTCCCGTCGGCGGGTCTCGGCTGCAAGCTCGTCTCCGTCTTCCCTCACAACGCCGGCCGGCCGTCGCATCAGGCGGCGATTGCGCTCTTCGACCCCGAGAACGGCTCGCCGTTGGCGCTCATGGACGGGACGTTCATCACCGCCGCCCGGACCGCGGGTGCGGCGGCGCTCGCCGCCCGTCTCCTGGCCCGGGAGGACGCGACCGTGCTCGCGATCCTCGGCACCGGCGTCCAGGCCCGCTCGCATGCACGTGCGTTCTCCGGTCTCCGCCCCTGGGAGGAGGTTCGCGTCGCCGGCCGCGACCCGGAGAAGAGCGAGGAGCTCGCGGCCGAGATCGGCGCGCGCGGCCACCTCGTTCGAGGAGGCGGTGCGCGGCGCCGACGTCGTCGCTGCGACGACGCACTCCGCCGAGCCGGTCGTCCTGCTCGAGTGGGTGGCGCCGGGCGCTCACGTCGGCTCGGTCGGCTTCGCCGCACCCGCCGGCTTCGAGCTCGATCCCGAGCTCGTCCGGGCGGCGACGATCGTCGTCGAGTCGCGCGGCTCGTCGTTCGCCCCGTCGCCCGCGGGCGCGCCCGAGCTCGCAGGCGTCGATCCCGAGTCGGTCGCCGAGCTCGGCGAGATCGTCGCGGGGACGAGGCCCGGCCGCACGAGCCGGGACGAGATTACGCTGTACAAGTCGGTCGGTGTCGCCGTACAGGACCTGGCCGCGGCGGCACTCGTGCTCGCTGCGGCGCGCGAGCGCGGAGCCGGCCTCGAGATCGAGCTGGAGGAGATTCACGCATGAGTACGAGCGAGTACAGCCCGGGCCTCGCAGGCGTCATCGCCTTCGAGACGGAGATCGCCGAGCCCGACCGCGACGGCGGCTCGCTCCGCTATCGCGGCGTCGACATCGAAGAGCTCGTCGGGCGCGTGCACTTCGAACAGGTGTGGGGGCTGCTCGTCGACGAGTCGCTCGAGCCCGGCCTGCCCGCGGCGCACTGCGACCTCGACGTCCGCACCGGCGGCCACATGTCCGATCTCCAGGCGATGCTCGCGATCCTCAGCGGCCGCTGGAAGCTCGGCCAGCTGATCGACATCGACGTGGAGGCGGCGAAGGAGGACCTGCGCCGGCTCTCCGCCGCTGCGCTGTCGATCGTCGCCCAGTCGGCGCGCGGACCCGACAGGCCGCCCGTGCCGGAGGCGACCGTGGTCGAGGGCGAGACGGCGGCGGAGCGGTTCCTGCTCGCCTGGCGCGGCGAGGTCGACGAGGGGCACGCGAAGGCGATCGACACCTACTGGATCTGCACCGCCGAGCACGGCATGAACGCCTCGACGTTCACCGCCCGAACCGTCGCCTCGACCGGCGCCGATTGCGGCGCCGCGCTCTCGGCGGCCGTCGGCGCGCTCTCGGGGCCGCTGCACGGCGGCGCGCCCGCGCGCGTCCTGCCGATGCTCGACGCGGTCGCCGAGCTGGGGGACGCCGAGAAGTGGGTGGAGCAGGCGCTCCAGCGCAAGGAGCGGATCATGGGCTTCGGCCATCGCGTCTACCGGGCCGAGGACCCGCGCTCGCGCCTGCTGAAGCAGACCGCCAAGGAGCTCGGCTCGCCGCGGGTCGAGGTCGCCGAGGCGCTCGAGCAGGCGGCGCACGAGGCGATCGCGAAAAGGCACCCGGACCACTCGTACACGAACGTCGAGTTCTGGTCGGCGATCGTGCTCGACGTGGCCGAGGTGCCGCCCGCGCTTGCCCCGGCGATGTTCGCGTGCTCCCGCACCGCGGGCTGGTCGGCGCACGTGCTCGAGCAGAAGCGGCTCGGCGTGCTCGTCCGGCCGAGCGCGCGCTACGTCGGCCCCGGATCGCGGTCGCTCCAATCCATATAGCTACGATGCAGCCGCCGTCGCATGGCTTCTCGCCGGGGCGGCGGAGGTGGTGATGCCGAGCTGATCGACAAGGCTGTCCTCAGCGTCCTGGACGTCGCGCGCAGCGTGCTCGCCGAGCTGGACGTCGAGACCGTGCTCGAGCGCGTGCTCGCGTCGGCCAGGGACCTGACGGGCGCGCAGTACGCCGCGCTCGGCGTGCTCGCCGAGTCCCGCACCGAGCTCTCGCGCTTCCTGACCCTCGGCATCGACGACGCCGTGCGGGCCGGGATCGGCGATCTGCCGCGCGGCCGCGGCGTGCTCGGCGAGCTGATCCGCCACCCGGAGCCGCTCCGGCTCGCCCACGTTGGCGGCCACGCGCGCTCCTGGGGCTTTCCCGTCGGACACCCGCCGATGGACGCCTTCCTCGGCGTGCCGATCGTCGTGCGCGGCGAGCCCTTCGGCAACCTCTACCTGACCGAGAAGGCCGGCGGCGCCGAGTTCACGCAGGAGGACGAGGACGCGGTCGTGCTGCTCGCCGAGTTCGCCGGCGTCGCCATCGACCATGCGGGCCGCTTCACCGGCGCCCGCGAGCGGCAGGACGAGCTCGAGCGGACCGTCGCCACCCTCGACGCGACGACGCAGATCGCGCAGGCTGTCGGCGGCCGCACCGACCTCGCCGTCGTGCTCGAGCTCGTCGCCAAGCGCGGCCGTGCGCTCGTCGCGGCGCGCACGGTGCTGATCGAGCTCGTGCGCGGAGCCGAGCTCGAGGTCTCCACCGGAGCGGGCGAGTTTCCGGAGGAGCTGATCGGCGCGCGGATACCTCTCCAGTACACGGTCGCGAGCGCCGCGATGCGCACGCAGAAGACGCAACGCCTCGAGGACGAGCTCAACCGCTCGCGCTTCGAGCAGCACGGCCTCGGCCGGCTGGGCATCGCGGCCGAGAGCGGGCTCGTCGTGCCGCTCGTCTTCCGCAACCAGACACACGGCGTGCTGCTCGCGCTCGACCCGCTCGAGGGCGGCCCGCACTTCACGGCGGACGACCAGCGGCTGCTCGAGGCGTTCGCCGTGAGCGCCGCCACCGCGGTCGCCACCGCGACGTCGGTCGCCGCCGAGCAGCACCGGCAGCGGCTGATGGCCGCCGAGGACGAGCGCCGCCGCTGGGCGCGCGAACTGCACGACGAGACGCTCCAGAGCCTCGCCGGCCTCCAGATGGTGCTCGGCTCGGCCCGGAGGGCTGGTACGGCCGACGCTCTCGCGGTTGCGGTCGGTGACGCGGTCGAGCGGCTCGATCACGAGATCGACAACCTGCGCTCGCTCATCACCGACCTGCGCCCCGCCGCACTCGACGAGTTCGGCACGAAGGGCGCACTCGAGACGCTTGCGATGCGCATCGAGCGCAACGGGCTGGAGGTCGAGCTCGAGCTGGACCTCGCGTACGAAGCAGGACGCGCGCCCACGCGCCAGAGCGAGGAGCTCGAGGCGGCCGTGTACCGGATCGTCCAGGAGGCGCTGACGAACGCCACCAAGCACAGCGGCGCGACGAAGGCGCGCGTCGAGGTCACGGAAGGCGATTCGACGGTTCACATCACGGTCAGCGACGACGGCGCGGGCTTCGACCCAGCCGCCGTCACCGCCGGCTTCGGCCTGCTCGGCATGCGCGAGCGGGTCGAGCTGCTCAACGGCACCCTCGAGCTCGAGTCGGCGCCCGGCAGCGGGACGACGGTGAAGGTGAGCGTCCCCGTGCAGCGTCGCGACGTGGACGGGCGCGAGCTCCGCGCGGTCAAGGGCAGTTAGGCTCCGCACCATGGACGGGCTGCTCGCGTACCGGGACCGCTTCCCGATCCTCGCGCGACTGCATCTACCTGATCAACCACTCGCTCGCCGCGATGCCCGCCGCCGCCGAGGAGCGCCTGCCGAGTACGCGCGCATGTGGCACGAGCGCGGCATCCGCTCGTGGGGCGAAGGCTGGTGGGACATGCCCATGACGGTCGGCGACCAGATCGGGCGGATCGTCGGAGCGCCGCCCGGCAGCACGGTCATGCACCAGAACGTGACCGTCGCCGAGATGGTCGTGCTCTCCTGCTTCCGGCGTCGCCCGGCTGCGCAACCGTGTCGTCTACGAGGAGGCGAACTTCCCGTCGGTGCGCTACCTCTACCAGGCGCAGCCGGAGCTCGGAGGTCGTCACGGTCGAGGACGACCGGGCGATCGTCGACGCGATCGACGAGCGCACGCTGCTCGTCGCCGATCAGCCACGTGCTCTTCAAGAACGGCCGAGATCCAGGACGTCGAGCCGATCGTGCGCCGCGCGCACGAGGTCGGCGCGCACGTGCGTGCTCGACTGCTACCAGTCGGCCGGCGTCGTCCCGTTCGACGTGAGTGCGCTCGACGTCGACTTCGCGGTCGGCGGCGCGGTCAAGTGGCTCTGCGGCGGGCCCGGCGCGGGCTGGCTCTACGTCAGGCCCGACCTCGCCGAGCCGCCTCGAGCCGACGCTTCGTCGGCTGGCAGGGGCACGCGCGGCCGTTCGCGTTCGAGCCCGAGCTCGAGTACGCGCGACGGCGCTGCGCGCTTCCTCACGGGCACGCCGAACGTGCCCGCGCTCTACGCGGCGACCGCGGGCTACGACGTGATCGAGGAGGTCGGCGTCGACCGGATCCGCGAGCGCTCGCTCGCGCTCACGCGAGCTGCTGATCGACCTGCTCGACGAGGCAGGGCTCGAGGTCGGGAGCCCGCGCGAGGCAGCGCGGCGCGGCGGCGACCGTGCTCGTCCGCACGCCCGACCACGCGGCCGTCCACCGGGAGCTCGGCGAGCGCGGGATCCTCTGCGACTTCCGCCCGGACGCGGGCGTCCGGCTCGGCCCGCACTTCTACAACACCGAGGACGAGCTCCGGCACACGGTCGAGCAGATCGCGGACATCGTCGACAGCGGCGCCTACGCCCGCCATGCCGGCGCCGCGGCCCGCTTCTAGGCGAGGCGGTTCCCCCGCATGGGGGGTGCAAGAAGTCCCGATTTCCGGCGACTTCTATTGTGCGTGCCCCGTTTCGCCCTCCCCTGCCTGCTCGCCGTCCTCGCCGTCCTCGCCGTCCTCGCCGCGGCCGGGAACGCCTCGGCGGCGCAGCTGATCGACCGGGATGCCATGGGCGTGCAGCTCGCGACCAACGCGAAAGGGGAGGCGCTGCTGACGTACCGGAAGGCCGGCGCCGTCAAGCACGTGCTCGTCTGGGGCGCGGTGAACGCGCTCCCGCCGACCCGCGGCGCCCAGCAGGTGAAGTTCAGCCTCGACTACGCGGGCGGCTGGGGGAAGTACCACACCCTGTACTGGAAGACCTTCCAGGGAAGCTGCGGCAAGTACGACGGCCCCGCCCTGCCGAACGTCGTCGCCGCCTGCAAGGCGCCGGACGGCTCCTACTGGGCCGCGCAGAGCTGGCCGCAGCCCCTGCCCGACCTCGGCTTCACGCCGTGGCTGCCCGAGCTCCGCCAGCAGTGGCTCGAGGTCTCCCACTGGACCGGCCCCGTCGCGCAGCTCGAGATCGGGATGGACTGGGTCTACAACGGACGCTTCCAGGACCTGTTCGGCCGCTATACGTACCAGGGCACGCCGGTGTACGGCTTCGGCACCACCCCGCACGGTGCGCCGACCGACGGGTTCGGCCGTCTCGTCTATCTCGACACGTACGACTCCGTGTACGGTCAGGGCTGGCGGCGAGAGAACTCCTTCGTCTCCCACAATCCGACAGGCGCCTTCTGCTACGGCTTCTATCCCTTCGATCCGACCAAGGGCGGCTACAAGTACCCGCCGGGGCAGACGGCCCGGCGCGGTCCCGGGACGGGCGAGAAGTACCGCCTCTTCGCCGAGGGTCCCGGCGTGACCCCGGACGTGGCGAAGGTCGTCCCCGGACTCCACGCCTTCGACCCGCGGAACTCGGAGGACGTCGCGCTCCAGGCGGAGGAGTCCGCGGTCGTCCTCTCGTACGGCGACAAGAGCTGCCGCGCCGGGCTCTGACGCTGGCGGTGGTCGCCGCTGCGCTCGCCGCCGCCGGGAGTGCGGGCGGAGCGGTGCCGGCCCTGCCCGTCGCGACGGTCACGACGACGATCGTCGGCCTCACCGACGCCGCCGGCGGCGGCTACGACCCGCCCGACGCTCAGGTGGCGGCGGGGCCCGGCTTCGTGGTCGAGATGGTCAACCTTGCCGAGCGCGTCTGGCGCACGGACACGGGCGCGCCCCAGCTCGTGCAGACGATCCCGCTCTCCGTCCTCTACGGCACGGGCACGGACGGCCTCACCGACCCACGCATCCTCTGGGACGCCTCGAGCGGGCGCTGGCTCGCCTCGATCTCCGATGAGGGCCAGGGCGGCGTCATGCTCGCCGTCTCCCAAAGCGCCGACCCGACCGGCGACTGGAGCGTGTACTCGTTCCCGGCAGGCGGCTGCGCCGACCAGCCGCGTCTCGGTGTCGCCGACGGAGTCATCGTTCTTGCCGCCGACGTCTTCCAGCGGTGCGAAGGCTTCTCGTCGGCGCTCGGCGCCGAGGTGTGGGTGGTGAACAAGGAGCAAGCGGTCGCGGGCGCGACCACCGTCTCGTCCACCTCCTTCGGGCCCGACACGAGCTACTCGAGCCTCCAGCCGGTGCAGTCGCTCTCGGCGACCGCGACCGAGTACGTCGTCGGAGTGGACGACCCGTCCTCGCGCGCCGTGCACGTGCTGGCGATCGACGGCGTACCTCCCGCAGCCGTGACCATGCAGCCGGTCGCGCAGCCGGCGATCCTCCCGCTCTCGCTGCCGCCGGACGGGCAGCAGCCCCATCCCAACGCGGCGATCAGGACGAACGACGACCGCATCCTCGACGCCGCCTGGGAGGGCGGGAAGCTCTGGTTCTCGGCGAACACGGGCTGCATCCCGGACGGGGACACGGAGCTACGCGCGTGCGCGCGTGTGACGGAGCTGTCCACCGACACCCTGTCGGTCGACTGGGACGTCAACCTCGGCCGGGCGAACGCGTATCTCTACTACCCGGCGATCCGCCCGGATGCCTCGGGCGACCTCGTCGTCGTGTACGGCGAGTCGTCGACGAGCGAGAACCCGGCGGTCGTCGTCCAGGGGCGGACGCCGGACGGGACGTTCACCGCGCCCACCGTCGTCGCCCGCAGCCGGGTCGCACATCTCGGCGACCGCTACGGCGACTACTTCGGAGCCGCCCGCGACCCCGTCAACCCCTCGCTCGTCTGGGTGGTCGGCGAGACCGCCCCTGTGGCGACGACCTCCGAAGGCTGGGGAAGCGCGGTCGCGTCGGCGCAGGTGACGCCGGCCGGCGCGACGCCTCCGGCCGTCCACGGTGCCGCACCGCCGCGCGTGCAGGCGCAGGCGGTGACGGCCCGCGCCGGGTCGGCGGTCCGCCTCGCCTTCACGACGCTCGACGACGGGGACAACGTGAGCTCCAGCGTGACGGTGACCGCGAACCCGAAGAAGGTCGTGTTCCGGACGGCGACCGCGGTCGCGACGGTGCACGCGAGCCAGGTGCACGCCGTGGTCTGGCGGCCGGCGAAGAAGCTGCGCGGGTCGTTCGTCTTCTGCGTCCAGTCGACGGCGTTCAACGGCGCCGCGTCGCAGAAGAGCTGCGCGACGGTCAGGCTGAAATGAGCGCGAGCAACCGCTCGGCGTAGGCCGGGGCGGTGGGCGCGTCCTCGTGGCGAAAGTAGACGTAGACAGGTTCGCTCACCTGCCGAACCCGTTCCGCCAGCGCCTGCAGCGCGGCGTCGTCGTACGGCGGCTCGCGCAGGCGGAGATAGCGGAACACCGCCGGATGGTCGAGGTCGTTCACCCGCACCGCGCCCGCGGCGGCGAGCCGCTCCTCGACGCCGTCCCACGACCCGTGCTCGAGGTCGAATGCGAGCCGCAGCGCCGGGTCGAACGAGCCGAGCAGGAGTTCGAGTAGACCGTCGTCGCGGGCGTTCCTGAGCGACACCCGCACCGGGCCGAGGCTGCCGCCGAGCAGTCGGACGCGGGCCGCGAACTCGTCGAGCCCGCGCAGCCTCGTTCCCGGGAGCTTCGGCGCGAACTCGAAGCCGTCCGGCACCTGCTCCGCCCAGCGGCGGAAGTGATCCTCGGCCGGCAGCCGGTAGCCGGTCGTGTTCAGCTCGACCGTCCGGAACCGCTGCGCGTAGAAGGCGAGGAATCCGGAGGGGTCGAGGCCGGCCGGGTAGAAACCCGGCCGCCAGGTCGGGTACGACCAGCCCGACGTGCCGACGCGGGCGCTACCGTCCGGGTGCGGGAGTACCGTCCTCGGTCCTTTGGCCACTGCTGAAAGCGTGACAGTTCCTGCCGAAAGCTTCACCGACGAAGAGCGCGAGCGCCTCGCGCCGCACTTCACGAACCTCGACCGGCCCGTCTTCGGCCTCGTCAACCTGCCCGAGACGGTCAAGGGCGCGCTGTTCGCCCGCTACTCCCGCTATCCCGGCACGTTGCGCCGGCTGTTCCTCGACGAGTTCGCCGACTCCGTCCCGGAGCTGCCGGCGATCGAGGGGGCCGAGGGCGCGCGCGCGTCGGAGCTCTTCGAGCGGATCTTCATCGGGTTCGGCGACGACTCGGTCGCACAGCTCGGCGGCGCGCACGTCGCGTGCGAATGGACGTCGAACCTGCTGACGAAGATCCTCCAGCGTCCCCGGCTCGCCGCGTACCTCGAGCAGTCGACCCGCTACATCGCCTATGACACGAAGCTCGACGGCTACGGGTTCCGCTATCACCGCGACCCGCGCTTCGGCCCCCCGTACGAGGCGGCGCTCGACGATCTCTTCGAGACGTACAGCCGCCAGCTCGCGGCCGCCTCCGCCTGGGTGGGCGAGCGGTTTCCGCCCGGCGAGGGCGAGTCGCCTGCGGCGCACGCGCGCGCCGTCCGCGCGAAGGCGCTCGACCTGGTACGCGGGCTTCTTCCCGCCGCCTCGCTCTCGCACGTCGGGATCTTCGCGAGCGGGCAGACATACGAGCAGCTCGTGCTGCACCTGCTCGCGCACCCGCTCGTGGAGGCGCGCGACTACGGCGAGATGCTGCTCGAGGAGCTGCAGAAGATCATCCCGAGCTTCGTCGCCAGGGTGCCGAAGGAAGACCGGGGCGGCCGCTGGATCGAGTTCCTGCGGGCGCGGCGCGAGGCGGCGGACGCGGCGGCGGCTCGGCTCGGTGTCGGCGTCGCGGCGGAAGCCGTGGCGGCGCCGTCGGTCCGGCTGCTGCGAGCTCACGGGACGGAGGAGGAGCTGCTCGCCGCGCTGCTCTACGAATCTGCGGCGACGGGGGAAGCCGAGGCGCTGCGCGTCGTCTCGGCGTTGACGGCGGACGAGCGTGCCGCGCTTCTGCGCGAGCTCGTCGGCGGGCGCGAGAACCGCCGCCACCGCCCCGGCCGCGGCTTCGAAACGCTGCGCTACCGCTTCGAGATCGTCTCCGACTACGGCGCGTTTCGCGACCTCCAGCGCCACCGCCTGCTCACGTGCCAGTGGCAGGCGCTCACCCCTGACCTCGGCGCAGACGTGCCGCACGAGCTCGTCGCCGCCGGGCTCGGCGGCGACTACGCGCGCGCCCTCGAGATCTCTCGCGCCGAATACGAGCGGCTGAGCAAGGAGGGACTCGTCGAGGAGGCGCCGTATGCGCTCTGCCTCGCCTATCGGATCCGCTACGTCCTCGAGCTCGACGCGCGCGAGGCGCTCCACCTGATCGAGCTCCGTTCCGGGCGGGAGGGGCATCCGTCGTACCGCGCGGTCGCCCACGAGATGCGCCGGGCCGTCGCCGAGGTACACCCCAACGTCGCGGCCGCGATGTCGTTCGTGGACGACTCGCGGGAGGAGCGGCTGGAGCGCCTGCTCTCGGAGATGCGGAACGACGAACGGCAGCGACCTGGTTGAAACCAGGTCGCGGATCTACATCAGGCAGTAGGCCTGAGAACGATCGCTCCGGGCTCGCTGTGGCCCGGTAGCTGTCGCGTTACCACCCACGTATCGCCGTGCTGCAGCGTGTACGGCGCGTTCAGGCGCACCGAGGTGCCGCGCCCGGCGCCTGCGACGACGAACGTACCGCACGGCGCGTAGATCTTGCCGTTGCGGACGAGGAAGACGGCGTAGTAGCCGTGCGACGGCATCTTCGGCAGCCCGGTGACGTTCAGCTGCATCGGCCAGTTGCCGGCAGCGTCGGCCGGTTCGATCCGCAGCGACGCGAGCGCGGAGGGAGCGGCGCTCGTGCCGGCAAGCCTCAGCGTCCGGGCGCTCGCGAGCCCGCCGCCGCGGTTTCCGGCGAGATAGCCCCCGAGAAACGCGAGCGCGATCACGGCGACCGTCGCAGCGAGCAGCATCACGCGGCGGCGCACGGTGTGCTCCCGCGCCCTGCCGCCGAGCGTCATCGCGAGCGTCGGTCCGGCCTCCAGCTCGGGCGAGAGCTCGGCCGGCGGCCCCGCCTCGAGCAGCAGCTCGTGGACGCGCCGCAGCCGCTCCCGCTCGCCCGGCTCCGCGTCGGGGCCGACGAGCTCGTCGAAGTCCGGAGTCCGCATCAGGCCAGCTCCCCCTCCAGCAGCCCCGCGAGGCGCGAGAGCGCGCTCCGGGTCCGCGTCTTGACCGTCCCGAGCGGGATGTTCAGGTAGTCGGCGACCTCGCTCTGGGACATCTCGCTCCAGTACGCCAGCTCGACCACCTCGCGCTCCTTCTCCGGCAGCTCCTCGAGCGCGCGATGGACGCGCCAGGCGACGAACGACGCCTCCGCTCGTTCCGACGGGCCCGGCTCGGCGGAGACCATCTCCGGCACGTCGCTCGCCGGCTCGACCCGGGCGCGTAGCCGGTCGACGATCGCGTTGCGCGCGACGGCGTACACCCAGGGCGCAGCGGGGCCGCGCTCCGGCCGGTAGCTCGCCGCCGAGCGCCAGATCGCGGTGAACGTCTCCTGTACGGCGTCCTCCGCCCGCTGCCGGTCGCGCAGGCGCCGCAGCGCGAGCCCGAAGATCGGGCGGACGTAGCGGGCATAGAGCAGCTCGAAGGCTTCGCGGTCGCGCTCCGCGACGCGAACGAGCAGGTCGGCGTCCGTCTCGTCCCGCGGCGGGCTCTCGCTCCGCTCGGGGACGGCACGCAGCCGCGCAGGTGGGTCTAGTGCCAACTCCATCTCTCCCCGGTTTCTACGCATCGCGAGCCATCGCGGATTCCGGAGTCATAGCAGCCGCCTGGGCGGAGGAGGCCGTGCGGTCCCTGTGGACGGCACGGCCTCCTGCAGGACGGGCCTAGGAGGCGGTCGCCTCGGCGAACCTCCGCTCGATCTCGGGCCAGTTGACGACGTTCCACCAGGCCTCGAGATAGGCGGGCCGCTTGTTCTGGTACTTCAGGTAGTAGGCGTGCTCCCAGACGTCGATCCCGAGCAACGGCGTGTCGCTCTGGAGCCACGGCGAGTCCTGGTTCGGCGTCGAGTACACGGCGAGCGCCGTGCCGTCCCAGACGAGCCAGCTCCACCCGCTGCCGAAGCGCTTCACGCCGCCGTCGATCAGTGCCGCCTTCAGCGCGTCGAAGCTGCCGAACGTCGCGTCGACTGCCTCGGCGAGGGCGCCGCCCGGAGCGCCGCCGCCGTCGGGGCTCATGATCTTCCAGAACAGCTTGTGGTTCGCGTGGCCGCCGGCGTTGTTGCGCACCGCGGCGCGCTTCTCCTCGGGGATCAGCTCGAGGTCGGCGAGGATCTGCTTGACCGGCCGGTCGGCCCACTCGGTGCCGGCGAGCGCGGCGTTCGCATTGTCGACGTAGGCCTTGTGATGGAGGTCGTGGTGGATGCGCATCGTCTCGGCGTCGATGTGCGGCTCCAGTGCGTCGTACGGGTAAGGCAGGTCGGGCAACTCGAACGGCATGGTCAGCTCCTTTTCGCGACTCTTCGCTTCCGGTGTGAGGATATGCTCCGAGCGGATGGCAGCGCTCGCCTTCAACTTCGAGGAGATCGCCCCGCGAGAGCTGCGCCCCGAGGTCTACGAGCTCGACGGGATCTCGCGCGCCTCGATCGAGGCTCACTACAAGCTCTACCAGGGCTACGTCAACAAGCGGAACGAGATCCTGGCCAAGCTCGCCGGCGTCGATCTCGCCGCCGCGAACCAGGCCTACTCCGAGCTTCGCGCGCTGAAGGTGGACCTGTCGTTCGCCGTCGGCGGGATCAAGAACCACGAGCTCTACTTCGGCCACCTCGGCGGGGGCGGCGGCGACCCGGCCGGGGCGTTCGGGGCGCTCGTCGAGCGCGACTTCGGCTCGGCCGGCGCGTGGCGCGCCGACCTGAAGGCGACCGGCATGGCCGGCCGCGGCTGGGCCTGGACGGCGTACGACTGGGACGAGAGCCGGCTCTTCAACTACATCGGCGACGCGCAGAACACCTTCCCCATCTGGAACGCGACGCCGCTCGTCGCGCTGGACGTCTACGAGCACGCGTACTTCCTCGACTACCAGACCGACCGTGCGTCGTACATCGACGCCTTCTTCGACAACCTCGATTGGGACGTCGTCAACGGCTGGGTCTCGCGGTACGGCATCCCGACCGCGTAGCCTTCCAGCGGGAGAACCCGCACCTGCTCACTGCCATCCTCGCCGCCGCCGGATACATCTCGGGCTCCATGCCCTGGGGCTACTGGCTCGTGCGCATCTTCCGCCACGAGGACATCCGCACGCTCGGCAGCGGCAACATCGGCGCCTCGAACGTCTGGCGCCAGTACGGGCGCTACCTCGGCCTGCCGGTGGTGGTGCTCGACACGGCCAAGGGCTTCGCGCCTGCGCTCGTCGCGACGCTCCTCGTCGGTCACGGCAGCGGCGTGCTCGCGGGCGGGGCGGCCATGCTCGGCCACTACCGGCCGCTGTTCATGAAGTTCCGCAAGGGCGGGAAGATGGTGGCGACGACTGGCGGGGCGTTCCTCGGGGTGGCGCCGCTCGTGGGCGGCGCCGGCGCCGGAGTCTGGATCGTCGTCTTCGTCGTGACGCGCTATCCGTCGCTTGCGTCGATGGTGGGCACCGCGTCGCTGCCACTCTGGTCCTGGCTGCTCGGCTACCCGTGGCCGGTGACCGCGTTCTCGGGCTTCGCTGCCCTCGCAGTGGTCGCGTTGCACCGCGCGAACATCGGGCGCCTCTGGCGCGGGGAGGAGAACCGGTCGCAGCTGTGGCGGCGCTGGTCGCGGAAGTCGCCGGGGGACGCTAGCGCCTCAACCAGTCCCTGAGCTCGGTGTGCCGGAGCGGCCCGTGGCCGCCGTCGCGGAGCTCCGCGCGGAGCTCGCCCAGCGTCCCGTAGCGCTCCGCCACCACCTCGTGCGCGTGGATCGTCTCGAAGTTGACCTGGCGCGAGAGGACGAAGTCGTCGTCTTCGAGCTGCGGCAGGCTCTCGAGCACGCTCTTCAGGGCGACGCGTACGGAATCCTCGACGAAGCGAGGCTGGAGGTGCGCATGCTCGACGACGAACAGCTCGTCGGGTCGCTTCAGCAGCTCGTAGATCGGCGAGCTCATCGACTCTTCGACGAGCACGACGAGCCGCTCGGCGTCCAGGCGCTTGTCCGTGCCGACGAAGAGCGTGCCGAGGCCGCGCTGATTGTGCGTCGCCACCGGGACGAGCTCGAGGATCCGCCCCACGTCGTCAGGGTCGAACCCCGCCTCGGACAGCCGTTCGGAGGCGCGCCCGCGCACGAGGCCCTGGGCGCACGGGCAGGCGTTGATGCCGACCGCCTCCACGCCGACCACTCTGCGCACGCGGTGGCGGGACGCGGCGGCGATTCCGATGAGCGACACCATCTCCTGCGTCGAGAGGTCGGAAACCGGTGTCCGCCGCTGGTAGGGGTAGCGCGCCGTGATCCGCACCTCGGCGAGCAGGGCGTCCTGCCGCTCGACGATGTGATGCGCCACGTGGGCGGCGAGGTCCTCGACGAGGAACGCGTCGGCGGCGACGACTCCCTCGATCGCCTCCTCGAACAGCTCGGGGAAGCGGGACATGTGGACGCCCTTCTGCGAAGGGTCGAGGTCGACCGCGCAGTCGATCGTCGCGAGGATCAGCTTCTCCTGCGAGCCCCGGCCGATCCGGACAGCCTTCTGCACGCCGGTCACGCCTGCGCGGGAGAGACCGAGCGGAAACTCGGGCAGCGAGGCCTGGATGTCCTGGAGCGACGTGTGCGTCGTCTTGCTCATGCCGGTACTGTCCGCCACGGTACCAGGGGACTTGTGCAGAACGACATCTCTTTCGCCCGGCTCGTCTCGCTCGCCTGCCACGACGTTCGCACGCCGCTCGCGACCGTGCACGGATTCGCCAGGACGCTCTCGCGCTCGGTGGAGCTTGCGCCCCCCGCCGACCGCTACGTCGAGATGATCGAGGCCGCCTCGGCGCAGATGGCGGAGCTGCTCGACGAGCTCTCGCTCGCCGCGCGGATCGAGGGAGGCCGCTACGAGCCGGCGCTGCGCGAGACGGATACGCTCGCGCTCGCGCACGCGGCCGCCGAGCGTCTCGGGGAGGACCGGGTGCGCGTCTCCGGCCGTGGGGCGGTCGTGCAGACGGACGCCGACCGGGTCGACCGTGGTGTGTCGGCGCTCGTGCAGGCGGCGCTCCGCCACGGCGGCCTCGACGAGGTCGAGGTCGTCGCACGCGGCCCGGAGATCGACGTCTCGCCGATCACGACCTCCTCCGCGCCCGTCGTGCTGGGCCTCGAGCTCCGAGACCTCGGCGCAGCCGTCGCCGTGCGGCTGGTCGAGTTCCTCGGCGGCGCGGTCGCGGTCGAGGGCGGGACGCTGACGATTCGCCTGTAAGAGCGGGTCCCGCCGGGTTGACTTGCGCGGCGTGACCGTTTAGAAGAGGGGTTCCGCAAGGTTGAGCTGTCCGTGCCGCCGGCCGCCCACACCCGTTTATCGCTCGCAGTGCCGCAGCCGTTCGCGGCGCTCATAGCGGTTGGCGCGCGGGATTACTGGGACTTCGACGGCTCCGATCTGAGTCTTCGCGCGCTCGAGGCCGGGAGCGAGGTCGGGATCTGCGCGGCCCCGGGCTTCAGCTTCGCGGGCCTGGACGAGGACGGCGTCTTCCGTTTCGACCATCCGGAGCGCGCGGACGAGCTCGACGACCTGCGCTCCTGCCTCGGGCGGCAACTCGTCCGCGCGCGGGTCGAGCGCATCGAGCCGGTCGACGGTGACCGCTGTCGCGTCACGTTCGGGCAGGTCGTCCGCGACAGAGACAGAGAGAGGGTCTGATGGGCGCGAGCGTCTCCGCCGACGTAACGTTCGACAACGACCTCGGGGTCGACCTCTCGGGCATACCGTCGATCTACACGATCGACATCTCGAACATCCCGAAGATCGAGATCGCGCCGGACCCGATCACGCTCAACCCGATCACGCTCGAGCCGATCACGATCGAGCCCCTCGACATCTCGCTCAGCATCAAGGAGATCCCGTCGATCCGTGCTCACATCCCGGCGCTGTTCACCCTCGGCTTCTCTGTTCTCGGTTACGAGCTCTTCTGTGCGCGACTCTGCGGCGAAGCCCAGGTGATCACCGAGCCGTACCACCCGAACCCGTGCGAGCACTGCGGTCGGGTGGCGATCGAGAACGTCCCGCCCGGCGGGCTCGTGGGGAAGATCGACGAGGTGACCCGGTGAGGGAGAGGCGCGCACAGGCGGCGGCCGGCGAGCCGCTCGTCTTCCGCGGCCCGCCGGGCCGGCTGGCCGCCCTGCTCCCGGACGCCTTCGTCGCCGAGGCGGGCCGTCAGGCGAGCGCCACCCTGAAGGGTGTCGCGGCCCCCCGTCTGGCCGTGCGGCCGCTCGCGCGCGGCGGCGACGTCTCCGCCTCGCGCGCCACGCTGAGGCTCCCCACGACGACGCCGCCCGGGAGCTACCGCGGCGTCGCGCAGATCGGCGGACGCGAGCATCCGATCACCGTCGAGGTCGAGCCGCACGTCCGCGCCCGGAGCCACCCGACCCGCGTTGCAGTCGAGGCTGGGCCGGGCAGCGAGGCGGCGGTCGAGCTCGTGCTCGTGAACGACGGAAACGTCGCGTTCGACGTCCCGCCCAGGTCGAGCTTCTGCCTCTTCGAGGGCGACGGCATCCATCACGCCCTGTGGACCGCGCTCACGGCCGAGCCGCCCACGGGGAAGCAGCGCGTCGACCTTCTCCTCGACGATCTCGCCGCGTCCCACGGGGGGCTCGTCGACGTCCGTCCGAGCACGGCCGCAGGAGCGATCGCGCCCGGCGCAACGCAGATCGTCCGCCTGACGCTGCGCTTCTCGGACCGGCTCCAGGCGGGCCACGAGTACACGGGGACCTGGGAGCCGGAAGGCCTGCGCGTGCCGCTCCGAGTCTCGGTTCCAACGCGCGCGCGCGCACGCGGCGCAGCGAAGGAGGCGGCATGAGCAGCAGCACCTCGGGCACGTCCACGCTCGCCGACGTCGCCAAGGCGATCGGTGGCATTCTCGGCCCGGGCGCGAAGGTCGGGCTCGAGCTGCTCGGCACGCTGCCCGTACCGCTGCCGCGCCGGAGCTGCGGGTGCAGCTGCGAGATCCCGCCGCCCTGCTGGATGCCCCAGCCGCTCGCCCCGGTCGTCTCGCGCGTCTGCCCGGGTGGAAAGGGCGTGCTGCGGCTCGCGCTCACGAACAACGACATCAAGTCGAGCACGATTCAGGTCGAGGCGACGAACGCCGCGGCCTCGGTCGAACCGGCGAGCGTCACGCTCGGGCCGATGGAACAGGGCCTGGTCGTCCTGACGCTCGAGCTGCCGGCAGCGGCCGCGGCCGGCGCGACCGAGAAGAGCCTCGTGTGGATCAGAGGCTGTCGGCTGTACTACCTCCGCTGGTCCGTCGTCGCAGCCGGTGCCGTCACGTGCTGCACGGCCGACGTCGATCTCGAGGACGGTCCCGGACCTCGTGCATCACTGGTACGACCACTTCTATTGCCCGCGCCCCTGTCCTGACAAGCGCTGAGCCGCGCCGGCGACCAGTGGGGGACGACGAACCGGCGAACATCCTGCGCGACGCGCTGGACGCGGGTCTGCGCTACTACGGCCGCCTCGGACGGCTCGCGCTCGAGGGCGGCGCGATCCTCGTCCCCGCGCTGCGCCCGCAGGCGGGCGCCGCACCGGCGGCGGCCGCGCCGGCTGCGCGCCGGGCCGAGCGGACGGTGCTCCTCGAGGCGGCCGCCGGCAAGGCCGGTCTCGGCGTGTTCCTCGTCGAGAACCTCACGACCGACCCGGTCGCCGCCGAGATCGCCGTCTCGCCGCTCTCCGGCCCGGCCGGCGAGCTGGGGCCGCCGGCATTGCGCTTCTCACCCGAGAGGATCGCGCTCGAGCCGGGCGACCAGGTGCTCGTCCAGGTCGCCGCCCCGATCGGCGAGGCGCTCGAGCCGGGCGTCCGCTACCGGGCGGAGATCAGCATCCCGGGCCTCTCCGGCGTCCGCGTGCCGATCGTCCTGCGCCGGCGGGCCGACGAGGGCGCGGCGTGAGCTCGGCCGAGGCCGCTGCGGCTGCGCAGCGTTCCGCCTGGTCCTTGCCCGAGCTGCTCGGCCTCACGGCCGACCTCGGCCGGCTCCACGACCTCCTGCAGGACTGGGTCGAGACCTGCGATCCCGAGGTGCGCGAGATGGTTCGCCGGCAGCTCGCCGGCCGGGCGAAGTACTTCCGCCCGGTGACGGTCTTCGCGTGCTACTACGCGACGACGACGAAGCGCCTGTCGCGGCGCGTCCTCGAGGCCGCTGCCGCCGTCGAGTTGATCCACAACGTCTCGCTCATCGTCGACGACATCCTCGACCGCTCCCGCTACCGCCGCGGCGAGCTGTCGTTGCACTGCCGCTTCGGCTTCCTGCCCGGGCTGATGACCGCGGGCTACATGGGCTTCGCCGCGCCGAAGCTCGTCGCGGAGGACGCCCACAGCGTGCGTCTGCTCGCGGAGCTGATGCAGCGGCTCGGGGCGGCCGAGTGCCTCCAGTGGCGGCTGCGCCGGCAGCCGCTCGGCCTCGAGGACTGGCGCGCTGTCGCCGGCGAGGACACGGGCAGCATGTTCGAGATCTGCGCGGGACTCGGCTGCCGGGACGAACGGCTGCGCCGGTACGGGCGCCTGCTCGGGATGCTCTACCACGGCTGCGACGACGTCGCCGACGTGCGCGGCACGACCGCCCTCGGCGGCGGCAGCGAGAAGGACATCGTCGACGGCATCCTCACGCTCCCGGCGGCGGTCGCGCTCCGCGACCCGGAGACGGCGGCCCTCTTCCGCGCCGCCGGGCCGGCGACGTTCGACGAGATCGCGAGGCGGCTGCGCGCGGCCCTTCCCGAGGCGGAGGCCTATCTCGACGGGCTTGCGCGCGAGGCGGAACGGGAGGCGCGCGTGAACGCGGAGTACCCCGCGCGCCTGCTCGACCTGATCACGCACACCCGGGCGCTGTCGGCGGCCTGACGAGCATGGCCGGGGAGCGCCGAGCGGATGTCGTGGTGGTCGGCGGGGGGCCGGCCGGTAGCACGATGGCGTGGAGCCTCGCGCAGCGTGGCATCCGCGTGCTCGTGCTCGAACGCGCCCACTTCCCACGCGAGAAGGTCTGCGGCGACTACGTCGAGCCGCGCGGGCTGCGGATCCTGGAAGCGATGGGCAGCCTTCCGCGCCTCGAGCAGGCGGGCCCTCTTCCGATCACCCACTCGGCCACCTACGTCGACTCGGCCTGCGCGTATCGGAACCCCATCCCCTTCTACGGAGTCAGCGAGGGACTGCCGCCGCACGGCTACATCATCCCGCGCGACGTGCTCGACGACGAGATGCTCGCCGCTGCCGGACGCGCGGGGGCGATCGTCCACCAGGGCACCGCAGCGACCGGCGTCCGTATCGACCAGAACGGCGTCGAGGTCGAGGCGGGGCGCGGCGCAAGGACCGTTCGCTACCGGGCACATCTCGTCGTCGGCGCAGACGGCGCCAACTCGGTCGTCGCGCGCGGCAGCGGCCTCGCGGTGGACGATCCCCGCCACATCGCAGTTGCGCAGCGTGCGTACGCGACCGTCGCCGGCGACGTCGACGTCGGCGAGGCCGCGTTCTTCTTCGACGAGACCCTGTTTCCCGGCTACGGCTGGATGTTCCCGATGGCCGGAGGACGGGTGAACGTCGGCGTCGGGATCCTCGCGGAGACCCGCTCCCGCCTGGGCGTCCACGTGCCCGATCTCTTCGCGGAGTTCGTCGAGCGTCTACGGCGCGTGCATACGCAATGCGGGCAGCTGGAGCTGTGCGCGCCGCCGATCGGCGGGATCGTCAAGACCTACGGCGGGCACGGGCGCAACCACTTCGAGCGCGGCGTGCTGATCGGCGACGCCGGCTCGTTCGTCGACCCGATGACCGGTGAAGGGATCACGCCGGCAATGGAGTCGGCGCTACTCGCCGCGCCCGTTCTCGAGGCAGCGCTCGAGGAGGGCTGCTACGACGAGGCCCGCCTGGCCGAGTACGACGACGCGTTCCGCGGCTACTTCGACCCCTCGATGATCTTCCTCGACCTCTGCGCGACCATGCTCCGCAACCGCCATCTCGCCCGTCCCTGGCTGCGCGCCCTCGACCGCGGCTGCCGGATCGCACAGGAGGACGAGGACTTCGCCCGCGGTGCGGCCGGCTACTTCGGCGGCCTCGACGTGCGGCCGTTCGGAATCCTCGGCGCGATGTGGGTGCAGGTCGTGCGCGATCTCGCGCTCATCTGGCCGCGGTTCGTGGCGGGCGGCACCGCCGGCACCTCCATCGGCGACCTCGTCCACTGGCAGTCGGCGCTCACGCGGTCCGCGCTCGCCGATCCCTTCTGGCACGCGCGCTGGGCGCTCGACGTGCAGCGGAAATGGGCGGCGCTGCTCGCCGCCGCGCCGGCCCATCGCTCCGACCCGCGGGCTGCCGGGCTCGTCTGAGCGCTACGCCTTGGCGCGGGCGGCTCGCTTGCGCGGAGCCGGCTTCGCCTGCGCCTGCGGCTTGACCCTCGAGGTGCCGGCCTGCTCCAGCTCCGTGTTGAACCGCTTCACCGTCGCGGAGGGGAGATCGGTCAGCTCGCGGAGGTAGGTTCGCGTGAGGTCCGTGAGGCGGCCGGTGAGATCGGCGCTGCCTGCCGGATCGGCCTCGATCCTCGCCAGCTCGGCGCTGATCGCGGCGGCGTACTTCTCGGCCGCGTCGACCCAGCCCGACCAGAAGGAGATCCCGGCTGTCACGGCAGCCATCTCCGTGCGGGCCGCCTCGATCATCACGGCCTGGATCTGGTCCCGCTGCGTGGACGACGACGGCTGCGCCACGGGTGGATCATAACGGCTCGCCGCCCGCGGGTCCTGTGCCCGGCTCGGGCTCTAGCCCGTCGCGCGGGCCGGCTCGGCGAGCTGGTGGCACGTGCGGCAGCGGGCTTCGTACGAGTCGAGGGCGCCGACGACGATGGTCGCGTCGTCCGCCGGTGCAGGGCGCCCGTCGACGAGCCGTTGCGTCATCGTGGCCGGCCCGCCGCAGCGGTGGCAGACGGCCTGCAGCTTGTCCACGAGCTCGGCGCGGCAGAGCAGCTCGGGCAGCGAGCCGAACGGCAGGCCGCGGAAGTCCTGGTCGAGGCCGGCGGCGACGACGCGCGTGCCCCGCTCGACGAGCACGTCGATCACGAGCACGATCTCCGCGGGGAAGAACTGCACCTCGTCGATGCCGATCACGTCGTAGCCGTCGGCGAGGCCGGGGATCTCGTCGGGGCGCGAGACCGCGACGGCGCGCATCTTCGCTCCCGCGTGGCTGACGACGTGGCCGATGTCGAAGCGGTCGTCGATCCTCGGCTTCACGATCATTGCGCGCTGGCCGGCGATCTCGGCGCGCCGGAGGCGCCGGATCAGCTCCTCGCTCTTGCCGCTGAACATCGGCCCGCAGACCACTTCGAGCCAACCGCCGCGTTCGGGGAAGAGCCGGATCACGGACCGGACCCTACGCCAGAGGTCCGACGGACTCCTCCGCGTGGTCGAACGCCCAGCGGGAGAGGACGCGCAGGCTGACGATTCCGAGAGCGCGCCCGTCCTTCACGACCGGGAGGTGGCGGAAGTTGTGCTCGAACATGATCTTCGCCGCCTCCTCGACCGTCGTGTCGGGCTCGACCGTGATCGGATTCGGCGTCATCCACTGGCGGCAGCGGGCCTCGGCGGCACGCACCCGCTGCGCGACCGCCCTCAGCAGGTCGCGTTCGGTGACGATGCCGACGATCCGTCCGAAGTCCGACACGACGACCGCGCCGACGTTGGCTGCGTTCATCTTCTCCGCGGCCTCCCCGATCGAGTCCGAGGGCTCGACCGTCAGCACGTCCTTGACCATCAGCTCCGCGACGGTCGCCATTGCCGGAGGATACGCGTCAGCGAAGCAGCCGGGAGAGCCGCCGATCCTTGAGCACGCGGCCGCCGGTCTGGCACTCGGGGCAGTAGTAGATCGTGTGCTCCTCGAAGTCGATCTGGGCGAGAGGCGTCGCGCACACGTGGCACGGCTGCCCCAGGCGGTTGTGGACGCGGTACGTGCGGTCGTCGGCGGCTCCTTGCTCCCGCAGCTCGAGCCCGCGGGCGAGCTCCTCGTTCATCGCGGCCGCCAGGCGCGCGACCTCTTCGTCGCCGAGGTCGGTGGAGAGCGCGTACGGCGAGAGCTTCGCCGTGTGCAGGATCTCGTTTGCCCAGGCGCGGCCGATGCCGGCGATCGCGCGCTGGTCGCGGAGGAGCGGGTGGAGGCGGTGCGCCGCGCGGCGCAGGATCTCGGCCAGCGCGGGTGCGTCGAGCCCGAGCGCCTCGGGACCGAGGTGGGCGACCTCGGCCTCTGCGGCCTCCGACGTGAGCAGCCAGACGCCGGCGCGCTTCTTCCGCGCGTTCTCGGTGAGGACGAGCTTCGAGCCGTCGGCGAACTCGAGCCGGAACGCGGGCGTCTTCGGCCCGGCCTGGCCGGCGGGCAGCAGCTTCAGCCGGCCGGCGGTCATCAGGTGGACGAGCAGGACGAGCTCGCCGTCGCCGGTCGGGAAGAGGAGCCGCTTGCCGCGCCGTTCGGCGCCGCGGAGACACCGGCCCTCGAGCGCGGCGAGCGGCGGGTCGAACGTCTTCAGCGTGGCGATGTGCGCAGGCCCGGCCCTTGCGATCGGGGCGGCCGACACGGGGCCGTTCAGGGCGCGCCGCCACGCCTCCATCTCTGGGAGCTCAGGCATCCACCTCGACGGTAGCGCGGATCAGCGGCTCGACGGAGATCGCCGGCTCCGGCGGCGGCTCGGGCAGCGCGCGCAGCGTGCGGATCGGGGAGAGCGCGATCGGGATCCCCGTGAGCGCCGCGCCGGCGGCGGCGGCGAAGAGGGTCGGACGCAGTCCGATGCTCTGCCCGACGACGCCGCCGATCGCCGAGCCGAGCGGGATTGTCCCCCAGTACATGAAGCGCGCGACCGAGTTCATGCGGCCGAGCAGCCGCTGCGGCGTGATCGACTGGCGCAGCGTGAGCTGGTTGACGTTCGCGAAGAAGCCGATGAACGTGCCGGCGATCCCTCCGGCGATGAGCACCGGAAGCGGATGAGCGTGCGGTGCGGCGGGGATCGTCACGAGCGCGAGCGGAGACAGCAGCGCCGGGTAGGCGATCATCGGGCCGATCCCGAAGCGGCGCACGAGCGGACCGTTCGCGAACGCGCCCACGATGAAGCCCGCGTTGATGAGCGCCAGCAGCCAGCCGATCGTCCCGGCGCCGAGGTGCAGGCCGCGGACGAGGTAGACGATCAAGAGCGCAAACAGCGCCGAGTTGAACAGGTTCCCGATCGAGAACCAGGTCGTCAGCGTCCGCAGGTACGGCTGACCGAAGACGTACCGGAGTCCCTCCATCAGCTCGGCGCGGGCCCGCGTCGCGGTCGGTTCCGGGCGCTCCTCCCGGCCGCGGATCGTCGTCACGAACGCGCCGGAGAAGGCGAAGCTGACGGCGTCGGCAAGAACCGCGACCGGCGCGCCGACGGCCGTGACGAGGCCGCCCGCGAGCGTCGGGCCTGCGAGCGCCGCGAGCGACTGTGTGCCGAGCAGCTTCGAGTTCGCCTCGGCGAGGTGCTCCCGGCCGACGAGCGTCGGCAGAAACGAGAGGTACGAGACGTCGAAGACGACGCTGAGCAGTCCGTGGATGCCGCTGACGACGTACAGCTGGACGAGCGTCAGGTGGCCGAGCCAGTACGCGAGCGGGATCGATGCGATCGCGAGCGCACGGCCGAGGTCTGCGGCGATCATCAGCGGCCGCCGGCGGAGCCGGTCGACCCAGACGCCGGCCGGGAGCGAGAAGAGCAGGAACGGGAGGACTGCGAACGACCGGAGCAGGGCGACGGCGAGCGTGCTCGCGTTCAGCACGTAGAGCGCAGCGAGCGGCAGCGCGAGCAGCGTGACCTGCGTGCCGAGCTGGCTGATTCCGTTGGCCGCCCAGAGCTTGACGAAGCCGCGGTCGCGCCAGAGCGGGCTGCTGGGCCGAAGGCTACGCATCGGCCGAGGCTGGCCCCGGCAGCGGGGTGCCTTCGATCAGACCGCCCGCCAGCTCGGCCTGGGCGGGCGTCGGCGGTGTCGCGGGCTCGGGCAGCTCGCGGATCGACCGGACGGAGGTCAGGGTCACGAGCAGGAAGGTCGGGAGGCCGCCGATGGCGCCGACCCAGAGGGCGGTGTGGAGGCTGTACACCTGGGCGATCCCGCCGCCGGCGAGCGAGCCGAGCGGGATCGTCCCCCACACGATCCAGCGCATGGCCGCGTTCATGCGGCCCTGCAGTCGCTCCGGCGTGATCGCCTGGCGGAGGCTGACCTGCGCGATGTTGTACGCCATCGACCCGAAGCCGAACAGGGCCTGCCCGAGCATGAGGGCGGGCAGCGGGAAGGATTGCGGCGCGAGCGGGTAGGCGAGGCCGCCGAACGAGAAGGAGATCGCCGTCGCGACGATGGTCGGCCCGACGCCGATCTTCTGCTGCAGTCGGCTCGCGACGAGCGCGGAGAGGATGGCGCCGACGGAGCCGACCGCGAAGACGGCGCCGATCTCGAACGGCGAGAGGTGCAGGTTGCGGACGGCGTAGAGGACGTAGATCGAGAAGAGCAGCGAGGAGAAGAAGTTCGACGAGCCCGTGCACGCGGCGATCGCGCGCAGCCAGCGGTTGCCGACGACCCAGCGCACGCCTTCCTTCAGCTCCGGCCACATCCTCGGCTTGGGCTCGCCCGCGGCGTGCTCGGGCAGCACCTCCCGGTGGCGCATGCGGAGCATGAACCCCGTGGAGACGACGAAGCTCGCCGCGTCGGCGATGATCGCGTACGGGGCCGTGACCGCGGCGATGAGCACGCCGGCCCCGCCCGGCCCTGCGACCTGCGCCACCGAGACGGTGAGCTGGAGCTTTGCGTTGCCGTCGACGAGCTGCTCGCGCTCCACGAGGGACGGGAGGTACGACTGGTACGCGACGTCGAACACGACGGTGCACATCCCGATCGCGAACTGGAGGACGAGCAGGTGCCAGAGGCGCAGCGTGTGGGTCGCCCAGAGGATCGGGATGAGCGAGAGCAGGATTGCGCGCGAGGCGTCGCCGGCAATCATGATCGGCCGGCGGCGCAGCCGGTCGACCCAGACGCCCGCGGGTAGAGCGAAGAGGATGAAGGGCAGGAAGCCGAGCACCCCGAGCAGCGAGAACTCGATCGGCGTCGTGTGCAGCTGGCTGGCGGCGAGCAGCGGGATCGCGAGGCCGGAGACCGCCGAGCCGAGCTCGGAGATCGACTGCCCGGTCCAGAGCTTCAGGAAGTCGGTGTGGCTCCACAGGCCGCCGGTCGGGCGGCGCAGCCTAGGCAAGGGGCGTTCTCCGATAGAGCGCGGCCGCGAGGCCGTACGCCTCGCCGTCGTTCGTGTCTGCGGCCCTGAAGTCGTCGAACAGCCTCTTGATCCTGCGCGTCATGCGCTTCGCGTCGGCGTCGGTGAGCCGGGCGCTGACGACGCCGAAGGTGGTCGGTTCGTCCTCGCGGAGCGGGAGCATCTCCTCGGCGGCGCGGCGGAGTGCGGCGCCTGCGATATTGCGGATGTCCTCGCCGCCGTCCTCCGTCGTCCTGAAGAGGAAGAGCCGCGCGGTGCGGCCGTAGTACTTCTCGGTCATCGCTCGTACCTGCCGTGTCCGCACGACGTGGATCAGGCCGGCCTTCTCGAGCACCTTCATGTGGTGGCCGACGGTGCCCTTCGGCAGCCCGAGCTTCGCCGCGAGCTCTGTCGTCGAGGCGGCGCGGTCCCGGAGCAGGGCGACGATCCTCGAGCGGAGGTCGTCGCCGAGCGCCCGCAACTGCTCGGGCTCCTGCACGACGAGCACGTCGTCGGCCTCGTAGTCCGGGCGCGGAAGGTTGATGACACGCTGCTCGTCGTACCCCGGGGAATCACCCATAATTCCCGAATATACGGGATTTCCCGACCATTCGTCAATCCGCGGCCACCCTTCCAGAGCAGGGTCGGAACGTCGGGGACGGCGTACGCTTCGGCGGTGGAGCCGATCGTCGTCGAGGTGCGCCGGAACGGGGCCGTCGAGGCGCGGCACCGGGTGCACGCGGTCGCCGTCCGGGACGGCGGGATCGTTGCCGTCGCCGGGGACGAGACGCTGACCTGCTTCATGCGCTCCTCGTCGAAGCCGCTGCAGGCGCTGCCGCTCGTGCGGGCGCGCGCCGACCTCGACTCGCGGGACATCGCCATCGCCTCCGCGTCGCACCGCGCGACCCGGGAGCAGATCGCCGCCGCACGCGCCTTGCTCGCCAAGGCCCCCGCAGACGAGGCCGAGCTCGAGCTCGGCCTCCAGGAGGGGCGGCCGCCGGAGCGGATCTTCAACAACTGCTCCGGCAAGCACGCCGGCATGCTCGCCCTCTGTCGGGCGCACGGCTGGGAGGCGGAGGGCTACCGGCTGCCGGAGCATCCCGTCCAGCAGGCGTGCCGCGCAGCCCACGGAGAGGCGGCGGAGCTGGACGCGGACGAGCTCGCGAGCGCGACCGACGGCTGCGGCGTCGTCACCTTCGCGCTCCCGCTCGAGCGGATGGCGCACGCCTACTCGCGTTTCGAGAGCCTGCCGGCGGGCAGGCGGATCGCGGATGCCATGCGTGCGCATCCGGAGCTGGTCGGCGGCCCCGACGGCGCCGACTGCAGCCTCATGCGCGCCGCGCCCGGCTGGTTCGCCAAGGGCGGCGCCGAGGGCCTGCTGTGCGCCGGCGGGCCCGGCGGGGTCGGGCTCGCGCTGAAATGCGAGGACGGCTCGTCCCGCCCGCAGGAGGCCGCGCTGGCCGTCCTGCTCGGCCGGATCGGCGTCGATCTTCCCCGCCTGGCGGAGACGCCTGTGGTCAACAGCAGGGGCGAGCGAGTGGGCGAAATCGCGGTCGCGCGAAGCGCGCCCCAGAAATTCTTCTTTACGAAACTGTGAACGCTCACTAATATCCGGCGCACTTTGAGGGGTGAGACCGGGGGTCGGGGTTGACCGGGGGTCTCTGCGCGTCTGGTTCGTCGAAAAGCGTCCACTGACAAGCCGGAGGTCGAAAACTTGCTCACCGTCGACATCTCGCCGCTCCCTGAGGTCGAGGAACTGCAGAAGCTCGTCACCGAAGGGCAGGAGAAAGGCTTCCTCACCTACGACGAGATCGTCAACGGGCTCGAAGACGTCGAGCTCACGAAGGAGCAAGTCGAAGATTTCTACACCTACCTGATCGAGCACGGAGTGGAGCTCGTCGAAGGCGAGCAGCACAAGAGCCCACCGCACGAGCAGCCGCCGCCCGAGGACGAGAAGGTCGCGGCGACGCCGAAGCTCGACCTCACCGTCGAGCCCTCGCTCGACTCGCTCCGCCTCTACCTGCGTGAGATCGGCAAGGTGCCGCTGCTCACCGCCGACCAGGAGGTCTCGCTCGCGAAGCGGATCGAACGCGGCGAGATGAGCGCGAAGACCCAGATGATCGAGGCGAACCTCCGCCTCGTCGTGTCGATCGCCAAGGGCTACCTCGGCCGCGGCCTTTCCTTTCTCGACCTGATCCAGGAGGGCTCGCTCGGCCTCATCCGCGCGGTCGAGAAGTTCGACTATCGCAAGGGCTACAAGTTCTCGACGTACGCGACCTGGTGGATCCGGCAGGCCGTCACCCGCGCGATCGCGGACAAGGCGCGGACGATCCGCATCCCCGTGCACATGGTCGAGAAGCTGAACAAGGTCGTGCACATCGAGCGCCAGCTCGTCCAGCGCCTCGGCCGCGAGCCGAATGCGGAGGAGATCGCGGAGGAGCTCGAGATGACGCCGGAGGAGGTGCGCGAGATCCTGCGCATGGCGCAACTGCCGGTCTCGCTCGAGAAGCCGATCGGCGAGGAGGAGGAGTCGGCGCTCGGCGACTTCGTCCAGGACGAGACCGCGGAGTCCCCGTTCGACACGGCGCAGCTCTCGTTGCGCCGTGAGGACATCGAGAACGCGCTCGGCGCACTGCCGGTGCGCGAGCGGCAGGTGATCGAGCTTCGCTTCGGCCTGCACGGCGGCCCGCCGCGCACGCTCGAAGAGGTCGGCCGGGCGTTCGGCGTCACACGTGAACGCATCCGTCAGATCGAGAACAACACGCTCAAGAAGCTCGAGCACCTTCCCGAGGCGCAGGCGCTTCGGGACGCCGTCTCGTAGCTACCTCGCCGCTGCGACCTTCACGTCGACCGTCAGCTCGACCGGGAGGTCGAGCGACACCGTGACGAGGCAGCCCTCCTCGGCCGTCTCGACGATCGCGCGCGCGTGCTCTTCCTCGCCCGGCTCGGTCGCGATCTCGACCCGCTGCTCGAGCCGCACGAAGCCGTACTTGCCGTCGGGGCGGCGGCCGACGATGCCGTGCGCCTCGACGAGCAGGCCGAGCAGCGGCAGCTGCTCGCGCTCCACCCGGCGGAGGATGGTCACCGCGAGGCAGGACGCCGCGGCGACGCCGAACGCGTCCTCGGGGCTCCAGACAGTCGGGTCGGCCTCCGGCCAGAACTCCGGCGGGGTCGCGATCTCCAGCTCCGGCTTGCCCGGAATCTGGGCGACGACGGTGCGGTCGCGCCGCCATTCCACCTGCACGGGAAAGCTGATCTCCTTGCTCTTGACGGCCATGCGCGGATCGTCGCTGCGGCCCGGGCCGCCCGCATCGGGTGCACCCCGGACGGCGATTGCGGCGAACCCGCGTCTCAGATGAGGCGCCGCTGCGCGGCCCAGCGCGTCAGCTCGTTGCGATTCGAGAGCTGCAGCTTCCGAAGCACGGCGGAAACGTGGGACTCGACCGTGCGCGCCGAGAGGTGGAGGCGCGCCGCGATCTCCTTGTACCGGTAGCCGCGGGCGATCAACTGGAGCACCTCGCGCTCCCGGGCGGTCAGCTGGTCGAGCTCGGGATCGGCCGCGGCCTCGCCGCTGCGGAAGGCGTCGAGGACGAACCCCGCGAGGCGCGGCGAGAACACGGCGTCTCCGTCGGCGGTCCGGTGGATCGCCTCGGTCAGGTCGGCGCCCGAGATCGTCTTCGTCACGTAGCCCCGTGCCCCGGCGCGAATGACGCCGATCACGTCCTCGGCTGCGTCGGAGACCGAGAGCGCGAGGAACTTCACGCCCGGACGCTCCGGCGCGACCTGGACGATCACCGCCTGGCCGCCGCCGTCGGGGAGGTGGACGTCGAGCAGAACGACGTCGGGGTCGAGCTCCTTGATCAGCGGCACGGCCTCTGCGACCGAGCCCGCCTCGCCGACGACCTCGACGGCCGCCCCGAGCTCGCTGCGGACACCGGCGCGGAAGAGATCATGGTCGTCGACGAGCACGACACGGCGGAGCGGGCGGCTCACGACTCCGCCTCCGGCAACACGAGCTCGACCTCGGTGCCCTCGCCGGGCGCCGACACGATTCGGGCTGTGCCTCCCACGCGCTCCATCCTGCCGCGGATCGACTCGGCGATGCCGCGCCGGTCGGCCGCGATCGCGTCGGGATCGAAGCCGGAGCCGCGGTCGCGGACGTAGAGAGCGACACGCCCTGCGTCCGCGTCGAGGAACACCGAGACCTCCGGCGCGCCCGAATGCCTCGACGCGTTTGCCATCGCCTCGCGCGCGGCGAGCACGAGCGCGCCGGTCCGCTCGTCGAGCGGGGCGTCGCCGGTGCGCACGACCTCGACACGCACGCCGTGCAGCTCTTCCATCTCGGCGGCCGCGGCGTTCACCGCGTCGGCGAGGGTTCCCTCCGCGGCCGGCTCGCGGTCCGGGTAGAGCCAGGCGCGCAGCTCCCGCTCCTGCCGGCGGGCGAGCGTCGCCACCCGGCGCGCCTCGTTCGGCTCGCGCTGGATGAGCGCGAGCGTCTGCAGGACGGAGTCGTGGACGCGCGCCGCGAGCTCCTCGCGCTCCTCTGTCCGGATGCGCGCCGCGCGCTCGGCGTCCCGCTCGCGCGCGAGCCGGAACGCCCACGGCCCGAGCACGAGGAGCAACGCGACGGCGACGGCGCCGGGGGCGAGCAGCGTCGTCGCGCTTCCGCGCGTGTTCTCGCCGAGGAAGAGGACGACGCCGGCCAGGACCAGCACAGCGGCACCGAGACGGGTGCGCCGTTCGCTGAGCCCGAACGGCGCTGCGCCTGCGGCGAGCACGAGCCCCGCGGCCACGAGCGCCAGCGGCCAGACGAGCGAGCCGGCGAGCCCGACCCCCTGCAGGGCGAGGATCGCCGACCAGACGAGCAGGACGGCGCCGACCAGGCGGCGCCGGCGGCTCGGAACGGGATCCGCCGGAGCGGGCAGGAGCGACCAGGCGCCGAGGTACGCGACGATGCCCGCCCCGCTCGCGAAGGAGAGCAGGGCGGTGGTGAGGCGGATGAGCGTGGCGTCGACGCCGAGGGTGTCGCCCACTCCGGCGCACACGCCGGCGAGGACGCGGTCGCGGTCCGACCGCGCGACCGTCGGAAACGCGACCGGAAGGCGGAGGGGCCGGACGCTCACCCGCGCGTCACCTTCAACTCGCCGAGCCCGACGCGGGCGTCGAGCACGAGCACGCGCTTCGGCTGCGTCCCGGACTCGACGACGCGGTCGTGGACGTGCGTGCCGTTGTCCTGGTGGCCGAGCAGCCGCACGTCTCCGGCGCTCGCGCGTCCGTCCACCTCGACGGTGACCGCATCCGGTACGCGGACGATCAGGTTGCCGATTCCGAGCGTCACCTTCACGCTCGTGCGGCCGACCGGCAGGGTCACGTCCTGGAGGTCGAGGCGGAAGTCGCCGATGCCGTGCTCGTAGCGGGAATGGATCGCCGCCGCCGTCGACGGGTGCTCGATCTTGTCGCCGATACCCGAGAAGACCGGCACACGAACCGTGAGCGTGAGTGCGAGCGCTGCGAGGACGACGATTCCGAGCACGGCGACCCAGCCGACCGCGTGCCCGGTCATGGGGCCGACGACGACGAGCAGGCCGAGGCCGATCGCCGCCGCGGCAAGCACGACCCGCCAGTCGACGGAGACGGCATCCGTCGCGTCGAGCAGGCCGACGATCCCGAGGCCGCCGATGAGCAGCCCGGTCGCCGCCGGCAGCAGCGAGCGGCGCGAGACCCGCGCCGGCGCCTCTCCGCCGGCCGGCGGTGCGGCGTGGGCCGGCGACGAGCGGGTGCTCACCTGCCACCAGACGATCGCGGCACCGGCGAGGGCGGCGGCGAGCCACAGGTTGCCGGGGCTCGGCCAGAAGCGCGCCTCGGACAGCGCGAGGATCCCGCCGAACGCGAGCAGCCCGACGCCGATCAGAAGCCACGGGCGCTCGCGGTGCTGCTTGATCGCCGACGAGGCGATCGAGTCCTCCGCCTGCTCGTCGGGGATGACGAGCCAGGCGGCGGCGTAGAGAAGGATTCCCGTGCCGCCTGCGAGCGTCAGCGCGGCGAAGGCGATCCGGTACACGGTCGGGTTGAGGTCGAAGTAGTGGCCTAGGCCGGCGCACACGCCGCCGAGCCAGCGGTTGTCCCGGCTTCGCGTCAGGCGTCGCGGCTCTGCCGCGGCGCTCGGAATCTGCTCGGTGGTCTCGGTCATCGGTCCTCCAGGTCGAATGATCAACCAGAGGATCGCCCGCGTGCGGCCCGGCGCCTATCCGGGAAGATCCGGGACGATCCCGGAGCTAGTCCAGGAATACGACGTAGGTGTCCACCGGCTCGCGCTCGCGCGGCGCCGGCTCCCGCGGCGACCGCACCGAGGTGGATCAGGCCGAGCACGCGCTCGCCCCGCGGGCAACCCGATCGCTTCGCGGCCGCGGGCGCTGCGCAGAACTCCCGGCGTCCGCCAGTAGGAGGCGAGGCCGCGCTCGGTCGCCCCGAGCAGGACGAGCATCGACGGCGGCGGCCGTCGCGCACACGTCCTCCTCGTCCTGGACGAGGTCGCCCGACAGCGCAGCCGAGACGACGACGAGCGTCGGTGCGCGGTCGAGCTTCGCCGCCTCGCCGGGCCCGGCCGCCTCCTTCAGGGAGGCGAGCGCCTGCGGGCCGAGGACGCGGAACCGCCACGGCTGGGTGAGATGGTGGTTGGGTGCGTGGCGGGCGAGGGACAGGAGCTCGAGCAGCACGTCGCGGGACAGCGGCTCGGGGCCGAACGACTTGTGCGTCCGGCGCGCGGCGGCGAGGCCGGCGACGTCCACGCTCAGGCGAGCCGGGCCGAGACCTGGACGTCGGCGCCCGCACGGCGGAGCAGGGCGGAGAAGGGGCAGCCCTCGTCCGCCTTCTGCGACCGCCGCCTGCAGGCCGGCGTCGTCGAGCCCGGCGGCGGCAGCGACGAACTCGACCTGGGAGCCCACGATCTGGTGGCCGCGCCCCTCGATCTCGTCCATGACGATGCGGCAGGTGGCGACGAGCCGGCCGGGCGGCGTGCCCGCGGCCGCGAGCTCTCCCGCCAGCGCCATCGTGATGCAACCGCCGTGCGCGGCCGCGAGCAGCTCCTCGGGGCTCGTCTTGCCCTCCGGTTGCCCGATCCGCGTGGCCAGCGAGTAGGGGAGACCCGGAGAAGGCGCCGCTGCCCGCGCCGATGGTGCCGGCGCCGCGCGCGACGTTCCCCTCCCAGGCGATCTCGGCGGTGCGCTCGATGCGCGGCATCAGTACCGGGCGCAGCGTTCCGTCGGGGTAGTACGCCTCCGCCGGCGACCCGGCGGGCCGGAAGACGCCGAGCACCTGCATCTCGCCAGGGCCGGTGTTCTCGAGGCAGTGCACGAGCCGGGCGGGCAGGTGCACGGCTGAGCCGGGCCCGAGCGGGGCCGTCTCCCCGCCGATGTGCAGTGCTCCCTCGCCCTCGAGGACGTAGACGACCTCGTCGTAGGTGTGGAAGTGGTCGGGTGCGCGGCCCACCGGGATGTAGCCGACGAACTGCGTCGCGGAGCGCAGCCGACCTCGGGCGTCGCGAGCAGGCGGAACTGCCGGCCCGCGGTCGCCACGCCGTCGTCGCTGGCCGCCACGTCGAGGACGGCCGGCGCGGCCGCGCCGGGAAGCGGCGGTGGACCAGCACCGACAGGATCTCGAGGCCGTCGGCCCTGGTCGACACGCCACGCCGTCCCCGACGGGACGAAGGCGGCCGTGCCCGGGCTGCAGCTCCACGGGCCGCCGCCCAGCTCGGCGTCGCGCGAGCCGCGCAGCACGTACAGCATCTCGTCGTCGCCCGCATGGCGCGCGTTCGAGCGAAGCGGCCCGGCTCGAAGCGGAGGACGCGCTGCTCGAAGCGCTCGCAGCGGCTCAGCCTGTCGAACAGCGGCGTGACGCCGGCCGTGTCGCCCGGCTGCCGCGCCGGCGCCGCTCCGGTCCGTCGAGCAGATACTCCACGGCGCAAGTCTATTCGGGCGCGATAGATTCCCATTCGTCGTGGGTGCCGCCGCCGAGCTCGTCCAGCGTTCGTACGTCGCGTTCGCGCGTGACGACCTCGACGCGGTCTTCGCCGACATGCACGCCGAGATCGAGTGGCACCAGGCGCAGGGGCTGCCGCACGGCGGGCTCTACCGCGGAATCGCAGAGGTGCGCCGCAACATCTTCGACCCGCTCGACGAGCAGTGGTGGGACGAGTTCTCGGCGACGCCGGACGAGTTCATCGACGCCGGAGCCGAGGTGGTCGTGCTCGGCCGGTACCGCGGCGTCGCGAAAGGGACGGGCAAGCGGCTCGACGTCCCCTTCGTCCATGTGTGGACGGTGCGCGACGGCAAGGCGGTGCGCTTCCGCCAGTTCCTCGACACCGCCGGCTGGGTCGAAGCGCTGAGCCCCTGAACCGGGCTCGCGCGGGATCTTTGATCAGATCCTTGAGACTTCCAGCATTTGATCAGATCATTGACAGTCCGCCGAGCAGGATGGACACTCCCGGGATGCTCCGGTTGGTGGGTGCGCGATTGCGGCACGTTGGCGCATCCCACCGTCGGTGCTCGTCAACCTCTCGCAGGCCCCCGGCAAGGAGGACAGACCACATGAAGAAGGGCATCGGCCTCGCGCTCGCGGTGCTCGTCACCGCAGTCGTGGCCGCCAGCGCGCAGGCAGGTCACAAAGCTGCAGCCGCGGCGACCGCGGTCAGCTGCAGCGCGCCGTTCAAGCTCGGGTTCGTGACGCCGTTGACCGGCGGCGCAGGCTTCCTCGGGCAGGAGCAGATGAGCTGGGCGCAGTACGCGGTGAAGACGCTCGCGGCTCCGCTCGGCCTGAAGGTCACGCTCGTCGGCGGGCGACACGCCCGTGGAGCAGGGCGCCGCTCCGGCTCAGACGCTGGCGCAGAAGTTCGTCGGCGACCCGAGTGTCGTCGCGATTCTCGGCCCGTCGACCTCCGGCGCGGTTGCGGCGTCGACGCAGACGTATTTCCAGGCAGGTATCGCGCATCTCTCGCCCGTCGGCGACGCGCACCGACCTGACGAAGACGGTCGCCGGCGTCAAGGAAGGAACGCCCGGCGTTCTTCCGCGACGTCCCCGGTGACTACATCCAGGGCCCGAGCGACGCGAACTTCATGATCAAGAACCTGCACGGTCAAGAAGGTCGTGATCATGGACTTCCAGGAGCCGTATTCGACCGGCCTCGCGGATGCGGTCGAGACGACGCTGAAGGCCGCGGGCGATCACGACGATCCGGCTGTCCGCACCCAACACGACAACGGACTACTCGGCCTTCGTGACGAAGGTCCCGAGCGACGCCGACGTCGTGTTCTTCCCGACCCAGAAGCCTTCGGATGCGCAGACGTTCGCGCAGCAGCTGCTCGAACAGGGCAAGAAGGCGAAGGTGTTCGGCGGCGACGGCTCGAACGACCCGACGCAGTTCAAGGTGCCCGGGCTCGTACGTCTCCAACTTCGCTCCGGACATCACCGGCATCCCCGCCGACGCGTCGATCGTCGCCGGCTGGAAGAAGGCCAACCCCGGCAAGTCGGTCGGCTCGTTCGGCCCCCCGAGCTACGGCGCGACGCAGATCCTGCTGCACGCCATCAAGCTCGCCTGCACCGCCGACCACGGCGTCATCAAGCAGCGCCGTGACGTGCTGCGCAAGGTCAAGCGGGTGTCGATCAAGAACTGGATCCTCGGCGGGACCTTCAAGTGGTCCACGAAGTCGAACGACCCGCTGAATGCGAAGTTCTACATCTTCCAGATCCAGAACGACGGCCGTACAAGCTCGTCGGATAGCACGTCGAGACATGGTGGGCGGCCTCGCCTGAGGGCGGGCCGCCCGCCTATGCTCTCCGGCTAGGCTCGACCCCCGCGTGGACACCTTCATCCAGCTCACGGTCGACGCGCTGACGCTCGGCAGCGTCTATGCGCTGATCGCGCTCGGCTACACGCTGGTCTACGGCGTTCTGAAGCTCCTCAACTTCGCGCACGGCGACGTGTTCATGGTGGGCTCGTTCATCGGCTACGGCGTGCTGCAGCTCCTCGGCGGCACCTCGCGACCCGTCCGTCCCGATCTGGGCGCTGATCTCGATCGTGACGCTTCGCCGCGATGGCCGGCTGCGCCGCGCTCGGCGTCGTCATCGAGCGCTTCGCGTACCGGCCGCTGCGAGACGCACCGCGAATCGCGCCGCTGATCAGCGCGCTCGGCGTCTCGTTCTTCCTCGCGAACTCGATGCAGCTGCTGTTCGGCGCGACCCCGCGGAACTACGACACGTTCTCGCTCTCGAACGGCGCTCTCTACTTCAGGGGCTTCGACGTCGGCAACGTGCAGGGTGCCGCTGCTTCGGATCATCACGATCGGATCCGCCTTCGCTCTGATGGTCGCCCTCTGGTTCCTCGTCAACAAGACGCGCACCGGGAAGGCGATGCGGGCGACGTCCTTCGACCGCGAGGCGGCGGCGATGATGGGAATCGACATCGACCGCGTGATCGTGTTCACGTTCGTGCTCGGCTCGGCTCTCGCAGGCGCTGCCGGCGTGATGTTCGCGCTGCGCGTCCCGACGCAGGTGACGGTCGGCTTCGTCGCCGGGCTGAAGGGCTTCACGGCGGCCGTCATCGGCGGGATCGGCTCGATTCCGGGTGCGATGGCCGGCGGGCTGATCCTCGGCTTCGCCGAGTCGTACACGCAGGGCTACATCTCCGACGAAGTGGTCCGATCTCGTCGTCTTCTCGATCCTCATTGCCTTCATGATCTTCCGGCCGCAGGGGCTGCTCGGCCGGGCGGACATCCGCAAGGTGTGACATGACCGACTCGACCCCGCACTCCTCCCACGTCCCCGCAGAGCGGCCCGGCCGTCGGCCAGGACGAGTGGGTGGCGCGGCACGCCGAGCGGCGGTACTTCCGCGGCGGCGTCTTCGGCGCCGTCGAGAAGCGCGCACGCGTCGTGCCGTGGTGGGCGTGGCTCACGCTCTTCCTCGGCTGCATGGCCCTGCTGCCGGTCTTCTCGAGCAGCGGCTACGTGCGACGTGTCGGCTTCGACACGGTGCTCTACATGCTGCTCGCGCTCGGCCTCAACGTCGTCGTCGGCTGGGGCGGCCTGCTCGACCTCGGCTACGTCGCGTTCTACGGCCTCGGCGCCTACGCGTACGCGCTGCTCGACTCGGACAAGTTCGGGATCCACCTGCCGTCGCTCGTCTCGATCCCGGTTGTCGTGATCATCGGCGCGACTCGCCGGCCTCCTGCTCGGCCTGCCCTCGAGGCGGCTGACCGGCGACTACCTCGCGATCGTCACCCTCTTCTTCCTCCAGCTCTTCCAGACGGTGACGACGAACGGCGACAGCATGTTCGGGCACAACGTGACTGGAGGGCCGAACGGCGTCCTCAACGTGGACCCGCTGCACGCCTTCGGGCACGATCTGCCGGTCGAGCATCAGGGCGTGTTCGCGGTCTCGTACTACTACGTCGCGCTCGCGTTCCTGCTCGTCGTCTACGTTGCGCTGCGGTTCGTCAACCACTCGCGAACCGGACGCGCATGGCGGTCGCTGCGTGAGGATCCGCTCGCCGCCGAGACGATGGGCATGCCGGTCAACTGGCTGAAGCTGATGAGCTTCTCCTTCGGCGCCGCGGTCGCCGCGCTCACCGGGACGCTCTTCGCCGCCCTGAACGCGAGCGTCTTCCCGCTCACCTTCTACTTCGTGCTGCTGATCACCGTGTACACGATGGTGATCCTGGGAGGCTCGGGCAGCCAGCCCGGCGTCGTGCTCGGGGCGCTCGTGATCGGCCCGCTGCTCGAGATGCTGCGCGACCCGAACAAGTCGCGCATCCTCTTCTACGTCGTGCTCGTCGGCGGTGTCGTCCTCGCCTTCCGCCTGTCGCGCAAGCTGGGCGTCGTCGCAGCCGCCACCGTCGCGCTCGGCTTCGTCTGCCATGCGATCGCGGACGCCGTCCACCACTCCTGGGTGGCCGGGGAGAAGGCCGGCGGCTTCGCCGGAGCGGTCGCGCACTGGGTGATCGTCCCCGCACACACCGCGCGCTGGCTGCCCCCGGCGACGTACGTCGGGCTGATCGGTGCGGCGCTCGTGCTGACGCTCGTGCGGGAGCGGCTCCGCCTCGTGCTGCTGGTGCCGACGCTCTACTTCGCCGCCTTCGTCTGGGAGAACGTGATGCTCACGAAACCGGATCCGGCGCGCTTCATCGTGTTGGGCCTGATCCTGATCGCGCTGATGATCGTCCGTCCGAGCGGCCTGCTCGGCGAGCGTCGCGTGGAGATCGTCTAGTGGCGGCGCAGACACTGCTCGAGCTCCGCCGCGTCTCGCTTGCGTTCGGCGGTCTGAAGGTCGTCACCGACCTCGACCTGCACGTGAACGAGGGCGAGATCGTCAGCGTGATCGGCCCGAACGGGGCCGGAAAGACGACGCTCTTCAACCTGATCACGGGCATCTACCGGCCCGACGAGGGAGACATCCTCCTCGAGGGCGCGAGCCTCGTCGGCCTGCAGCCGCATCAGATCAGCCGGAGGGGGATCTCCCGCACATTCCAGACGCTGCGTCTGTTCCTGAACATGAGCGTCAAGGAGAATGTCATGGCCGCCGCGTACGGGCGGACGCATGCGGGAGTGTTCCGCTCGATGCTCCGCACGCCGGGGATGCGGCGCGAGGAGCGCGAGATCGCGCAGTTGGCCGAGGACTGCCTCTCGTTCTTCGGCCAGCGGCTGATGGGCTACCGCTGGGACCAGCCGGCCTACAGCCTGTCCTACGCCAACCGGCGCAGGCTCGAGATCGCCCGCGCGACGGCGACGAGGCCGCGCGTGTTGCTGCTCGACGAGCCGGCGGCCGGCATGAACCCCGTCGAGACGCACGAGATCACGGAGCTGATCGGGCGGCTGCGCACGGAGGGCGGCTACACGATCCTCGTCATCGAGCACGACATGCACGTGGTCGAAGGGATCTCCGACCGCGTCGTCGCGCTCGACCACGGAGTGAAGATTGCGGAGGGTGCGTTCGAGCAGGTGGCGACGGACCCGCGGGTGGTCGAGGCGTACCTCGGCACGACGGCGACAGCGACGAAATGACCGAGAACGGCTCGAGCTCCGAGGCGCTGCTCCGGCTCGACGGGGTCGACACCTTCTACGGTCCGATCCACATCCTTCAGCAGCTCTCCCTCGAGGTGTTCGCCGGCGAGCTCGTCTGCCTGCTCGGCGGCAACGCGTCCGGGAAGTCGACGACGCTGAAGACGATCCTCGGCATCGTGCAGCCTCGCAGCGGCTCGGTGCGGTTCGCCGGCGAGGACGTGACGCGGCGAAAGACGAGCTATCGCATCGGCAAGGGGATGGCGATCGTGCCGGAGAACAGGCGGCTGTTCGCGCCGATGACGGTGCTCGAGAACCTCGAGATGGGCGCCTATCTGCACGGCGGCGGCACCAAGGAGGACTTCGACCGCGTCTACGAGCTGTTCCCACTCCTGCACGAGCGGCGCGCGCAGCTCGCCGGAACGCTCTCGGGCGGCGAGCAGCAGATGGTCGCGATGGGCCGCGCGCTCATGGCCAAGCCGAAGCTGCTGCTCATGGACGAGCCGTCCATGGGGCTCGCGCCGATCCTCGTCGAGCGCAGCTTCGAGATCATCAGGCAGGTGCACGACTCCGGCGTCGCGATGCTGATCGTCGAGCAGAACGCCAACGTCTCGCTCGCGATCGCCGACCGCGGCTATGTGCTCTCTACGGGGCGGCTCGTGCTCGAGGGCAAGGCCTCCGAGCTGGCAGAGGACGAGGACCTCCGCAAGGCGTACCTGGGGAGGTAGCAATAGCTACATTGCCACCATGAAAGAGCTGCTCCCCGACATCGACCGCTGGCGCGGACGCGGCGAGAAGGTGGCCATCGCCACCGTCATCGCGACCCGCCGCTCGGCGCCCCGTCCGGTCGGCTCCAAGCTCGCAGTGAGCGAGAGCGGCGAGCTCGCCGGCTCGGTCTCCGGCGGCTGCGTCGAGAACGACGTCTACCTCGCGGCGAAGGACGTGCTCGCGACTGGAGTGCCGCAGCTGCTGACGTACGGGATCACCGACGACATGGCGCTCGGAGTCGGGCTCCCCTGCGGCGGCGAGATCGACGTCTTCGTCGAGCCCCTGGAATGAAATTCTGAGCGTCTTCGACCAACTGCGCCGCGTCGTCGACGGAGGCGGCCGCGCGGTCGTGCTCACCGTCCTCGAGGGGGAGCACGTCGGCGCCAAGCTCCTCGTGTGCGAGGACGGCACGACGGCCGGAGGCGGCCCGGACGAGCTGGCCGCCCTCGCCCACGACGCTCTGCGCACCGGCCGCAGTCACGTGCTCGAGCTCGACGGCCTCACCGTGTTCGCCGACGTGTACGCGCCCCCGCCGCGGTTGTTCGTCTACGGCGCGGTCGACACGGCAGAAGCGCTCTGCCAGGCCGCGAAGCTTCTCGGGTGGACGACGATCGTCGCCGACGCGCGTGCGCGCTTCGCGACGCGCGAGCGGCTGCCGAGCCCCGACGAGCTGATCGTCGCCTGGCCGGAGGAGGCGCTCGCACAGCTTCAGCCGGACATGGGCACGGCGGTGGTCGTGCTCACCCACGACGACAAGTTCGACCTGCCGGCGCTCCGGGCCGCCCTGACGAGCGAGGCCTTCTACATCGGCGCGCTCGGCTCCAGGCGCAACCAGGAGCGGCGGCGCGAGCGGCTGCTCGAAGCGGGGGTCGCGGACGCGGACATCGATCGCATCGCCGGCCCCTGTGGCCTCGACCTCGGGGCTGAGTCGCCTGCGGAGACGGCGCTGTCGATCCTCGCCGAGATCCTCGCCACGCGGGTCGGACGCTCGGGCGGGCCGCTACGGACCGCCCGCTCGCGCATCCACGCCGAGCCGCCGCAGCCGGCCGTCCGTCCCGCGTAGTCGCACCGCGACAAAAAATAAAATGCGGCTTGCAAAGCCGTTAGGGCCGCGCATAGGATCGCTCCCGTGCTCCTGCGCGAGGTCGAGTACGCGAAGCCGTCGTCGGTCGCCGACGCTCTGGCCCTCCTCGCGGAGTACGACGGCGCCCGGGCGCTCGCAGGCGGCCAGACCCTCGTCAACGTGATGAAGGCGCGGGCTGCGTCGCCCGACATGCTCGTCGACCTGAACGGGCTCGACGCCCTGAAGGGCATCGAGCTCGCGGCCGACGGGACCCTCTCGATCGGCCCGATGACCACCTGCTCGGAGATCATCGGCTCGGCGGAGGCGAAAGCCCGCCCGATCCTCGGCGAGGTGTGTGCGCAGATCGCCGACGTGCAAGTTCGCAACCGCGGCACGATCGGCGGCAACATCTGCTCGAACGACCCGACGAATCACCTGCCGCCGCTGCTCGCGGCAATCGGCGCCCAGATGACGATCGCCGGGGCGGGCGGTGAGCGGGTCGTCCCGGTGGACGAGTTCTTCCTCGGCGTCTATCTCACGGCAGTCGGACCCGGCGAGCTCCTGACGCGGATCACGATCCCCGCAGGCAAGCACGACGGGTTTGCGGCCGTGACGCTCGGCGTCGACGGCACCTGCATCGCGAACGCCGCGGCGAGCGCCAACGGCTCGCTCCGGATCGCGCTCGGCTGCGTCGACTCCGTTCCGGTCATCCTGGAGCCGGACGCGCCGGACTCCGTGGGTGCGGCGGTGCGCAACGCCGGCCTGAACCCGCCGTCCGACGTCCACGCCTCGAGCGAGTACCGGCTCCATCTGGCGGAGGTGCTGGCCGTACGCGCAGCCCGCCAGGCGCTGGAGAGGAGCTGAATGGCGGCCGTCTCTTCCTCGAAGGTGGTCACCGTCACCGTCAACGGCGTCGAGTACGAGCGCGAGGTGGAGGCGCGGAAGCTGCTGATCCACTTCATCCGCGACGACCTCGACCTGACGGGCAGCCACATCGGCTGCGACACGGGCAACTGCGGCGCCTGCTCGGTGATCGCCGACGGCGTGCTCGTCAAGAGCTGCATGATGCTCGCGATCCAGGCCGACGGCGCCGCCGTCGAGACGGTCGAGGGCCTCGCGGCGGGTGGCGACCTGACGGCGCTCCAGCAGGCGTTCAGCGCGAAGCACGCGCTCCAATGCGGCTACTGCACGCCGGGGATGCTGATGAGCGCGACGGCGCTCCTCCGCACCAATCCGCACCCGTCCGAAGAGCAGATCAAGAAGGCGCTGCAGGGCAACCTCTGCCGCTGCACCGGCTACTGGAACATCATCGAGGCCGTCAAGTCGGCGTCGGGGAGCGGCGCATGAGCACGACGACGGTCACGCCGGAGCGCGTCGAGACCCAGGCGCCGCAAAAGGGCTGGGCCGGGCAGAGCGTCCCGCGCAAGGAGGACAAACGCCTTGTCGAGGGCGAGGGCGTCTTCGTCGACGACATCAAGCGGCACGGCATGGGCTACGTCCACTTCGTCCGCTCGCCGTACGCCCACGCGCACATCACGTCGATCGACGTGTCGAAGGCGGAGACGATCAAGGGCGTCTACGGGACGCTGACGGGCGAGGAGGTGGCGGCGCTCACCGACCCGTTCTTCCAGCTCTCGACGCCGCCCGGCGCCCATCTCAAGGACTTCGCCCTCGCCGTCGGCAAGGTGCGCTACGTCGGCGAGGCCGTCGTTGCGGTCGTCGCCGAGACGCGCGAGCTCGCCCGGGATGCGTCGGAGCTCGTGGAGGTGGACTACGAGCCGCTTGCGACCGTCACGGACGCGCGCAAGGCGGAGGATCCGGAGGCGCCGATCCTGCACGAGGACAGCGGATCGAACCTCATGTGGGAAGGCGTCTACGAGTGGGGCGACCTCGACGCGGCGTTCGCCGAGGCGGACCGGGTCGTCAAGATCAAAGAGCTCCACTTCCACCGCTTCAACTCGACGCCGCTCGAGACCGACGGGGCGCTCGTCGAGTTCAACCGCGGCACCGGACAGTGGACGATCCACACGAACAACCAGTTCCCCGGCTTCGCCGCGATCATGATGGGGCCGGCGATGCGCTGCGGCCTCGACAAGCTGCGCTTCGTCACACAGGACATCGGCGGCGGCTTCGGCAACAAGATCACATCGCATCCGCAGCTCGTCGTGTGCTGCCTGCTCGCCCGCAAGCTGAACCGTCCCGTGCAGTGGACGGAGTGGCGGACGGACTTCCACATGTCGATGTCGCACGGGAACGAACGCTGGTTCCACGACACCGAGGTGGCGGTGAAGGCGGACGGCACGCTCCTCGGCTTCCGGACGAAAGCGCTCGACGACGCGGGCGCATGGCTGCGCTACGAGCCGCTCGGAGGCGTGATCTGGGCGCAGGTGACCCCCGGCATGTACCGCTGGCGCAACATCCGTCTCGAGTTCACGCAAGTGGCGACGAACAAGGCGCCCTGCTCGCCGAACCGCGGCTATTCGCGGATGCAGCACCTCTGGTTCACCGAGCGCGTGATCGACATCGTCGCGCACGAGCTCGACCTCGATCCGGTCGAGGTGCGCAAGCGAAACTACGTTCGCGCCGAGGACATGCCCTACGAGACTCCGAACGGCTGCGTCTACGACTCCGGCGACTACGCCCGGATGCTCGACATCGCGCTCGACCTGATCGGCTGGAGCGGAATCGAGGAACGGCGGCGCGACGCCGAGTCGCGCGGGAAGCTGCTGGGCGTCGGCATCGGCTCCACGCTCGACTCGGGCACGAACAACTTCGGCCAGTCGCGGATGATCAACCCGGAGCTTCAGTTCTCCGGCAACAACGAGGTCGCGACCGTGAAGCTCGACATCTTCGGGGAGATCGTGGTCACGCTCGGCACGACCCCGCAGGGTCAGGGCCACGAGACGACGGCTGCGCAGGTCGTCGCCGACATCCTCCGGTGCTCGCCCGACGACGTGCACGTGCGCGCCGGCCACGACAGCTACTGGAACTCGCACGCCGGCTTCTCGGGCACGTACGCGAGCCAGTTCGCCGTCACCGGGCTCGGCGCCGTGAAGGGCGCCGCCGACATGCTGGCGGCGGAGATCAAGAAGCTCGCGTCCGCGATCTTCGGCGGGGTCCCGGTCGAGGCGCTCGAGCTCGCAGGCGGCGGCGTGCGGATCAAGGACAACGCCGAGGCGTTCCTGCCGTTCATGGCGTGTGGCGCGATCATCAACGCGAACAATGCGGGCCTCCCCGAGGATCTCGGCGTCACGCTGAACTGCCGGTACGTCTATCGGCCCCCGTTCGAGGTGCCCGACGTCGAACGGAAGTTCGGCAACCTGACGCTCACCTACGCTGCTCAGATCCACGCCGGCGTCGTCGAGATCGACCCGGAGACGGGCTACTACGAAATCGTCGACTACGCCGCCGTGGACGATTGCGGCACGCGCATCAACCCGCAGATCGTCGAAGGACAGGTGATGGGTGCGACGGCGCAGGCGCTCGGGGCCGCAATGCACGAGGTGTTCGAGTACGACGACGACGGGAACCTCCTCACGCCCAACTTCTACGACTACCACGTGCCGCACGCGCTGGACATGCCGCCGTTGCGCACCGGCAGCATCGAGAGCCCGTCGCCGTTCACGGCGCTCGGCACGAAGGGCATGGGCGAAGGCGGCGGCGCCGGCATCCACGCGGTGTGCGCGGCGATCCAGGACGCGCTCCGCGGACACGGGGACGCCATCGTCTACGACAGCCACAACCCGTACCACCGCGTGTGGGAGATGCTGCAGCACCCGGAGGAGGCGCGCGGGCTCGTCGAGGTGGTCTCGGCGTGATCGTCCAGGGAGAACGGATCTTCGCGGCGCCGCGCGCGACCGTCTGGCAGGTGCTGAACGACCCGAAGTCGATGGCGAAGACGATGCCGGGCGTCGAGAGCTTCGACATCCACGACGACCGGCGCTGGACCGCGAACGTGAAGATCCCGCTCGGTCTCGGCGGCCTGCGCATGAAGGTCGACATGGAGAAGGTCGAGGAGCGCCCGCCGGAGTTCGCGAAGCTGGCGATGAAGGGCTCCGGCGTCGGCGCGATGCTCAACATGGAGACTTCCTTCACGCTCGGCGACACGCCCGACGGCGGCACTTCCATGGCGTGGGTGGCCGACGTCAAGATCGCCGGTCCGGTCGGCTCGATGGGGCAACGGGTGCTCCAGCCGATCGTGAACCAGCAGGTGCAGCACGTTCTCGGCACGCTCGACCAGCAGGTGCAGGCCGCGCTTGCTGACGCAAGCGCGGCTAGCTGAGCTCCTGTGGCCGTGCCCTTCCGTGTTGGAGTGATGCAGCTGACGATGGAGCCGCTCGACGAAATGCTCGCGTCGGCGCACGTCATGGACGAGGCGGGGCTGGACACGATCTGGCTCGCGGAGGCGTACCCGTGGTGGCGCAAGCACGGGATGGAGGCGCGCTCGTCGACCGTCGTCTCCGCTCTGATGGCGAGCCACACGAAGCGGCTCACGGTCGGCTGGGGGATCATCTCGCCGTTCACCCGCCACCCGGTGCAGGTGGCGATGGACGCCCGCGTCGTCCAGGAGGCCGCCGGCCCGGGGCGCTTCATCCTCGGCTTCGGGACGTCGAAGATCTTCCTCAACAACGCACGTCTGCAGACGAACAAGACGCTCGGGCCGATGCGCGACGCGGTCGAGATCGTTCGCGGCGTGCTCGGCGGCGAGCCGTTCGAGTACACCGGGTCGACCTGGAGCGCCTCGGTCCCCGGCCTCCAGGAGTCTGCGCACACGCCGCGCGAGGTGCCGCCCGTCTACGTCGCCGCGACCGCGCCGAAGATGCAGGCGCTCGCCGGCGAGATCGCCGACGGCTGCCTCACGCCGTCGATCACCACGCCTGCGTTCGTGCGCTACACCTGCGAAAACGTGGGAGCCGGGATCGACATCGGCTGCACCGTCGTCGCCTCGATCCACGAGAGCGACCGCAACGAAGGACGCGACGGCGCTCGCGAGATCGCCGGCATGTACCTCGCGAACAAGGTGCAGAACATCCAGGGCTCAGCCGACACGCTGCTCGACCTCGCCGGGATCGAGCAGGAGGAGATCCGCCCCGTCGCCGAGGCGATGGAGCAAGGCGGCAGGCTCGCTGCGAAGGCGAAGGTCTCGGACGCGCTGCTCGACAAGTGCAAGCCGATCGCCGGCACGCCGAGCGACTGCATCGAGGCGATCGAGGAGTACCGGGACGCGGGCTGTACCCACGTGATGCTCGAGCTCTGGGGCGCGCGCCGCCACGACCAGATCAGGCTCTTCGGCGAGCAGGTGCTGCCACACTTTCGGCGGTGAGCGGAGTCGACACCATGCTCGCGGAGGCTCGGACCCGGATCGTTCGCCACTCGCCGGAGGAGGCCGCGGCGGCGGCCGCCGTCATCGTCGATCTTCGCTCGAGCGACGAGCGGGCACCGGACGGAGTCATTCCGGGCTCGGTCCACGTCCCGCGCTCGGTGCTCGAGTGGCGATGCGATTCGTCGTCGGACTGGGCCAACCCTGCGGTCGCCGACGCGAGGCTGCACCTGGTCCTCGTGTGCGCGCACGGATACTCGTCGAGCCTCGCCGCCGCAGCTCTCGTCGATCTCGGCTTCGAGCACGCCGGCGACATCATTGGTGGGTTCGCCTGGCAGGCGGCCGGGCTGCCGGTGGCGCCTGCGCCTCCGGCGGTCGAGGGGCTGCCCGGCATGGGGGGCCCGGAGTGAAGCTGCACATCGACCGCAAGCGCCTCGTCGAGACCGCCGGCCGGATGATCGGCGTCCACAGCTTCACCGGGGACGAGCAGGGCATGGCAGAGCTCATGGTCACGCTCTACGAGGCGGCGAGCCTCGGTGTCCAGTGGCAGCAGGTCGAGGAGGGCCGCGCGAACGCGGTCGGCCTCTGGTCCGGCGCCGGCGGCGGAAAGTCGCTCATGTTCAACGGGCACATGGACACCTCGTACTCCGGCCGCGAGCCATGGCTGAAGGACATTCCGGGCTTTCAGCCGGAGGCGTTCGAGCGAGACGGGCGGCTCTACGGGCTGGGCATCTCGAACATGAAGGGCGCGCTCGCGTGCTACGTCGAGGCGGTCCGTGCGCTCCAGGACGCCGGCGTGCAACTCCGCGGCGACATTCTCATCGCTGCGGTGTGCGGCGAGATCGAGAAGGCGCAGTACGGTGACGCGACCGGCCCGCAGTACCGGGGCTATGCGGCCGGCTCGCGGTATCTCGTCTCACACGGCGGCGTGGCCGATATGTGCCTGCTCGGCGAGCCGACCGAGGGCAAGGTGGTGCTCGGCCACTACGGTGCGCTCTGGCTGCGCCTTCGCGTGCAGGGCAACTTCATCCACACGGCGTTCAGCGAGGGCAAGCGCGGGCAGAACTCGATCCTGCGCATGCACGAGGTGCTTTCGGCCGTGCACGAGTGGATCCCGGCGTGGGAGGAGGACCCCTCGAACGCCTACCGGGGCGCGAAGGCGATCGTCAACGTGGGAGCGATCGAGGGCGGCTTCGGCTGGCGGGTCTCGCGGACCCCGCACCACACGGATCTGTTTCTCGACGTGCGCGTCCCGCCGACGAAGCCGATGGGCGTCGCGCGGCGCGAGGTGCTCGACTTCGTGCGTGCCCTGGCTCAGCGCTTCCCCGGCTACGGGATCGACGGCGAGGTCTACGTGACGGCACCGGGATCGGAGATCGAGGAAGGCCACGAGCTCGTCCGCGCAATCGACGCCGCGCACGAGCAGGTCTTCGGGAGCGCGCCCGGCCGTGACGTGACGCGCTGGTTTAGCGACGCCTCGGTGCTCACGCGCTACGGCATCCCGACCGTCAACTACGGCACCTCGACCGGGCTCATGGACGTCGAGCTCGGAGAGAATCTCGAGATCGACGCGCTCGTGAAGACCGCCCACGCGTACGCTCTCGTCGCGATGAACGTCTGCGGAGTCGCCTGACATGACCCGGAGGTCGCGATGAGGCTCGTCACGTACGACGAGGGCAAGGTCGGGCGGGTGGAAGGCGACGAGATCGTGCGACTCGACGTCGCGACGATGCGCGAGTACTTCGGGCGCGGCGGCGCCGGCGACTCGGGCGAGCGCACGCCGCTCGCCGCGGCACGGCTGCGCGCGCCGATCGTGCCGAAGAAGTTCTTCCACACCGCAGGCAACTTCCGGGAGCACGAGGAGGAGTCGAAGCAGGTCGATTGGGCGCACGAGATCGCACCGTGGATCGTCTTCTTCCAGAACGTCGACGCGATCGTCGGGCCGGACGACCCGGTCGTCTACCCGGAGCACCTGACCGAGGAGCTCGACTACGAGCTCGAGCTCGCGGTCGTGATCGGCAAGGACGGGAAGTGGTTCCCGCCCGAGGAGGCGATGGACTATGTCGCCGGCTACGTCATCTTCAACGACATCACCGCGCGCGACATCCAGCGGCGCGAGATGCGCAGCGGCGTGTTCTCGTTCTGCAAGGCCATCGACACGTTCTGCCCTCTCGGCCCGTGGATCGTCACAGCGGACGAGATCCCCGATCCCCACGACCTGGCCATGACGCTGCGCGTGAACGGCGAGACGCGGCAGACGTCCCACTCGGGTCGTATGTCGACGACGATCGCGGAGATCGTCAGCCACTACTCGCCGCTCGGCTACTCCGCCGGCGACGTGCTCTCCACCGGGACGGTGAGCGGCGTCGCCGGCTTCAGCACCGACGCTGCCTCGCTCTACCTGAAGCCGGGCGACGTGATCGAGGCCGAGATCGAGCGGATCGGGGTGCTCCGAAACCCCGTCATCTCGTGGCAGGAGGCGCACGGCGAGCCGGTGCCGCCGCGCGTTCGCTGGTGAACCCCGTTCTAGATGTACACGCGCGCGCGCGCGCGTTACATCGGGCCCAACCCACCCCCCTGCTCGGCGTCAGCCTACCGCCCTCTCCGCGGCTGCGATAGATGTCCTTTCGTACGAGAGCGTCAATTCTTTGAGCTGGCCGCGCGACGAGGCGAAGCTCGCGCGTGTGCGTGCGCTGATGGAAGAGGCGGGGCTCGACGCGCTCGTCGTGCGCGCCCCCGACAACGTCCTCTACCTGACGAACTTCTGGGGGATGAAGGGCTACGACGCGTGTGTCTTCCCGCGCGAGGGCGAGCCCGTCCTGATCTGCCTCGAGGCGTCGGCCGAAGACGCAGAGCGCACGGCCTGGACGGCCGACGTCCGCCACGTTCGCGGCTACGCCGAGGACGACCCTCGCCCTGTGCCTGCGCGGACGCTCGACGCGGCGCTCGAAACGGCAGGGAAGTACGGGCGCGTCGGCCTGGAGCTGTCGCTCGGGACGCAGGCGTCCGACCGCATGGTCGGCGAGCCGACCACCTTCACGAAGGCCTGGTTCGACGCGTTTCCCGAGGCGGCCGACGGGACGCCCGTGCTCGTGCGCGCACGCGCAAGGAAGACGGAGCAGGAGGTCGCGCGTATGCGCATCGCGAACGAGATCGCGGCGCAGGCCATGCATCACGTGCGACGGCAGTTGCGGCCGGGGATGAAGGAGTCGGAGGCGGCCGCGATCTGGCAGGGCTACGTGCACGGTCAGGGCACCGCGCGGGACGACGTCGAGCTCGCGCTTCCGTTCTCGCTCGTCTGGTCCGGCCGCGGGATCAAGACCTTCACCGCCACCGCCGATCGCCCCGTCGTCGAGGGCGAGCCGGTGCTCTTCGAGATCTGGGTGTGCGCCGACGGGTACTGGGCCGACCACACGAAGAACCTCGTCGTGGGCGAGCTCGCGCCCCGCTACGCCGAGCTCGAGCGGGACCTCATGTCCGTGTACGAGCAGGCGGTCGCGGATTGCGCGGCGGGGCGCTCGATGGCCGACCTCGACCGCTCCGTGCGGGAGGGCCTGGCCCGGATCGGCTACGAAGGCCAGCCCTCGCATCCCATCTGCCACGGGATCGGTGCCCGCGCTCACGAGCCGCCCTATCCGCACCAGGCGGCCGGAGGCGTGTTCGAGGAGGGCATGGTGCTCGCGATCGAGCCCGGCGTGTACTGGGAGGGCGGCGGCGGCCTGCGCGTCGAGGACAACTTCCTCGTCGCGAGCGACGGCCTGCAGAAGCTGTCCGCGTTCCCCGACGGCGTCGTGCGCTGTTGAGCGGGATCTGGACCGGCGCACTGAACGATGCCTACCGCGTCGGCGGCAGCGTCGGGCTCTACGACACGACGCTGCGGGACGGCGAGCAGACGGTCGGCGTCGTCCTCGACGCCGAGCAGAAGCTCGAGATCGCCCGATTGCTCGACGAGCTCGGCGTCGACCGCATCGAGGCGGGCTTTCCGCGCGTCTCCCCCGACGACTGGGAGGCGGTGAAGCTCATCGCAGGGGCGGGCCTGCGGGCCGAGGTCTGGGGCTTCTCGCGTGCTGTGGCCGCCGACCTGGAGGCGCTCGTCGAGCTCGGGGTCGGGGCGTCGGTGATCGAGTCGCCGATCTCCGACCTCAAGCTCGACGCGATCGGCGTCGACCGCGGGACGATGCTCGAGCGGATCACAGCCGCGATGCGCTTCGCCGTCGAGCACGGCATCCGCGCCGCGTTCTTCGGCGTCGACTCGACACGCGCCGAGCCGGACTTCTATGAGCGCGTGTACCGGTCTGCGGTCGAGGCCGGCGCGAGCGAGGTCGCCGTCGTCGACACGCTCGGCATCGCGTCACCGGAGGCGGTCGCCGAGCTCGTCGGCCGCACTGTCGAGTGGCTCGGCCCCGGCGTGCCGGTGCACTTCCACGGCCACAACGACTTCGGGCTCGCGACCGCGGCGGCGGTCGCCGCCGTTCGCTCCGGTGCACGTTGGATCCACGGCACGATCAACGGCATGGGGGAGCGCGCCGGCAACGCGAACCTCGGCGAGGTGGCGCTCACACTGCGCGCGCTCTACGGGGTCGAGTCGAACCTCCGCCTCGACCGGATACGTGAGGCGTCGGCCCGTGTGCAGGCGCTGTCCGGGTACGCGCTCGAGCCGTGGAAGCCGGTGACGGGGGAGACGCTCTTCCGGCGTGAGTCCGGCGCCGTCGCCAGCCAGTTCCACGATCCGCCCTCGATCGAGCCGTACTCGTCCCGGCTGGTCGCGGCCGAGCGCGGGATCGTGCTCGGCAAGAAGAGCGGACTCGACTCGATCCGGATCAAGGCGGAGGAGCTCGGCCTCGCCGTACCCGACGAGCGGCGCGCGGAGCTGCTCGCGCAGGTGAAAGAGCTCGGCGCGCGCAAGCGTGGCCTCGTCACCGACGACGAGTTCAGGCGGCTTCTCGATGGCTGACTACGACGCCGTCCTCGTCGGCAGCGGCGTCAACTCGCTCGCGTGCGGGGCACTGCTTGCGCGCGCGGGCTGGCGCGTGTGCGTGCTCGAGCGGAACGACTGGCTCGGCGGCGCGATCCACACCGCGGAGATCACCGAGCCCGGCTACCACCACGACGTCTTCAGCGCCTGGCACCCACTCTGGGTGGGTGGTGCAGCACACGCGCAACTCGGCGAGGAGCTCCGTGCGCGCGGGCTCGAGTACCTGAACACCGAGCACCCGACCGCCACCGCCTTTCCGAGCGGTGAGGCGTCGTTCCTCCTCCGCAGCGTCGACGCCAACGCCGAGGAGTTCGCGCGGCACGGCAGCGGCGACGGGCAGGCCTGGCGCGACACGCTCGCCGAGTTCTTCCCGAACGCGGACCTCGCGTTCGGCGTGCTCGGTACCGAGCTTTGGGGAGGCGCCGGCCTGGCGTTCGGCCTCAAGGCGCTGCGCCGGATCGGCCGCGGCGGGCTCGCCTCGTTCACCGGTGACCTCCTGCTCTCGAGCCGCGACTGGCTCGAGCGGACCTTTGCGTCGGAGGGCGTGCACGGCCTGCTGGCCCCCTGGGTCCTCCACACCGGCCTCGGCCCCGACGCAGCGACCTCCGGCTTCATGACCCAGGTGATCGCGGTCGCGGTGCAGGAGGGCGGCATGCCGGTGCCGCGCGGCGGTGGCGCCAGGCTCGCCGACGCGCTCGTCCAGCTGATCCGCGACCACGGCGGCGTCTGCGAGACGGGCAAGGACGTCGAGCGCGTGCTCGTGCAGATGGGCCGCGCGGTCGGCGTGCGCATCGCCGGGGGCGACGCGGTCACCGCCGACCGCGCCGTGATCGCCGGCGTGACGCCGACCCAGCTGTACGACCGGCTCACCGCCGAGGCGGACGTCCCCGAGGGGGTACGCGACGGAGCGCGACGCTTCCGCTACGGCCGGGCTGAGATGCAGATCCACTACGCGCTCTCCGAGCCGGCGAGGTGGGAAGGAGACGCGCGGCTGGGTCGCACGGCGATCGTGCACGTGACGCCCGGGCTCGACGGCGTCTCGCGCGCCGTGAACGAGGCCGACCGTGGTCTGCTGCCCGTCGAAGCGACGATCGTGTGCGGCCAGCCGCTGACGCTCGACGAGACCCGGGCGCCGGAGGGAAGGGGAATCCTCTGGATCCAGCTTCAGGAGCTGCCGCGCGTCCTGAAGGGCGACGCTGCGGGAGAGCTCGACACCGGCGGCGGCGCCTGGAACGACGATCTGCGCGAGCGCTACGCCGATCGCATCCAGGCGCGTCTGGCCCGCCACATTCCGAACCTCGAGTCCTCGATCGTCAAGCGCGTGGCGCTCGGCCCGCACGACCTCGAACGCATGAACATCAACCTCCGGCAGGGCGACCCCTACGGCGGGGCGCTCTCGCTCGACCAGAACTTCCTCTGGCGGCCGTTCCCGCGCAGTCCCGGGCACGCGACGGCGGTCGAGCGCCTGTACCACATCGGTGCGAGCACGTGGCCCGGCCCCGGCCTGGGCGCCGGCTCCGGCACGCTCGTCGCGCAGGAGCTGCTCAAGCCGCCGGTCTCCGAGCGTGCGCTCGCGAGACTGCGCACACTCGTGAAGCGTTAGGGGCTGTCTTGACCGTTCGGCTGCATGGGCCGGAAAGCGCGGCTTTCGTCCGGCTCAAAACGCAAAGATGCTGCGGCCCTTGAGCTCCACGGTGTAGATGTCGGTGGCCAGCTCGAGGTGGGCGTGCAGCGCGGCGGAGGCGCGCACGAGGTCGTGGGCCGCGCAGGCCTCCAGCAGCTCGACGTCGAGCTCCTCGTGCCGGTCCTGCAGCTCTCCCGTCGAGGCGAGGAGGACGGGCCGGTAGCGCTCGCAGCTGTCCCAGGCGGGCCGGATCAGCCGCACGAGCCAGCCCGAGCCGGAGGCCTCGTACAGCGTGAAGTGGAACGCCGTGTGCTCGCGTACGGCGGCCCGGGTGTCGGCGCGGTGGCGGGCGTCGTCGAAGGCCGCGAGGTGCGCGCGCGCCGTCTCGTCGTCCGCTTCGCCGAACAGCTCCGCCGCCCGCTTCACGGCCATCGTCTCGAGGGCGAGCCTGATCGAGAAGAGCTCGCGCAGCTCCTCGACGTCGAGTCCCATCACCTTCGCGCCGTGGTGCGGCACGTGCTCGGCGAGTCCGAGCGCCTCGAGTTGGCGGACGGCCTCCCGGATCGGCGAGATGCTCATCCCCAGCGAACGGGCGAGATCCTCGAGCCGGAGCGGCGTCCCGGGCGTCAGCTCGCCCATGATGATCGCCTCGCGCAGGCGTTCGAGGGCAGCCTCGGCCATCGTGCGATGGCGCACGGCGGCGTCCCGCGTGACCGGAATTGCGCGCTCCACCGAGGCGGAGCGTGAACCACACTTGATCAGATGTCAAACGCATGACACGATTCCGTCTCCCGCGTGCCGAGCAACCCTGACCGCCCTCCCCGCTTCTCCGTCTCGCAGGTGAGCACGCTCACCGCGAGCTTCGCCGACGACGTCCGCGCCTACGCGCGGGCGGGCCTCGACGGGCTCGGTGTCTGGGAGCTGAAGCTCGGCGAGGGGCCGGACGACGAGGCTCTGGAGCTGTTCGAGGCGAGCGGCCTCGGCTCGGCGTCGGCCGTGCCCGAGGTGCCGTCGGTCCTGCCGCTGCCGCTGCTTCCCGGGCCGGACGACCCGCGGGCGCGGATCGACTCGATCTGCGCGTCGGTCCACCGCCTCGCCGCCTTCCGGCCGAGCGGCATCGTCTGCGTCACCGGGCCTGCCGGAGACCGCGATCCCGACTCCGCGCGCGGGCTCGTCGTCGACGGGCTTCGCGAGATCGCGGCCGAGGCGGAGCTCGCCGGCGTGCGGATGGCGCTCGAGCCGTTCCAGCGCGAGGGGCTCGAGGACTGGTCGCTGGTGGGAACGATCGGCGAAGCGGTGGAGCTGATCGAGGAGGCGGGTAGTCCGGCGCTCGGCGTCCAGTTCGACGTCTGGCACCTCTGGAACACCCCCGATCTCTTCGAGGAGATCGAGCGCGAGGCGCACCGGTTCGTCGGCGTGCACGTCAACGACCGGCGCGAGCCGACGCGCGGCTGGGCCGACCGGGTGCTTCCAGGCGACGGCGTCGCCGGCGTGCCGGCCATGCTCGGCGCGCTCGAGCGCGCCGGCTGGGACGGCTTCTACGACCTCGAGATCTTCTCGGACAACGGCGCCTTCGGCACCGCGTACCCGGACTCGCTCTGGGACGTCGACTCTGCCGAGCTCGTGCGGCGCGCTGCGGAGAGCTTCACCAGGTGCTGGCAGGAACGGAGGGTTGCGGCATGAGCCGGGCCCGGAGAGGAGTGGTGATGACACGAAGCAACCGAGCGCGTGCCGCGCTCGTCGTCGTCGTGGTTGCGGCCGGAGCGCTCGCCGCGACCGCGGCGGCGCGGACCGACGTGCGTGCGGCGGGGACGCCGATCGTGATCGGCTGGGCATTCGACGGCAAGGGGTCGATGGCGCCATTCGACGGTCCCGCCCTCGCCGCGGCCGAACTGCGAGTGAAGCAATGGAATGCGAAGGGCGGCGTCGACGGGCATCCGCTCCAGATCACGACCTGCGACACACAGGGCAACAAGCCTGCCACCGCGAAGGCGTGCGCCGACAAGCTCATCGGGGGCGGCGCGAACATCATCTTCACGACCTGCGACGTCGATCTCGCCGCGCCGGTCGTGCAGGAGTCGATCAACAAGGGCCTGCTCACGGTCGCGCCGTGCATCGGTACCGACCAGATGGGCCCGAAGCGTTTCGGGGCGAAGGGTGCGCTTGCGTTCAGCTTCGGCAACGTCGCGCAGGACGAGGGGTCGGCGATGGCGCAGTACGCGTGGGGCCGCGGCTGGCGGACCGCTGCGCTCGCCACGGACACGGTCATCGTCTACTTCAAGAACGTCGTGCAGGCATTCGCAGCGCGCTGGAAGCAGCTCGGCGGCAAGATCGTCGACCAGGAGACGTACCAGTCGCTCGGCAGCACCAACGTGCAGAACGTGGTGAGCAAGTGGACCAACCTGAGTGCCGACGTGTACGTGACGTCGACGGCCGGGGCGTTCGGCGCGCTGTCGACGCTCGTCTCGGGGCTGCGATCGGCGGGGAACGACACGCCCATCCTCAACTCGTGGGCCGGCGACGGGACCTACTGGCTGCCGAAGAGCCCGCCGGTGACGAACTACTACTTCGTCACGTTCGCGTCCATCTTCGGTGACGATCCCACTGCGGCGGTCAACAAGCTGGCTAAGCAGGTCAAGGCTGGAACGGGAGGCTTCGTGACGGGCTCCGCGGCGATCGACGGCGTCGTGACCGCGATCCAGCGGGCGGGCGGCTCGACGAACGGGGCTGCGCTCGCCGCACAGATGGTGAAGTTCAAGAAGGTGCCGACACTGTCGGGTCTGGTGAGCTTCTCTCCGACGCTGCACACCGTGTTCGGGCGGCAGTACCGCGTGATCAAGATCCAGAACAACGTGGGACATCTCGTCGCCACCGTCGTTGCGAAGGTCGTCCCGAAAATCTCGGGTTGACCGCGGCGGTCGATCCCGAGCTCGAGAGGGGGCCCGGCACGCTCCGGGCCTCCTCCATCTCCCGTTCGTTCGAAGGCGTCCAAGCGCTCCGCGGTGTGACGCTCGAGTTGCGACGCGGCGAGGTGGTCGGTCTCATCGGGCCGAACGGCGCGGGCAAGTCGACACTCGTGAACGTCCTCAGCGGCTTCGACCGGCCGACGTCCGGCGCGGTCGAGCTCGAGGGGAACGACGTGACGCGCTGGCCTGCCCACCGGCGCGGCCGGCACGGGCTCGCGCGGACGTTCCAGCACAGCCACGCCTTCGGCGCGTTGTCGGTGCGGGAGAACGTGGAAGTCGCGGCGCTTGGTGTCGGCGTCGGCCCGGCACGCGCCGTGAAGAGGGCGGACCGGCTGCTCGAGCTCCTCCACCTCGCCGCGTACGCCAATGCACCCGCCGCCTCGCTCGCGCACGGTGACGAACGGCGTCTCGGCGTTGCCCGCGCGCTCGCCACCGAGCCGCGCTTCGTGCTCATGGACGAGCCGGCCGCCGGACTTCCCGAGGCGGAGGTGCCGGCGTTCGCGGCCGTCGTTCGTTCGGTTCGGGACGAGCACGGCGCCGGCGTCCTGCTGATCGATCACAACATGATGCTGATCATGGACGTGTGCGACCGCATTCACGTGCTCGACCAGGGGACGACGCTCGCCGAGGGCGCCCCGCTGGACATCCGCTCGAACCTCGACGTCGCGGCCGCCTATCTCGGCGAGAGCGCCGTCCACGCCCTCGAGGAGGAGCGCGACGGATGACCGACCTCGTCGTGGAAGGACTCGAAGTGCGCTACGGCGCGGTCGCCGCGGTGCGCGGCGTCTCGTTCGAGGTCAGGCCGGGGGAGATCGTCGGCCTGATCGGCCCGAACGGCGCAGGCAAGTCGTCGACGCTGCACGCGATCATGGGCGCCGCCCCGGTCACCGGCGGCGACGTGCGCCTCGGTGGGGCGTCGCTCCTCGGGCGGAGCTCCGAAGACATCGCCCGGCGCGGGATCTCGCTCGTGCCCGAGGGCCGGCGGATCTTCGCCGAGCTCTCCGTCGAGGAGAATCTCCGGCTCGGACTCGCCGCCCGCCGCTCGCGCCGCGACCCGGCAGCGGCGCTCGATCGTGCGTACGAGCTCTTCCCGATCGTGCAGGAATTCCGGCGCCGCCCTGCGGGCGTGCTCTCCGGCGGCCAGCAGCAGCAGCTCGCAATCGCGCGGGCCCTCGTCGCCGAGCCCGACGTGCTCATGCTCGACGAGCCGTCGCTCGGACTCGCCCCCCGCATCGTGGATGTCGTCTTCGACGCACTGGCCTCGATCCGGGAACGTGGCCTCGCCGTCCTGCTCGTCGAGCAGCGCGCGCAGCGCACGGTTGCGCTGGCCGATCGCTGCCACGTGCTCGCGAACGGCGAGCTTCGCTTGACGCTCGGACGCGAGGACGCGGCGGACACGGACAAGCTCGTCGGGGCGTACTTCGCGTGACCGTCACCTGGCAGACGCTTGCCGACGCGATCTCGCTCGGCGGGATCTACGCTCTGATGGCGGTCGGGATCGGGCTCGTGTTCGGCGTCCTGCGGCTCGTGAACTTCGCCTACGGGCAGCTGATCATGGCGGGGGCGTTCGCGCTCGCCCTCGGCGCGCAGTGGAACTGGCCCGTCTGGGCTTCGATCGTCCTCTGCTTCGCCGTCGTGCTCGTGCTCTCGACGCTGATGGACAGACTCGTGTTCCGCCCGTTGCGCACGCAGTCTCCCGCAGTCATGCTCGTTGCCACCTTCGCCGTCTCGTTCCTGCTCCAGAGCATCGCGCTGCTCTGGTTCGGCTCGCTCGGCAAGATCGCGACGTCGCTGGCGCCGCTCAACCGGCTCTGGACGATCGGAGGGATCGACGTCCGCAAGATCTCGATCGTCTCGATCGCGGTCGCGGCGGGCTGCCTGTTATTGCTCCAGCTGCTGCTCGAGCGCACGTCCGTCGGCCTGCACATGCGTGCGGCGGCAATGGACTTCCGCACGGCGCGGCTGCTCGGTGTGCGGGCGAACCGGGTGATCGGCGGGGCCGTCCTCATCTCCGGCGTGCTCGCCGCGGTGGTCGCCGTGATGCTGACCGTCCAGACCCCGCTCGTCACGCCGACCTTCGCCCTCACCGACACGATCATCGTCCTTGCCGGCGTCGTGCTCGGTGGGCTGAACCGTCCGGTGCCGGCGACGCTCGGCGGCTTCACGATCGGCTTCGCCAGCGGCTTCCTCGGCGGCGCGCTGCCAACCGGCCAGAGCCAGTACCTGCCTTCGTTCCTGTTCGGCGCCGTGATCGTCGTGCTGCTCATCCGCCCGAACGGCCTCTTTGCGCGTGGGCGCGGATCGATGGAGCGCGTGTGAAACACGCCTCGCCGCTCACTCAGCTTGCCGGGCCGATGCTGCTCATCGTGCTCGCCGCCGTGCTCGGCACGACGGCGTCGACGTCGACGCAGGTCTATTTCATCAACGCTCTCGTGAGCGTGGCGATCGTCGTCGCGCTGTATGTCTTCATCGGCAACACCGGCGTGCTCTCGTTCGGCCACATCAGCTTCGTCGCCCTGGGCGCGTGGACGGCCGGCGTGCTGTCGGTGCCCTCCGACGTGAAGCCGGCGATCATGCCGAACCTCGCCGGCTTCCTCCGGCACACCACTGTCGGCAACGTGCCGTCACTTGCGCTTGCAGGCGTCGTGGGCGGCGTCTTCGCCTTCGTCGTCGGCCTCGCGTTGATGCGTCTGTCGGGGCTGGCCGCCGGCATTGCGACGTTCGCCGTGCTCGAGATCGTCAACAACATCCTTCAGTACTACGAGAAGATCGGCCCCGGCCAGAACACGTTCTCCTCGGTTCCCGAGACGACGGGCATCTGGCAGGCCGCGGTCGGGGCGCTCATCGCCGTGGCTGTCGCCTTCGTCTATCAGCGCAGCCGCTTCGGCAGGATGTTGCGCGCAACGCGTGAGGATCCGGCCGCGGCATCTGCCGCGGGGATCTCCATGTACGTGCAGCGGCTCGGCGCGTTCGTGCTCTCCGGCGTGCTCGCGGGCTTTGCGGGCGGCCTCTACGTCCATCTGCTGCCGCTGAACGCGGGCGCGCTCTATCTCGACCTGACGTTCGTGACGCTCGCGATGCTCGTCGTGGGCGGCTCGGCGAGCCTGTCGGGTGCCGTTGTCGGAGCGCTCGCCATCAGTGCGCTGGACTCGTTCCTCTCCGAGGCCGAGAACGGTGTCGAGATCGTCGGCGCGTTCAATCTCGACCTGCCTTCCGGCACGCGCGTGATCGTCGAGGGCGTCCTGATGGCGCTCGTCCTGATCGCCCGCCCGAGCGGGCTCACCGGCGGGCGTGAGTTCACGTTGCCGCGCCTCCGCCGTGGCGGCCCAGGCTCGGCGGCTCCGTCGGCGGCGGACACCGCATGATCCGGTCGGTCTGCGTCGCCGGCGCCGGGGCGATCGGCAGCCTGTTCGCCGGCCATCTCGCCCGTGTCGCGGACGTGTCCGTCCTCACGCGCCGCCCGGAGCATGCAGATGCGTTGAACGCGAACGGGGTGCGCGTCTCCGGCCGCTCCGACTTCACCGTCCGTCTGGCCGCGGCCACCGATCCTGACGACCTGCCGGAGCCGGAGCTCGTCATCCTCGCCTGCAAGGGCACCGATCTCGAGCCGCTCGCACGGCGGCTGGAGGGCCATTTCCCCACCGCGACCGTGATGACGGTGCAGAACGGTCTCGGAGCGGAGGAGATCGTAGGAGCGCACGGCGACTGGCCGCTGCTCTCCTCCGTCACGTTCATGAGCGGCACGCGCCACGCTGACGACCACGTCGAGTACGTCCTCGACACGGCGACGTGGATCGGGCCGTACCGCGGCTCGACCGGCGACGACGCGCGGGCCGTCGCCGACTTGATCGCCTCGTCGGGCCTGAAGGCGGAGGCGTTCGACGACCTCCGCCCTGCGCAATGGTCGAAGCTGATCTTCAACGCCACCGTGAACGCGGTCGCCGCGCTGACCGGGCTTCCGCACGACTTCCACTTCGCGGAGACCGAGGAGATGTCCGACCTCGGCCATCTCGTGCGCGACCTCGTGGAGGAGGGAAAGACGGTCGCGGCAGCAGTCGGCGTGCAGTTGCGGGAGGATCCCTGGGAGATGAACGTGCTCGCGACGCAGCGCGGGCACCGGCACTACCCGTCGATGCTCGAGGACGTCGAGGCGCACCGCCCGACCGAGGTCGAGCTGATCACCGGCGCCCTCGTGCGGGAGGCGCGGCGTCACGCCGTTCCAGTACCGCTCCACATGGCGCTCTACCGGCTCGTCCGAGCAAAGGAGGCAAGCTACTCGTGAGAGTGTGCATTGTGGGATGCGGCGCCGTCGGCTCGCTCTTCGCTGCGAACCTCGCCCGGCTCGACGACGTCGAGGTGTGGGCATACGACGCCGCGCGGGCGCACGTCGACGCGATCAACGAGCATGGGCTCCGCCTCTCCGGCGCGGGGGACGTCGTCGGCCGGCTCCGTGCGACGAGCGACGCACGGGAGCTCCCCGCCTGCGACTTCGGCATCGTCGCGACGAAGGCGATGCACACGGAAGCGGCGATCCGGGCCACCGCGCACGCGTTCGCAGGCGGCTGCGTGGCAACCGTGCAGAACGGACTCGGCAACGAGGAAGTGCTCGCCGCCCATGTCGCACGCGTTATCCGCGGCACGACCTTCCCAGCCGGAAAGCTCGTCGCGCCCGGGCACGTGCAATGGGACGTACAGGGCGACACGACACTCGGCCCGTTCGAGCCGCAGCCGGCGCCGACCGCCGAGATCGCGCGGCTCGCCGACGCATGCTCGCGCGGCGGCATGCCGACCCACGCCGTCGCGGACGCGCGCGGCCCGCAATGGCGGAAGGTGATCTTCAATGCCGCGACCAATCCGGTGGGCGCGCTCGCGGGGCTCGCACACGGCCGTGTCTGTGAGCGTCCCGACCTGCGCGCGCTCGTTTCCGGCCTCGTCGACGAGGGCAAGGCTGTCGCGGCGGCGCAGGGGATCGAGCTCGACTCCGACCCGGAGGCTCTGATCGATCACGCGGCGAAGCCCGAGGTCGCGTACGACCACAAGGCTTCGATGCTGCAGGACGTCGAGGCGCGCCGTCCGACCGAGATCGACTACCTCAACGGCGGTATCGTCCGCTTCGGGAGCGAGCACGGAGTGCCGACGCCGTTGAATCACGCGATCTGGGCACTCGTGAAAGGGGTTGAGCAATCGTGGCAGTGAGGGAGCCGACGTACACCGGTTTGCCGAAGGACGAGATTGAGCGGAGGTACCGGCTCGTCCGCGAGGCCGCGGCGCGGGACGGGCTCGACGCGGTGATCGTGTGCGGGAACGAGTACACCGGTTTCGAGGGAGCGGTCACGTACCTCAGCGGGTTCGTGATCGTCCATCGCTATGCATACGTGCTGCTTCCGCTCGACGGCGAGCCGTCGATCGTCTTCCCGAGCGAGGCCCGCTACGTCGGCGAGCACGGCACGACGTGGATCGACGAGCAGGAGTTCGTCGACCGGCCCGGAGACCGTCTCGCCGAGAAGGTGCGGGGCAAGCGGGTCGGCGTGTACGGGATGGACTACGTCATGACCGTGCGCGATCACGCTGCGCTCGCCGGCGCGTGCGAGCTCGTCGGCTGGGACGTCGCCTTCGACCACGCCCGCATGGTCAAATCCGAGCTCGAGCTTGCCTCGGTACGTGAGAGCGTCCGCATCAACACGGAGGGCTTCTGGGTCTTCCTCGACGCATTCGAGCCCGGAAGGACCGAGCGCGAGATCCTCGCGCCGTGCGAGGAGTACTTCGTCGCGGAGGGCTGCGGACGCTGGACGATGGACATGGTGCTCGACGGGCCGAACGGCTCCGCGCTGCCGGAGTTCAAGATCGCCGGCGCGCGCGCGATCGCGGCGACCGACTGCCTGCTCCCCTCGCTCGAGGTCGCGGGCCCCGGCGGGCACTGGGTCGAGGTCTCGCGCGCGATCTGCCCCGGTGCGCCGAGCGACGACACGAAGCGGATGCTCGAGGCGTACGAGGAGTACTTCGCGGCCGCACCCGCCGCGCTGCGCGCCGGCTCGTCCGCCTGCGACGCGCATCGCGCCGTCGCCAAGGGATTCCTCGACCGCGGCTACCGCCTCGGCCACGTCACCGGCCATTCGATCGGGATGACGATGATCGAGTTCCCGAAGATCGGCGAGGCCGACGAGACGGAGCTCGAGGCGGGGATGGTGCTGTCCATGCACCCGCATGCGATCTCGGCCGACGGACAGGCCTGCCTCTACATGCAGGACACGTGGCTCGTCACCGAGGAGGGCGGCGTGCCGCTCGCCGGCCTGCCGATGCGAATCTTCGACGGTACCGAGACGCGGCACGGGAGCTAGGCTCCAGCCATGGCGCAGACCGACGAGTACGCACCCATCCTGCCGGGCGCCGGCGCTAGCGACTACGAGCGCTACCTGCGCACGGACGAGCTGCTCGCACTGCAGAAGACTGCCGCCGAGTGGGTGCACCGCGACGAGCTCCTCTTCTTCACTGTGCATCAGTCGTCGGAGCTCTGGTTGAAGCTTGCGTGGAACGAGGTCGAGGAGGCGACACGGCTGATCGAGCAGCGCGAGCTCGCGGCCGCGCAGCGCCTGCTTCGGCGGGCGAACCTCTGCCTCAAGTACGTCGAGGGCTTTCTCGAGCACCTCGAGCAGATGTCGCCGTGGGAGTACCAGGAGATCCGCCGCGTGCTCGGGCACGGCTCCGGCTTCGACTCACCCGGCTTCCGTGAGATCCGGCGCGTCTCGACGCCGCTGCTCGCCGCGTTCGACACGTTGCGGCGGGAGGCCGGCCTGTCTCTGCTCGAGGTGTACACGCGCGGCCGTGAGCACGAGGATCTCTACCAGCTCGCGGAGCTGCTCACCGAATGGGACGAGCGCGTCGGCGTGTGGCGCTTCCGCCACTTCAAGGTTGTCGCGCGGATCATCGGCGAGGACGTCGTGGGCACGCAGGGCACGCCGGTCGACCTGCTCGCAGGACTGATCAAGAACAAGATGTTTCCCGAGCTCTGGCGTGTCCGGACCGAGCTGACCGAGCTGGCGAAGCAGTCGGACTAGCTTGATCCCGCTCGACGAGATTCGCCGCGCGCAGGAGCGGATCGCAGACGCAGTCACGCGTACGCCGCTCCTGCGTCTCGACGTGGACGCTCCGTGCGAGGTGTGGCTCAAGCTCGAATGCCTGCAGCCGATCGGCTCGTTCAAGCTGCGCGGCGCCCTGTCGGCCGTCCGCGCCGCCTCCCGCGCGGAGCTCGCCGGCGGCGTGGTGACGGCGAGCGCCGGGAACATGGCGCAAGGCGTCGCCTGGGCGGCGCGCGAGGCCGGTGTCCGCGCTCGGATCGTGGCGCCCGAGAACGCGCCGCGCGCCAAGCTCGACGCGGTCGAGCGGCTCGGCGGCGAGGTGATCGCGGTGCCGCACGAGGTGTGGTGGCAGACGATGGTCGACCGCGGGCATCCGGAGGTGGACGGCTTCTTCGTGCATCCGGTCGAGGACGATGCGGTGATGGCCGGCAACGGGACGATCGGCCTGGAGCTGTGCGAGGAGTCGAAGGCGTTCGACGCCGTCGTCGTGCCGTGGGGAGGAGGAGGCCTCACGACGGGAATCGCGAGCGCCGTGAAGGCGCTGCGTCCGGCCACGCGCGTCGTCACAGCCGAGCCGGAGACTGCCGCCCCATTCGCCGCCTCGCTCGCCGCCGGCGGCCCCGTCGAGATCGACTATCGCCCGTCGTTCGTCGACGGCGCCGGCGGTCGCGCCCTCCTGCCGACGATGTGGGATCGCGCGCGAGAGCTCGTGGACGCGGCGGTCGCGATCCCGCTCGACGAGGCCGCCGCCGCTGTGCGGCTCCTCGCCACGCGCGCCCGGGTCGTCGCCGAGGGCGCTGGCGCCCTGGCGCTTGCCGCCGCCCTGCGCGGCGCCGCCGGCGAAGGCCGGGTCGTCTGCATCGTGAGCGGCGGCAACATCGACGCGTCGGTGCTCGCGCAGATTCTGGCGGGCGAGACGCCCTAGGGCGGCGCGAAGTGCTGCGCACTTCGCGCCGGGGAGATGTTGTGCTCCGCAGAGCGCGCGGCGGCGGAGCCGCCACGCTCCGGCCTTAAGTGGTCGCCGCGGGTCGGACGTTTGAACCCGCCGCTCGCCGACTGCTCGAGGGCCGGAGGCTGACGCCGTAGGCGTAAGGCGGAGGCCGACCTCACGCGGACGGGGATGGCGCAGCCACCACCGGCCGCGCCGCCCGAACCGACTGCCTCTCGTCAGCTAAGAGGACGCCGGCTCAGCCGGCGTCCGCTCTGCGAAGCACAACATCTCCCCCCGCCTGAAGTGCGCAGCACTTCAGGCGGCACCGAGGAGCGCCAGCTCCGAGAGAAACCCGTCGACCTCGTTCACCGTGTTGTAGTGGATGAAGCCGACGCGTACCGCGTTCCGCGGATACGCGAGCTTCTCGCGGAGCCCGAGCGAGTACCAGTTGTCATGCGCCCAGACGCCGTAGCCGCGTGCCGCCATCGTCGTGGCGACGTCGGCAGCCTCGACTCCGTCGACATTGATCAGGAACGTCGGCACGCGGCCCTCCATCGTCTGCAGCCCGTAGACCGTGACGGAGTCGGGCAGCGCGTCCAGGAACCGCTGGCCGAGCTCGCGCTCGTAGGCGCGCAGCACTTCCAGCCCGCCGAGCGAGTCGAGGTAGGCGACTGTCGCGCTGAAGCCGGCGAGAAGCTCGTACGGCGCGGTGCCCGTCTCGAACTTCCGGCCGGCCGGCGTCGAGCCGGCCGGCCGCGCCTTGTAGGGCCGCCAGGCCTCGAGCAGCTCGTGGCGCCCGTAGGCGAGCCCGAGATGCGGCCCGCAGAACTTGTACGGCGAGCAGAGCAGGACGTCGCAGCCGATCGCCTCGACGTCGATCGGCTCGTGCGCGGCGTAGTGCACGGCGTCGACCCAGGAGAGCGCCCCGACTGCGCGTGCGAGCTCCGCCACGCGGCGCGCGTCCGTGACCGTCCCGACCGCATTCGACGCGTAGACGAACGCGACGGCGCGCACGCGCTCGTCGAGCTTCCGCTCCAGGTCGTCGAAGTCGAGGCGCAGGTCGTCCGTCACGTCGATCCAGTCGACCTCGAAGCCGCGGTCGGCGGCGAGCTCGACCCACGGAGCAACTCCGCCGTCGTGGTCGAGCCGGCTGACGAGGATCCGGTCGCCTTCCTTCCAGTCGCGCGACGCCGTGCGGCTGAGGGCGAAGTCGAGCGTCGTCATGTTCGTCCCGAACACGACGTCGTCGGGCGAGCAACCGAGGAAGCGGCCGGCGTCGGCCCGGGCCCTGTTGAGGATCTCCTCGACGCGGCGCCCGGTCTCGTACGGAGCGCCGAGGTTGGCGGATGCCTCGCGCATTGCGCGCGCGATCGCCTCGCCGACCTCGTCCGGCACCTGCGAGCCGCCGGGGGCGTCGAGGAAGGCGAATCCGCCCTGGAGCGACGAGAAGCGGCGCCTGACGGCGTCGATGTCGAGTAGCGTCGTGCTCATGGAGCGAGCCTACCTGGGCCGAACGACCGTACGCGTCAGCCGCATCATCCTCGGCTGCGGCAACTTCGGCGGCATCGGCTCGTCGCCCGCGTTCTTCGGGCGCGGAGAGAGCCGCGAGGAGGCCTTCGCGATCATGGACGCCGCCTGGGAGGCAGGGATCACGACCTTCGACACGGCCGATGCGTACGGCGGCGGCCGCAGCGAGACGTGGATCGGCGACTGGCTGCGGACGAAGGGCGCCGATGTGCGCGAGCGGCTCGTCCTGTCGACGAAGACCTTCAACCCGATGGACGAAGGCGAGGACCATGGACTCTCGCCGGCGCGCGTACGGCGGCAGCTCGAGAGCAGCCTGCACCGGCTCGGCGTCGAGCGTGTCGACATGTACCTCGCTCATGACTGGGATCACGGCGTGCCGGTCGCCGAGACGCTCGGCGTCTTCGGCGAGCTCGTGGGAGCGGGGAAGGTCGGAGCCGTCGGTGCGAGCAACGTCGACGGCGAGCAACTGCGCGAAGCGCTCGACGCGAGCGCGACGGGCAGCATCGCGCGGTACGAGTGGGTACAGAACTCGTATTCCCTGCTCGACCGCGAGGCGGAGCGGGAGGTGCTGCCGCTGTGCGCCGACCACGGCCTGGGCTTCACGCCCTTCAGCCCGCTCGGCGGCGGCTGGCTCACGGGCAAGTACCGGCGCGGCGAGACGGCGCCTCCCGGCTCGCGTATGACGATGCGCCCGGAGCCGTACGTGCACCGGCTCGACGACGAGTCCGTCTGGCGCGGTCTCGACGGCCTCGCCGGCGTTGCAGACGAGCGGGGCACGGCGCCGGCGTCTCTCGCGCTCGCGTGGCTGCTCGCCGATCCGCGCGTTACCGCCGTGATCGTCGGGCCGCGCCGTCCGGAGCACCTGGAGCCCGCGCTTGCGGCACTTGCGGCGCCGCTCAGCGAGCGTGAACGGGCTGAGCTGAGCGGACTCTTCGCCTAGCGGGACGGCTGCCGCCGAGCACGATCTCGACCTGCACCGTGCTCTTCCCGGGTACGTCCGGGACGAGATCGCCGGGGAGCGCAGTGCCGTCGACCGTCAGAGACTGTACCCCGCAGCTCACGTGATGCGGGTTGCGCACGGTGATCTCGTACACGACTCCGCGGAAGCGGCGCGTGACGTGGAAGGACTCCCACTCGGGCGGGATGCAAGGGTCGATGCGGAGACCGCGATAGTCCGGCTTCACGCCGAGGATCCCCTGGGAGAGCGCGACGAGCGCCCACGCCGCGGTTCCGGTCAGCCAGGAGTTCTTCGACTCGCCGGGAGTCGCAGAGTCCGGCCCCGCGATCGTCTGCGCGTAGACGTACGGCTCGTTGCGGTAGACGTCGATCTTCTCGTCCTTCGTCGCGGGGCAGATCGCGAGGTACGTACTCGAGCGCGTGGTCGCCCTCGCCCAGCAGGCACCACGAGAGCGTGACCCACGGGTTCGTGTGGCAGAAGATCGAGCCGTTCTCCTTGTAGCCGGGCGGATAGCTCGAGATCTCGCCGAGCTCGGGCCGGTACCGGGTGAACGGCGGCCGGTGCAGCACGACGCCGTCGACGGTTCCCAGGTGCTCCTGCATGCTCTCGAGCGCTCGCCGCGCACGGCCGTTCCCGTCTCCGGCGCCGCCGAGGACGCACCATGCCTGGCTCTCGACGAAGATCTTCCCTTCCCGGGACAGATGCGTGCCGACGGGCTCGCCCGCGGCGTCGAACGCCCGCAGGTACCAGTCGCCGTCCCACGCCTCGGCCTCGACGGCGGCGAGCAGCTCGTCATACGCATCGAGCAGCCGGTCCTCGTCCGCGGGCCTGCCGAGGTGGGCGTAGAGCGCGGCCAGCTCTCTCGCCGCGTACAGGAACAGCCCCGCGATCATCACCGACTCCGCCTTCGAGCCCTCCACGTCACCCGCCGTCTGGAACGACTCGTCGGGATTGGTGCGAGAAGGAGTTGAGGTTCAGGCAGTCGTTCCAGTCGGCGTGCCCGATCAGCGGCAGCCCGTGCGCGCCGCGGTTCGCGAGCGTCATCGCCACGCTGGTCTCGAGATGGTCGAAGAGGCTCTCGCTGCTGCCCGGCCGGTCGGCGTAGCCGATCGGCTCCTCGAGGATCGACGTGTCACCCGTCTCCTTGACGTACGCACAGGTCGAGACGATCAGCCAGAGGTGGTCGTCGTAGAAGTCGCCGCCGATGTCTGCGTTTCCCTTTCTTCGTCAGCGGCTGGTACTGGTGGAAGCAGGTCCCGTCCGACAGCTGTGTCGAGGCGATATCGAGGATGCGCCGCCGGGCACGGTCCGGGATGAGATGCACGAAGCCGAGCACGTCCTGGTTGGAGTCCCGGAAGCCCATGCCGCGGCCGATCCCCGTCTCGTAGAGGCTCGCCGAGCGGGAGAGGTTGAAGGTGGCCATGCACTGGTACTGGTCCACGTGTTCAGCATCCGCTGTGCGTTCGGATCGGGGCACTCGACCTGGAAGGTCGAGAGCAGGCCCTGCCACCGTGCCTGGAGCGTCCGGAACGCGGCGTCGACCGCGCCGGGCTCGGAGTAGCGGGCGAGCAGCCGCCGTCCCTGCGCCTTGTTCACGACACCGGGGCGCTCGAACTTCGTCTCGGGGGCCTCCTCGACGTATCCGAGGACAAACGCAAAGGTCTCCTCGCTGCCGGGCTCGAGTCGCAGGTCGAGCTGATGCGAGCCGATCGGGTTCCAGCCGTGCGCGATGCTTCCCTGTGCCCGGCCGGCGAACGGGACTGCAGCCTCGTGGAGACCGTTGTGCACGCCCACGAACGCGTCGCGCGACGTGTCGAATCCACTCGTCTCCCTCGTACACCCGAACAGCGTGTAGTGGTTGCGCCGCTCGCGGTAGTCGCTGATGTGGTAGATCGCTGCTCCTTCGACCTCCGCCTCGCCGCTTGCGTACGTGCGCTGATAGTTCGTCGCGTCGTTGAACGCCTCGTAGAGGCAGAACTCGACGTACGAGTACAGCTTCAGGTCCTTGGCGACCCCGCTCGCGTTCCGGACGGTCGTCTTCCAGATCTCGGCGTTCTCTCCGGGTGGGACGAAGAAGAGGATCTCGACCTCGACGTCGTCCTTCTCGCCGACGATCCGCGTGTACCCGAGGCCCTGCCGGCATTCGTAGCGGTCGAGCGGCGTCTTCGTGGGCTTCCAGCCGGGGTTCCAGACCGTGCCGCCGTCGTTGACGTAGAGATACCGGCCGACCGAGTCGAACGGCACGTCGTTGTAGCGGTAGCGGGTGAGGCGGCGGAGCCGCGCGTCCCGCCAGAACGTGTAGCCCCCCGCCGTGTTCGTGCAGAGGCCGAAGAGCTCGTCCTGGCCGAGATAGTTGAGCCAGGGAAGCGGGGTGTCCGGTCGCGTGACGACGTACTCGCGCTCGGCGTCGTCGAATCGTCCGTACCGGTTCGGCATGTCAGGCCCGCGCCGACGACGCCGGTACGGGCCGGTCGGCCGCGACGCGGCGGCCGATGAAGTCCCGGTACCAGTGGAAGCTGTCCTTCGGGATCCGCCGGAGCGTCGGGTAGTCGACGTAGACGAGCCCGAACCGCTTCCCGTAGCCGTACGCCCACTCGAAGTTGTCGAGTAGCGACCAGGCGAAGTAGCCGGCGACCGGTGCGCCGTCCGCGAGCGCGCGAGCGGTTGCCGCTATGTAGTCGGAGAGGTACGCCTGCCGCTCGAGGTCGTGCACGCGTCCGTCGTGCGTGACGACGTCCGTGAACGCCGCGCCGTTCTCGGTCACGTAGATCTTCGGCACCCCGTAGTCGCGGTGCAGACGCATGATGACCTCGTGGAGGCTGTCGGGATGCACCTCCCAGCCCATGTCGGTCAGCTGCCCCGCCGGCGCTCGCACTGCGAGCGGCTCGCCGCTCACGGGATCCGCGCGCACGATCAGGCGCGAGTAGTTGTTCACGCCGACGAAGTCGAGCGGCTCCGCGATCGCCGCCATGTCGCCGTCGGCGACGGGTGGAGCGATCGGCGCGAGGTGCGCGAGCGTGTCCGCCGGGTATTCGCCGCGCAGCACCGGGTCGAGGAACCTGCGGCTGTCGAGCCCGTCCATGACGCGGGCCGCCTCGACGTCCGCCGGATCGTCGGTCGCCGGATGTACCGGCCAGAGGTCGAAGACGATCCCGACCTCGGCGTCCGGGGAGTGGCGTCGGATGACCTCGACGGCCCACCCGTGCGAGAGCAGGAGATGGTGCGCGGCGGCGATCGCGTCGGCGGCACTCTTCCTGCCGGGTGCGTGCACTCCCGACCCGTAGCCGAGCCACGACGCGCAGAACGGCTCGTTGTGCGTCGTCCAGTCGGTGACGCGGTCGCCGAGCCGCGCTGCGACGGTGTCCACGTACTCGACGAACGCCTCGGCGGTGGCCCGCGCCGGCCAGCCGCCCGCGTCTTCGAGCGCCTGCGGCAGATCCCAGTGATACAGGGTGGCGAAAGGCCGGATTCCCGCCTCGAGCAGCGCGTCGACGAGACGGTCGTAGAAGTCGAGGCCTGCGGCGTTCACACGGCCACGCCCGTCCGGGAGGACGCGCGGCCACGCGATCGAGAAACGGAACGCGTCCAGTCCGAGCTCGCGCATCAGCCCGATGTCGTCGCGATACCGGTGGTAGAAGTCACATGCGATCGCGCCGCTGTCGCCGTTGCGCACGTTCCCCGGCGTTGCGCAGAAGCGATCCCAGATGCTCTCGCCGCGGCCGTCCTCGGTCGTCGCGCCCTCGATCTGGTACGAGGCGGTCGCGGCGCCCCAGAGGAACGTGGGCGGGAAGATGTCGGCCCGCGTCGTCACGCCGTTGCCAGGTGAGACGCTCGCTCGATCTCGGCCCACTTCGTGTGCAGTTGGGGGACGGAGGCGAGCAGCATCTTGGTGTATTGGTGTTGCGGGTCGCCGAATACCTTTTCGGTGGCGCCCATTTCGACGATGGCGCCGTGGCGGAGGATGACGGTGCTTGTCGCTGATGTAGTTGCCGAGGGAGAGGTCGTGGGTGATGAAGATGATGCCCAGGCCGCGTTTCTTCAGGTCGCCGAGCAGGTTGAGCACGTCGATCCTGGTGGAGGCGTCGAGCATGCTGATGATCTCGTCGGCGACCAGGATTTTGATCTCCAGCAGCAGCGCCCTGGCCACCAGCAGGCGTTGCAGCTGGCCGCCGCTCAACTGGTGGGGGTACTTGCCGAGCACGTCGGCCGGGTTGAGGCTGACCGACTCCAGGGAGGCGGCGACGCGGCCGCGCCACTCGGCCGCGGAGACCTCGGGGAAGAACTCGTGCTTGATCAGCATGAAGATCCGGTCGGCCTTGAAGATCGGGTTGCAGGAGCTGAACGGATCCTGGAAGACCCCCTGCACATGCCGGTAGTACTCCTTCAAATGGCCGCGCCGCAGCGAGGAGACGTCGGTGCCGTCGAAGACGATCCGCCCCGACGTGACCGGCGACAAGCGCAAGATCATCCGCCCGATCGTCGTCTTCCCACTCCCACTCTCCCCGATCAGCGAGACAACCTCACCCGCCTCCACGTCGAAGCTCACATCGTCGACCGCCTGCAACCGCCCACCTCCAAAGGCACCGACCCGGTACGTCTTCGAGATGTGCTCGAGCCTCAGCACGGGCCGACCTCCCAGCATGCGACCGTGTGGTTGGGCGCGACCTCGACGAAGGGTGGCTCCTCGACGCATTTCGCCGTGGCGAGTGGGCAGCGGTCGCGGAAGCGGCAGCCCGCCGGGGGATGGAGGAGCGCCGGCGGCCGGCCCGCGATTCCGACAAGCTGCTTCTCCGCGTAGCGCACGCCGACCTCGGGTAGGGAGGAGATGAGCAGCTTCGTGTAGGGGTGGCGCGGCGCGTTGACGATCGCCTCGGCGGAGGCCTTCTCGGCGAGCTTGCCCGCGTACATGATCAGGATGGTGTCGGCGACCTGGTAGAGGATCGAGAGGTCGTGGGTGATCACGATCATGCTCTTCACAAAGCCGCGGTTGCGGAACTCGATCAGGGTCTCCGCCACGGCCCTCTGCGTGGAGACGTCGAGGGCGGAGGTGATCTCGTCGGCGATCAGCAGCGAGGGATCGAGCAGGGTCGAGATGACCATGACGACGCGCTGCTTCATCCCGCCGGAGAGCTCGATCGGGTACATGTCGAGCACGTCGTCGGACAGCCCGACGAGCTCGAGCCTGCGCGAGAGCTCCGACATCTCGCCGTTTGTGCCCATGCCGCGGGACCGGAGCAGCTCAGCGCGTCATCTTCCCGATCTTCCTGGTCGGGTTCATCGCGCTCATCGCGTACTGCGGGATGATCGAGACGCGCTTGAACCTGAACTCGTTCATCGCCTCGCTGTCGGCAACCGGAAGCTCCTCGCCGTCGAGCTCGACGTGTCCGCCGACGAAACGCATGCGGGTGTCGAAGCGGATCAGGCTCTTGCCGAGGGTGGACTTGCCGCAGCCGGATTCGCCGGCGAGGCCCATGATCTCGCCGTCGGCGAGGGTGAAGGTGACGCCGTCGAGTGCCTGCACGTCACCTGCGAGGGTGCGGTAGTAGACCTTGAGGTCGTCGACCGCGAGGCTCACAGCGACCTGAGCTTGGGGTTGAAGACCTCGTCCAGGCCGACGTTCATGACGTAGAGGCTGCCGACGATGGCCATGATCGCCAGGCCCGGCGGCAGGAACCACCACCACATGTGCAGCTGGAGGGCGGCGCTCTGGACCGAGAGCTGCATCATCATCCCCAGCGAGATGGTGTTCGAGGGGCCAAGACCGATGAAGTCGAGCGTGGCCGCGATCAGGATCGAGCCGCCGAACAGCAGGATGAACATCATGAACAGGTAGCTGCTCATGTTCGGCGCGATCTCCTTGAAGATGATCTGCCGGCTCTTCCTGCCGCTCAGCCTGGCCATGTCCACGAAGTCACGCGAGACCAGCGAGAACGTCTGCGCCCGCAACGCCCTGGCCGCCCACGGCCACGACGTCAACCCGATAAACAGCGACTCGGTCATGATCCCCCGCACCTTCAAATAGGCCGCGATCACCAAAAGCACCGCGAAGGTCGGGATCACCAACACCACGTTGGTCAGCATGTTCAAGACCTCGTCCACGATCCCGCTGCGATACCCCGCCGTAAACCCCACCAGCATCCCCACCACCGCCGCGATCCCACCACCGATCGCACCCACGACAAACGCCAGCCGCACGCCGGTCGCGAACTGGGCAAACACATCCTGGCCCAGCAACGTCGTCCCGAACCAGTAGCCGCCCCTCGTCGTCGGCGCCAACGACAGCTTGCCCCCATACTCGAGCGGCGGATGATGCGCGAGGAAGGGCCCGATGACGGCGAAGAGGAGCATCGCGAGGGTGATCGTCAGCCCGAAGACGAGCTTGCGGTTGCCGAGCGCGAAGTGGACCATCTCGCGGAAGCCGCTCATCCGCGGCGTCGCAGGCGTTGCCTCCGGCGCCGGCGCATCGACAGCGATCGGCTCGAGCGGTCGCGCAGCGTGGCCGGTGCTCATGCCTGGCCTCCTTGCATGCCGATGCGGGTGCGGGGGTCGACGATGACGTAGACGAGGTCGACGAGGAAGTTGGCGACGAGGACGCCGACGATGATGAACAGGAAGATCCCCTGGATCACGAAGTAGTCCTCGTTGGTGATCGCCCTATAGATCTGATAGCCGAGGCCGGGGTAGGAGAAGACGATCTCGGTGACCAGGGCGCCCGCGATCACCGCGCCCAACTGCAGGGCGAGCCCGGTGATCTGGGGAAGCATGGCGTTTCTGAAGGCGTAGCGGCGCACCAGCCGCTGCGGGGCGCCCAACGCTTCCAGGTAGTGGGCGTAGTCGGACTCGAGCTCGTAGATGATCATGTTGCGCATCCCGATCGCCCAGCCGCCGAACGCGACCAGAAACAGCGAGAAGAACGGCAGGAACCAGTGGTGCAGCAACACCATGAGAAAGCCAAACGACCAGGTCCGCTGCGAGGTCGGGTCGTAGGCAAACCCGACCGGGAAGATCTGCCAGGTCACCGCCAAAAGCCAGGAGAGCATGATCCCGACCCACATGTACGGGGTCGCCGTCAACGCATACCCGAGCGGCAACGCCGTGTTGTCCAGCACCTTCCGCCGAGCCGCCATCGCCCCCACCTTGTTACCCGCATACCAGCTCAACAAGATCGCCGGAATCAACAAACCCAGCGTGTACGGAACCGCGTGCACGATGATCGACACCACCGACGACGGGAACTGCAAGATGCTCGTCCCCAGATCACCATGCAAAAGCGAAACCCAGAAGTAGTAATACTGCTTCCACAACGGCAGATCGAGATTAAACGCCCGCATGTAATGGTGATAGACGCTCTGCGCCACCTTCGGATCCTGAATCTGCAACCTACCCATCAACGTCAACACCGGATTCCCCGGCATCAAATGCGGAATCGCCCAATCAATCGTCACCGCCACCACAAACGTCAACGCATAGACGAACAACTTCCTCAAGAAGTAACGACGCACCGGGTCT
>CAWBIQ010000011.1:0-102871 GCA_963788875.1 uncultured Actinomycetes bacterium
ATCTATGTCCTGCCAGTTGTTCATCACCCAGACGTTGCCGGCCGGATCAATCGCGATGTCGGTCTGCATCTGTAGGCCGCCTCCGACATAGCCGCCGGGCGGCGAAATCTGGTCGCCGGTCTTCATGCCAGGCGGACAGGTGTCGGTGCGCACGCCGCACAACTGCACAATCGGGCTGTCCGGCATGGCGAAGTTTGAGATCCAGACGTTGTCGTTGCCGTCCACGACCACCGCCCACGGCCCGGGCAGGCCGCCGCCCGTGAAGGGCGAGCCGGGATAGGGCGTGCCGTCCGGCCGCAGCAGCGTGACGCTGCCGCTGTGGTCGGTTCCTCCTTGCTGCGTGGACATGGTCGTTGTCATGTAGTCCATGCCGGGCACGACACCGCCGAATTTCGCACGGACATCCATGTCCGCCAGATGGAGCTTGCCCATCACCCCGTTGCCGAACCGGGTCGTGATCCAGACATTCCCCTGGCTGTCGACGTTGAGCCCGGCGGGGCTTGCCCCCGCATAGAACGTTCTCGGCCTTGCTCGGATCGGCGGCCGGAAATCGCGTCACGTGCTCGGCGAAGGCGTTGGCCACCCAGATGCGGTCCTGCTGATCGATCGCGAGTATGGAACGGTCCCAGAAACGACTTGCAGGGCTCCTCGGTCGCGCCCTCGCAAACGATCCGGCCCTTCGTCAGATCGCCCTTCGGGAAGTAAATCAGCTGGCTCTTCGAGGCGCCGAGGGCCCACACGTCGCCGCTGGGCGTGACGATGATGCCCTGCATCAGCCCGAGACGGCCGCCGAACGTGATGCCCTCCGGAGGCGTCAGCGGCTTGCCGTTCTTGTCGAACACCGCGATCGAATGGCCGCCATACGTGGTGAACCAGGCGTTGTCGTGGGCGTCGACGGCGGCGCCGAACGTGCCCCCCTCCATTCCGCCACCGGTAAAGCCGGTCGTGATAGGCGAGAGCGGTTTGCCGTTGGGGGCGAACTTGGTGGCATTGCCTTGCCACAGTGCGTCCTGCCCCTGCCAGCCGATCGTGAAGTTGTCGCCGACCCAGAGGTTGCCCTCGCTGTCGAACATGGCCTTGCCACCCGCCCGATAGCCGCCGCCGTCGAATTTGAGCGGCAGGACCCAGGCGCTGGGCGCCCAGATCAGGTACGGCATGAACGGCACCGGGCGCATGTTCGGCGGCTTCGGCTGGCCGTCCATCTTGACCGGTGGAACCGGATAGAACTGCGTCGAGCAGGGCGAACAACCGCCCGGGTTGATACCACGGATAGCGTGCGATCGCCTCAGCCGACGTCAGCGTGTCGGTCGGCGCGCTACCTTGGGCGGCGTGGCGGCTGCGAACAGCTTGGCGCACGCGTCCTCCACGACGCGCGTGGTGCAGCCGGCCAGCACGTCCGCCAGCGTGGCGAAGTTGGCCATCGTCGGCGTCTGGCCGCTGTTGAGCGGATCCTGAATGGCCTCGCCCCATCCGCCGGTCGTAGAGATCGACAAAGTTGGGCACGTTGCCCGCGGCGATGCGCAGGCCGAGCGCGTGACCCTGTGATCGCCGCGCCATCAAGGAACTGCGCGTGCGTCCACACCGAGGCGACGGTGGTGAACTCGTTGACGACGACCCGCGCCGGCGGGGTGCCACCCAGCACCGCCAGCAGAGCGATGGCCCCGTTGTTGCCGCTCTGCTTGCTGGCGGCGGCGTTCCGCCATTGGCGATAAGATAGAAGCTCGCGCCGTTCGGCGTCTGGTCGACGGATACGACGAAGTTTCCATCAGCGTCGGTCTGAACCTGCGCCAACCGCCGGCGAATCGGCGCTTGCGGCCCAAAGGCTCACCGTCGATCCGGCCACGGCGCCGCCGCCCGCCTGGACCTGTCCCTCGATACGGGTGGCGGCAGCAGCCGGACCAAACGCGCAGCCAAGCAACCCCACGGCCACCAGCGCTGCGAGCAATCCGGTTTTGTCGTTCCAGTTCATCTAGGTCCCCTTTGCCTCGGCGTTGAGGTGTAACCGATTTGTTGGGCGGCCCGTCCCACATGCTACACGCGGGCGCGAGCAATTTTGGCGCCCCAGTCAGGCTTGCTTTCTAACCAACCGTAGCTAAGGCCACGGCGGCTTTGATCTCTGTACAACGGTGATCGGTCCCTCCTTCTCGCCTAACTCTTCCATTCGAGAAGGTCACTCCGGGAGCACAGCATCGCTCGCCCCTCTCCCGCCGGAGGCCATTGCAAAGGAATCAGCCCTTCGCCGCGTCGCCATCCCGTCAGGATCATCAACCGCGTAGCGCTGATGGCTAGCTGCCAAACGTTGTGCATCTCGCGATGCGATGCGTGGCTCGATCTCTGCGCCTCATTCCCGCTTGGCGGAGAGTTGACAACAATCCAGGACCCACCGGTAAAATAACTGCTCGCCGACCGATGGTGACTGGAACCGCAATGCGGGGGAGCGACGAATGCTGGAATCAAATCGAAACGCCATTCGAGAGAGGGCTTACTTCATTTGGCTGCGCGGGGCGGCGACGCCGCCTTCCTCGGCGGCGAGGTCGGGCTCGCCAAGGCCGTCCAGCTCGATCGTCCCGTCCCAGAGCAGGAAGATCGGCTCGAGCTGCGTGCGGGTGGCGCGGAGCAGGCGCAGGCGGCCCTCCTTCGGGCCCGCGTGCGTGCGCTCGTGCGGCAGGACGACGCGGCGCTCGTACGGCTCGGCGCGGAGAGCGGCGACGAAGCCCTCGCGCCGGCGCGCCACCCCGTCCGGGCCGACCGAGTCCTGCGCGAGCCACCAGTAGGAGGGCACGGCGTCCTCGACGAGCGCGCCCTCGGCCCGCCAGGCGGCGAGATCGCGGGCGGCCTGCTCCTCCGAGTCGGGCAGCGTCAGGTGGACGACGTTGTGCGGGCTGCGGGCGAGATAGGCGGCCCGCTGCTCCGGCGCGATCACGTCGTAGGGCGGCGCGACGAGCCCGGCGAGCGGCCCCGCGACCGTCTCGTCGTAGCGGAGCGCGCGGAAGGGCCGGATCGTCGCCACAGGCTTGACCGTAGCATCGCCCTGCGGGCCTAGACTCCGGTTCGTGACCGCGATCGCGCAGCTCGAGGAGAACCGCACCGTCGAGGGCGTGTACGCGGTGGCGAAGAAGGAGCGGCTGCGGACGAAGAACGGCGCCGCCTATCTCGCGCTCGAGCTCGTCGACCCGAGCGGGCGCATCGACGCGCGCGTGTGGACGGACGTGGAGCTGCTCGACGCGCGCTTCGCCGAGGGCGACGCCGTGCGGGTGCTCGGGCGGGTGGAGAAGTTCCGCGACCGGCTGCAGCTCGACGTGCGCACGCTCGAGCCGGCCGAGGGTGTCGACCCGAGCGCGATGGCGCCGGCGATGCGGCGCGACGCCGACGAGCTCGAGGGCTTCCTCGAGTTTCTCGCCGCCGAGATCTCGCACCCGGGGCTGAGCGGCGCGGTCGCGCGGGTGCTCGACGCGGAGACGCTGGCGGCGATGCGCGCGCTGCCGGCGACGATCGACGGGCACCACTCATACGCGGGTGGGCTGCTCGAGCACACGGTCGGCGTGGCGACGCTGTGCCGCGAGACGGCGCAGCTCCATCCGCGCCTGCGCAGCGACCTGCTGCTCGCGGCGGCGCTCGTGCACGACGTGGGGCGCGTCCGGGAGCTCGGCCGCGGGCCGGTGTTCCGGCTGACCGACGAAGGGCGCCTGCTCGGGCACGTCCACCTGGGGCTGCGGCTGATCGAGGAGCGCGCGGCCGCGCTCGATCCGGGTGTGCGGGCGGAGCTGCTGCACGCGGTCGCGTGCCATCACGACGCGCGCGCGGCCCGTACCGCGGAGGCGGCGGTGCTCTACCACGCGAACCAGCTCGACGCGGTCGCGGCGACGCGGCCGGTTCCGGACTCCGCGTAGGTGTTCTCGGCCGGGCTCGCGCTCGCCGCCAGTCTCGCCTGGGGCTGCGGCGACTTTCTCGGCGGCCTGAAGAGCCGCGCGCTGCCGGCGCTGGTCGTGATGGCCGCGTCGCAGCCGTTCGGGCTGGCCGTCCTCGCGGTGATGGTGGCGGTGCGCGGCTCGGCGCCCCCGGGGCCGGAGATCGCGTGGGCGGTGCTCGCGGCGCTGCTCGGCTCGATCGGGCTGGCCGCCTTCTACCGCGGCATGGCCGCGGGGGCGATGAGCGTCGTCGCGCCGATCGCCTCCGTCGCGGCCGGGTTCCCGGTCGTGTGGGGGCTCGTCCAGGGCGACAGCGTGAGCTTCCTGCAGGGGCTCGGCTTCGTCGCCGCGCTCGGCGGCAGCCTGGTGGCGTCGTTCGAGCGGGGCGGCACGCGGCCGAAGTTCGCGGCGGGGGCGGGCTGGGGCGTGGTGGCGATGCTCGCGTTCGGCGGCTACTACGTGCCGCTCCATGCGGCGGCGCAGCACGACTGGCTGTGGCCGTCGCTCATCTTCCGCGTGACGTCGGTCACGCTCGTCTGGTCGGTGCTGCTCGTCTCGCGCACCCGCGCCGGCGGCGTGCGTCCGCACCTGGTCGCGTTGGCCGCGGTGGGCCTGCTGGACACGGGCGGCAACGTGCTCTTCGCGGCTGCGTCGTCGACGCACGGGCTGCTGAGCGTCGTCTCGGTGCTCGCGTCGCTCTATCCGGTGGCGACCGTCCTGCTCGCGCGCTTCGCGCTCGGCGAGCGCGTCGAGCTCTCGCAGGACGTGGGCGTCGTGCTCACCCTCGCCGGCGTCGTGTTGATCTCGACCGGCTGAGCGCTACAGCGGCAACTCGGCGACCTTCGCCTCGAGCACGGCGCGGAGCTCCCGCACCTCTTCGAGGCAGAGCGCGGCCGGTTCCGCGACCCGCCAGTGGAGGCTGGGCCGGCCGGAGGCGGCCGGGCCGGCGTCCGCGCCTTCCATCGTCACGACGAGCTCGGCCCACTCGACGTCCGCCGCGTCGAGTGCGCGTGGCACGCGGCCCGAGACGTCGAGGTCGATCTCAGCGAGAGCCTCGACGACGGCCTCGTACAGCTCGGCGGCGGGCCGGCATCCCGCCGAGCGGGCCTCGCCTCCGCGTGCCGCGTAGAGCGCGGCAGCGAGCTGCGACCGGCCGGCGTTGTGGAGGCCGACGAAGAGAACGCGCGCCACGCGCCTAGCCTCGCATGCGTGAGCGCGGGGCGGCGCTTAACCCCTGGTGTCAGACCCGGGTCTGACACCAGGGGTCGGATTTGCGGCGGTTTCGGGCGGTCTTGGGCGGCGGGCCTCGGGACGGGACTGGCAACGATGGTTGACGGGGTCAGGTACTGTCAACTATGGTCGGGATTGTTTACTTGCACGCAGGGCACTGGTAGTCTCGAACGATGTCGCGCAAACTCTGATGGCGGTTGGACTTCATGAAGCGACCATCACGTGGTTGAAAGTGATCGATGGATGGCAGCGGCCACTATGGCTGCTAAGGCGATACTTGAACTCAGGCGCCTGGCCGGTCGGGCGATCGTGTCACGGCTGATCAAGGACTGGTATCTCACGCTTGTTGCATGGATCGTTGGCGTGATCCGACACCATCACTGTTCCGACTATCGGCTGCGTACGTCGGACTCGCCCTATTGGCTGCCTCGCTACTTGCTCTGGGCGGTTCTACAGCGTGGCCCAAAAGCGACGCAGGCAGCCACACATCACCACGACGAACGTGCAAGATGCAATGGAACCTCGGACTACGATCCCAGATGCGCCGCCGCGGACTCCAACTACATCGACAGTCTATCGAGAAGGGCCGCGAGGTCATTCGTCTGGCTCTGACACGCTTCAACTGGAGCTGATCGAGCCGCGCGTCGTCCGTCAGGAATTGGAAAGCGATCAGTAATCCGCGACTGCACCATCGGCGAACTTGATGCCGTAGCACGCCGATGCGCGAGAGCGCGTGTCTTCGGACGGTGCGTGATCTCCGTCGCGGCAGACGTAGCGACTCGCGAAGTACGATGTTCTGCGACAAGAAGGTGCATCAGGTGGAGTTGCTGGAGTTGTGAGTGTGACGAACTGCATACTATGACAGCTGACATTTTGGGAGCACGTGATCTTCGCCGGGACTGAAGTCGACGATCGACGCATGTCAACCTTTGCCCGGAGTGGGGCAAAGCGCGTCAATCCTCCCGTGGCCGTCTAGGCTCCGCGCACGAGGAGGCGTCGGGCATAGCCAAGCAGCCGATCATGCTTCGACTTCGGCGACTCGGGTCTATTTGCCTGCATCAATCGCGCCAGGGCGAAGGGTCTCGCGGAGTCGCTAGTACGACGCGGCAGGCAAGGCGACAAGGCAGCGACGATGGTCCAGGACCGAGATCGTCGTTCAGCCGCAGGTCCAAGACCAATGCGTCCCAAGAAGCAGGTGCCGATCACGGAGAAGTTCCAGAGCGACTAGTACGAGGTGCGCGACGATCGCACTTGCCACATATTTGCGGCCCGGCATCAGATCGCTTCCAAGTGGAGTCTCAAGAACGGTTCGGTGTTCACTCAAGGCGTCGCGGGTCTTCTGATGGAAGAGCAGGAAGAATCGGAGCTTTCAGCTTGCATGCGATCGGCCGCTTGCCTGGGTGTCCGCCCTTTTTCCCTCGCGCCACAGCCCGACTCTTTCGCGGTCAGACCTTCCAGTCAAGGAGACACGGAAGTAATGGCGGCCCTCCTACTTGGCGGTCAGTTCCGCAAACGTCAACGCGTTACCCTCAACCAGTGCGAGGATGGTGTCGCGGAACCAGAACGCGTTCTCGCGGTTGTTGAAGCGGAACGCGAACTCGTCCAGATAGGCCGGCAGGTGTTTGACGCTGAGCTTGTGGTACGCGCCGATCACGCCGCGATCGAACAAGCTCCAGACGGATTCGACGGTGTTGGTGTGAACGTCGCCGCGTACCCATTCCTTAGCGGCCGTGGTCGACCCACTCATGGCGGGTGTTGTGATCGCCGATGCGTGCGGTAGGCGTTGGAACCGTCGGTGTAGATCGCTTCGGCGTCGTCGTGGACAACGTCGTCAACGAAGTCCGCGGATGGTCTTGCCGGTGGAGTCGGGGCCGAGGCGCAGGCGCACTCTGCCGCCGCGCTCGACAGCGCCCATGACCATGACCTTGTGGTCGCGCCAGCTCGCCTGTACCGCCGCGCTTGCCATGCTGCGGCCAACGCGGATCGCCACCGATGTAGGTCTCGTCGACTTCCACGATCCCGCGCAAGGAGCGGCGCAGCGTCGTCGTGCATCGCGGAACGGATGCGGTGGCAGAGATACCAGGCCGTCTTGTAGCGTGACGCCGAGCATCCGCTTCAACTGGTTGGCGCTGACACCCTTCCGAGACTCGCCCATGACGTACACAGCGAGGAACCACTTCCACAGACGGCAGCTTGGAGTCGTGGAAGAGCGTCCCGACGCGCACCGAGAATTGGTAGCGGCAGCCATCACAGTCGAACTGGCGCCGCACCTTGATCCTCGAGATTTTCTTGGAGCCGCAGCGCGGGCACTCCACGCCGTCAGGCCAGCGCAGCTCTTCCAGGTAGGCGTGGCATTTGTCCTCGCTACCGAATCGCTCTATCAGGGTTGGAAGGTCGATCTCTGCCATGAGGGGGTCTCCTAGATGGGCAGGCCGCGCAAGAAAGCCGCCGACCTAACCACAGACGAGGCACTAGCCAAGCTCTTCCCGAAGCGAGCCGTAACTGCGGCCCGGAAGGAAGCGGAGAAGGCGAGCAAATCAGCCACTAAGAAAGACTCTACTCCCCAATGAGCCTTGTGTCAAGTAAACAATCCCGACTATGGTTGACGGGATGGCGACGGCTGCCACGGACCTGGCTGAGAAGGCGGCGAGCGCCGACCCGCAGGTTGGCTTGCGGGCCGTCGCCGCGCTGCGGCGGCTGCTCGAGCAGCTCGAGGCCCTGCACGTGCGGAACGCGCGCTCGCGCGGATGGTCGTGGCAGGACATCGCCGACGAGCTCGGCGTGTCCAAGCAGGCAGTGCACAAGAAGCACGCGGGACGAACATGATCGAGCGCTTCCTCCCGCAGACGCGGAAGCTGGTCGCCCTCGCCGCCCGCGAAGCACGCGCGCTCGGCGCCACCTCCGTCGGCGACGAGCACTTCGTCCTCGCCGTCGTCATCGAGATGCCTCTGCTCGCGATGCTGCCGGCCACTCCCCCGCCGTGGCTCGGCACCGAAGTGCCCTCGGCGAACGACGCGCGCGCGCTCCTCCGGCGCGACACGAGCGACGCACTCGCAGCGCTCGGCATCTCGCTCGACGAGATCGAGTCGCGGGTGGAAGCGACGTTCGGCGCCGGCGCCTGGGCCGAGGCGTCGACCGCCGGCCGGATCCGCTTCTCCAGCGAAGGGAAACGCGCACTCGAGCTCGCCCTGCGCCGCGCGCGACGCTGCCGGCGCAAGCAGGTCATCGTCAGCGACGTGCTCAGCGGCGCGCTCGAGGTCGACGGACGCGGCAGGCGCTTGCTGTCGCAGCTGAACGTCGACGTCGACGAGCTCCAGCATCGTCTCGCGACGACGCAGCTCGTGCCCTAGACGTTGAACCGCACGTTGAGGACGTCGCCGTCCTCGACGACGTACGTCTTGCCCTCGAGCTTCTGCAGCCCCGCACGCGATACCTCCGCGTGGGAACCCAGGCGGACGAGATCGTCCCAGCGGATCACCTCGCAGCGGATGAAGCCGCGCGCGATGTCGGTGTGGATCGTCGCCGCCGCGTCGAGCGCGGACTGCCCGCGCCGCAGCGTCCACGCGCGCGTCTCCTTCTCGCCCGCGGTGAAGAACGTGATCAGGTCGAGCGTCTCCGCCAGCCGGCGCACCACCTCGCCGAGCGCCGACTCGCCGCTGCCGCGGAACTCGGCCGCCTCCTCCTCGGGCAGCTCCGCGAGCTCGGCCTCGAGCTTCAGGTCGATCCCGCCGCCGCCGTTCTCGATCGCGATCAGCGGCTTCGTCGTCAGCGGCTCCAGCTCGGCCGGCAGCTCCTCGCCCCAGCCGGCGAGCTCGTTGCCGGCGTCGAGATGGGCGAGCAGCCGCTCCAGCTGCTCCGCCTCCCGCTTCACCTTCGCGTCGCCCGACTTCGCCTGCTTCGCCACCCGCTCGAGCCGCCGCTCGACGTGGTCGCGGTCGGCCACGAGCAGCTCGAGCTTGAGCGTCTCCAGGTCGTCTGCCGGAACGTGGGTGCCGGAGAAGCCGTCGAGCACGACGAGCAGCGCGTCGACCTGGCGCAGATTGCCGAGCAGCGCCGGGCCGGTGCCGCGCACCTCGACGACGCGCACCGCGGCCGCCGTCACCTTGCGCGCATGCACGACGACGGCGAGCTGCTGCAGGCGCGGGTCCGGGATCGCCGCCATCCCGACCTCGCCGTGCGCCTTCGCGCCGGTCAACGCCTCGAACAGCATCGACTTGCCGGAGCTCGGCAGGCCGACGATCCCGACTTCCAGCGCCACGTTCTACGTGAAGCCGACGCGGGCGGCCCGGGCGAAGCGGCGGAAGTACGCCACCCGGGGCACGACCACGTGATACGGACCGTCCTCGGAGTCGAGCACGACCACACGCGGGCCGTCCTCGTGCAACGCGCGCTCCAGCTGGTCCGCGCTCGCCACACTCACGAAGCCGCCGATCACCTGCCCGCCGTCGAACCCGACCTCGACCCGCACGCGCTCGCCGTCAGCCACGCGACACCACCTCCGAGAGGACACCGTGAACGGATTCCGGGTGGACGAAGGCGACCTCGAGCCCGAACAGGCCCTGCCGCGGTTCGGCGTCGATCAGCCTGGCGCCCGCTGCGGCGAGCTCCGCGAGCGCCGAGCGGACGTCGTCCACCTCGTACGCGACGTGGTGCATCCCCGGCCCGCGCATCGCGAGGAAGCGCCCGACCGGCGTGTCCTCGCCGAGCGCGGCCAGCAGCTCGACGCGGCTGTCGCCGACGCGCAGCAGGGCGGTCTCGATGCCTTGCTCCTCGACCGTGGCCCGGTGCTCGAGCCGGCCGCCGAAGAGGCGCTCGTACGTCTGCACCGCCTCGTCCAGGTCCGCAACGGCCAGGCCGACGTGGTGGATCCCTCGTGCCTCCACGCCGTCGATGCTATGTGAAAGACTTCCCCGCATGCGGACAGGTGTGCTGGCCGTCCTCGTCGCGTCCGCCGTGCTGCTCGCCGGCTGCGGCGGTTCCGGTGCGAAGTCGAACGGCGAGGCGGCGAACGCGCCGAAGCAGGTCGTCGCCGACGCGCTGAACGCCGCTCTCGGCGCGAAGGGCGTGCGCGTGTCCGGCTCGATCGTCAGCTCCGGATCGACGTTGACGCTGGACATCCGGATCGTCAAGGGCGCGGGCGGCAGCGGCGAGATGACCCAGCAGGGCCTCAGCTTCCAGCTCATCCGCATCGGCGACAAGGCCTACATCAAGGGCAGCGACGCCTTCTGGAAGAAGTTCGGAGGCGCCGGGGTGGCGACGCTGCTGCACGACAAGTGGCTCGCGGGCCCGGCGACGACCGGCAACTTCGCCTCGCTGACGGCGCTCACCGACATCTCGAAGCTCTTCAACGGCGCGCTCGGCGCGCACGGAACGCTGAAGAACGCAGGCGAGACGACGTACAAGGGCCAGAAGGTCGTCGCGATCCAGGACACCACCAAGGGCGGCACGCTCTACGTCGCGGCGACGGGAACGCCCTATCCGATCGCGATCGTCGCCCCGAACAGCGGCAAGAACGGCGCGATCACGTTCGGCGACTGGAACAAGACCGTGAGCATCTCGGCGCCGAAGGGCGCGATCGACATGAGCAAGCTCGGCGGCGGCTAGCTCAGACGCCGAACGTCGGGCGCTTCGCGGCCACGACGCGGGGCATGCCGACGGTCTCCGACGCGCGCGACTCCGGCTCGACGTTTTCGAGCACTTCGATCACTTCCTCGCGCACGAGGGTCTCCTTCTCGAGCAGCGCGGTCGCGAGCCGGTCGAGCGGCGCGCGATGCTTCTTCAGCAGCCGCACGGCCTCGCTGTACGCGGTGTCGGTGAACCTCGCCTGCTCGCTGTCGCGCAGCCGCTTCGTCTCCTCCGAGAGGGCGTAGTTGTCGGCGCGCATCGTGCGCGACGACACGCTGTCGGCCATGCCCCACTCGAAGACCATCGCGCGCGCGATGTCGGTCACCTTCTCGAGGTCGTTCGCCGCACCGTTCGTGACGCGGCCGAACACGACCTCCTCGGCGGCGCGGCCGGCGAGCGCGACGACCATCCGGTCGACGAGCTCTTCCTTCGTGTGCAGGTAGCGGTCCTCTTCCGGCAGGTAGAACGCGTATCCGAGCGCGTCGCCGCGCGAGACGATCGTCACCTTCTGCAGCTCCATCGCGGAGCCCATCAGGTGCGCCATCAGCGCGTGGCCCGCCTCGTGATACGAGAGGATCCGCCGCTCCTTGTCGGTCAGCACCTTCTTCTGCTGCAGGCCGGCGACGACACGCTCGATCGCGGCGTCGAAGTCGATCTGCGTCACGTACTGCGTCGCCGCGGCGGCCGGCGAAGATCGCGGCTTCGTTGCAGATGTTCGCGAGCTCGGCACCGGTGAGACCGCTCGTCTGGCGCGCGACCTGCGCAGGTCGACGTCGGCGGCGAGCGGCTTGCCGCGCGTGTGCACGCCGAGGATCGCCTCGCGCCCGGCGAGATCGGGCGGCGGCGACGAGCATCTGCCGGTCGAAGCGTCCCGGGCGCAGCAGCGCCGGGTCGAGATCCTGGATGCGGTTGGAGGCGCCCATGACGACGACCTGCTCGCGCGCCCTCGAAGCCGTCGAGCTCGACGAGCAGCTGGTTGAGCGTCTGGTCCTGCTCGCGGTTGAAGCCGTGACCGGTGCGCTGCGCGCCGACGGCGTCGAGCTCGTCGATGAAGACGATCGCGGGCGCGTGCTTGCGCGCCTCGAGGAAGAGCTTGCGGATCCTGGCCGCGCCGAGCCCGGCGAACATCTCGACGAACGACGACGGCGCTCGCGGAGTAGAAGTTCGCACCCGACTCGTGCGCGACCGCCTTCGCGAGCAGCGTCTTGCCCGGTGCCCGGGCGGCCCGTACAGCAGCAGCCCCTTCGGCACCTTCGCGCCGAGCCGCTCGAAGCGCTTCGGGTCGCGCAGGAAGTCGACGACCTCCATCAGCTCCGCGCGCGACCTCCTCGACCCCGGCGACGTCGCTCCACGTGACCGCGACTTCGCCGCCGCTGTCGACGCTGCGTCGGCCGGATGCGCGGCATCATCCCGACCGTCCTCCAGAGCAGCCACGCCGTGATGACGAGGATCCCGAAGAACGCAAGCGGCAAGCCACGTGGTGGCGAAATCCGCAGCTGATGGAACCAGTGCCCCACCATCGTTCTGCTCATCGGCAGCCGGGAGGGAATCCCTTAGCCGAGGGAGCGAATCGCCTCCGCGGCGCTCGAGAACTCGACTCCGCGGGCGCGCCAGACGGCCGTGCAGGCGGCGACGCGGCCCTCGTCGAGACCGCGCGCCGCGTCCTCGACGAAGCGGACGCGCCGGCCCCGCTGCAGGAAGCCGAGGATCGCCGCGTCGTCGCAGACGTCGGTGGCGACGCCGAAGACGAGGATCTCCTCGGGGTCGAGGGCGTGGAGCAGCGCATCGGTGTTCGGGTTCGTGAAGACGTCGAAGCTCTTCTTCAGCAGGAGGAACTCGCGCCTGCCCGCGATCAGTCCCGGCACGAGGCCCGGGGGGAAGGGGATGAGCGAGAGCGGCAGCGGGTCGCGTTGCTTCGTCTCGAGGATCTTCTCGGCGCCGTGCGTGCCGCGCAGGCAGTGCGGCGGATACGTGTTCCGGAAGTCCGGCGTGACGGAGAGCTCCGGGTCCGTCAGCTCGTGGTCGTCCGCGGAGGCGACGTGGACGATGCCGGCGGCGCGGGCTGCGTCCACGAGCCGTTCCATCGCGGGCGCGGTGTCGGCGGCGCCGGGGACGTACAGCTTCCCGGACGGCTGCATGAAGTCGACCTGCGTGTCGACGTCCCAGAGGATGCGGCCTGCCACGAGCTCATTGTCGCGGATGGACTGGCGGGTGGATCAGGTGACGAGCTCGAGGCGCGGGTTGTCGCGTAGCTCGCGGCCGAACTTGCCGGACGGACGCCCGTCGGTGAGGACGACGTCGGCGGTGAAGTCGTTCGAGCCGCGGATGAGCGACGAGCCGACGCCGTAGGCGTCGACCGGCACGCCGCGCCGCTCGAAGTCGCGGATCTTCTCGACGGTGAAGCCGCCGGAGGCGACGATCTTCACGCGCCGGAGCCGTCGCCGTCGAGCGCGTCGCGCACGCTTCCGGACGAGGCGCTCGTTCACGCCGGTGGGCCGGAAGTCGCCCATCTCGTCCGACGAGCGAGAAGTCGACGAGGCTCTCGGACGTGTCGAGCCGCACGCCCCAGAGCCGGTCGCCGAGCGCGTCGCGCGACCGCGAGCGCGGTCGCGACGGAGTTGTTCTCGAAGTCGACGAGCACGGTGACGTTCATGTCCGGGCGGCGCCCAGTCCGGCGAACTTCGTCGCCGCGAGCACGGTGTCGCCGCCGTAGGCGCGATCAGCGAGTGCGGGACGGTGCCGACGCCGCGGCCGCCCCACCACGACGCCTGCTCGTCGGTGGTGACGCCGATCTCGTGCGCCGGTGACTAGCCCGGCGACGTACGCGGCGTAGCCGTCGCCGGTCTGCACGCGATGGTGGTCGTGCCGGGCCGGCATGAAGATGATCGGCTTGCCGTTCGCGGCCTCGAGCACGTCGCACGACGTTCGTCGTGATCAGCGTGCGCCGCGCGAGCACGCCGAGATAGAGCGGTCTCGAGGTGCGCGAACAGCGTGTAGTCGCCCTCGATCGTCAGCACCGTCTCGTACGGCGCGATCCGGTCGCCGTCGTAGAGCGCGTGGACGGTCGAGCGCCTCCCAGTCGTCGCTGCACAGCTTGAGGATCGCGATCGCCTCGTCGATGCCGCCGAGGTACGCGTCGTTCTTCTGGAAGACCTGCATGACGACGCGCGGGATGGCGACCGTCCGCAGCAGGGCGGCGCGGGAGTGGTTGAAGTAGGCGTCGGTGTAGTAGCCGGCGCGCATCTTCTCGACCGGCAGGTCGAAGACCTCGGGGTCGAGCCGGCTACGCGTCGCCCGGGTCGTCGCCACGTTCGAGCTCCAGGCACGCGTCGAGCGCCGCCTCGGCCACCTCGAGCTGCTCGGGCGTGGGGTCGGCCGTCGTCAGCCGGTGCTGGAGCTCGTGACCGGGCTTCGACAGCGCCTGCGCGACGACGTTGTCCGGATGCCGCGTCATCCAGCCGAAGATCTCCGTCGAGGCGCCGAGCGCCCCGAGCTGCGCAGCAGCGCGCGCCTGGTTCCGGACCGCGCCGGCGCGAGCGTCGCGAGCGCGTTCCCGACCGCGCGGTGGTCAGAAGCAGCGGGCCGACGAGATGGCCGCCGCAGCGCTCGTGCTCCTTCTTCGCGCCCTCGCCGTGCTCGTACGTGCCGATCGAGATGTGCTCGGCGCCGTGATAGGCGGCGAGCTCGCCGCCGCGCAGCGCGAGCGCCGCCGGCGCGATGCGACAGCAGGCCCGGCGAGGAGCTCCTGCGCGGCGGGCGCAGCTTCGACTCGCGCAGCCCGCGCACGACGATCGCGGCGCCGACGATCGACGCGAGCGTGCGCCGGCTCTGCATCGGCAGATCGCGCGCGGCCGGAAGCTTACGCTTCACCTCGGGAAGCACGGCGAGCGCCTCGACGAGGCGGGCACGGGCCGCGCAGCAGCGGGCGCGCACCGTTCGCCGCACGGAAGCGCTTGCGCGCGGACGCGACCTCGATCTCGCCGTCCGGATGCCGGATCGCGCAGGCCCACGACGTCGGGCCGTGCACGAGCACGCCGTTCGCGAGCGCCATGCCACCGAGCCGGATCTTCTCCTCGCTCATCGCCCCAGAGGGTAGCCCGCCCCCGCAGCCTCGCGCAGGGCGCGCTGGAGCGCGGCGCCGCCGGCCGGGGACGCCGGGCCCGACCGGGCTGCCGTCGACGGCGACGACCGGCATCACCTCGCGGATCGAGGAGGAGAGGAAGACCTCGTCGGCGGCGAGGAGCCGCTCGAGCGGGAAGGTGCCCTCGCTCGACCTCGTAGCCGGCCGCGGGCGCGAGCTCGAGAGAGCGGCCCGCGTGACGCCGGCGAGGACGGGCAGCTCGAGCGCCGGCGTCAGCAGGCGGTCGCCCTCGCGCCACCACACGTTCGCGGTCGGCGCCTCGAGCACGGTGCCGTCGGCGCGACGAGCAGCGCGTCGTCGGCGCCGCGCGCGGCGGCGTCGTCCTGGGCGGCCATGTTCTCGGCGTAGCTCGTCGACTTCGCGCCCGCGAGCGCGCCCGTCGCCCAGGGCACGACGGCGAGCCGCAGGCCGCGGGCGTGGAGCTCGTCGAGGTCGGGCGGAGGGGAGACGAGCGCGAGCCCGGCCGGCCGGTGCGCGCCCTCGCGGCCGGCCGTCCAGAGCAGGCGCAGCACGGCGTCGGGAGCCTCCGCGGCAGCGACCACGCGTCGCGGCGAGCCGCCGTGAACGCCTCGCGTTCGGGCGGGGGCAGCCCGACGCGTGCGGCGGAGACGGCGAGACGGTCGAGATGGGCCTCGAGCCGGAAGGGCCGGCCGTCGTAGACGCGCATCGTCTCGAACACGGCCCGGCCGCGCAGGAAGCCCTCGTCGTCCGCGTGCAGGACCGGCTCGTCCGCGGGAACGAGGCCGCGCCCGAGCTCGGCGACCGCCAGCAGCGTCATGCCGGCACCGCCGCGGCGGGCAGGGGCGCGCCGATCGCGGCGAGCAGCGGCCGCGCCTTCACCCACGACTCCTCGACCTCGCCGGCGGGATCGGAGTCCCAGACGATGCCGCCGCCGACCCAGAGGTGGATGCTGCCCCTCGGCGACGGCGAAGGTGCGGATCGTGAGCGCGAGGTCGAGGTCGCCGTTCGGGTGGATCGCGGCCGAGCGCACCCATCGAGGCGCCGCGGCCGACCGGCTCGAGCGCGGCGATCAGGTCGAGCGCGGCGATCTTCGGGCAGCCGGTGACGGAGCCGCCGGGGAGGACGGCGTCGAGCAGCTCGGTCAGCGTCACGTCCTCGCGCAGCTCGCCCTCGACGGTCGCGACGAGGTGCGCGACGCCGGCGAGCTGCCGCTCGGCGAGCAGCTGCGGCCAGTGCACGCTGCCGGCCGCGCAGACGCGGGAGAGGTCGTTGCGCTCGAGGTCGACGATCATCACGTGCTCGGCGGTGTCCTTCGCCGACTCGATCGGCACGCCTGCGGGCCGGGTGCCCTTGATCGGCGAGGTCCGCACGAACCGGCCGCGTCGCTGCAGGAGCAGCTCCGGCGAGGCGGAGACGATCGCCCAGCCGTCGCCCGCGAGCGGCTCGGGCTCGAGCGGGCGCAGCGGGGCGAGGGCGCGCGCCAGGCCGGCGGGGTCGCCCGTCGAACGGCGGCGCACAGATGCTGGACGAGGTTCACCTGGTAGACGTCGCCCTCGGCGATCGCGGCGCGCACCGCCTCGACCGCGGCGGCGTACTCCGGTTCGCTCCAGCTCGCCCGCCATGCTCCGACCGCGTAGCGGCCGGCGGCCGGAAGGCGCGCGGTCACGTGTCTCGATCGAGCAGGCGACCGCCGGCAGCGGGCACGGCTCCGGCGGCGCCGGCACGGCGGTGCGCCGGAGCGAGTCCGAGCAGCCGTAGCCGACGTACACGCGGGCGACGAGGTCGTCGCGGCCGAAGAAGCCCTCCGCCGCGAGGGCGGGCTCGAGCTCCGCGAGAGAGTCGAGCTCGAGGATCACCCGCAGACGGTGCGGGCGGCGTGGCGGAGCCAGTCGAGCCCGAGCTCGAGGTCGTCGACCGGGACGCGCTCGTCGGCGGAGTGAATGAGCTGGGCGGCGACGTCGTACGGCATCGTGCGCGCGGGGAAGAAGCCGTACGCGACGGTGCCGAACGCCTCGCGCAGCCAGTGGCTGTCGGTGAAGCCCGAGCAGCAGATCGGCACCGCGTGCGCGCCCGGCTCGCTCTGCGCGACGAAGGACTCGACCGCCTCCCAGAGCGGCGTGTCGAGGGCGGAGCGCGTGCCGCCCTGCCGGCTCGAGCCACTCGAGCTCGTACTCGACGTCGCCGCCGAGCACCGCGCGGACGAGCGGCTCGACGAGGTGCGGGTGCTGGCCGGGCAGCAGCCGGCAGTCGACGTCGATCTCGCAGAGCGCGGGAATGACGTTGCGCTTGCGGGAGGCGGAGATCATCGGTCGGTGCGAACGTCGGCGCGAGCAGCGGCTCGATCAGCTCGGCCGCCGCGGGGTGCACCGCCCGGACCCGCTCGACGGCCGACGCCGGCGACGGCACCTCGCCGAGCACGGTGCGCAGGAACGCCTCGACCTCCGGCTGCAGCTGCGGCTCCGGCCGGTACTCGGCGAGGCGCTCGATCAGCCGTGCCGCCTTCACGAGCGCGTTGTCGGCGATCGCGGGCATCGACGCGTGGCCGGAGCGGCCGTGCACGAGGATCCGGAAGGGCGCGGTCTTCTTCTCGGCGGTCGCGCAGAGGTAGACGACGCCGCCGAGCTCGAGCCGGTCGCCGGCGCCCTCGTTGATCGCGTAGTCGGAGCGGACGGCGTCGGGGTGCGCCTCGCAGAGCCAGGAGAGGCCGAAGCCGTCGCCGACCTCCTCGTCGGCGGTGGCGGCGAAGATCAGGTCGCCGGACGGCTGGAAGCCCTCGCGGGCGAGCGAGGCGACCGCGACCGCGTTCGCGGCCACCTGCCCCTTCATGTCGAGCGCGCCGCGCCCCCAGACCTCGCCGTCGCGCACCTCGCCGGCGAACGGCGGCACCGCCCACTCGGCGGGGTCGGCGAGGACGACGTCGGTGTGGCAGAGCAGCAGCAGCGACGGGCCGTCGCCGCGACCCGGAATCCGGGCGACGAGGCTGGCGCGCTCGGGCACGCGCGCGTAGAGGTCGCAGCGAACGCCGTTTGCCTCGAGGTATTCGCGCAGGAGCTCGGCCGCCGCCGTCTCGTTGCCGGGCGGGTTGGTCGTGTCGACGCGGATGAGCCGGCAGAGCAGATCGGTGACTTCGTCCCGCAAGCTCACGTGCGTAGCCTACGGAACGTGGCCGCCGCCCACGCGTCAGGGCTCGCGACCCGCCTGGCCTAGGCGGATACTGCGCACGTGGCCGACCTCTTCTCCGATGCCGCAGCACAGCGAGCGGGCGAGGTCGCACCGCTCGCGCAGCGCCTGCGGCCGCGCACGCTCGACGAGTTCGTCGGCCAGATGCAGGTGCTCGGCGAGGGGTCGGCGCTACGGCTCGCGATCGCCGAGGACCGCGTCCGCTCGTCGATCTTCTACGGCCCTCCCGGCTCGGGCAAGACGACGCTCGCGCGGATCGTCGCGGCGACGACGGGCTCCGTCTTCGAGGAGCTCTCGGCGGTCTCGGCGACGGTGAAGGACGTCCGCGAGATCCTCGCGCACGCACGCGAGCGGCTCGGCACGGACAACCGCCGGACGATCCTCTTCCTCGACGAGATCCACCGCTTCAACAAGGCCCAGCAGGACGCGCTGCTGCCCGCGGTCGAAGAGGGGCTGGTGACACTGATCGGCGCGACGACCGAGAACCCGTACTTCGAGGTGAACTCGGCGCTGCTCTCGCGCTGCCAGATCTACGAGCTGGAGCCGCTCTCGTTCGAGGAGATGCAGGAGATCGTGCGGCGGGGCGCCCGCGAGGTCGGCGCCGAGCTGCCGGACGAGCTCGTCGCCCTGACGGCGCGGCGCAGCGGCGGCGATGCCCGCAACGCGCTGAACATCGTCGAGCTCGCCGCCGAGACCGCACGGGCCGAGGGCGCCGCGGTGACGGAAGCGCACATCGAGGACGCGGCGCGCAAGCGTCCCGTCGTGTACGACAAGAACGCTGACGCGCACTACGACTTCACCTCGGCGTTCATCAAGTCGATGCGCGGCTCCGACCCGGACGCGGCCGTCTACTACCTCGCGGCGATGCTCGAGGGCGGCGAGGACGCGCGCTTCGTCGCGCGGCGGATGATCGTGCTCGCCTCCGAGGACATCGGCAACGCCGACCCGCGCGCGCTGCTCGTCGCGGTCGCCGCGGCGCAGGCGGTCGAGCACGTGGGGCTGCCGGAGGCGCGGCTCAACCTCGCGCAGGCGGTGATCTATCTCGCGCGCGCGCCGAAGTCGAATGCGAGCTACGTCGCCATCAACGAGGCGACGGCGGACGTGCGCGAGCACGGCAACGTCAGGCCGCCGAAGTCGCTGCGCGACGCGAGCTACTACGGCCGCCGGCTCGGTCACGGCGAGGGCTACGTCTATCCGCACGACGACCCGCGCGGCTTCGAGGTCGACTACCTTCCGGAGGAGCTGAAGGGACGGACGTACTACCGCCCCTCGGGCAACGGCGAAGAGGGAGGCGCGGGGTCGTGAGACTGCACGTGCACGAGTGGGGAGACGCGGCCGCGCCGCCGGTCGTCTGCCTGCACGGCGTGACCGCTCAGGGCGAGCGCTACCGGCGGCTCGCCGAGGAGCGCTGGACGAGCTTCCACGTCGTCGCGCCGGACCTGCGCGGCCATGGGCGCTCGGACTGGGAGCCGCCGTGGACGCTCCCGACGCACGTCGCCGACCTGGTCGAGACGGTCGACGCGCTCGGGATCGGGCGGGCCGACTGGGTCGGGCACTCGTGGGGCGGCCGGCTCGTGCTCGAGCTCGCCGCAGCGCATCCGGAGCGCATCCGCCGCGCCGTGCTCCTCGATCCGGCGATCCAGCCGCTTCCCGGCCCCTCCTATCAGCTCGCAGAGGCGGAGCTGAGCGGCGGCGTCTACGCGAGCGCCGAGGCGTATGTCGAGCTGCGGCTCGCCGCGAGCGCGCTCACCCCGCGCGAGGACGCGGAGCGGGACGTCGAGCAGGCGTTCGAGCGACAGGCCGACGGCAGCATCCGCCGTCGCACCTGCCGGCCGGCGGTCGTCTCCGTGTTCGGCGAGCTCGTCGCGCCGCCGCCGCCGCCGGAGACGCTGCTGGGCGTGCCGACGCTGCTCATCTACGCGCCGGCGTTCGGCCTCGTCCGCGACGAGCAGATCGCGGCGTACCGCGAAGCACTCGGAGACGGACTCGAGGTGCTTCCCGTACCCGGGATGCACATCGTCATGTGGGACGCGTTCGACGCGGTCGCGACCGCGGTCGAGCGCTTCCTCGCCGGGTGAGGCGGGTCGGGCCGAAGGTCCACGCACGCGCGATCCTTTGACGGAGTCACGCGCCGCGGCTACAGGATGCGCGCGCCGAGAGCCGACGCGACGAGCTCGACCGCCAGCTTGCCGGTCGCGTTCTCGCGGTCGAGCACGGGGTTCACCTCGACGACGTCGAACGAGTCGGCGAGACCGGACTCGGCGACGACCTCCATCGCCAGGTGCGCCTCGCGGTAGGAGAGGCCGCCGCGCACGGGCGTGCCCACGCCCGGCGCATGGTCGGGGTCGACGACGTCAAGGTCGAGGCTGACATGGAGGAAGCTCGCGCCGGCCGCGTGCGCAAGCGCCTCGCGCATGCACAACTCGACGCCGAGGCGGTCGACGTCGCTCATCGTGAACACCTTCGCGTCGAGCCCCTTCAGCAGCTCGCGCTCGCCCTTGTCGAGCGAGCGCACGCCGACGAGCGCGAGCCTTCCCGGCTCGACCGCCGGCAGCGTCCAGGAGTCGTACGCGAACGCGGCGCCGGCGAGGCCGAGCGCGGCCGCGAGCGCCATCCCGTGCACGTTTCCGCTCGGCGACGACTCGGGCGTGTTCAGATCGCCGTGCGCGTCCACCCACACCACACCGCCCGGCCCGCGCACCGCCGCCATGCCGACGAGCGTGCCGAGCGCCACCGAATGGTCGCCGCCCAGCACGACCGGCGTCTGTCCGTTGCGGCGGGACTCCGCGACGAGCTGCGCGACGCGGTCGCACAGCTCGAGGATCGGGCGCAGGAAGCGTGCGCGCGTGTCGCCCTCGTCCAGCGCCTCGGGCACCGGGGCGGCGACGTTGCCGAGGTCGACGGTGTCGATGCCGAGCGTCTCGACGAGATGCTGCTCGAGGCCCGCGTAGCGGATCGCGGACGGTCCCATGTCGACACCTCGCCGGCCGGCCCCGAGGTCGAGCGGCGCACCGATCAGGGCCACCCGGCGTTGCGATGGTTGCACGCCCACGGCCGCAAGGCTAACGTCAGCGCCTTGAGCGATCAGGCGGATGGCTCGAGCGGTGCGCTGGTTCGCGTCCTCCTGGCGGACGACGACGAGGACTTCCTCGCCTCGCTCCAGCCGCTGATCGAGCACCAGCCCGAGCTGACGGTCGTCGGCGCTGCGGGAAACGGTCTCGACGCGATCGAGCTGACCGACGCGCTGCAGCCGCACGCCGTCGTGATCGACCTGCACATGCCGATCGTCGACGGCGTCGCCGCGGTCGCGCGGCTGCGCAAGGACCATCCGCTGCTCTGCCTCATCGCCTTCACGGGCGACCCGGACCCGGAGCTCCACCGCGCCGTCTCGGAGGCGGGAGCCGACGCCGTCCTGCTCAAGGAAGACCTCGTCGAGACGCTCGTCGAGCGCCTGGCGGCGCTCCGGCGCGGCTAGACTTGGCGCCGCGTCCGGCGAGGTAGCTCAGCTGGTAGAGCACTCGGCTGAAAACCGGGGTGTCGCCGGTTCGAGTCCGGCCCTCGCCATTCGGGGCGGCAATGCAGAGAGCTGGGGAGTTCCGGCCCGGCCGGACTCCTCGCTCTCGTCCCAGCGCGGGCCCCCGGCGACAGGAAGCCCCCGAGAGCGCGTACGTCCTCGGGGGCTTGGGGCTGTCCGGACCGGTGCAACCGTGTCGCGAACCGCCGGTGGGCGGACCCTAGCGCCTCCGGGCGAGCAGCGCCGTCGCCGGCCCAGCCGAAAAGGCCGCAAATTGCGCGAAACCGCGCCGGCCGAGCTCGCGGCGGAGCCGCTCCGGCGAGACGTAGATCGGCGTCGACGCGCCCCGCGAGAACGAGAACACGACGGCCCCGCCGGGCGCGGTCACGCGGGCGAGCTCGTCGAAGAACGGGATCATGTTCGCGAGCGTCACCAGCTCGAACTCCCGGTCGGCGAAACGGAGAGCGGAGGCGTCGCCCGTCTCGAAGCGGACACGCCCAGCGAGCGCGGCCGGAAGCGTCCGCTCGGCCTGGGCCACCATTCCCGGCGCGAGATCGACGCCGACCACCTCGGCAGCGGAAAAACGCTGCGCGACGGCCTGCGCCGCGACACCCGTGCCGGTGCCGAGGTCGAGCACGCGCCGCGGCGCGTCGAGCTCGGCGAGCGCGAGCTCCAGCGCGGCCACGTGGTCCGGGCCGATGCGCGTCTCCCAGGTCGGCGCGATCGCGTCGAACATCGCGCGCAGCCGGCCGCGCAGGAGCCGCCAGAGGAACGGGCGGCGAACGACGGCGTCCGTGACGAGACGGGCGAAGCGCGTCTGGCTGCTCACGGAGCGTCGATCTGGATCAGCAGCTCGCTCCCCTCTTCGACACCGAGCAGGCTCGCCGCGCTACCGCGGGAGACGGCGACGGCGACGTTCCGGTAGCTGTCCTCGTACAGGAGCAGGTCGCCCGGACGCGCGTCGCCGAACGTGCGCGCGGTGACTGCGAAGTAGCGCTCGCCGCGCGCCGACAGCTCGACCCTCGTCCCCGGCACGATCGACGCCTGCTCGAGCTGCTCGCGCGCGACGTTGAGCGCGACGTTACCGAAGCGGTCGACACCGAGCACGGTCGCGCGGATGCGCGACGTGCCCACCTCCGGCTCCGGGATCTCGAGCCGGACGAGCGCCTCGGGGTCGAGCGGCGGCCCGAGCTCGGCCAGCGGCACGCCGACCGCGAGATGCGCGGCGGCGGGAGAGAACAGGTCGCGGCCGTGGAACGTGCGCGACACCGGGCCGAGCGCATAGGCCGGGTTCGCGAGCTCGCGCGCCTCGACGACGCCGCCGAAGCGCTCGGCCGCCGGCAGGAGCAGACCGTTGTCGGGGCCGACGTAGGCGTGGCCTTCTGCGTCGCGCAACACGAGCGCGCGGCGCACGCCCCCGACGCCCGGGTCGACGACCGCGAGATGGACGCCCACGGGCATGTACGGCAGCGTGTTCGCGAGCACGAGCGCGCCCTGGAGGACCCGCCCCGGGCGGATGCCGTGCGTGATGTCGATGATCTCCGCCTCGGGCGCGATCCGCTTCATCACGCCGTGGCACGTGCCGACGAAGTCGTCCTGCAGGCCGAAGTCGGTGAGGAAGGTGATGAAGGCGGGCATGTCCGCGCGACTCTAGTGGTCTGACTAGGCGAGAGCGGCGACGGCGGCGAGCAGCCCGTCGAGATCGTGCGTCTCCGCCTCCGCGACGACGTCGAGTCCCGCGTCGCGCGCGGCGTCCGCCGTCTGCGGCCCGATCGCCACGACGGGCAGGCGCGCGCCGGTCCGGCGAGCGCACGGGCGGCGGAGGGCGAGGCGAGCAGCACGACGTCGCCCTCCGGTGCGGCGTCCGGCACCAGCTCGACCGTGCGATAGAGCGGCAGGAAGTCCGCTTCGAGCTCGTCCAAGCAGCCGCCGCGCGCCTTCCGCCGCGGCGAGCAGGACGCGCCCGGGCGGTCGCGGCAGCTCGTCCAGCAGCCCCTCCTGGGTCGAGACGGCGGGCACGAGGTCGGCTCGCAGCCCGTGCGCGCGCAGCTCGGCTGCCGTGCCCGGCCCGATCGCGGCCAGCCGGCGCGGCGGCGCGACGAGCCGGCGCGCGAGCTCGGCCGCACCGTTCGGACTCGTGACGACGACCCAGTCGTACGGCGCCGGGTCGATCCGCTCCTCGCCCAGGGGCTCGATCCGCAGCAGCGGGCAGCGGACGACCTCGTGGCCGAGCGCCTCGAGCCGCTCCGCGAGCGGGTCGGCCTGTGCCGCGGCACGCGTGACGACGACTCTCATCGGCCGGCGGCGAGCCGCGCGAGCTCGCGACCGAGCGCCGCCGGGTTACCGCCGCTGCGGCGCTCGAGCCAGGAGCCGTCCTCCGCCGCGACGAGCCCGGTGAGCGTCGCGCCGTCGTGATGTGCGGCGACCGGCGCGAGGCAGCCGCCGCCGACGGTCGCGACGACCGCCCGCTCGGCCTCGACCCGGCGCCGCGTCTCCTCGTGGTCGGCGGCGCCGACGAGATGCTCGTCGCCCGCGCGGACCTGGAGCGCGAGCGCGCCCTGCGCCGCCTCCGGCAGCAGCTCCTCCGGCTCGAAGCGGTGCCCGATCTCGCGGCTCGAGACCGAGCCGGTCGAGCCCGCACGCCGCGAGCACGATCGCGTCCAGCCCGCGCTCGCCGCGCTTGCGCAGGCGCGTGTCGATGTTTCCGCGCAGCGGCTCGATCGACAGCGTCGGCTCGAGCGCGAGCAGCTGCGCCTTCCGGCGCGCCGACGCCGTCCCGACCCTCATGCCCGGGCGGATCGCGTCCGCGCCGCAGAGCGCGTCGCGGGGGTCGTCCCGCTCGAGATAGGCGCCGACGGCGAGACCGTCGGGGTCGGGCGAGGTCATGTCCTTCGCCGAGTGCACGGCGACGTCGATCCGGTGATCGAGCAGCGCCTCCTCGAGCTCCTTCACGAACACGCCGCGCGAGCCGATCTCGCCGAACGGCTTCGTCCGGTCGCGGTCGCCGGCGGTCGTGATCGGGACGAGCGCGATCTCGATGCCGGGTCCGCGGAGGCGCGACGCAGCGAGCTCCGCCTGCGTGAGCGCGAGCCTACTGCCGCGGCTGCCGATGCGAATCAGCACAGCGTGCGCGGCGACGAACGGGTTGCCCGCAGACGCTCACGCCGCGCGGCCGGACACGGACGAACGCCGTCGGCACCTGCAGCGGTAAGGGCCGCCCGGTGAGCGGACCGAGCAGGCCGGGGACAGGCCTCCGGCGTTCGCCGGTACCGACGCGTGGGACGAAAGACTGAGGCCTGTCCCCGGAGTTCATTCGCTTCAGTGCTCGTCCTCGCCGAGACCGAACAGGTGGCGCACTGCCTCAGCATAGACCACTCCGTCGGCTGCCGCGGCCGCCTGCTTCAGACGCACGGTCGGCAGGTGCAGGAGCTTGTTCACGATCTGCGCGGTGATCGACTCGACGGCCTTCCGCTGGCTCTCGTCGAGCCGGCCCAGAAGCCCTTCCGCCTTGCGCAGCTCCCCCTCGCGGATCTCCTCGGCGCGCGCGCGCAACGACGCGATCGCCGGAATGACGTCGAGCGACGCCTGCCACTCGTGGAACTTCTCCGCCTTCCGCGTTGACGATCGACTCCGCGCGCTCGGCCTCGCCGCGCCGGCCGGCGAGCGTCTCGGCGACGATCGCCTCGAGGTCGTCGACGTCGAAGAGATAGCAGTCTTCGAGCTCGTTGATCGCCGGGTCGAGGTCGCGCGGCACGGCGAGGTCGATCAGCAGCAGCCGGCGTCCGCGGCGCTGGCGCATCGCGCGCGCGACCGTGTCCGCGTCGAGCACGTAGCCCGGCGCACTCGTCGACGCGACGACGACGTCGGCGGTGACGAGGTGCTCTTCGATGCGCTCGAGCGCCAGCGGCTCTGCGCCGAAGCGCCGCGCGAGCTCCTCCGCGCGGTCGAGCGTGCGGTTGGCGACGAACGCGATGCGCGCACGGCGCGTGAGCATGTTGCGCGCCGCCTGCTCGCTGATCTTGCCCGCGCCGACGAGCAGGATCAGGCGGCCTGTCGAGGTCTCCGAACACCTGCTCCGCAAGGGCGGCGGCGGCGGACGACACCGACGCGGGGCTCTCGCCGATCGCGGTCTGCACTCGCACCTTGCGCCCCGCATGGAGCGCCTGGCGGAAGACGCGGTCGAGGAGCATCGCGGTCGTCCCCAGCTCGTACGCGGCCCGCACCTGGCCGAGGATCTCGCCCTCGCCCGGCACGAGCGAGTCGAGGCCGGCGGCGACGCGGAAGAGATGCAGCGCCGCCGCGTGGTCGTGCAGGCGGTAGAGCGCCTGCTCGACCTCCGGCTCGATCCCGGCGAGCGCGGCGACCGCGGCCCGCTCGACCGCCTCGGCGTCGGCGCCGACGACGTAGAGCTCGGTGCGGTTGCAGGTCGACAGGCACACCGCCTCGCCGCCGCCTTCGGCGAGCCGGGCCGCGAGCGAGCGCGCCTGCTCGCGGTCGAGCGCGACCCGTTCCCGCAGCTCGATGGGCGCGTGGTGATGCGAGGTGCCGACGAGAACGAGCCGCATCATGTGAAGTGGGTCGCAGGTAGCGCGAGGCGGACGAGGATGACGAGCGCGAAGCCAGCGAGCGCGAGGTACGCCGCGCGGCGGCCCGTCCAGTCACGGGTCACGCGCAGCACGATGTACGCGGCCCAGACGAACCAGGTGACGAGCGTCGCCGCGACGAGCGCGTCGACGCGGTCGCCGTTGCCGACGAGACGGACGATCCCGACCGCGATCCCCAGGGTCAGCGCCGGCAGCGAGTAGGCGACGGTGCGCCCGGCCAGGCGATCGAGCGTCGCGAGCGAAGGCGCCGGGCGCCGCAGGATCGTCGTCGCGCGCCGCTTCAGGCGCCGTTCCTGCCAGAGGTAGAGACCCGAGAGCGCCGCTGCGAGCGTGAAGCCCGCGAATGCCGCGAGCACGAGCCCGACGTGCAGCACGAGGAAGAGGTTCGAGTAGTGGCTGCGCGTGCCGACGCCCGTGCCGCCGCCGGCGCGCGCGACGACGAGCAGCGACGCCGCGAGCGGCATGACGGCGAGCCCGAGCAGCCGGTACGGCTTCCGGCAGCCCCAGATCAGATACGCGCCGACGACGAACCAGACGAAGAGGTTGAGCGAGCCGGCCCAGGTCGCCCACGGGAAGCCCGCCTCGCGCGCCGCCTGCACCGCCAGCAGCGCGGTCTGCACGAGCCAGCCGAGACGCACGCCCCACGTCGCCGCGCGGCCGGCCGCGCCCGGCCGGCGGGCGTCGCCGAGATAGCCGACGGCCGCCTCTCCGTAGCAGACGAGCACGGGCCAGAACAGCAGCTCAGCCAACGAGCGTCCGTTCCCGCTCTGCTTCCGCCGGCTCCGCGTCCGTGCGCGCCGCGAGCTCGTCGACCTCGCGCTCGAGACGCGTCAGCTTCAGCGCGATGATCACGACGTACACGAGCACGATCACGAAGACGGCGCAGTACGCCGCGGTGACGTACTTCTCGGCGGTCGTCATGCAAACACCTCCCTCAGTCTGCGCAGCCGCTCGTCGAGACGCTTGCCGGCGAGCTCGACGCGGTAGAGCGCGTACGCGAGCACGAGCATCGCAACCTGAGAGACACAGTACGGCGACGAGGATCCACCCGCCGAAGTTCGGCCCATGCCGCGTGAAGACGACCGGGTGGATGAAACCCTTCGCGATCCGGATCGCGAGGAAGCTGACCGGAATCAGCACGACGCCGAACAGCGCGTAGACCGCGCTCAGGTTCGCGCGTTGCGGACCCGGGTCGACCGAGAAGCGCAGCATGAAGTACGCGGCGTAGAAGAGGAAGAGGACGAGGAAGAGCACGAGCTGGTCCTCGCTCCACAGCCACCAGTGTCCCCAGGAGATCTTCGCCCAGATCGAGCCTGTGATCAGCACGAGCGAGCCGAAGATCAGCCCCTGGTGCACGGCGACGTAGCTCTCGAGATCGGCGTGCGGGTCGCGCTTCCAGAGGTGGACGAGCGCCTTCCAGGCGCCGCCGACGAAGCAGGCGTAGGCCGTGAACGCGATCGACACGTGGAAGTAGAAGATCCGCTGCGAGAAACCCTGGTTCGCGTCGTTGGGCGCGACGAAGAAGACGAGGACGAGCGCGAGCGTCACGAGCCCGAGGGCCGCGACGGCGAGCGCGGGGAGGGGTATCCGATATGAGCGACCCACCGGCCTCAATTGTGCCCCTTGCGGGCTCATTCGGTCACGACGTACTCGAAGGAGGCCCAGCAGACGAGCGCGAACAGCCCGTCGTAGAGCGCCAGGAAGCCCAGGTAGCGGGCCGGGGAGCCGACGACGCTCGCGCCGACGCCGCCGATCACGATCGGGATGGCCAGCGGCAGGAAGATGAGCGGCAGGAGCAGATCGCGGGCGCGGGTGGCGACCGCCATCGCGCCGAGGAAGGTGCCGACCGCACAGATGCCGAGATCCGCCAGGGCGACGGCGGCGACGGTCGAGCCGGTGAGGCCGTGGAAGAAGAGCGCGAACGCGGGCAGCGCGACGACCTCGGCCGCGACGAGGAAGGCGAGCGTCGCCAGCGACTTCGCGAGCCAGATCGCGCTGCGATCGCACGGCGCGAGCACGAGCCCGTCGAGCACGCGCTGCTCGCGCTCCGGGACGAACGCCCGGCCGAGACCGAGCAGCGCGGTGAAGACGATGGCGACCCACAGCAGCCCGCTCGCCGCCAGCTGCGAGGAGTGCGCCGGCAGTGCGAAGTGGAAGACGACGAACGTCGCGACGACGAAGAGCAGCATCGCGGGCAGCGTGTCCCGCGCCCGCAGCTCGAGCAGGAGATCCTTGCGTGCGAGCGCCCCGACGTCGCGCAGATACGTCATGCGAGCGCCAGCCGCACCGTCGTCAGCGAGGCGACGCGCTCCGGATCGTGGGTCGAGACGAGGAGCGTGCGCTCGCCGCGCAGCTCCGCGAGCTGAGCATCGAGCAGATCGGCGCCCGCAGCGTCGAGGGCGGTGTAGGGCTCGTCGAGCACGAGCAGCGACGGGCTCGTGGAGCAGGACGCGGCAGATCGCGAGCCGCTGTGTCATGCCGCGCGAGTACGACGCGACCCGGTCGTGGCGGACGTCCCAGAGACCGAACCGCTCGAGCAGCATGCCGATCCGCTCGCGCCGCTCCGGCACGTGGTAGAGGCGCCCGTACAGGTCGAGGTTCTCGAGCGCGCTCAGCTCGCGGTAGACGAGCGGCTCGTGGGCGAGATAGCCGACGCGGTCCCGCCCGACTCCGAGCTCGAGCTCGCCTTCGCTCGGGAGCACGAGCCCGGTGCAGATGCGCAGGAACGTCGTCTTGCCCGAGCCGTTCGGCCCGGTGACGAGCGCGAAGCCGCCGGCCTCGACCTCCAGGTCGACGCCGCGGAGCACCCGCTTCTCGCCGAAGCGCTTCCCAAGCTTCCTCGCCCGGATCACGCGGCCAGTCTAGGTCGTGGCGGCGATTTACACAGGCTTTACTCCGCCCGTACGAGCGCGCAGGGTCAGCGGCGTCATATCTCGTGCAGCACCTCAAATGACGCCGCAAAGGGGATGACACCATGTTGAGACGACCACGACTCGCTGCCGCAGGCGCGCTGGCCGTTGCCACCCTCGCGGGGGCGGGAGTCGCCGCCGCGAGCCACAAGGCCCAGACCACCCAGCAGGCCTCTTCGACCTTCACCGCCGCGTCCGTGTCGCAGACCCGGTCGAGCTCGTGCACGTCGACCGACGGCGTCTACCAGGACACGACGGCCACGTACACCGGCACCTCTGCGAGCAGCGACGCCCGCCTGAGCGGGGCCGTCACGATCAGGGTGCGCAGCGTCCTGAACACGACGACGCAGCTCGGCTGGCTCTCCGGCACGCTCCACGTGCGCAACTCCTCCGGACCGAGCACGTCGGCGAGCATCGACGGCGCCCTCGCCGGAGGCCAGGCGACCGGCTTCCTGCGTGGCAACGGCCACCGCGACGAGGCGAGGCTGATGGCGAGCTTCTCCGCCGCCTTCACACCCGGCGGCGGCTTCGCGTCCGGCCAGCTCGGCGCCGGCGGCGCCACCAACGCGGGCGTGTTCTTCGCCCCCGGCTCGTGCTCGACGGCGAAGCGCTACTCGGCCACCGCCGTGTTCCGCCTCGGTCTGAACACGAACGAAGTCGTGCCGCGGGTCAGCGGCCTGCGTGCGAGCGCGACCGGGAACCTGACGTTCGACGTCTCCCGTGACACCTCCGGCGCGATCACCGGCGGAAGCGCGGTCTTCTATCTCAACTACCGCTTCCCGGCCTCGGTCACGCTCACGGGCCTGACGCTGAACCAGGGCAACAGGGGGTCGAACGGCCCCGTCGTGCTCGACGCGGGCATCGGCACCGTGACCGACGCCGACGGCAGCGGCAACGTCACGAAGGTCGTGTCGGGCGTCTCCGCCTCGGTGCTCCAGGCGGTGCTCGACAACCCGCACGGCTACTACATGACGCTGAACACCTCGGCGAACACGGGCGGCGCTCTCCGCGACCAGCTGGAGAACCCGCAGAAGCGCTGAACGCCGGGACGATCGCGGGCGCGGCTGCGCTACAGAGCCGCGTCCGCGATCACGAACGCAGCGAAGACGACGCTGATCACGCCGTTCATCGTGAAGAACGCCGCGTCGAGCCTGTGCAGGTCGCCGGGACGCACGAGCGCATGCTCGTAGACGAGCAGCGCGGCGACGGCCGCGACCCCGATCCAGTAGAGCGCACCGACGGACAGCCCGGCTCCCGCGGCGGCGAGACACGCCACGGTCGCGACGTGCGAGAGACGCGCGCCGGCGAACGAGCCCCGCACGCCGAAGTGGGTCGCGATCGAGTGCAGGCCCTGCTCGCGGTCGACGTCGACGTCGAAGAGCGCGTAGAAGAGATCGAACCCTGCGACCCAGAACGCGACCGCAGCGCCGAGCACCCAGGACTGCCACGGCAGCCGGTTCGTGATCGCAACCCACGCGCCCACCGGCGCGAGGCCGTCGACGGCGCCGAGCCAGAAGTGGCACAGCCACGTCCAGCGCTTGAGGTACGGGTAGAGGACGACGCCGGCGACGGGTATCGGCCACAGCCGGTGCGTCAGCGGCGCGAGCTGCCACACCGCCGCGACGAAGAGCGCAAGCGAGGCTGCACAGAAGAACGCGACCTGCCACGTCGAGAGCTGGCCGCTCGGCAGCTCGCGTCCGGCGGTGCGCGGGTTCCGCGCGTCGATCCCGGCGTCGATCAGCCGGTTGAGCGCCATCGCCAGCGAGCGAGCGCCGACCATGGCGAGCGTGATCCAGAGGAGATCGTGCGCAGACGGCGTGCCGTCGACCGCGAGGAAGGCGCCGACGTACGCGAACGGCAGCGCGAACACCGTGTGCTCGATCTTCACGAGCCGCGCGAAGCGCGCGGGCAGGGGCGCGAGCGCGAGGTCGCTCACGTCTGCCGGTGAGCGACGTCGCGATCGCCCGCGAGCAGCTCGAGCGCGTGCGCGAGCGCCGGCTGCAGCACGGCGAAGCCGTCGCGGCAGCCACCGGGCGAGCCCGGGAAGTTGACGACGAGCGTCGAGCCGACGGCACCGGCGACGCCACGCGAGAGCAGGCCGTGCGGCGTCTTCGCGATCGAGTCCGCACGGAGCGCCTGAGCGATACCCGGCGCGTCGCGCTCGAGGACGTCCCGCGTCGCCTCGGGCGTCACGTCTCGCGGCGTCAGGCCGGTGCCGCCCGTCGTGAGGACGACGCGGGCAGTCGCGGCGAGCTCGCGCAGCGCCGCCGCGATCTCGTCCCGCTCGTCGGGGACGACGCGACGCTCGACGTCGTAGCCGTCGTCGCGCAGGAGCTGCGCGAGCAGGTCGCCGCTGCGATCCTCGCGCGTTCCCGCGACGACGCCGTCGGAGACGGTCAGCACGGCAGCCTTCAGACGATCTGCTCCTTCGTCTTCTCGAGCAGGCGCACCTCGGAGACGACCATCTCCTTGTCGATCGCCTTCGCCATGTCGTACACGGTGAGCGCAGCGACGGCGGCTGCCGTCAGCGCCTCCATCTCGACGCCGGTCTGCGCCGTCGTCTCGGCGGACGCGACGATCTCGACGGAGCTCTCGCGCACGTCCAGCGTCACCTCGACGTGCGTGAGCTGAAGCGGGTGGCAGAGCGGGATCAGCTCGCTCGTCCGCTTGGCCGCCATGATCCCCGCGACCTGCGCCGTGGCGAGCGCGTCTCCCTTCGGCAGCTCGCGCAGCCGCCTCGCCGTCTCGGCCGCCATCCGCACCTCGGCACGGGCGACCGCCCGCCGGCGGGAAACCGGCTTGCCGCCGACGTCCACCATGCGGACGTCGCCTGCCTCGTCGACGTGCGAGAGCTCGCTCACCGGCCCAGCGACCGTTTCGCAGCGTGAACGAGCTCGCGCCGGTAGCGCCATGCGGCGCGCAGGCGCTCGCTTCGCGAGCCGTACAGGACGTCGAGCAGTGCGCGCAGCGAGCGCTCCGTCGCCGCGTCGTAGGGGAACCACCAGGCCGGCCGCAGACGGCCCCGGTCGGAGTCGACGTACTTGACCGAGACGGACTCGTAGAGGCCGTGCTTCGAGTTCGTCCGGCCGAAGCCGGACCCCTTCACGCCGCCCCAGGCGGCCTGACCGATCGTGAACGAGTAGCCGAAGTCGTTGACCCAGACCATGCCCGCGTCGATGCGGCGGGACACCCGCTTCGCCTTGGTGAGGTCGCGCGACCACACGCTCGCCGCCAGCCCGAACTGCGTGTCGTTCGCGCGAGCCACGACCTCGTCCTCGCCGTCGAAGGGCTCCACGGTCACGACCGGGCCGAAGATCTCCACGTCCGGGAGCGGATGCTCGAGCACCGTCGGCTCGAGGAACCAGCCGGCCCGGTCGGCGCGGCGCGCGCCCGTCAACTCCTCGACCTTGTCCCGCTGCCGTTCCGAGATGAGCGGGCCCACCTCGTCGCCGAGCTTCAGCTGCCGTGCGCGCTCGGACAGCCGGCGCGTGAACTCGTCGTAGAGCGGACGCTGGACGTAGATCCGCTCCGCGCTGACGCACGCCTGACCCGCGTTGATGAACGACGCGAACACCGCGCCGTCCAGCGCCCGGTCGACGTCGGCGTCCGCGAACACGACCATCGGATCCTTGCCGCCGAGCTCGAGCACGGCCGGGCAGCCGCGCCCGCCGGCAGCGGCGGCGACGTGCCGGCCGACGGCGACGGAGCCGGTGAAGAACACCTTCGCGATCCCTGCGTCGCCGACGAGCGCCTCGCCGACCTCGGCCTCGCCCTGCACCACCTGCACGAGCCCGGCCGGTACACCGGCCTCCTCGAACACGCGCCGCACCCAGGCGCCCGTGAGCGGAGTCAGCTCTGACGGCTTGAGCACGACGCCGTTACCGGCGGCGACGGCCGTCGCGACCACGGTGAAGGGAATCCCGAAGGGGATGTTCCACGGCGTGATCGCTGCGACGACGCCGAGCGGCTCGTACACGAGCCACGCCTTCTTCGTCTTCAGGTGCAGCTGCGTGAAGCGCACGCGCTCGTCGCGGAGAACGCGGCCCGCGTTCCGGGCAAGCCATTCGACGTGGTCGACGGCGGGATAGAGGTCGTGCGCGATCGCCTCGGTGCGCGGCTTGGCCGTCTCGGCGACGACCGAGTCGGCGATCTCGTCCGCCCGGGCGCGCAGAGCGCGGCTCGCCTCACGCAGGACGCCGGCGCGCGCCTTCGCTCCCGCGGCCCGCCAGCGCTCCTGGGCGGCGTGCGCCGCGGCGACGATCGCCGGCAGCTCGTCCGGGTCGGTCCTCCGCACCGCGCCGACGGGCTCGAGCGTCGCCGGATTGACCGAGACGAGCTCGGGGACGGCCGTCGTCGCCATGCGCGCAATCGTACTCGCGCAGGCTAGTTCGCCAGGCGTGACGGGATCAGGTCGAGATCCTCGAGCTGCGCCGCGATCCACGACGCGAGATCCCGCTCGCGGACGTGCGCGCACAAGGCCTCGCTCCGCGCCCGCCGCTCGTCCGGCGACATCGTCAGGGCAGCGTGAATCGCCTGTGCCTGCCCGTAGAGGTCGAGCGGGTTCACCGTCAGCGCCCACGCTCCGAGCTCCTCGTGGGAGCCCGCGTTCTCGGAGAGGATGAGCACGCCGTCGCGCTCGTTCACGAGCGGCGCCTCCTTGGAGACGAGGTTCAGCCCGTCGAAGATCGGGTTGACGAGCAGCGCGTCGTACTGCTTGTACGCCGCCACCGCCTGGTGGAAGTTGTCCGCGATCTGCAGATCGACGGGCAGCCAGCCGTCGCGCTGGAAGCGGTCGTTGACCGCCCGCGCCTCGCGCTGGATCGCGGCCAGGTACTCCGAGTACTCCGGAATGTCCTGCCGCGACGGGTCGAGCAGCGTCAGCATCGTCACTCGCCCGTGAAGCTCGGGATGCACGTCGAGAAAGAGTGCGAACGCACGAAACCCGCGCACGACGTTCTTCGACGGATCGGTCCGGTCGACGCGCAGCAGGAGGAACTCCGGCCTCCGCTCCACGATCTGCCGCTCGAACTCGAGCACCCGCTCGTCGTCCTTCAACTCGTCGAACTCCAGCGGGTCGATCCCGATCGGATGGTGGGTGACGAGCGTGCGCTGCCCGCCGTGCGAGACGACCCCGCGTTCGTAGTCCACCTCCGCGCCGAGCACGTCCTCGCAGCTGCGAAAGAAGTTGCGCTGCCAGCGCGCCGTGTGGAAGCCGACGATGTCGTTCGCGAGCAACCCCTCGTGGATCTCACGCCTCATCTGCTCCGGCAGCACGTGCCAGTAGTCGGACTGCGGCCAGGGGATGTGGACGAAATGCGTCGTCACCGCATCCGCGCGACGCTCGCGAACGAGACGCGGCACGAGATAGAGGTGGTAGTCGTGGAAGAACACCGACGCGTCGGGCTCGAGGTCGAGCTCCTCGAGCGTCGCGGCCGCGAACCCTTCGTTGACGGGCAGATAGCCGTTGAACCACGCGTTGTGAAGGCCGAGGTCGAGGTCGGGCGTGTACGGCAGTCCCCACATGTAGTGCTGGAGGTACCACAGCGTCGGGTTCGCGACGACGTTGTAGTACCAGTCGTATGCCGACGGGTCGTGAGCGACGAGCCGGAGACGGTACGACGAGCCGTCGCGCGCGGTCTCCTCGAACGCCTCGCCGGCGTGCTCCTCCGCGACGACGCGATCCTCGTCGCTCATCGCGCTTGCGATCCACGTCACGTCGTGATGCGCGACCAGACTGCGCAGCGCGGTCACGAGCCCGCCGCCTCCCCGCCGGGCAACGCGCTCGCCTTCGGCCGAGCGCGCGTACGAGACCGGGCCACGGTTCGAGACGACCAGGAGCTTCCGGCGTTCTCTCACCCGGGTGAACGCTATCCGTCCCGGGCGCGGGCGGCTAGGAGGCGGAGCCGACGATCTCGAGCTCGGCGCCGTCCAGGTCGTTGCCCAGCAGCCGGTTGAAGAGCACGAGCCAGTCGCGGACGAGCCGCGGCGTGAGGAACCGCCGCCGGACGTGCTCCTTGCCGGCCAGGGCGCGCAGCCGTGCGGCGGCGGGGTCGGCGAGGATCTCGAGGCAGGCGGCTGCGCAGACCTCGGCGGAGTCGACGAGCCAGCCCGTCCGGCCGTCTTCGATCTGCGTGACGATGCCGCCCACGTTGCCCGCGACGACCGGCCGCGACTTCCAGAGCGCCTCCGCCACCGTCAGCCCGAACCCCTCACGAATCGACTTCTGGATCACCGCCTGCGCGTGCACCTGGAACGCGTTCACCTCCACCGAGCCGACGTTGTTGACGTTGGAGAGGATGAAGACGTCCGGGTCGTTGTCGGCATAGACAACACATTGCTGGTACAGCTCCCAGCCTTCGGGATCGTCCTGCGCCATCGAGCCGATGAGCGCGAGCTGCACGCCGGGATGGTGCTCCTTGACGAGCCGGTACGCGTCCATCACGCCGAGCGGGTCCTTCCATGGGTCGAAGCGCGAGACCTGGGTGATCAGCGGCCGCTCGACGTCGATGCCGAACTGGTCGACGATGTAGGACGCGTCCTCGGGCGAGAGCGCCATGTTCTTCGGCGCGAGCGGATCGATCGCCGGAGGCCAGATCACACACGAGGGCAGGCCCTGCTTCCGGGGCACGTACGAGGCGAGGTGGAAGATGGCTGCGTCGTAGCGACGGAGCGACGGCAGCAGGAACTCGAGCACCTCGTCGTTCGGCGTCGAGAAGTCGATGTGGCCACGCCAGATCCAGCGCGCGCCGTTGGCGGCGACATGGTCGATCACCCCGACCGGCTGTGGATCGTGCACGACGACGAAGTCGAAGCCGTCCACCTCGAGCTCGTCGCGCGTTCAGCTCCTGGTTGCGCAGGAAGCTCTCGCGCTGGCGTTTGCTCAACGTGCGGGGATCGCCCTGCAGCGCGTTGTGGATCGTCTTCGTCGCGTCGAAGAACTCGTCGTCGCCGCGCATGATCCGCCACTCGACGTCGAGCCCGGCGTCCTGCAGCAGCGGGACGAGCGAGTACTGGATCTCGGCCACGCCGCCGCCGAAGGCGGTCGCCGACAGCTCGAGCACGCGCCTGCCCTGGAGCGGCTCGGCGAGACGGCGAATCTCGTCCATCAGTCCGCGGGCCGCAATCGAGGCGTAGTCCGCGAGCGACTTCCGGCCGACGTTGACGTGCTGCAGCACCGCAGCGCCGGACGATAGTCCTGCCGTCGGCTAGGAAGGCCGCGCGCTGAGGAGGAGCGGGATCTCCTGCTGCCGGCCGCCGCGGAGCACGGTGAAGACCGCCGTCTGTCCCGGCCGGAGCGAATTCGTAACAATCCGCACGAGGTCGTCCGCGCTGCTCACCGGGGTGCCGTCGATCGCCGTCACCACGTCACCGCCGAGCCGCACGCTCTCACCCTCGAACCCGGCCGAGCGCGAGCCGCCGCGCAGCCCGGCGCGCGCCGCCGGACCCCCCGCCGTGACCGAGTCGACGAGCGCGCCGTGCAGGACGCGCAACTTCAGGTGGCGCGCGAGCGCCGGGGTCAGGTCCTCCGCCTGCACGCCCGCGTACGCGTACGCGACGGTGCCGGTGGCGAGGAGGTCGTGCAACGAGCGGCGGGCGGCGTCGATCGGGACGGCGAAGCCGATGCCGGCGGGGCCGCCCGAGTCGTCGCGAATCTGAGCGGTGATCCCGATCACCCGTCCGGCCGCGTCGAGCAGCGGGCCGCCCGAGCTGCCGTGGGCGATCGGCGCGTCCGTCTGGATCGCGTCCACCAGCTGGAAGTGGGCCGCGGTCAGCGCCGCGATCGAGCGGCCGACGGCGGAGACGACGCCGACGGCGAGCGAGTCCTGATTGCCGAGCGGGCTGCCGATCGACGCGACCGGCTCGCCGACCACGACCGCGGCCGAGCGGCCGAGCGGCAGCGGCACGAGCCGGTGCGCGGACGGCGAGATGCGGATGACGCCGACGTCGTCGAACACGTCCCAGCCGACGATCTGCGCGGCGACGCGGTCGTGATCCGCGAACTCGACGTACAGGCGCGACGCGGGCTTGACCTTCGCGCCGGGGGCGGTGCTGCCGGCGTTCGTGATCACGTGCGCGTTGGTGAGGATCGTCCCGTCCCGGCCGACGACGAAGCCGGAGCCCTGCGCCCCCGAGCTGCCGACGTACGAGAACACGGTGACGACTCCGGGCGCGCGCGCCGCGAAGATGCGCGCGGGCGAGAAGGCCGAGCCGCCGAGCGGCAGCGCCGCAGTCCGGGCCGCGGCGAGCGCGCCGGCGCCCGTCGTGCGGGCGGGGCCGCGCACGACCACCGTCTGCGTCACGGAGCGGCCGACGAGTCCCGTGGCCCGCCCGATCCCGAGCGCGGCGCCGGCGCCGAGAGCGGCGACCAGGAGGGCAAGCGACGCGATACGCACAGCGGACGCACTGTAGCCGCCGCCCGAGCGGGCGATTTCCCGTGAAAACGGCCGCGCGCGGCGCTATACGGGCAGCGCGGGCTCGGCTTCGGGCACGCCGACGGGGAGCACGAGCGTGAAGACGGTGCGGCGGCCGGGCTCCGACGCGAGGTTGATCTCGCCGCCCATCCGTCCCGCGAGCTCGCGGGCGATGGCCAGGCCGAGCCCCGTGCCGGAGGCGCGCGAGCCGCCGAGGCGCATGAAGCGGGCAAACACCTGCTCCAGGTACTCGGCGGGGATACCGGGCCCGTCGTCCTCGACCGCGAGGGTCGAGCCGCGCGCGACGATCCTGATCGTCGTGCCCTCGGGCGTGTGCCGGAGCGCGTTGTCGACGAGCGCGCGCCCGATCTGGAGCACCCGCTCGCGGTCGGCGCGGGCCACACCGCCTTCATCGGTCACCACGGTCAGCGGGTGGGCGCCGCGCAGGGCCAGTGCCGCGAACTCGTCCGCGAGGTCCTGGGCCAGCTCGCCGAGGCCGAGGGACTCGGTCACGAGGACGATCCCGCCGGCGTCGAGCCGGGACAGGTCCAGAAGGTCGGTGGCGAGCTTGGACAGCCGCTGCACCTGCTCGGACATCGTGCCCAGGAACTCCGTCCGGGTGGGCTCGTCGAGATCCTCGTCCTGGAGCAGCTCGAGGAAGCCGCCGAGCGAGAAGATCGGCGTGCGCAGCTCGTGCGAGGCACTGGCGATGAAGGCCCGGCGGGCGTCGTCGAGCTGGGCAAGCTGGAGCCGCATGCGGTCGAAGGCGGTCGCGAGCTCCCCGAGCTCGTCGCCGCCGCGGTCGACGACCGGCTGGCCGAAGTCGCCGGCGGCGATCCGGTCGGCGGCCCGCTCGAGCCGGCGGATCCGCCGCGCGAACACCGACGAGGCCGCCCAGCCGATGAGCACCGCCAGCCCGAGCGCGACGAGACCGGCCCAGATCAGCCGCGAGCGGACGAGATCGACGTTCACCAGGGTGGCGTGCAGCGACGCGGCGAACAGGAACACGTCGCCGGCCGGGTCGGGGATCGCCACCTCGGCGAACGCCTCGCCGTTGCGGGTCACCTCGCCCCGCTGGAGGGTCAGCGTGCTCGCCGCCCGCAGCGCGACCGGGTCGTTGGAGACGTCCTGCGCCGCCGCCGTCCCCGTGCGCCGCGAGTCGGCGAGCGCGAGCAGCGTCGTGGTGCCGCCGACCGTGATCGGCTGGAGATAGACGGCCCGGGTCGCGTCGGCGGTGCGCGCGGCATCGTCGATCACGTCCTGGTCCACGGCGGCGCCGCCCGACAGCACCTCGATCTGCCGTGCCGACTGGGCGAGCAGGCTGAGCCGGCCGTCGACGAGCTTGCGCTGCAGCGTCGGCACGAGCGCCACCCAGACGACCCCGAGCGCGCCGGCGACGACGACCGCAGAGCGCAAGGCTGAGCCGCGCGCCGACGCTCCGGAAGGGATTCACGAGACCGCTAGCCCTGGAAGCGGTAGCCCACACCGCGCACGGTGAGGATCAGCTCGGGCTCCCCCGGATCGGCCTCGAGCTTCTCCCGCAGGTGCCGGACGTGCACGTCGATCGTCCGAGGCTCCCGGTAGGCGTAGTCGCCCCAGAGCGCCTCGAGCAGCGCCTGGCGGCTGAACACGCGGCCGGGGCGGGCGGCGAGCGTCCGCAGCAGCTCGAACTCGACGTAGGTGAGGCTCACCATCTTGCCGCCGACGACGACCGTCCGTCGGGCCAGGTCGATCTCGAGCCCGTCGGCGCTGATCAGATCGCGCCCGTCCGCCTGCGAGCCGATCTGGGCCCGGCGCAGCAGTGCCCTGACCCGGCTGCGGAACTCGCGGATCGAGAAGGGCTTCGTGATGTAGTCGTCGGCTCCGAGCTCGAGTCCGACCACCTTGTCCAGCTCGTCGTCGCGGGCGGTGAGCATGATGATCGGCACCGTGCTGTGGGCGCGCAGGCGGCGGCAGACCTCGAGCCCGTCGAGCTTCGGCAGCATCAGGTCGAGCACGACGAGGTCGACGTGCTCGCCGGCGAAGCGCAGCAGCGCCTCCTCGCCGTCGCGCGCCTGCAGCACCCGGAAGCCCTCGTGCTCGAGCGGGTACGTCAGCAGCTTCTGGACTGCGTCCTCGTCGTCGACCAGGAGGATGGTGGCGGAATCGGCCATGTGATGGTGCCTGCCTGGTCCTCTCGTCCTACTATAGAGCCGCCGTGGCTGCCGTCCCGCCTGCACCGGAGCGGCGCCGCCCGCGCCGCGGGTCGCTCGAGCGGCCGATCAACGGCCGCCTCTATCGCGGTACGTGGCTGCTGGTCGGGCTGCCGTTGCTCGTGCTCGCGTTCAGCGTCGCCCGGCCGCCCGCGCTGCAGCCGCCGAATCTGCCGCCGGCGTTCGACGCGACGGCCGCAGCGGCGATCGCGACGGACTTCTCCTCCAACTACCCGAGCCGCATCCCCGGCACCGCCGCGGCGGCGAACGCCGCCGCCTGGTTCGCAACGCAGCTGAAGTCCTACGGCTTCCAGGTGCACGCCGAGCCGTTCACCGCCACGGTTCCCGGCCGCGGCCGCCTCCGGCTCGAGAACCTCGTCGCGGCCAAGGCCGGCCTGTCGCAGAAGACCATCGTCCTCATGGCGCACCGCGACGACACCGGCGCGGGGCCCGGGGCGAACGACAACGCCTCCGGAACGGCGGCGCTGATCGAGCTCGCGCGGGCGTACGCACCGGCCGCCTCCGCCGTCCGCCTCAACCTCCCCTACTCGCTCGTCTTCCTCTCGACCGACGCCGCGGTCGCCGGCGGGCTCGGCGCGGCCGAGTTCGCAGCCCGCTCCCCCGAGCGGCAGAACGTGATCGCGGTGATCAACCTCGACGCCGTCGCCGGCACCGGCCGGCCGCGGATCGAGCTGGCCGGAGACACGGCCCGCTCCCCGTCGGCGAGCCTCGTCGAGACCGTCCGCGCGCAGCTGGCCGCGCAGACCGGCGCCGACCCGGCCCGCGTGAGCACGCTCCGCCAGCTCGTCGACCTCGGCTTCCCGTTCAGCGCGTACGAGCAGGCGCCCTTCGTCGCCCGCGGGATCCCGGCGGTCACGATCACCACCGGCCCGGACCGCCCCGCGTCGGGCTTCGGCGACACGCCGGGGCTGCTGAGGACGGGCAAGCTCGGCCAGATCGGCCGCGCGACGCAGAACGCGCTCGACGCGATGGAGCAGGGGCTCGCGCTCTCGCCCGGGCCGTCGAGCTTCGTCTACCTCGGCAGCAGAGTCGTCCGCGGCTGGGCGATCGAGCTCGTGCTCGTCGCCGCGCTGCTGCCCTTCCTCGCGGCCACGGTCGACCTGTTCGCGCGCTGCCGGCGCCGGCGCATCCGCGTCACGCCCGCGCTGCGGAGCTACCGGAGCCGGCTCGCCTTCTGGGTCTGGTGCGGCGGCCTCGCCGCGCTGTTCTCGCTGCTCGGGATCTGGCCGCGCGGTCCGGCGCGGCCGCCGTCGCTCAGCGGCGTCTCCTGGCCGGCGGGCGGGCTGATCGCGCTCGGCGTGCTCGCGGCGGTCGGCTGGCTCGTCGCCCGGGACCGGCTGCTGCCGCGGCGGGAGATCCGGCCAGAGGAGGAGCTGGCCGGCCATGCCGCGGCGCTGCTCGCGCTCGGCGTCGTCGCGCTCCTCGTCGTCGCGACCAATGCGTTCGCGCTCGTCTTCCTGCTCCCGTCGCTGCACGCGTGGCTCTGGCTGCCACAGGTGCGGCAGCGGGCCCTGCCGCTCCGGGCGGCGGTGCTCGCCGCCGGCTTCGCCGGACCGGCGCTGCTCCTCTGGTCGTTCGCGAGCCGGTACGGGCTCGGGTTCGACGCTCCCTGGTACATCGCGTGGCTGTTCGTCCTCGGCTACGCGCCGTTCCCGCTGTTCGCGATCGGACTCGCCTGGGCGGCCGCCGCCGGGCAGCTCGCCGCTCTCGCGGGCGGCCGGTACGCGCCGTATCCGAGCGCGAGCGAGCGCCGGCCGCGCGGGCCGATCCGCGAGGCGATCCGCCGGATCGTGCTCGCCCAGCGTCGCCGACGCCGAGCCGCGGAGCCGCGGCGGCAGGTATCAGCCGGCTGAGCCGAGGCGCAGCCACGAGACGGGGGAGCCCGCCGCGAGCTCGCCCTCGCCGCGCGGCACGAGCACGAGCGCGTCGGCCGCCGCAGCCCGGACGATCATGTGCGACTCCTGGCCGGAGAGCGGCTCGAGCACGACCACGTCGGCGCCCGGGCGGGAGCGCGCCCGGACGAACTCGTCGCGACCCTCGCCGCGACGGACCGGCGAGGCCAGCCGGCCCGGCTCGAAGCGCGGCAGCGGGTCGAGCAATCCCTGCAGCGCGCGCAGCGCCGGCTTCACGAGCAGCTCGCAGCCGACGAGCGACGAGACCGGGTTGCCCGGCAGCCCGAACACGAGCGTCGCGCCGCGCACGCCGAACGAGACCGGCTTCCCCGGCTTGACCGAGATCTGCCAGAACACCTCCTCGACGCCGAGCTCCGCCTCGATCCGCCGCACGAGATCGTGCGGTCCCACCGACACGCCGCCGGAGGTCACGAGCACGTCCGCCGCGAGCCCGCGCTCGAGCGCCGCGCGATGCGCCGACTCGTCGTCGGCAACCGCCGGCAGCGTCTCCACCTCGGCGCCGACGGCGGCGAGCGCTGCGGCGAGCATGAGCCCGTTCGACTCGTAGACCTGGCCGGGCGCGAGCGGCTCGCCTACGCGGGCGAGCTCGGTTCCCGTCGTCAGCACGGTCACGCGGGGACGGCGCGCGCACGAGAGCGTCGCGACGCCCGCCGCCGCGAGCGCGCCGAGCTGGGCGGCGCCGAGCCGCACGCCGGCCTCCACGACCACCTCCCCGGCACTGACGTCGCCACCGCGCGGCCGCACGTGGGCGCCGGCGGCTACGGCGTCCGCGACCTCGATGCTGTTGTCATGCTGGACAACAAGCTCGAGCGGGACGACGGCGTCGGCTCCGCCAGGCACGACACCGCCCGTCGAGATGGCCATCGCCTCGCCCGCGGCGAGCGGCCTGCCGGCGGGACGGCCGGCGGGAATGCGGGCGACGACGGGCAGCGTCCCCGGCAGGTCGGCGGCGCGCACGGCGAAACCGTCCATCGCCGAGCTCGCGAACGGCGGCAGGTCGACCACCGCCTGCACGGCGGCCGCTGTCACCCGCCCTCCGGCGTCGTCGATCCGTACCGTCTCCGCCGGCAGCGGCTGCACGTGGGCGAGCACTCGCGCCTGTGCCTCGTCGAACGTCGGCAGTGCCATCGCTACGGCGTCGGCTGCACGGTCGTCGACGTGTCCGTCGGCGGCGGCGGCGCCGGGGTCGTCGACGTATCCGCCGGCGGCGGCGGCGCCGGGGTCGTCGGTTGCCCGCCGACGGTCGGCGGCACGGTGTTCTGGTTGACGGTCGGCGCCGGTGCCGTCGTCGTCGCAGCGGTCGTCGTCGTCGTCGTCGCCGCCGTCGTCGTCGCAGGAGCGCCCGCGAACTGGTACTGGCCTCGCCACGCCGTCCACACCGGCGTGCCGGTCGCCGGCGGGAACGGCACGTCCGGCTTGTTGCCGATCGCGGTCTCCATGTAGAGGTGCCAGATGTCGGCGGGGAAGGTCGGCCCCGACACTGCGGTGCCGTGCACGTCGAGCATCGGGATCTCGGCGCTCGGGTAGCCGATCCAGACGGTCGCCTCCAGCCGAGGCGTGTAGCCGGAGAACCACGCGTCGGCGTAGTTGTCGGTCGTCCCGGTCTTGCCGGCGTCTGTGTGCCCGGAGATGTGAGCGCCCGTGCCGGTGCCGCCGGTCATGTTCAGCTCGAGCACGCGCGTCACCGTCGCCGCGACCCAGTCGGGAATCACGCGCTTGCGCTGAGGTTTCCCCCAGCCGGCGTCGGTGTCGACCTTGCCATTCGGAAGAACGACCTTCGTGATCGCCATCGGCTTCGAGTAGACGCCGCCCGCCGCGATCGTCGAGTACGCCGTCGCCTCGTCGAGGGGAGTGACGACGTCGGAGCCGAGCGCAATCGACGGAACCGCTTCGAGCGCTGTCTGCACGCCGAGCTTGTGGGCCATGTCGACGATGTTCTGCGGGCCGATGTCGAGCGACAAGCGCGCGTACACGGTGTTGTCGGACTGCAGCGTGGCGCTCACGATCGACTCGACTCCGTGATAGTCGTGCCCGTACGTCTGCACGTTCCACGCGCAGTTCGGATCGGCCGAGTTACAGGTCGGGTCGGGTTGGTAGTGGAACGGCGCAGACAGATACGACGTCGCGAAGGGATTCATGCCGCGCGCGACAGCCGTCGTCAGCGCGACCACCTTGAACGTCGAGCCGGGCTGGCGCGGGCCGCTCGTCGCGAAGTTGAACTGGTTCCCCTTGTTGCCCGGCGTGACCGCGGTCATGACACGGATCGCACCGTTGCGCGGGTCGATCGAGACGACCGCCGAGGCGGGGTCGGTCTTCTCGTACAGCACGTGCGTGATCGCCGCCCGTGCAGCGCGCTGCAGTGCCGGGTTGATCGTCGTGTACACCTTCAGCCCGCCTTCGCGCACCGTGTTGGAGCCGTACTCCTGCTGCAGCAGATCCTCGACGTAGCCGAAGAAGTACGGCTCGCGGATCGTCGAGAAATGATGGCCCGGTTTCAGGTGCAGGTCGCGGTCGCTCTTCGCCCGGTCGAACTCGGAGGAGGTGATGTCGTCGTTGACGAGCAGCGCGTGCAGCACCTCGTCGCGCCGTGCCAGAGCCGCCGCGGGATCGCGGAACGGGTCGTAGAGCGACGGCGCCTGGGGCAGCCCGGCAAGCAGCGCGGACTGGTCGAGGGTCAGGTCGCGGGCCGGCACCGAGAAGTACGTCTCGGCCGCCGCCTCGATCCCGTATGCGTGGTTCCCGTAATAGACCTCGTTCATATACGCCGTGAGGATCCGCTTCTTCGACCAGTGATCCGCGAGCTTGATGGCGAGGCACGCTTCGATCAGCTTCCGCTTCAACGTCCGCTCGCGCGTCAGGTAGAGGTTGCGCACGAGCTCCTGGGTGATCGTCGAGCCGCCCTGCACGAACTTGCGTGCCTTGATGTCGGCGACCACCGCGCGCATGATCCCGAGCGGGTCGATGCCGCCGTGCTGGTAGAAGCGACGGTCCTCGATCGCGACCGTCGCCTTGCTCATCCACGGGCTGATCGCACTACTCGACACCGGCGTACGGTTGCGCTCGGCCGGGATGGCACCGAGCAGCGAGCCGTCGGAGGCGTAGACGAAGGAGTTCTCTCCCACCGCGACCGGGCGCAGCGCGTCGAGGTTGCACGACGAGCCGAACGCGACCGTCCCGCCGACCGCGGCGATGCCGACCACGAGGGCCGGCACGGCGACGACGAGCGCGAGTACCACCGTGCGCCGGCCGTGACGGCGACGCGCGCGCGCGCGCCGCTTGCGCCGGCGGCGCGTCGCCGCCGTCGGTTCCGGCGCGGGACGCCGCCGCCCGTGGGACGACGTCGGACTCATTCCCGCACCGCAGCGCAGAGCTGCAACATGACCTCCGCGAACGTCTCCCGGCTGCGAGTCGTGGCCCTGCGGATGGTATCCGAGGCCGGCTTCTCATTCGGGACGACGATCCGGTGCTGGAAGGGCATACCGGAGGGTAGTTCGACGGGGGCTTGCCGGATCCCTCAGTCGAGCGGAAGCGGCCGGCGGCCGGCGACGCCGTCCTCGACCCGGTGCCAGTACCGGATCTCGTCCTCGCCGAGCTTCCAGCAGAGGAGGACGGTCTCCCCCTGCCGGAGCGCCGGAAAGTCGATCAGCCCCTCGTCGAGGTCCTTCACCTCGGCGCCGTGGCCGGCGATCTCGTCGACGAGCCGTGCGAGCTCGCGGGCCTCGCGCTCGATCTCGGCGCCGGCCTCGGCCAGGGTGGCGGGCGGGATGTCGCCGCCGTTCCCGCGGATGTGGCCCTCGAGCAACTCCTGGCGCTCCAGTGCCGCCGCATGGGACCGGCGATGGGCGACCATGCGCTCGACCAGCGGCCGGACCCGGCCCAGAGCGGCGTTCGCCTCCTCGGGAGTGAAGTGGCGCATGGACACAACCCTATGATCCGCGTTCGGTGAACGTCGAGGCAGTCACCATCGACGCGTACGGGACGCTCGTCACGCTGCGGGACCCGGTACCGCCCCTGCAGGCGGCGCTGGCCACGCGCGGGATCGAGCTCGACGCGCGCGCAGTCCAGGCCGCGTTCGCCGCGGAGGTGGCGTTCTACGTCGACCGCTCCCACGAGGGCCGCGACGAGGCGACGCTCGCGCTGCTGCGGCGCGACTGCGCCGCCGTCTTCCTCGACGCCGCCGGCGCGAACCTCGACCCGGGCGGGTTCGCCCCCGCGTTCGTTGGAGCGCTCACGTTCGAGGAGGTTCCCGGCGCGGCCGGCGCCTGCCGCGACCTCGCCGCACGCGGTCTCCGGCTTGCCGTCGTCTCGAACTGGGACGTCGGCCTGCACGACCACCTCCGGACGCTCGGGCTCGACACGCTCGTCGACACCGTCGTCACCTCGGCGGAAGCCGGCGCGCCGAAGCCCGCGCCCGCGGTGTTCGAGCTCGCGCTCGCGCGGCTCGGCACGTCGCCGGAACGGGCCGTGCACGTCGGCGACGCGGACGCGGATGCCGAGGGCGCGCGGGCGGCGGGCCTTCGCTTCGAACCGGCGCCGCTCGCCGGCGCGGCGGCGAGGATCCTCGCGTGAACCGCGGCCGCCTCGCCTGCTGGACAGCGCTCGTGGCCGCGATCGCCGCGCTCAACTACGCCGCCCGCTTCGGCGGCAGCAGCACCGGCTCGACCCAGAGCGCGCGGAACGCCGTCTACAGCTACTCGACCTTCGCAGGCGGACTCGTCGTCTACGTGTTCTGGCTCGGACTCGTGCTCGCGATCGCGATCGGGCGCCGCGACCTGCTCGTCCTGCATCGCCCGGCGTCGCTGCGGCGGGCGGCCGCTCTCGCCCTCGGCGCAGTCGTCGCGATCTACGCGGTCGAGGCGCTCGTCTCCCTGCTGCCGCTGCCGCAGAGCCCCGGCAAGGAGCAGGGGCTGACGCCGACGCACTGGGAGCCGGCGCACGCGGGCGCCTTCGCCGCCAACCTCGTCCTGTTCGCGCTCGTGGCCCCTGTCGTCGAGGAGCTGACCTTCCGCGGCCTCGGCCAGTCGCTGCTCCGCTTCCTCGGGCGCTGGCCGTCGATCGTCCTCGCCGGCGTCTCCTTCGGTCTCGCGCACGGGCTCGTAGAGGCGCTGCTCGTGCTCGTCCCGTTCGGGATCGCGCTCGCCTGGCTGCGCGACCGGACGCGCAGCGTCTACCCGGGGATGGTTGTCCACGGCGTCTTCAACGCGCTCGCGCTCGCCCTGGCCGTCCTCGGCTGAAGGCATGCTTGCGGACGTGCCCCGCCGGCCGGCCGTCCTTCTCCTCGCGCTGATCGCGCTCGCCGCCGCTCCGCACGCACTCGCCGCGCCGCCCGCCCTGACGGCGGCCGCGACCGCGGCGGCGGGACAGGCGCCGCTGACGGTGACGCTCACGGCCTCCGGCGACGCCGCGACGTACCACTGGGACCTGGGCGACGGAGCGGCGGCCGACGGCGCAAGCGTGCAGCACGCCTACGCGGCCGGGCTCTGGACGGCCACCGTGACGGCGACCGCCCCCGACGGCGAGACGGCACAGGCGCACGCCGACGTCCGCGCAGAGGCCGTGACGCTCGCCGCCGCTTCGCCCGCGACGTACGGCAAGCTCACGCTCTTCACCGGCTCGCTGAGGCCGGCCGCGGCCGGTGTGCGCGTCCTCCTCGACAGCGGCGGGCGCACGATCGCGCACGGGACGACCGGCAGCGGCGGCGGCTTCAGGATCCACGCGCGCGCCGGGAAGCCGGGGGCGGTGGTGGCGCACGCCGACCTCGCGGTGTCGCCGGCCTTCATGCTCGCGGTGCGCCCCTCGGTCACGGTCGCCTTCGCCGGACACGAGACGCTCGACGGGAAGCTGAGCGTCGTCGCCCACATCCGCCCTGCCTCGGCGGGCACGCTCTCGCTCACCGTGCGCCGTCCCGGGGGAATCGTGAAGACCGCTTCGGGCGACGACCTCGTCGTGCCGCTCGACACGCGCGTTCCCGGAGACGTCATGGTCACGGCCGCCGCGAGGGCGGCGCCCGGCTGGTCGCCGGCGAGGACGACCGCGAGCACGACGGTCGCGTACCCCCAGCTCGCGCAGGGAGCGAGCGGCTCCCCGGTGAGCACGCTCCGCGCGCGGCTCGCCGCGCTCGGCTACGAGACTCCGCCGGCGGGCGGCACGTTCGACTCCTCCCTGCTCGACACGGTCTACGCCTTCCAGAAGGTGCAGGGCCTGCCGCGGACGGGGATCGTCAGTGCCGCCGTCTGGGCCAGGCTCACCCATCCGCTCCCGGCGCGGCCCCGCTACCCTGGCCCGGCCGACCACCTCGAGGTCGACATCGTGCACCAGGTCCTGTACGTCGTGCGCGGCGGCCGGGTGACGACGATCGTCCCGGTCTCGACCGCCGGCGTCGCCGGCGACTACACCCCGACCGGCCGCTTCGCCATCTACCGCAAGGTCACGGGCTTCGACCCGAGCCCGCTCGGGACGCTGTACGACCCCATGTACTTCACCGGCGGGTACGCGATCCACGGGAACCCGTCCGTGCCGCCGTTTCCGGCAAGCCACGGCTGCATTCGCGTGCCGATGTGGATCGCCCCGCTGCTCTACGCGACGAACGACTACGGCGAGACGGTGTACGTCTACTGACGAGCGGCGACGACCCCCTGATCCGGCAGCTGCGCGAGCAGGTCTCCGACAACGACCGCGCGCTCGTCGAGGCGATGAACCGCCGGCTCGAGCTCGTCGCGAAGATGTGGAGCTACAAGCGGGCCCGCGGCCTGGACGTGCTCGACCCGGAGCGGGAAGAGTGGATGCTGCGCTACCTGGCGCGGGCGAATCGTGGGCCGCTGTCGCAGCAGGGGCTGGAGGAGCTGTTCGGCGCGGTGCTCGCGCTCACGAAGCGCGAGCTCTCCGGCGAGTAGCTACTCGTCGTCCTCTTCCTCGTCGCCGTCTTCCTCGAGGACGTCCTCCTCGCTTTCCTCGACGGCGAACTGGTCGGGCGTGACCTCGTCGAGGAAGTGCTTGAACTTCGTGACCTCCTCTTCGAGCTGCTCCTCGGTCACCTCGTCGCCCTCGAACTCGATCGCGGACTCTTCGATCACGCGGTCGGCGGCGAAGATCGGCGCCTCGGCCCGGATGGCGAGCGCGATCGCGTCGGATGGACGCGAGTCGACCTCGATCTCGTTGCCGTCCTGCGTCACCGTGATCTGCGCGTAGAACGTATTCTCGCGGAGCTCGGTGACGGTGATGCGGATGACCTGCGCGCCGAGCTGCTCGAGCATGTCGCTGAGCAGGTCGTGCGTCATCGGCCGCGGCGGCGCCTGGCTCTGGAGCTTCATCAGGATCGCGGCCGCCTCCGGATGGCCGATCCAGATGGGCAGGAACTTGTTCCCGTCGGCGGTCTTCAGCAGGACGATCGGCTGCTTGCCGACCAAGTCGAAGCTGACACCGTAGATGAGCATCTCGTGCATCCCCGGCCTCGGGCCGAATATAGCTCAGGCCGCGGAATCGAACCCCGGCGGGTCCGGCGGCAGGTCTTCCAGCTCGTCGAACGCGACGACGAAGCGCTCGCCCGTGTCCGGATCTTCGACCTCTGCGCGCCGCTCTGGGACGCTCATCGGGTCGATGCCGCGCAGGGTCACAACGCGCCCGTGATAGTTGACCGGATCGCCGATTCGCATAAGCCGCTAAACAGGAGGAGCCGTGCCGCACACCCTCCATCGGCGCACGATAATTCCTCGGCGATCCCTGGAACAAGGGCCACTCGATCGGGGGCAGGACGGCCGGCCCGCGGCTGGCTACAATGCCCCACCGCGCGGGCGATTAGCTCAGTTGGTTAGAGCGCCGCTCTGATAAGGCGGAGGTCCGTGGTTCGAATCCACGATCGCCCACCTCACACATCCCGTGCAGGCTTCAGGACGTGCCGCCGAAGTCGACGTCCTTGGTCTCGACCGTCCCGGCCGTCCGCCCCGGCGCCGTCTGGTAGGTCCAGTACAGGTTCGTGTGCGCGATGACCTGGTCCGGCGGCGGCGCCCCCCAGGCCGTCTGGTCCTCCGTCGTGTGGGCGTCGCTGACGAGGGTCGCGTCGTACCCCCTGACGAACGCGCCGTGGAGCGTCGAGCGGATGCACGCATCGGTCTGCGCGCCGACGACGACGAGCCGCCCGACGCCGAGGCCCGACAGCACCGTCTCGAGGGCGGTGTCCTCGAAGGAGTCGCCGTAGCTCTTCTCGACGAGCGGCTCGGCGTCGCCCGGAGTCAGCTCGGGGACGATCCGCCAGTCGTCGCTCCCCTTCGCAAGCTCCTCGTCGGAGTGCTGGACCCAGACGACGGGGACCCGTTCCCGCCGCGCCTTCTCGACGAGGCTGCCGACGTTCGCGACGACCGCGTCGCGCTCGTGCGCCCCTGCGACGACGCCGTTCTGCACGTCGACGACGAGGAGTGCGGTGTTCGGCCGGTTCTCGAGTGTGGTCATGGTCTCCCCTTGCTCGCTTCCCGAAACCTACCGTGCCGCACGCTGCTGTCCGCGTCCGGGTCAGCTGAGAAGCAGCCCGGCCATGCGCCGCCGGGCGACCCAGATGCCGATCGCGCCGAGCACGACGAGGTAGCCGGCGTCGGCGAGGTTCGTCGGCCCGACCGTGCCGAGCGTGAGCGAGCGGATGAGCACGATCGCGTGGTACAGCGGCGAGAAGCGCACGATCCACTGGATCGCGACGGGGTAGACCGACAGCGGATAGAACGTCGCGCTGAAGAGGAACATCGGCAGCTGGACGAGCTGCACGATGTCGAAGTCCTGCCAGCTGCGGATGAACGTCGACGCGCCGATCCCCATGCCGGCGAAGCCGAAGCCGACGACGACCGCGGCCGGGAGCGCGAGCAGGCCCCACCACGAGTGGATGAGCCCGAGCGACGACGGCGGTGACGACGAAGCCCGCCGCGTACAGCAGGCCCGCGGAACTGCGCCCACGACGGTCTCGCCGAGCGCGACGTCGGTCGGGCCGAGCGGCGTCGCGAGCATCGCGTCGTACACCTTCGCCGTAGCGCAGCTTCCAGAAGACGTTCATCGTCGCGTCGTAGACCGCGCCGTTCATCGCCGACGACGCGAGCAGCGCCGGCGCGATGTAGCTCGCGTACGAGACGCCGCTGCACGCGTCCCGACGAAGTGCCCGAGGCCGACGCCGATCGAGAAGAGGTAGAAGAGCGGCTCGAAGAAGCCGCTGAAGATGGTCAGCCACGAGCGCCGGTAGACCATCAGGTTGCGCTCGAACAGCAGGTGCGCGCGGGTGCCGGCGAAGGCGCGTCACCGGACGAGCCTCTTCGTGTAACGCGCGCTGGGCGAGCGCAACGACCGACCGCCGCGAACGCGCGAGAGGTACGCGACGTGCACGAGCGAGAGGCCGGCGGTCGCGCGTGCCGAGCGTCAGCTGGCGGATCAGGTCGACGCCGTGCCAGAGCGGCGTCGCGTACGCGAGCTCGCGCAGCCGCGCGGCAGCCGCGTGATCGGGAAGAACGTCCCGGAGAACAGGAACAGCGGCGTGATCGCCGAAGCGGAAGAGCGCGTTGAAGACGCTGTCCTCTCGGCCCAGGCGGCGAGCGCCGCGATCGGCGCGGCGAACGCGAGGCCGAGCAGGATCGCGCCGGCCACGCGAGGATCGCCAGCGGCGACGCAGCGCCCCGAACGCCGCGAGCACGACGAGGTAGACGCCGCCGCGCTGGCGCCACGCGCGACGCGACGTACAGCAGGTGCCCGGCGACGACGTCGCGGATGCGCAGCGGCGTCGCGAGCATCGCGTGGTACACGCCGCGTCCACCGGATCGCACGCCATCACCGGGTAGCTGGTCTCGAACGCCGCGATCTGCATCGCGGTCGCCGCGAGCATCCCCGGCGCGACGTATGCGACGTACGACACGCCGAGCGGATGGGCGCCGTTGTTGACGAGCTTGCCGAGCCCGACGCCGAGCGCCGTGAGATAGAGCACCGGGTTGAGCAGGCTCGAGACGACGCTGCCGCGCCACGTGCGCCGGTACGACGTCATCCAGTACTCGAAGGCGCGAAGCGCGACGCGGAGTTGGCCGGTGCGCATCGAATCAGTCGACGAGCGTGCGGCCGGTCAGCCGGAGGAAGACGTCCTCGAGCGTGCTGCGGCGGACGAGCACGCTCTGCGGGTGCAGGCGCTCGTGCGCGATGGGGACGAGCGCGTCGCCGTCGTCGGTGTAGAGGAGGATCCGGTCCGGCAGCACCTCGATCCGCGCGACCTGCCGGCCGAACGACGTCGGCCTCGACCTCGCGGCGGCTCGCCGGGGAAGCGGAGCTCGACGACCTCGCGCGTCGAGAGCCGCTGGATCAGCTCCAGCGGCGAGCCCTCCTCCGCGATCTTGCCGCGGTCCATGATCACGAGCCGGTCGCAGAGCTGCTCGGCCTCGTCCATGTAGTGCGTCGTCAGCACGAGCGTGACGCCCTGCTGCTTGAGCCGGAACAGCCGGTCCCAGACGGCGTGCCGCGCCTGCGGGTCGAGACCCGTCGTCGGCTCGTCGAGCAGCATCAGCTCCGGGTCGGTTCACGAGCGACCGCGCGATCGTCAGCCGCCGCTTCATGCCGCCGGAGAGCGGCTCGACCGGGTCCTTCGCGCGCTCGGAGAGCTGGACGAACTCGAGCAGCTCGTCCGCCCGGCCGCGCAGCTCGCTTGCGCGAAAGCCCGAAGTAGCGGCCGTAGATGATCGAGGTTCTCGCGCACGGTCAGCTCGTTGTCGAGCGTGTCCAGCTGCGGCACGACCCCGAGACGCGCCGCGGATCTGCGGACCCGTCGCGGGCCGGATCGAGGCCGAAGACGCGTGAGCGTGCCCGCGGTCACCGGCGAGACGCAGCCGATCATGCGCATCGTCGAGCTCTTGCCGGCGCCGTTCGGGCCGAGGAAGCCGAAGGCCTCGCCCGGCTCGACGTCGAAGTCGATCGCGTCGACGGCCGTGAGGGTGCCGAAGCGTCTTCACGAGACCGCGGGCATGGATCAGCGGCGCGGACGCGCTCATGCCCTGAGCCTACGCCCGCTACTCGAGCCGTGCGGCGGCGCGCTCGAGCGCCTCGGCGAGCTCCTCGAGCTCGTGCTCGTCCGCGAAGACGAGCTCCACACGGCCGCGCACCGACCCGTGCGTGGAAGCCGGTCAGATGCTCGAGCGCCGTGCGCACGCGCGCGGCGAGCGCGGGGTCGACCGGCGTCGCGCGCACGCGCGGCTTCTGCCTCGCGCCGGCCCACTTCGCCCGCTGCTCGGCGGCGCGCACCGAGAGCCCCTTCTGCACGATCTCGCGCGCCAGCCGGCGGCGGCCTTCGTGATCGGGCACGGCGAGCACCGCGCGGGCGTGACCTTCGGTGAGCTGGCCGCGCTCGACCATGCCGAGCACGTCGTCCGGCAGCTCGAGCAGGCGGATCCGGTTCGAGACGGACGGCTTCGAGCGGCCGACGCGCTCCGCGACCTCGCCGAGCGAGAGCGCGAACTCGTCGATCAGCAGCGCGTACGCACGCGCCTCCTCGACCGGCGTCAGCTGCTCGCGCGCGACGTTCTCGACAAGACCGAGGAGCAGCGAGTCGCGGTCGTCGGCTCTCGCGCACGACGGCGGGCACGGTCTGGCGGCCGGCGTCGCGGGCCGCGCGCCAGCGGCGCTCGCCGGCGACGATCTCGTAGCCGCCCGCGTCGCGCGGCCGGACGAGCAGCGGCTGGATGACGCCCTGCACGCGAATCGACTCCGCGAGCCCCGAGCCGGCCTCGCCGTCGAAGCGCTTGCGCGGCTGCCGCGGGTTCGGGTGGAGCGCGTCGACCGGCAGCTCGAGTAGCTCGGTCGCGGACGGCTCGAGCCCGCCCACGAGCAGCTCGAGGCCCCGGCCCAGTCCCCGTCGTTAGGCGCGCTCGACAAGCTCCATCGCCACCTTCCAGTAGGCGTCGGCTCCGGCGGAGCGACGGTCGTAGGCGATCGCCGGCAGGCCGTGGCTCGGCGCCTCCGCGAGGCGCACCGAGCGCGGCACCGACGTCCTGAAGACGAGCGACCCGAAATGCCGGCGCACCTCGACCTCGACGTCGTGCGCGAGGCGGGTGCGCGCGTCCACCATCGTCAGGAGCACTCCGCCGACGCCGAGACGCGGGTTGAGCCGGCGCCGGATCAGCTCGATCGACTGCATCAGCTGCGTCAGCCCCTCGAGCGCGTAGTACTCGGCCTGCACGGGCACGAGCACGCGATCCGCCGCCGCGAGCGCGTTCACCGTCAGCGGGCCGAGCGACGGCGGGCAGTCGAGGAAGACGAAGTCGTACTGCGAGGTCCCGGACGCAAGCGCGGTGGCGAGATAGCGCTCGCCGTCGTCGCGGCGCGCGAGCTCGACGACCGCGCCGGCGAGATCGGGCTTCGAGGGGACGAGGTCGAGGTTCGCGAACGCGGTGTGCCTCGTCAACTCCGCGAGCGGCGCGCCGTCGAGCAGGTCGTAGCTCGAGTGACCGTTCGCGCGCATACCGAGCCCGGAGGTGGCGTTGGCCTGCGGGTCGAGGTCGACGACGAGCGCCCGCTGGCCCGCCTCCGCGAGGCAGGCGGCGAGGTTGATCGCGGTCGTCGTCTTGCCGACGCCGCCCTTCTGGTTGGCGATCGCGTAGATCCGGGCCACGCAGCCATTGTCGCGACCGCGGCGGACGCGTCGCAAACCCCGCTAGCCGAGCGGCCTCTTCTTCGCGACTCCGGTCCGCCGCGGGAACCCCGGCGGCGTCGCGACGAGCTTGGGAAGGACGGCGAGGCCGTCGCGCTCCTCGGGCGGGCCGCCGCCGAGCTGCGCCGCGACGCGCGCCAGCAGCTCGAGGTCGGCGCTCGGCCCGAGCCAGAGCACGACCGCGCCGCCGGGCCGCACGAGCGGCAGGCACCACTCCGCGGCCACCGGCGGCGGGGCGAGCGCCTTGGCGAGGGCGACACCGTACGCGTCCGGCTCCTGCTCCTCCGCGCGGCCCCAGACGACACGCGCGTTGGCGGGCGCCCAGCGCTCGAGGAAGTCGCACTTGCGCCGCTCCGCCTCGAGCAGCGTCACCTCCCGGTCGGGCAGCGAGAGCGCGAGCGGAATACCCGGCGAGCCCCCGCCCGAGCCGACGTCCACGATGGGGCCGCCGAGCGAGCGCACGAGCTCGACCGCGCGCAGGGCGTCGTCGAGCAGCATCGCGCGGGCCGCCGCCGGATCGCGGAGCCCGGTGAGCCCGGGAGTCGCCAGGACGGCGGCGAGCCAGTCAGTCAGCAGGGAGGACGACGACGTAGCGATTCGGCTCCGCCCCCTCCGACGCGGTTTGCACGCCCGCGTAGTCCTTGAGCTTCAGGTGCACGACCTTCCGTTCCACCGCCGTCATCGGCTCGAGCTCGACGCGCTCGCCCGTCGCCTCCACCTGCTGGGCCGTGCGCACGGCCATCGACTCGAGCGTGGCCCGGCGGCGCTCCCGGTAGCCGGCGGCGTCGACGACGACCTCCTTGCGCTCGTCGCCGAGCGCCCGGTGCGCGATCGCGTTCACCAGGTACTGGACCGCGTCGATCGTCTGGCCGTGGCGGCCGATGAGCAGACCGACGTCGGCGCCGACGCAGGTGAGCGTGATCGCGGCGTCGTCCTCGTGCACGTCGACCCGGCCGTCCACCCCGAGCGCGTGGACGATGCCGAGCACGAGCCCGTGCAGGTCGGCTGCGGCGTCGCTCGCATCGAGCGCGACCGCTTCGATCGCCGACGCGGGGACTCCGGCCACGACGCGGGCGGGGGCGTAGCCGACGCCCAGCAGCCCGCGCTCGCCCTCCGACACGACCTCGAAGCGCACCGCCGACTTGTCCAGGCCGGGATGGCGCTGCTCGAGCTCCCGCAGCGCCGCCCACTTCGCCTCGCCGACGGTCTCCCCGGTCGCCTCGACGGTGAGCTGTGCAGGTTCTCCGGCGTTCATTCCGCTCAGCGTCTGCCGGCTTTCTTCTTGCGCCGCACCTTGCGCGGCGGCTGGTTGCTGCGGGCGGGCTGCGAAGGCGGGCGACCGGACGGGTCCGGCTTCGCACCGTTGCCGCCGCCGTCCCCCTCGTCCTGGGGCGGCGTCCGCGAGGTGCGCTTCTCCGGCGCTGCGGGCTTCGGGATCAGGCGGCGGGTGATCAGTCCCTGGCCGACCGTCCAGAGGTTCGTCGTCACCCAGTAGAGGACGAGGCCGGCCGGGAACCTCGCGATGAAGAACACGAAGACGACCGGCATGACCATCAGCAGCGTCCGCTGCATCTTGTCGACCGACGCCGACATGTAGTACGACGACGCGAGCTGGCTGCCGACGTAGACGACGAGCAGCACGTAGCCGCCCCAATGCGTGGTGGTGTGGGCGGCGATCGACGGGATGAAATGCAGGAACGAGAGGCTGCCGGGGTGCAACGCCGCAGGCTCCCGCGAGAAGTGCCTGAGCGAGTAGTAGAGCCCCAGGAACACCGGCAGCTGCGCGAGCATCGGCAGGCACGAGGCGGCGGGGTTGATGCTGTTCTCGCGGTAGAACTTCATCAGCTCCTGGTTCTGCCTCTGCTTGTCCGCCTTGTACTTCTTCTGGATCTCCTTCATCTGCGGCGCGAAGCGCTGCAGGTTCTGCATCGAATGGATCTGCCGCACCGTCAGCGGCACGAGCAGGATCCGGACCAACACCGTCAGCGCGACGATCGACCACGCCCAAGGCAGGCCGATGTTGAAGTGCAGCCAGTTGAGGACGTGCCGCGCCAGGTGCTCGAGCGGCGTCAGCGGGTTCGAGATGAAGACGAGCGCGAGGTGGCTCATCGGACCGGGTCGAACCCTCCGCGGCTCCAGGGATTGCAGCGCAGCAGCCGCCAGCCGGCCATGACGCTTCCGCGGACGAGCCCGTGCTTGCGAAGCGCCTGCACCGCGTACTCCGAGCAGGACGGGTGGTACTTGCAGGTCGTCGGGAAGAGCGCCCCGAAGGTCGCGCGGTAGAGCCACACGAGCCCGATCCCGAGGTACGCAGGCGCGCGCCGGACGACGCTCACGCGGCCGCCTTCGTCATCGACAGCACCTCGTCCACGCGCTCGCCGAGCCACTCGAAGCCGTTGGCGGCCACCGCCTCCGGCAGGCCGCTCCGCACGATCAGCACGTAGTCGTGACCCTCGGGAACCCGCTCGAGCCGCTCCCGCCAGACCTCCCGCAGCTGCCGCTTGATCCGGTTCCGCTCGACCGCTCCGCCGACCGACTTCGGCACCGAGAAGCCGAAGCGGGGCGCCGCCTGCTCCTCCTGCGGAAACCAGTAGAGGACGAGGAATCGGGACGACACCGACCTGCCCTGCCGGTAGACGGCGTCAAAGTCCCGCGAGCGGGACAGACGGTTGGCTCGCTTCACGGGGAAAGCCTAGATGTGTCAGGCAGAGAGCCGCGCGCGGCCCTTCGCGCGGCGCCGCTTGAGGATCAGCCGCCCGGCACGCGTCGACATGCGCGCACGGAAACCGTGCTTGCGCTTCCGTCGTCGAACGTTGGGCTGATAGGTGCGCTTCATCGATGAGAAACCGCTCTATGCGTAGAAATTCCCCCGTTGGGGGGGAGAACGAGGGGCCAGTATAGACGAGACTCGTCCACCGGCTTCTCCACAGGCGCAGGGCGAGCAACGAAGCCCGAAGGGGAGTTTCCCCCATCGCTTTCCACAGTTGTGGAGGGAATGCTTCTTCGCGGTAAATCCCTGCACACAGGCGTATTTTGAGTCTGTTTCGCGGGTTGGTATGCTCGCCATCCGGAGGCACACGGGAGGAGCGGCAGCAGATGGATCACCAAATCGGGCTGACCGCAGAGAACCTGTGGAGTGAAGTCTCCGGTCGGCTCAGGGGAGCCCTCAACGACACCACGTACGGCACCTGGTTCCGTGAGGCCAGCGGCGTCGAGCTGTCGGACGACCGCTTCGTCCTCGGCGTCCCGAACGACTTCACGCGCGACTGGATCGAGGGACACTTCCTCGGCCTGATCGGTGCCGCGATTCGCGACGTCACCGGCGCGGAGCGGCCGATCGAGCTGCGCCTCGTGGACACGGCTCTCCCCGCAGCCGGGAGCGACGGCGCCGCCGAGCACGCGCCTCCGGCCATCGTCGCGACGCCGATTCACCACCGGCCCGAGAGCGGCGGCTTCAACGCCAAGTACACGTTCGACTCCTTCGTCATCGGCTCGTCGAATCGGTTTGCGCACGCGGCCGCACTCGCCGTCGCCGAGGCGCCGGCGCAGGCGTACAACCCGCTCTTCATCTACGGCGGCACGGGCCTGGGGAAGACGCATCTGCTGCAAGCCGTCGCCCAGTACGTCAGTGAGCACTCGTCGGACCTGAGCGTGCGCTACGTGACGAGCGAGACGTTCATGAACGACTTCATCAACTCTCTGCGCGACAAGCGCATCGAGGGCTTCAAGCAGCGGTACCGCACGTACGACGTCCTGCTCATCGACGACGTGCAGTTCTTCGAGCACAAGGAGCGGATCCAGGAGGAGTTCTTCCACACCTTCAACTCGCTCTACGAGGCCGGCTCGCAAATCGTCATGTCCAGCGACCGGCCGCCGCGCGACATCGCGACGCTCGAGGAGCGGCTGCGCAGCCGCTTCGAGTGGGGCCTGATCACGGACATCCAGCCGCCCGATCTCGAGACGCGCATCGCCATCCTGCGCAAGAAGGTCAAGACGGACGGGATCCACGTTCCCGACCCGCAGGTGTTGACCTTCATCGCCGGCCGCGTGTCCACCAACATCCGCGAGCTGGAAGGCGCTCTGACACGGGTCGTCGCGTTCTCGTCGCTCACCGCCCGCGCCATGTCGGTGGAGCTCGCCCAGGACGTGCTCAAGGACGTCTTCCCCCAGGGCGAGGCGGCAGAGGTCTCGATCAAACGGATCCAGGACCTGGTGGCCGAGCGCTTCAACATGTCGCTGGAAGAGCTCTGCGGAGACAAGCGCTCTCAGAACATCGTCTACCCGCGTCAGGTCGCCATGTACCTGTCACGCGAGCTGACGGACTCGTCGCTGCCGAAGATCGGCAAGGAGTTCGGCGGTCGCGACCACACGACGGTGATCCACGCGAACGCGAAGATCGCACGGCTCATTCGTGAGGACAGATCGGTGTACAACCTCGTGCAGGAGCTCACTGCGCGGGTGAAGCAGGTCCGGTAGAGCGTGGTCTTGTTCGCAACGGACTTCTCTGCACAGGTCCTGTCCCGACCGAACTCGGCTCAACCAGGCCCTACCGCATCGTCTTCCCCATCGTCCACACTCCCTATGACTATTACTAGGATTTAAAGAGATGATTGAAGCTGACATCGTGGTAGGCACAGGGCTGAGGATTACGTGCTCCAAGGACGAGCTCGTGCAGGGGCTCGGTGTGGTCGCGCGCGCCGTCTCGACCCGGACGTCGGTGCAGATCCTGTCGGGGATCCTGCTCGAGGCGCAGAACGACGAGCTGCGCCTGGCGGCGACCGACATGGAGATCTCGCTGCGCGCGACCGTCTCCGCGCGGGTCGAGGGCGACGGCGTCGTCGTGCTTCCCGGGAAGACGCTGGCGGACATCGCGCGGCTCCTGCCGACGGACGAGGTGACGATCGAGCACAAGCCGACGGAGTCGGTCGTGCACGTGACCTCCGGCAGCGCGAGCTACACGCTGAACACGTACAACCCCGAGGACTTCCCGCGGCTGCCGGAGCTGGGCGCAGCCGGCACGTTCACCGTCGACCGAGAGGTGCTCTTGGAGACGATCGGCCGGGTTGCGCGCGCGGCCTCGCGCGACGAGTCGCGTCCCGTGCTCACCGGAATCCTCGTCCACTTCGAGGGCGGCAAGCTCGTGATGGCGGCCACCGACTCCTACCGGCTGGCGGTCAAGGAGACGATGCTGGAGGGAACGCCTCCGCCCGACCTCGAGGCGATCGTGCCGAGCCGCGCGCTGCAGGAGCTGGCGCGCATCGCGACGTCGGGCGACGAGGTCGAGATCGGCGTGCACGAGAACCAGGTCCTCTTCTCCACCTCCGGCGTGTGGTTGACGACCCGCCGGATCGACGGACAGTTTCCGAACTACCGGCAGCTGCTCCCCGAGGCGTTCGAGCACGAGCTGACGCTTCCGCGCAGCGAGCTGCTCGACGTCGTGCGCCGTGCCTCGGTGATGATCCAGCGCTCGACACCGCTCCAGGTGAAGCTCGCGGAAGGCGAGCTGACGGTGATCGCCAAGACGCAGGATGTCGGTGAGTCTCGAGAGTCGATGCCGGCGGCGTTCACAGGCGATCCCCTCGAGATCGGCTTCAACGCGGACTTCCTGCGAGACGGGCTCGAGTCGATCGACGGCGACGACGTACGGGTGAAGCTGATCAGCCCGCTGCGCCCCGCGGTGCTCCAGGGCGAAAGCGACGACTTCACCTACCTCGTCATGCCGATCAGACTGCCGGGCTGATCGTCGGCAGCGTCTCGCTTCGCAACTTCCGGTCCTACGAGCGGCTCGAGCTGGAGCTGCGGCCGGGACTCGTCCTTGCGGTCGGGCCGAACGGCGTCGGCAAGACGAACCTGCTCGAGTCGTTGCACGTCGGCACGCAGGGCTTCTCGCCGCGTACGCGCAACGACGCGCAGCTGATCCGCTTCGGCGAGTCGGCCGGCCGGATCGCCGTCAAGGGCCGCCGCGACGGCGTCCCGCTCGAGCTCGAGGTCGTCCTCGAAGCCGGAGCCGGGAAGCGGGCGAAGCTCAACGGGGCCGCGCTGCGCAGCGCCGAGCAGCTCCGCGGCGAGACGGCGACGCTCGTCTTCACTCCCGACCGGCTCGGCATCGTCAAGGGCGCACCCGCCGTCCGGCGCGCGTACTTCGACCGTGCGCTCGGCCGTCTCTCGCCGGCGCGGGCGCAGCTGCCTGCCGACTACGGCGCGGTCGTGGCGCAACGCAACGCCGCGCTGCGACGCGTCGCCGGCGGGTTCTCCACACGCGAGGCGCTCGAGCCGTGGACGGAGCAAGCCGCGGAGCTCGGGGCGGACCTCGTCGCCGCCCGCCGCGAGGTGCTGGCGCTGCTCGGCCCGGCTTTTGCCGAACGGGCCGGCGAGCTCGGACTCGAAGCGGCGGAGCTGCGCTACGACGGGACGCCGCCGACCTCCGCCGCGCTGGTCGAGCGGCTCGACCGCGACCTCGAGCGGGGCGCGACGGGCCTCGGGCCCCATCTCGACGACGTCGTGATCGCGTGCGCGACCCGCGAGTTGCGCAGCTTCGGATCGCAGGGAGAACAGCGGCTGGCCGTGCTCGCGCTGCTGCTCGCCGAGGCCGAGGTGATCGTCGACCGCCGCGGCGCGCCGCCGCTGCTCTTGCTCGACGACGTCCTCTCCGAGCTCGACCCGGCCCGGCGGCGGATCCTCGCCGCCCGCGTCGGCCAGGCCGGCCAGGCACTCGTGACCGCGACCGACGCGGCGATGCTGCCGGGGGAGCCGGCGCAGCTGCTCGACGTCTCACCCGGCGCCGTCCGGCAAGCTGCCTGAGATGGATCCGCTCGGCGACGAGGTCAAGCGGGAGCTGCGCAGTCTCGGTCCGCAGGCCGAGATCGGCGCCGTCGCGGCCGCCTGGCCGGCGGCCGTCGGGCCGGAGATCGCGCGCAACGCCTGGCCGTCGCGCTTCTCACGCGACGGCACGCTCTTCGTGAACACGCGTGACGCCGTGTGGGCCTTCGAGCTGACGCAGCGGGCCGCCGAGATCGCCGCCCGGCTCCCGCACGCGCCCGCGCTGAAGTTCGCCCCGGGACCGCTCGCCGAGCCTGCCCTCGACGCTCCCGAAGAGGAGCCCGCGGCCCCTCTTCAGGCGACGCCGGAGCAGGCGCTCGAAGCCGACCGCTGGGCCGCCGCGATCGAGGACGAAGAGCTGCGCGAGCTCGTCTCGCGGGCCGCCCGTGCGAGCCTCGCGCGAGCAGCGGCCGACCGCCCGTTCTGATACACTTAGCGGTGCCCGCAAATGCGGCATTTGCAGGGCTTTTTTTATGGCCGAGACGACCTACACCGCAAAGGACATCACCGTTTTGGAGGGGCTCGAGCCGGTCCGGCTCCGGCCGGGCATGTACATCGGCTCGACCGGGCTCCGGGGGCTCCACCACCTCCTCTACGAAGCGGTCGACAACTCCGTCGACGAGGCCCTCGCGGGCCGCAACGACCGCATCGAGGTGACCCTCCATCCCGACCACTCGGTCACGGTCCAGGACTGGGGCTCGGGCATCCCCGTCGACCTGATGAAGGAGCAGGGCCTGCCCGCGCTGACCGTCGTCCTGACGAAGCTGCACGCCGGCGGCAAGTTCGGCGGCGAGGGCTACAAGGTCTCGGGAGGCCTCCACGGCGTGGGCATCTCCGTCGTCAACGCGCTCTCGGAGCGGTTCGTGGCCGAGGTGCGCCGGGACGGGAAGATCCACCGCCAGGAGTTCTCGCGCGGCGAGCCGGTCGGGCCGATGGAGGTGGTCGGGCCGATGGAGGACGAGCGGACGGGCACCCTCGTCAGCTTCCTGCCGGACGCCGAGATCTTCGAGGAGCTCGAGGTCGACGCGGCCACGGTCACGCAGCGTCTGCGCGAGACGGCCTTCCTCACGCGCGGCCTCACCATCAAGCTGATCGACGAGCGCGCCGAGGGCAAGACGGTCGAGTTCCACTACGAGGGCGGGATCCGCGACTTCGTCGCGCACATCAACCAGGCGAAGGACCCGATCCACAAGCGGCTCGTCTACTTCGAGGGCGAGAGCGACCAGGGCTCCCTCGAGGTGGCGATGCAGTGGAACAACTCCTACCAGGAGTCCGTCTTCACGTTCGCCAACAACATCAACACCGTCGAGGGCGGCTCGCACCTGTCCGGCTTCCGCAGCGCGCTCACGAGCACGCTCAACCGCAAGGCGACCGAGCTGAAGCTGCTGAAGAAGGACGAGAAGCTCGAGGGGGAGGACGTGCGCGAGGGCCTCGCAGCAGTCGTCTCCGTGAAGCTGAGCAACCCGCAGTTCGAAGGCCAGACGAAGACGAAGCTCGGCAACCCCGGCGTCGAGGGCCTCGTCCAGACGACCGTCAACGCGAACTTCGCGCAGTTCCTCGAGGAGAACCCACAGGACGCGAAGCAGATCTCGACGAAGGCGATCACCGCGATGCGCGCCCGGATGGCCGCGCGCAAGGCGCGCGAGCTGACGCGCAAGTCCGCGCTCGGCGGGTCGTCGCTTCCCGGCAAGCTCGCCGACTGCTCGATCAAGGACCCCGAGTCGGCCGAGCTGTTCATCGTCGAGGGCGATTCCGCCGGCGGCTCGGCGAAGATGGGCCGCGACCGCACGTACCAGGCGATCCTGCCCCTGCGCGGGAAGATCATCAACAGCGAGAAGAACCGGATCAACAAGGTTCTCTCCAACGTCGAGATCCAGGCGATGGTGACGGCGATCGGCACCGGCATCGGCGACGAGTTCGACATCGGGGGCATCCGCTACCACCGGATCATCGTCATGACCGACGCCGACGTGGACGGCTCGCACATCCGGACGCTCATCCTCACGTTCCTGTACCGGCAAATGCCCGAGCTGATCGAGCGCGGCCACGTCTACATCGCAGTGCCGCCGCTGTACCGCGTCAAGCTCGGCAACCAGGAGTACTACTTCGAGAAGGAGTCGCAGCTCGAGGACCTGCTCGTGCGCGAGCGCTTCGACGAGCTCGACGTCCGCGACCGCGACGGGGCACAGGTGAAGCTGACCGAGGCCCGATGGAAGCGGCTCACATCCGCGCTCGCCGAGTTCGAGGGCTGGTCGGCGCGTCTCCGCGCCGATTACGGGCATCACGCCACCGACCTGGTCATCTCGCGCCGCCTCGTCGAGCTCGACGCCGTCACGCCGGCCGCGGTCGAGAAGGCCCTGCTCAAGCTGCCCGCGAACGGCTACACGCTCTCCGTGATCGAGCGAAGCGACGAAGGGCTCAGCGTCAAGGTGGTCGAGGAGGAGACGTCCACGGCGCAGACGATCGCGCTGTCGGCGGAGCTGCTCGCGTCGCCCATCTACGCGAACCTGCGCAAGGCGCATGCGAAGCTCGTCGAGGTGACGGGGCCGCCGCCGTTCACACTTCAGCTCGGCAAGAAGTCGGCGGCCGCGTACACGTTCTCCGAGCTGCGCAGCGGCGCGCTCGACCTCGCGAAGGAGGCCGGCATCCAGCTCTCGCGCTTCAAGGGCCTCGGCGAGATGAACGAGTCGCAGCTCTGGGAGACGACGATGGACCCGGCAAAGCGCCTGCTCATCCGCGTCGACGTGGAGGACGCCCACGCCGCGGACCAGCTCTTCTCGATGCTGATGGGCGACCAGGTCGAGCCGCGCCGGGTGTTCATCGAGGAAAACGCCAAGGACGTGAAGTTCCTGGACGTTTGATGTCGCTGGCGCTCCATCAAACGTCTATGGGTTCGCCCGAGAGGGTGTCCCTTCTTTGCCTTTCTAGACCCAGCGCGCCGGAGATGCCATGTCAGAGGTAGAGACGGGAGCGCTGGGTCCAGGGCGGATCGAACCGCGCGAGCTCGAGCAGGAGATGCGCTCGAGCTTCCTCGACTACGCCATGAGCGTGATCGTGTCGCGCGCCCTCCCCGACGTGCGCGACGGCCTCAAGCCGGTCCACCGGCGCGTGCTCTACGGCATGCACGAGGCGGGGCTGCAGCCGAACCGCCCCTACAAGAAGTCCGCTGCCACCGTCGGCGACGTGATGGGCCGCTACCACCCGCACGGCGACGCGGCGATCTACGACACGCTCGTCCGCATGGCGCAGCCGTTCTCGCTGCGCTACCCGCTCGTGGACGGCCAGGGGAACTTCGGCTCGGTCGACGACGACCCGCCAGCCGCCATGAGATACTGCGTGAGCGGCCAAGCAAAAGTGGCTACACCGGCAGGGACGGTCCCAATCGACTCGGTCGTTCCGGGTGCTGCCCCTGACTCGGAGTACGACGTTGATTTCGAAGTGCTCGACCGGCTCGGGCGGCCGGTACGAGCGACCAAGCTTTTCCACTCGGGCGAGCACCCCACCCTTCGTCTGCGTACGCACGAAGGCTATGAGCTAACGGGCTCGCACAATCACCCCGTGTTGTGTCTCGTGGGAATGGCCGGCGTGCCGCTCCTTCTCTGGAGGCTCCTCGAGGAGATCAAGCCCGGCGAGAGGGTAGTGATTTCGCGCGCGCCTCGGAATATCGGCGCAGTCTCTGAGCCAGACCGGGAGCGTGCCTTGTTATTGGGCGCGCTCGTCTCGGAGGGGTGGATTGGCGATGCAGGCAACGTCGGCGAGCTCGTTGGTGTGACGAGTCGCGACAAATGCATTCCGGACTCGGTCTGGATCGAGGCAACCGCCTTCAAGCGCGTATTCCTTCAGTCGCTCTTTACCGGCGACGGGTCGTCGTCTCTATTGCCGCGGAACACGATCCAGGTCTCGTACTCGACATACAGCGAGCAGCTCGCCAGCGGCGTGCAGCTCCTTCTCCTCGAGTTCGGCGTGATCTCCCGACTGTGTCGCGACGAAAAGGGCGAGTTCAAGGTCGTGATCACGAACCGCCGCGACGCAGGGCTGTTTGCCGCCAACGTCGGCTTCCTTGGGGCGAAACAAGCCAAGCTCGAGGCGGCGCTCGCGGAGATTCCGCTCGAGAGCACCGCCCTCAGCCACGACCACGTCCCGTACGTCGCCGAATACATTCGCGCCGACTGCGCCTCGCGGCGGGTCGACAAGGACTGGCTGCGCCGGCACAACGTCGACCGAATCGAGCGCTGGGAGCGCGGCGGCTCGGCGATCATGGAGCGCATCCGCTCCGACGAGGTTCGCGCGACCGTCCAGCCGCTCGTCACGGGCGACTACTACTACGCCGAGGTCGCAAGCGTCGAAGACGCCGGCGTGCAGCCCGTCTACTCGCTGCGCGTCGACACTGCCGACCACTCGTTCCTTACGAACGGGTTCGTCAGCCACAACACCGAGGCTCGCCTGTCGCGAATGGCGACGGAGATGCTCCGCGACATCGACGCCAACACCGTCGACTTCGAGCCGAACTACGACGAGTCCCGCCGGCAGCCGTCCGTGCTTCCGTCGCGTTTCCCGAACCTGATCGTGAACGGCTCCACGGGGATCGCGGTCGGCATGGCGACGAACCTGCCGCCGCACCATCTCGGCGAGACCATCGACGCGATCGTCGCGATGATCGACAAGCCCGACATCGACGTCGAGGGCCTGATGAAGCACATCAAGGGGCCCGACTTCCCGACCGGCGCGTTCATCGTCGGCCGCGCCGGCATCCGCGATGCCTACCGCACCGGCCGCGGCCGCATCGTCATGCGCGCGCGGGCACACATCGAGGAGCTGCGCGGAGGCAAGTCGGCGATCGTCATCTCCGAGCTGCCGTACGGCGTCAAGAAGGGTGGCGACACCGGCGTGATCCGGAAGATCGCCGACCTCGTGCACGACAAGGTGCTGACGGAGATCTCCGATCTCGCCGACCACTCGGATCGCACGGGCATGCGCATCCAGGTCGAGCTCAAACGCGACGCCGTGCCGCAGGTCGCGCTGAACAAGCTCTTCAAGCACACGCCGTTGCAGTCGACCTTCGGCTACAACGCCGTCGCGCTCGTCGACGGCGTCCCGCGGACGCTGTCGCTGCTCGAGCAGATCAGCCACTACCTCGACTTCCAGCGCGAGGTCGTGACCCGCCGCCTCCAGGACGAGCTGAAGAAGGCGGAAGCGCGCGCCCACGTGCTCGAGGGCTACCTCATCGCGCTCGACAACATCGACGCGATCGTCGCACTGATCCGCGGCGCCGACGACACCGACGACGCGCGCACGCAGCTGATGTCGAAGTTCGCCCTGTCGGAGATCCAGGCGCAGGCGATCCTCGACATGCGGCTCGCGCGGCTCACCGGTCTCGCCCGCAAGGAGGTCGAGACCGAGCACAAGGACCTGACCGAGCGGATCGCGGAGCTGCGCGCCACCCTCGGCGACCAGGCGAAGATCGACGGCCTCATCCGCGAGGAGCTGCTCGAGATCAAGCAGATCTACGGCAGGAACGACGACCGCCGCACCGAGATCGTGCACGCCGAGGAGGAGCTCGAGCTGGAGGACATGATCGCGGAAGAGGACATGGTGATTGCGATCACGCAGTCCGGCTACATCAAGCGGCTACCTGTCACCGCCTACCGCGAGCAGCGCCGCGGCGGCATCGGGGTGATGGGAATGGAGCTGAAGGACGAGGACTACATCGAGCACCTGTTCGTCGCCTCGACGCACGACTACATCCTCTTCTTCACGAACGTCGGCAAGGTGTACCGGCTGAAGGTGCACGAGCTGCCGCTCGGCTCACGCCAGTCCAAGGGCCGGGCGATCGTCAACCTCCTGCCGTTCCGCCAGGGGGAGCAGGTGCGTGCCGTCGTCCAGACGCGCGACTTCTCCGAGGCGAAGTACGTCGTCTTCGGGACGAAGAACGGCGTCGTCAAGAAGACCGAGCTCGTGGCGTACAACACGCCGCTCAAGGCCGACGGGATCATCGCGATCAAGATGCGCGAGGGCGACGAGCTCGTTGCCGTACGGCACTCGTCGGGCGACGACGACATCCTCATGGTCTCCAAGCTCGGCCAGGCGATCCGCTTCCACGAGAAGGCGGTGCGCGCGATGGGGCGCGACGCCTCTGGCGTGCAGGGAATGCGGATGCGCTCCGGCGACGAGGTGATCTCGATCAACATCGCGCAAGACGACTCCGACCTGCTCGTCGTCACCGAGAACGGATACGGCAAGCGCACCCGCGTCGCCGACTACCCGCGCAAGGGCCGCGGCGGCATGGGCGTCAAGACGATCCAGCTGACCGAGGCGAAGGGCACGCTCGCCGGCGCGCGGATCGTGCGCGACGGGTACCAGGTGATGCTGATCTCGACCGGCGGCACCGTGATCAGGATGCCGGTCGAAGACGTCAAGCGGCTCGGCCGTGCAACGCAGGGCGTGATCGTGATGCGGCTGCGCGGCGACGAGATCGTCTCGTCGCTCGCACCCGTCGTCGACTCCGAGGGAGACGAGGCGAACGGCTCGGATCCGGCTCCGCAAGCCGAGTCGTAGGTCCCTTCCAATTTGCAACTTTTGCGTCTATAACTCTCACGTCGGGCGGCGAGTTCCGGCGTTGGGCGGAGACGCATATGGTGATCAGCAGGCAGGTAGACCTTCTCGAACCCGTAAATCTGGTCGACCATCTCAGCAAGGTGGAGCTGTACCTCGGCCAGGTCTGCCAGATCGCCGGCATCTCGAAGATGCAGCTCGACTACTGGACCAACAAGGCCCAGATCCCCACGAAGGGGAAGAAGCAGCGCATCTACGACATCGACGCGCTCGAGACGGTGATGCTGATCAAGCAGGCGAAGGACAAGGGCCTGAATCTCGGCGCCGCCATCGAGGCCGCCCGCCGCTTCCGGGAGCGGCAGCGGGGCGAGGAGCCCGGCTAGGCCTTCCTGAGCGCCGCGGCCGCGTCCTCCGGTGCGACCGTGTTCACGTAGATCCCGGCGCCGAGCTCGACTCCGGCGAACACCGTCAGCCGCGGCACGAACTCGAGATGCGGCCGCGGTGTGTGATGCAGCCACGCGTTCCATGGCGCCTGACCTTCGAGCACATGGAGCCGCCGCACGAGGTCGCGGAGGACGCCGAGCGCGCGCGCGAGCTCGAACCCGTCCGGCTCGTGCGCGCCGATCACGCACTCGTACGGGACGCGGCCCGCCCGATGCACGACCGCCCGCACCGGCTCGTCTCCGAGCGCCAGCGACTCCTCTCCTAGGAGCGCGTCCAGGCCCGGGGCCGACTCGCACGACACCGCGGGCGGCGGCTCGCGCAGCCAGACGAGCTGCGAGTGCGAGTGCGGCAGGCTCGAGCCCGCGGCGCGGCCCTCGTTGACGAGCGCGTGCACGTATGGGAAGCCCTCGCCGGCGGCGGCCTCGAACCGCGCCTGCCACGCCTGCGCGACCGCGGCGAGCTCCTCGTCGCTCAGCTCGGCGAAGGTCTCGACGTGGCGCGGCGAGTGCACGACGACCTCCTGCCGCTCGAAAGCGGGATAGAGGTTCGGTACGACCCGGGCGGTCCAGGACTCCCCGGCCGCGACCCGGTACGTCTCCGGTGGCGTCAGCTCCTCACGGCCCGCGCAGAACGGGCACTCGCCCGTCTCGCCGCCGGCGCCCGGCCGCCGGTGCCGGTTCGGCGCCACGGCCACGAGCCGCCCGGAGAGCGGATCAGCCCGAAGATCCAGTGCGGTTCAGGAACGGCTTGATCAGGTCGATCGGCGCCGGGAAGATGATCGTCGACGTGTTGCCGGCGCCGAGCTCGAGCAGCGTCTGCAGGTAGCGAAGCTGGAGCGCGATCGGATGCTCCTCGATCACGATCGCCGCGTCCTTGAGTCGTTCGGCCGCCTGGTACTCGCCCTCGGCGTTGATGATCTTCGCCCGCCGCTCGCGCTCGGCTTCGGCCTGGCGGGCCATCGCCCGCTGCATCCCGCTCGGGATCTCGACGTCCTTCACCTCGACGATCGAGACCTTGATCCCCCACGGGCCGGTCGCGCCGTCGATGATCTCCTGGAGGATCGAGTTGATCTTCTCGCGCTCGGAGAGCAGCTCGTCGAGCATGTGCTGGCCGAGCACCGCGCGCAGCGTCGTCTGGGCGATCTGCGACGTCGCGACCATGAAGTTCTCGATTTGCACGATCGCGTCCTTCGGCGCGACGATGCGGAAGTACGCGACGGCGTTCACGCGCACCGGCACGTTGTCCTTGGTGATGACCTCCTGCGGCGGGATGTTGAGCGTGATCGTGCGCAGGTCGACCTTCACCATCCGGTCGACGACCGGAATGAGGAAGAACAGCCCCGGCCCCTTCGGCTCCGGCAGCAGACGGCCGAGCCGGAAGATGATGCCGCGCTCGTACTCCCGTGCCACCTTGATCGCCGAGATCAGGAACAGGACGACGAAGAAGAGAACGACTGCGAGGACGACGAGACCGGCGGCCATGAACCCCAGACTACTCCTAGCGGACGGTCAGTTCGAGCCCGTCCACGGACTCGACCTCGACGTGCTCGCCCGGCACGAGGTCGCGGCCGTCGGTGCGATGCGCGTGCCAGAGCTCGCCTTCGACGTACACCTGTCCCGGGAAGCGCACGACCGCATCCTGGCCGAGCACGCGCTGTGGCCCGACCGTGACCGGCCGCCGGCGCACCTGCACCGCCTTGCCGAGGGCGAATGCCCAGAAGCCGCCGAGCACGAGGGTGATCGAAAGCACGAGCGGAAGGGACGTGTGGTACGGCGCCGGCGCGTTGTGGAACAGCATGATCATTCCGAAAGCGAGACTGATGAGGCCCGAGACGGTGAGGGCGCCGTGCGTGACCACGTGCGCGTCGACGACGAGCAGGACGACGCCGAGGATGATCAGCATGAGCCCGGACCACGAGATCGGCAGCACCGAGAAGCCGAACAGCGCCGTCAACAGGGAGACGGCGCCGAGTGCGCCCGGCAGCACGATCCCCGGGTGGAAGATCTCGAAGCCGATGCCGGCGATGCCCGCGAGAAAGAGCAGGCTGATGATGTTCGGGTCGATCAACGTGTTCAGGAAGCGGGTGAAGAAACCCGGCCCGACGGTGTCGATTGTCGCGCCCGCGAGATGCAGCGTGTACGGGCGCTCCGCGTCCTTCGTGCGGTAGCCGTCGAGCTTGTCGAGGAGCGCAGGAAGGCTCGGCGCCAGCACGTCCACGACGTGCAGCTTCAGCGCTTGCTGCGCGGTCAGGTTGGATGCGACGCGGACCGCCTTCGCCGGCCAGGTCGCGTTGCGATGGTGGGCGACCGCCAGCGCAGTGAGCGAAGCCACCGAGTCGTTGATCACCTTGCGGCGCAGGTCCGAGCCGAGGTTCGCGCCGCTCGAGTCGATCGGCGTCGACGAGCCGATGTTCGTCGTCGGGGCCATCGCGAGCACGTCCGCCGCCTGCGAGACCCACACGCCCGCCGACGCCGCGCGCGCGCCGTTCGGGCGAGACGTAGACGATCACCGGCAGCTTGGCGTTGAGCTCGGCGTTGAAGATCGTCTTCATCGACGTCGAGAGGCCGCCCGGCGTGTCGAGCAGGATCACCGCGGCGTCGTAGTGGCCGCTCGCCGCCTTCGCGAGCTGGTGCGTGAAGTAGTCCTGCGTGACCGGGTTGATCTCGAGGTCGGGACCGAAGCGGATTGCGAGCACGCGCGGGTGCGAGGAGCCCGCGGCACCACTGCCTCCGGCGAGCGCCAGCGAGGCGATCACGATCCCGAGAGCCGCACCTACGAGGCGCAGCAGGCGTCCGCTCACAACGGACGAATTGTATCTACGAGTGCTTCTCGCACCCAGGCGTCGTAGCCGCGCTCGAGCTCGAGGAGGATCGCCGCGAGCAGGGGCGCCCGCGCCAGCTCGTGGCCGAGCTCGATCCGGAGGGAGGTCGGCGGCTTCGGCGTCTCGCGCGGCAGCTCGTCCGGCGGTCTGGTTGACGTTGACGCCGATCCCCAGCACGACCCGGCCCGGCGCGGCCTCGGGGAGCACGCCCACGAGCTTGCGGCCCGCGACGACGACGTCGTTCGGATAGCGCAGCGACGCGTCCACACCCGTCTCGGCCCGCAGCGCCGCGGCGACCGCCTCGCCGGCGACGAGCGACAGCTCGGGCCACAGGGCCATCGGCACGCGCGGCCGGAGAAGGACCGAGCAGAGGATCGCCCGCCCGGCCGGCGCCTCCCACGTGCGCCCCAACCGGCCGCGGCCGGCGGTCTGCTCGTCCGCGGCCACGGTGGCGCCCTCCGGCTCGTCCTCGCCGAGCAGCCGCTGGGTGGACGGACACGACTCGACGAAGCGGTAGGGCGTCCCGAGCCGGCCGCGCAGGAGCGGCAGCACCGTCTCGGGGGTCAGATCCGACACGCCGTTCTAGACTAGTCCGGTCGTGCAACCGCTCCGCGCCAACGGCCGTCCGATCAGGCAACCGCTGCGGCAGGACAGCGGCCTCGTCTACGAGAAGCTCAGCGATCCCATCTTGGTGACACGAGCGAAGGACGGCGACCGGCTCGCGCTGGAAGCGCTGTGCGAACGGCATGCGCCGAAGGTCGAGCGGCTCGCCCGGCACCTGCTCCGCGACCCGGAAGACGCCCGCGACGCCGCGCAGGAGGCCCTCGCGAAGGTGTGCGTCCGGCTCAAGCAGTTCCGCGGCGAGTCCCAGTTCTCGACCTGGCTGCACCGGCTCGTCGTGAACACGTGCCGCGACGCGGCCGAGCGGCGGTCGACCCGCAGCCACCGAGCAGCTCGCGGACGACCTGCGCGCCGGGCCCGACGGCGATCCCGTCCACGCGGCCCGCGTCTCGGAGCTGCGCCGCGAGCTCTGCGACTCGCTCGCGGACATCCCGGCGACCCAGGCGCAGGTGGTCGTCCTGAAGGACACGCTCGGCTACTCCTTCGAGGAGATCGCGGAGGCCGACGGGCATGCCGGTCGGTACCGCGAAGTGCCACGCCCACCGCGGGCGCAACCGTCTGCGCGAGCGGCTCGAGGCGCGGGACGTCCCGTCCGAAATCACCGGCCGACCCGTCATCCGTCAGAAGGTTGGCCCATGAGCGTCCCGGTGGCGCCGTTCGGCCGGGACGTGATCGAGCAGCTGATCCCGCACCGCCCGCCCTTCCTGCTCGTGGACGAGATCCTCGAGCTCGAGCCCGGCAAGCGCGTCGTCGGACGCCGGGAGATCCGGGCCGACGACTGGTGGTTCGCCGGGCACTTCCCCGAGCGCGCCGGTGATGCCGGGCGTGCTCACGATCGAGGCGATCGCCCAGGCCGGCGCCGTCGCGGTTCTTGCCGCGGAGGAGAACCGGGGCAAGCTGCCCTTCTTCGCCGGTATCGACGCGTGCCGTTTCAAGCGGATCGTCGAGCCGGGCGACACGCTCACGCTCGAGTGCGAGTTCGTGCGCGTGCGCGGGCCGATCGCGAAGGGCCAGGGACGCGCCCTCGTCGGCGACGAGGTCGCGGCCGAGGCCATGCTCGACCGTCTTCGTCGGCGAATGATCGGCGCCGCCGGGCCGGAGGCCGCGATCTCGATCACGGGGCTCGGGTGCAGGGTGCCGGACCGCGTGGTCACGAACGACGAGCTCGCCGCGGCACGTCGACACCTCCGACGAATGGATCGTGGAGCGGACCGGCATCCGCGAGCGGCGGATCGCGGCGCCGGAGGAGGCGCTGTCGGATTTCGCCCTGCCCGCTGCGCAGCTGGCGCTGGAGCAGGCGGGCGTCTCCGGGAAGGACGTCGACCTGATCATCGTCGCCACGGTCACGCCGGACATGGCCTTCCCGTCGACCGCTGCGATCGTGGCCGACGCGCTGGGCGCGGTGGACGCGGCCGCCTACGACCTCTCGGCCGGCTGCACCGGCTTCATGTACGCGCTCGCCCAGGCCTACGGGATGCTCGCCGGCGGACTGGCGCGCGCGCGCGCTCGTCGTCGGCGGCGACGTCCTCTCGCGGATCCTCGACTGGGACGACCGGTCGACGCTCGTCCTCTTCGGCGACGGCGCCGGCGCGGTCGTGCTCGAAGCGGTGCCCGAGCAGGGCTTCCTCGGCTTCGAGCTCGGGGCCGACGGCGCCGGCGGCGAGAGCCTCTGGCTGCCGGGCAGCGGCTCCCGGCTGTTCGACGGAACCGGACGAGTACGTCAAGATGAACGGCCGAGAAGTGTTCAAGTTCGCGACGCGGATCCTCGTCCAGTCGGCCGAGGAGCTCCTCGCACAGTGCGAGCGTCACGATCGACGACGTGGATCTCTACATCCCCCACCAGGCGAACGTGCGGATCATCGACCACGCAACCCGGAAGCTCGGCGTCCCGTCTGACCGGGTTGTGATCAACGTCGACCGGTACGGCAACACGTCCTCGGGCTCGATCCCGCTGGCGCTCTGGCCGACGCGGCGGCCGACGGCCGGCTACGGCCCGGGCAGCTCGTGCTCATGACCGGGATGGGAGCCGGGCTAACGTGGGGGCAGCGCGCTCATGCGCTGGACAATGGAGATGGCGGCGTGACCAAGATCGCGTTCTGCTTCCCCGGCCAGGGCTCGGTCGAGGCCGGCATGGGCCGCGACATCGCCGAGGCGGTGCCGGAGGCCCGCAGCGTGTACGAGCGCGGCAGCGCCGCTCGCGGACTCGACCTCGAGCGCCTGTGCTTCCACGGCGACGCGTCGGAGCTCGTCGACACGGCCGTGCAGCAGCCGGCGCTCGTCGCCACGTCGCTCGCCATGCTCGCCGCCGTGCGCGCGCGCGGCATCGAGCCGGACTTCGTCGTCGGCCACTCGGTCGGCGAGTTCGCCGCTCTCGCCGCCGCGCAGGCGATGTCGATCGAGGAGGCGCTCGAGCTCGTGCGCGAGCGCGGCATCGCGATGGCGGAGGCCGCAGCGCGGCATCCCGGCTCGATGGCGGCGATCCTCGGACTCGAGGACGAGGTGGTCGAGACGCTCTGCCGCAAGATCCTCGGCGTCTGGCCGGCGAACTACAACTGCCCCGGCCAGATCGTCGTCTCCGGCGAGAACGACGCCGTGGACGAGTGCTGCGAGCGCGCGCAGGAGGCGGGCGCGCGCCGGGCGGTCAAGCTGAAGGTGTCGGGCGCGTTCCACTCGCCGCTCGTCGCCCGCGCCGCCGACCGGCTGCGGCCGGCAGATCGAGCGAGTGAAGTTCCAGGAGCCGGTGGCGCCGTTCATGTCGACGGTGACGGCGCGGCTCGAGTCCGCGCAGCGGATGGGGCCGCTGCTCGTCGACCAGCTCACCGCGCCGGTGCGCTTCACGCAGGCGGCCTCCGAGCTGATGAAGGAAGGCGTGCGCACCTTCGTCGAGATCGGCCCGGGCAACGTGCTCTCCGGGCTCGTGAAGCGAATCGACCGGAGCGTGAAGTCCGTCTCGGTGAACAATCTCGCCTCGCTCGACAAGCTCCGCGAAGCGCTCGCCGAAGCATGACGTGACGTTCGCCTCGCTCGAAGGGAAGAACGCGCTCGTCACGGGGGCGTCGCGCGGGATCGGGCAGGCGATCGCCGCCGAGCTGGCCCGCGCCGGAGCCGCCGTCGTGGTCGGCTACCGCACGGGCCGCGAGGAGGCCGAGGCGCTCGCCGCCGAGCTCGGCGGCCGCGCAGTCCAGGCCGACGTCTCGGACGCCGCCGACGCGCGGCGGCTCGTCGAGGAGGCCGGAGACCTCGACATCCTCGTCAACAACGCCGGCCTCACCCGGGACGGGCTGCTCGCGCGGATGCCCGACGACGACTGGCGCACGGTGATCGAGACGAACCTCTCCTCGGTCTTCTACACCTGCCGGGCCGTCTGCCGGCCGATGATGAAGAAGCGGGCCGGCGCGATCGTGAACATCTCCTCGATCGTGGGCGTCCACGGCAACTGGGGCCAGACGAACTACGCGGCCTCGAAGGCCGGGATCATCGGCTTCACGAAATCCCTCGCCCGGGAGCTCGGCAGCCGAAACGTCCGGGCGAACGTCGTCGCGCCGGGCTACGTGAAGACCCAGCTCACCGACGTCCTGCCCGAGGAGGCGACGGCGGCGATGCTCCAGAACACGCCGCTCGGGCGCCTTGGCGAACCGGCCGACGTGGCGGGGGCGGTACGCTTCCTCTGCTCCGACGAGGCCTCGTTCATCACGGGCGAGGTGGTGCTCGTCGACGGCGGGCTGGGCATGTGAGCGACGGCAACGGATCACTCAACGGGCAGACGACGCGTCGTCATCACCGGGCTGGGGGCGCTAACGCCGCTCGGCCACGACGTGCGCTCGAGCTGGGACGCTCTGCTCCGGGGCGAGTCCGGCGCGGGGCCGATCACCCAGTTCGACGCCTCCGAGTACCCCGTCACGTTCGCGTGCGAGGTGAAGGACTTCGACCCGTCCGTCTGGATCGACTTCAAGCAGGCGCGCCGCATGGACCGCTTCGCGCAGCTGATCGTCGCGGCCGCGCGCCAGGCCGAGCAGGACTGCGGGACTCGACGTCGCTCCCGAGGCGGACCGGATCGGCGCGGCGATCGCCACCGGCATCGGCGGCCTGACCTCGTTCCAGGACTGCCACGACGTCCTGCGCGAGCCGCGGGTCCCGACCGGGTCAACCCGTTTGCGATCCCGTCGATCATCCCGAACATGGGCGCCGGCTGGGTCTCGATGGAGCTCGGCACCAAGGGCCCGCTCGCGTCGGAGTGCACCGCCTGCGCGGCGTCGAACATGGCGATCGGCGACGGGACGGACGCGATCCGGCTCGGCCGCGCCGACGTCATGTTCTGCGGCGGCACCGAGGCCGCGATCAACAAGGTCGGGATCGCGGGGTTCGGCGCGATGCGTGCGCTCTCGCGGCGCAACGACGACCCGAAGCGCGCGTCGCGCCCGTTCGACGCGGGACGCGACGGCTTCGTGATGGGCGAGGTCGGTGCGGTGCTCGTGCTCGAGGAGCTCGAGCACGCAAAGGCGCGCGGCGCGAAGATCTACGCGGAGATCGGCGGCTACGGCGCCTCGGCGGACGCGAGCCACATCACCGAGCCGGACCCGACCGGCGTCAATCCGGCGCGCGCGGTGACGATGGCCATGGCCGACGCAGGCGTGACGCCGGAGGAGATCGACTACATCAACGCGCACGCCACCTCCACGCCGATCGGCGACGCGAGCGAGACGCGCGTGATCAAGCTGGCGATGGGCGAGGAGCAGGCGTACCGGATCGCCGGTCTCCGGCACGAAGGGCGCGACCGGCCACTGCCTCGGCGGCGCAGGCGCGGTCGAGGCGATGTTCACGACGCTCGCCGTCCACGAGGGCATGCTGCCGCCGACGATCAACTACGAGTACGAGGATCCCGAGTGCGACCTCGACTACGTGCCGAACGTCGCGCGCAAGGCGGACGTTCGCGTCGCAGTGAACAACTCGTTCGGCTTCGGCGGGCACAACGCCTGCGTCGTGATTCGGCGGTACGAAGGGGCGTAGGTTTACGGCTGCGCCCAGGTCGCTGCGCGACCTGGGCGCGGAGGTTGTCAGACGCCCTTCTTAGGCTTCGCCTGTGGACGAAATGGTTGATGTGCGCCGCTCGCGGCAGGCGGGCCGCTGGACCCTGTCCGTTCCCTGGGGCGCGCCGGTGCAGCTGACGGCGCCGACGTGGATGCCGAACGACGAGGTGGAGCGCGTGCTCGAGTCGCACCGCGAGTGGATCGCGGCGGAGCGTGCGCGGCAGCGGCCGCGGCTGCGCCTCGATCCACGGCGCGTCTCCGAGGCCGAGGCGCGGGTCGCGGTGCGCGAGCTCGTGCGCATGCTCGCCGAGGAGGAGGCGCCGGAGCTCGGCGTCGAGTACGAGCGGATCCAGATCCGCGACCAGACGACGCGCTGGGGCTCCTGCTCGACCCGCGGCACGCTCTCGTTCAACTGGCGGCTCGTGCTCGCACCGTTCGAGGTCCTCGACTACGTCGTGGTGCACGAGCTCTGCCACCTGCGCGAGCCGAACCACTCGCGCCGCTTCTGGCGGCTCGTCGAGTCGCGCCGACCCGACTGGCGCGTGCAGCGCGACTGGCTGCACGAGCACGGTCCGGAGCTGCTCGCCTTCCGGCCCGCGGCTTAGCCGCGCAGGTAGGTGTCGCTGCCGTCGAGCCAGTCCGCTCGCGGCGGCGCGAAGACGTCCAGGTCGAGCGTGTCCTCGAGCGCCTCGGCCTTGTGCGGCAGGTTCGACGGGATGTAGAGCAGCTCGCCGGCGGCGACGTCCACGACCTCCGACTCGTCCGCGCCCAGCCAGAACCGGAGCTTCCCCTCGAGCATGTACGCCCACTGCTCGTTGTCGTGAGCGTGCTGCGGCACGACCGCGCCCTTTGTGAGGTACACCTGCGCGATCATCAGGCGCTCACCGGTCACGAGCCGCCGTCCGATCAGCGGACTGAGCTCCTCGCGGGGGAGGTCGTCCCAGCGGTAGTGCGCTGCCATGCGCAGACCCTAACGATCGCAGTACGCTCGCGACATGGAGCGCTGGGCCACGTTCGACTGCTACGGCACGCTGATCGACTGGAACGGCGGCATCGGCCGCGAGCTCGAGCGGCTGTTCGGCGCCGGCATGGTCGCGCCACTGCTGCACCGCTACCACGAGCTCGAGCCGCAGGTGCAGCAGGAGGAGCCGGCGCGGCGCTACCGGGAGGTGCTCACCCTGGCGCTCGTGCGTCTGGCGGAGAGCGAGGCGGTGCCGCTCCAGGCCGGGGAGCACGACGCGCTCGCGGAGTCGCTGCCCTCGTGGCAGCCCTTCCCCGAGGTCGCCGCGGCGCTCGAGGAGGCACGGGCCCGGGGCTGGAAGCTCGCGATCCTCTCGAACACCGACCGCGACTACATCGACGCGTCGCTCGAGCGGATCGGGGTCCCGTTCGAGCTCGCGATCGTCGCTTCCGAGATCGGGTCGTACAAGCCTGCGCAGCGGCACTGGGAGGCGTTCTTCGAGCGCACGGGCGCCGACCCCTCGAGGCACGTACACGTCGGCGCGAGCCGCTTCCACGACATCGCGCCGGCACGCTCTCTCGGTCTGCGCACGGTCTGGATCAACCGGCTCGGCGAGGAGCCCGAGCCGCAACCGGACGTAGAGCTGCATTCGCTCGCCGGTCTCGGCACTGCGCTCGACGGTCTCGTCTCCGGGTAGCCTCCCGCCGTGGGGCTCTCCACGGCGATCACCCGGCGGCCGGCGACGCAGAAGGACGCGGCCGCCGTCGCGGCTCTCGTGGCCGCCGACGAGGCGGTGCTGCTCGGCCGTCCGTCGCGCATCGGGGAGGTCGACGTCCTCGACTGGTGGAACCGCACCGAGCTCGCGAGCGACTCGTGGCTGCTCGAGGAGGGCGGGAAGCTCGTCGGAGCCGGCTGGTCGGAGGCCCGCGGCGAGCTCGGCATGTTCGTGGGGATCGTCGCCCAGGGCGCGAAGGGCCGCGGTCTCGGCGGCGCGCTCGCCGACCTGGGCGAGAGCCGTGTCCGTGTGGCCGGGAGCGCACGCGCACAGACCTGGACGCTCGCACCGGACAGCGCGGCGCGAGAGCTGTTCCAGGACCGCGGCTACCGCGAGGTCAGACGCTTCTACGGCATGGCGATCGAGCTGGTGGATCCGCCGGCCGCGCCGGTCCTGCCGGACGGGCTCACGCTCGACGTCTTCCGCACCGTCGAGGCCCGCGCGTTCCACGCGGCGCTCGGCGAGGCGTTCGAGGATCACTGGGAGCACCACCCGACGCCGTTCGACCAGTGGTGGGAGGAGAAGCAGCGCGCACCCGGCTTCGACCCGACCCTGTGGTTCGTCGTCCGGGCCGGCGGCGAGCTCGCCGCCACGGTGCGAAACGACCCCGACCGGGAGGGCGGCGGCTACGTCGGCGCGCTCGGCGTGCGCCGGCCCTGGCGCGGCCGCGGCCTCGGCCGCGCCCTGCTCCTCCAAACCTTCGGCGAGTTCCACCGGCGCGGCGTCACCCGGGTGACGCTCGGGGTCGACGCCGAGAGCCCGACGGGGGCGACAAGGCTGTACGAGAGCGTCGGGATGACGGTCGACTCGGAGACGGTCGTGTTCGAGAAGGCGCTCGAATGAGCCTCCTGCGCGCGAAGTGCCCGACCTGCCACGGGTACACGGCGGTCGCGGTCGGCGCGGAGTACGAGTGCCATGCGTGCGCCCGCACCTTCACCGCCGGCCTCGTGCGCGTACCCCGTGCCTGGGGAGACGGCGGCGAGGAGATGGTCGAGGCGGCCTCGCTGCCCCTCGACTACCCGGAGGCGTCCGTCGTCGAGGAGGACTCGCTGCTGATGCAGACGCTCGCGGTCGCTTCCGACCTGCCGCTGCGGCCGCTCGTGCTCGGCGGCTGCTGCTGCTCGCACATCGGCGCCGTGGAAGGGCTCGCCGCGCGGTACGAGCGGCTCGGCGTGATCTGGCTCGACGCGCACGGCGACCTGAACACCCCCGAGACGTCACCGTCCGGAAACCAGTGGGGGATGCCGCTGCGGATGCTGATCGACGGCGGCGCAGTCGACGCGCATGACGTCGCGCTCGTCGGTGCCCGCAAGCTCGATCCGGCCGAGGTCGCCTACATCGCCACGGCCGGGATCCACGACGACGTCGAGGGGGTGCTCGAGCGGGTGGACGCCGTCTACGTCGCGCTCGACTGCGACGTCTGCGACCCGGACGAGCTCACCGTCTTCATGCCCGAGCCGGGCGGGCTCACGGTGGACGAGCTCGAGGAGCTCCTCGGGAGCCTGCGCGGGCGCGTCGCCATCGCCGGAGCGGGCCTGACCGGCCTCGCCCCCGACCCGGGCAACGTCGAGAAGCTCGAGCGATTCTGTACCGCACTCGGGTATTAGCCCGCAACCAGCCGAGCCCGGGGGCGGTCTAAGCTAGCGCCGTGGCCAAGATCGACGTGTCGGTCCAAACCGACGACAAGCCCGCCCCGCCCCCCAAGCATCCGAACACGTGCCCGGAGTGTCACTCCCACTATCGAGACGACGAGCTCGAGCAGGCGCTGTGGGTCTGCGCCCAGTGCGGCCACCATTTCCCGATGCGGGCGCGCCCGCGGATCGCCTCCCTCGCGGACGACGGCTCGTTCGTCGAGGAGGCCGCCGAGCTGCACTCCGAGGACCCGCTCGGCTTCTTCGACCTGCGCCCGTACACCGACCGGCTCGCCGAGGCGGAGATGTCGACCGGCCTGACCGACGCGATCGTGATCGGCCAGGCCGCGGTCGAGGGGCGCAGCTGCGAGCTCGCGGTCATGGACTTCTCCTTCATGGGCGGCTCGATGGGCAGCGTCGTCGGCGAGAAGTTCTCCCGCGCCTGCGACTCCGCCGCCGCAGGCAACATGCCGCTCGTCACGGTCACGAGCTCGGGCGGCGCGCGCATGCAGGAGGGGATCCTCTCGCTCATGCAGCTGCCGAAGACCGTGTGCGCCGTCGAGGACCTGCACGACGCCGGACAGGCGCTGATCGTGGTGATGTCCCATCCGACGACCGCGGGCGTGCTGGCGAGCTTCGCCAGCCTCGGCGACGTCCTGCTCGGCGAGCCGGGCGCGCTGATCGCGTTCACCGGGCCGCGGGTCGTCGAGCAGACCACGCGGGAGAAGCTCCCGGACGATTTCGGGCTCGCCGCGCAGAACCTTCGCTTCGGCCACCTCGACGCGATCGTGCCGCGGCCCGAGGTGCGGCCGGCCGTCGCCCGCCTGCTGAGGTTGTTCGATGCCCCCGAGTGAGCACGAGCTGCGGCTCCGCGAGCGGTTGAGCCGCCTCCGCAACATGCCCCTGCTCGGCGGCGCCAAGCTGTCCGGCGAGCTGGAGCGGCTCCAGCGCCAGATCGACCGGCTCGCCGAGGAGGCGACGGACGACGAGATCTGGCGGTCGGTCGAGCTCGCGCGGCACCCCGACCGCCCGTACACGCTCGACTACGTGGAGCGGCTGCTCGACGACTGGTTCGAGCTGCACGGCGACCGCGGCGTCGGCGACGACGGCGCGATGGTCGCCGGGCTGGGCAAGCTCGACGGGCGGACGGTGGCATTGATCGGCCAGCAGAAGGGCCGCGACATCCAGGAGCGGGCCACGCGGCAGTTCGGGATGCCCTTTCCCGAGGGCTACCGGAAGGCGATCCGCGTCATGCAGCTCGCCGACCTGCACGGCTTCCCGGTCGTCTCGATCGTCGACACGCCGGGCGCGTATCCGGGCGTCGCCGCCGAGCAGCACGGGCAGGGCGGCGCGATCGCCGCCTCCCAGGCGGCCATGGCCCGGCTCACCGTGCCGACCGTGGCCTGCGTGATCGGCGAGGGCGGCTCCGGCGGCGCGATCGCCATCGCCCTGGCCGACCGGGTCCTGATGCAGGAGCACGCCATCTACTCGGTGATCTCGCCCGAGGGCTGCGCGGCCATCCTCTGGCGCGACGCAGGCGAGGCGAAGAAGGCGGCGGCGGCGTTCAAGCCGGACGCAGTCCACTGCCTCGAGCTGGGCGTGATCGACGCGATCGTGCCCGAGCCGGAGGGCGGGGCCCACACCGACCATGACGCGGCGGCCCGGCTCCTGGGCGGCTCGCTGCGCGAGGCGCTCGGCGAGCTCTCGGAGCTCCAGGGCGACGAGCTCCGGCGCCGGCGCCGCGCGAAGTTTCGCTCACTGGGCGTCTTTGCCTAGAGTTTTAGTTAGATTCAGTTAGGTTCGGCCGGTGCCCGGGGCAATCCTGTCCACAGCGTCCACAGGCTTATCCCCGGTTGCTCGTCCATCGCAGAAGTCGGATGGCTACGAGTTGAAAAAGGTAAACAAGCTTCGCGAGTACGAGCGCAAGCGGAATCCGAAGCGGACGCCGGAGCCGTTCACCGGCCGGAGCGGCCGGGGACGGATGCCGATCTTCGTCGTCCAGCGCCACGACGCCCGCAGCCTCCACTACGACTTCCGGCTCGAGCGCGGCGGCGCGCTCGCCTCGTGGGCGGTGCCGAAGGGGATCCCGCTCGAGCCCGGCGTGCGGGCGCTCGCCGTCCACGTCGAGGACCACCCACTCGACTACGCGAGCTTCGAAGGCGAGATCCCGAAGGGCGAATACGGCGGCGGCAGCGTCGAGATCTGGGATCGCGGCACCTACGAGCTCGTCGAGGAGAAAGGGGACGGTGGGCTCACGGTGCGGCTGCACGGGGAGCGGCTGGACGGGACGTGGACGCTCGTCCCAGCCCACCTCGACGGCAATCCACGGAACTGGCTGCTGTTCCGGTCCGGTCGTTCCGCTGCGCGGACCGACTACCGGGCGATGCTCGCGACGCCGGCGGAAGCGCTGCCCGCCGGCAGCGACTGGGTATTCGAGCCGAAGTGGGACGGCTACCGGGCGCTGGGGTATGTCCGGCGTGGGGAGGTGCGGCTCGTCTCCCGGAACGGGAACGACCTCACCGAGCGCTTCTCGAGCGTGGCGAAGGCGCTGGCCAAGGCCGTGCACACGCCCGACTGCGTCGTCGACGGTGAGGTGTGCGCGCTCGACGAGGAGGGCCGCCCGAGCTTCTCCGCCATGCAGCAGGGCGCGCCGTCCCTCGTCTACGAGGTCTTCGACCTGCTCGAGCTCGACGGCGTCCCGCTCGTCGACCTGCCGCTCAGCGAGCGCCGGGAGCACCTCGAGCAGCTGCTCGCACCGGACGCTTCCGTGCAGCTGTCCGGCGTCTTCGACGACGGCGAAGCGCTCCTCGAAGCGGCGAGGGCGCAGCGCCTCGAGGGCGTGATGGCCAAGCGGGCGGGCTCCCGCTACGCGGAGGGAAGGCGGACGCGCGACTGGCTGAAGGTGAAGACGCACGGGCGGCAGGAGTTCGTGATCTGCGGCTGGACGAAGGGTCAGGGCCGCCGCGAGGGGCGCTTCGGGTCGCTCGTGCTCGGCGCCTACCGCGGCGGCGAGCTGCACTGGGTCGGCAACTGCGGCACCGGCTTCACCGACGCGACGATCGAGGAGCTGCTGCGGAAGCTGGAGCCGTTGCGCGTCGAGACGCCGCCGCTCCCGGTCGTGCCGAAGATGCCGAGGGTCGCGAAGGGCGCGGTCGTCTGGGTCGAGCCCCGCCTCGTCTGCGACGTCGAGTTCGCGGAGTGGACGCACGACGGCCACCTGCGCGCCCCGTCCTTCAAGGGCCTGCGCGACGACAAGCCGGCCACCGACGTGCGCAGGGAGAATCCCGCCGAGATGGAGTCGGGACGCGTGAAGCTGTCCAACCTCGACAAGGTCTTCTGGCCGGACGAGGGGATCACGAAGGGCGACCTGCTCGACTACTACCGCGCCGTGGCGCCCGCCCTCGTCCCGCATCTGCGCGACCGGCCCTTTACCATGCGCCGCTATCCGGACGGCGCCCTCGGCAAGGCGTTCTTCCAGAAGGACGCGCCGTCGCACATGCCCGACTGGATCCCGACCCTCCGCGTCCAGGTCTCGACGCGCCAGTCGCCACCGCAGAAGCGGTGGATCTCCGCGCCGCTCGTGAACGACGAGGACGCTCTGCTCTGGATGGCCAACATGGGCTGCATCGACATGAATGCGTGGTACTCGCGGGTCGACCGGCCCGACCGGCCCGACTTCGTCCTCTTCGACCTCGACCCCTCCGACGACGTCGGCTTCGCCGAGACGGTGCAGGTGGCGCTGCTCGTGAAAGGCATGCTCGACACGCTCGGGCTCGAGTCGTTCCCGAAGACGAGCGGCGCCGACGGCATCCACGTCCTCGTGCCGGTCGAGCGGCGGCACACGTACGAGGAGACGCGCGAGTTCGCCGAGATCGTCGCCGGCGCGATCGCGCGCGTCCACCAGGGCCTGGCGACGACGCAGTGGTCGAAGTCGAAACGCCGCGGCGTGCTCATCGACGCGAACCAGAACGGCGCCGGGAAGACGATCGCGTCGGTGTACTCGGTACGGCCGAAGCCGGGCGCACCCGTGTCGACGCCGCTCCGCTGGAGCGAGGTGAACGAGAAGCTCGACCCGGCCGCGTTCACGATGGACGTCGTGCTCGAGCGGATCCACCGCCACGGCGACCTCTTCGCCGGCGTGCTCGCCGGAAAGCAACGGCTCGGCCCGGCGCTGAAGGCCCTGCGCTAAGAGGCCGAATCAGAATGACGGCTGAGTCGCCTGGCCGCGCTGGCAACCAGACGACGAGCATCATTCTGATTCGACCTCTAGGAGGGGGGCTCGAGCCCCTCCGGGTGGCCGAGCGTCCCGAGCTCCGCGATGTCGCGCCGGAAGAGCAGCGACGTCGTCCAGTCGGCGACGACGCGCAGCTTCCGCGAGAGGAGCGGCAGCTGGTACAGGTGGTACGAGCGGGTGACCCACCAGCCGGCGAAGCCGCGTAGGCGGAACCCCATCACGTCGGCGATTCCCTTGTAGCGGCCGAGCGTCGCCACCTGCCCGAGCATGCGGTAGCCGTACGGCTGCACCTCGCCCTGCAGGTTCCTCGCGAGGCGGCGTGCCTGGCGCAGCGCGTGCTGGCACGTCGGCGGGTCCGGCTGCGCCGCCTTCCGGTTCGGCACGCGGGCGCAGTCGCCGAGCGACCAGACGTGCTCGTGCCCGCGTACGCGCAGGAACTCGTCCACCTCGACGCGGCCGCGCTCGTCGAGCGGAAGCCCGAGCTCGCGCACGAGCGGATTCGGAGTGACGCCCGCCGTCCAGACGAGCGTCCGCGTCGCGATGCGCACACCCCCGGCGAGCACGACCTCGTCGGCGGCGACGGACTCGAGCGTCGTGCCGACGTGGATCTCGATCCCGCGCTCCGTCAGCTCGCGCGCCGCGTACTCGCCGAGCCGCGAGGGGATCTCCGGCAGGATGTTCGGCGCCGCGTCGACGAGCACCCAGCGGCGCGGAACGTCCTGCAGCTGCGGGTAGTAGCGCACGGCGTCCTCGACGAGGTCGGACAGCTCGGCGAGCGCCTCGACGCCCGCGTACCCGGCGCCGACGAAGACGAAGGTGAGATGGGTGCGCCGTTCGGCGTCGTCGCGGGCGGAGTCGGCCGCCTCGAGCTCGCGCAGCACGTGGTTGCGGAGATGGATGGCGTCGGCCAGCGACTTGAAGGACAGCCCGTGCTCGGTGAGCCCGGGCACCGGCGCGACCCGCGGCACGGCGCCGAGCGCGAGCACGAGCTCCTGCCAGCCCACGAGCTGGGGGCCGTCGTCCGTCTCGATCGCGACGGTGCGCGCCTCGAGGTCGACCCGGGTCGCCTGGCCGAGCAGCAGCTCCGCGTCGCGGCACATCACGCGCAGCGGCACGACGGCGTGCCGCGGCTCGAGCGTCCCCGACGCGGCCTCGGGCAGGAGCGGCGTGTAGAGCATGAAGTTCTCGAGGCTGACGATCGTGGCGCCGCGCTCGCCGAGCAGGCGCGCGACGTACGCCCCGGCGAACCCGCCGCCGAGGATCAGCACGCCGCCACGTGCGTCGCGTTCCACCACCCTGCTCTTCTAGCATCCCCGGCATGGCTTCCGTCCAGGTCTCCGTGATCGGCAGCGGGGCCGAGCACGAGGAGCGCGCCGAGGAGGTCGGCCGCCTGCTCGGCGAGCGCGGCGCCACGGTCGTCACCGGCGGCCGCGGCGAAGTGATGGCCGCCGCTGCGCGCGGCGCGAAGAGCGCCGGCGGCACGACGATCGGGATCCTTCCGGGCGAGACCCGCGAAGGCGCCAACGCCTGGAACGACCACGTCGTCGTGACGGGGATCGGGCATGCGCGCAACCTCGCCGTCGTCGCCTCCGGCGAGGTGGTGATCGCGGTCGGCGGCCGCTACGGAACGCTCGCCGAGATCGGGCTCGCGCTGACGCTCGGGCGGCCGGTGGTCGTGCTCGAGCCGGGATGGGAGGTCGAGGGCACGGTGCGTGCGGAGACACCGGAGCAGGCAGTGGAGCTCGCCCTTGGCGCCGTCGCATAGACCGCCGGGCACGCAGAAGCCGCGGCCCTTCCGGCCGCGCTTCCACTGGGAGCTGCTCGTCTGCGGCGTGCGCGGCCACGAGCTGATCGGCACCGACGCGGCGCGGCTCCGGCCGGAGGACGCGATCGTGGCTCGTGAGGAGCACGGCGTCCGCTGGTACCGGTGCGTCCGCTGCGACTCGTGGCTGCCGCTCGCGCTGCCGGCCAGGCCGAAGCGCGACCTGCCGCCGACCCGGGAAGAGATCGAGCTGCCGCTGCGCGGGAAGGCGCTTCGCGACAAGGTCGTGCTGCGGATCATCGCGATCGACCGGGCGATCCACTTCGTCGTGCTCGGGGTCCTGTCCGCTGCCGTCTTCCTGTTCGCGGGGCACGAGGTCCGCGTCCGCAATGTCTTCTACCGCGTCGTCAACGCCGTGCAGGGCACCAGCGTCAGTCCGGCGCACCCTTCGCACGGCGGCTTCCTGCGGACGGTCGAGCACCTGTTCACGCTCAAGTCGTCGACCCTCTACCTCGTCGCGGTCGCAGCCGCCGCGTACGCTGCGCTCGAGGGCGCCGAGGCGGTCGGGCTCTGGTTCCAGCTGCGCTGGGCGGAGTATCTGACGTTCGTCGCCACGTTCGTGTTCATGCCGTACGAGATCTACGAGCTGACGCGCACGGTGACGGCGTTCAAGATCGCTGCGCTCACGCTGAACGTGCTGATCGCCGTGTATCTCCTCTTCGCGAAGCGCCTGTTCGGGCTCCGGGGAGGCGGTGCTGCAGAAGAACGCGCGCGTGAGCTCGACGTCGGCTGGGAAGCGCTGGAGCGCACGGCACCCGGCTCAGCCGCGCAGCTCTGACAGCCGGCCGCGCAGGAAGTCCCGCTCGACCTCGCTCGGCGCGAGCGCGAGCGCGCGCTCGTAGGCCGCCGCCGCCTCGGGGGTGCGGCCGAGCCGGCGGAGCAGGTCGGCCCGCGTCGAGTGGAGGAGGTAGTAGCCGTCGAGCCCCTCGACGCGGTCGGCGAGCTCGAGCCCCGCCGCCGGCCCGTCGGCCATGGCCACGGCGACCGCGCGGTTCAGGTCGACGACGGGCGAGGGCGCCAGCTCGGCGAGGCGGCCGTAGAGGAGCGAGATCCGCACCCAGTCGGACTCCTCCTCCGCGTGGGCGGCGGCGATCCCGGCCTGCAGCTGGTACGGGCCCGGCGCGCGCAGCGCGAGGCCGCGCTCGAGCGCGCGGCGGCCCTGCTCGATCTCGTCGCGGTCCCAGAGCGAGCGGTCCTGCTGCTCCAGCAGGATGAGCTCCCCGTCGCGCACCCGCGCCTCGCGCCGGGCGTCCTGGAGGAGCAGCAGCGCGTGCAGTCCGTGCACCTCCGCCTCGTCGGGCATCAGCGTCGCAAGGAGCGCGGCGAGGCGGATCGCCTCCGCGCACAGCTCGCCGCGCACAGGCGGCCCGTAGCCGCCGTTGAAGACGAGGTAGACGACCGCGAGCACCGCCCGGAGCCGTTCCGGCAGCAGGTGATCGGGCGGAACGCGCAAAGGGATGCCGGCGTCGCGAATCTTCCGCTTGGCGCGCACGAGCCTCTGCGCGAGCGTCGGCTCCGGGACGATGAACGCGCGCGCGATCTCCGGTGTCGTCAGGCCGCCGAACAGGCTCAGCGTGAGTGCGACCTGGGCCTCGGCGGCCAGCGCGGGGTGGCAGCACGCGAAGATCAGCTCGAGCCGTTCGTCGGGCATCCCGTCCTCCTCGTCTTCCGCACGCGGCGACTCCTCGAGTCGTGCGAGCAGCTCCGTCTTGCGTGCGAGCGTGCGCTCGCGGCGGATCCGGTCGATCGCGCGGTTGCGCGCGGTGGCAACGATCCACGCTCCTGGATTGCCGGGCACGCCGTCTCGCGGCCACCGCTCGACCGCCGTCGCGAACGCGTCCTGCACCGCGTCCTCGGCAAGGTCGAGATCGCCGAGGACACGGGCGAGGATGGCGATCGAGCGTGCGCGCTCGTCCCGGTAGGCGCGGGCGATCGCGTCTACGAGGCGCCTCCCGAGCGGTCGACGGTCGGCCGGATCTCGATCGTGCCGCTGCGGGCGGCGGGGATCCGGGCGGCCCACTCGATCGCCTCGTCGAGGCCGTCCGCCTCGATCAGGTAGTAGCCGCCGAGCGCCTCCTTCGTCTCTTCGAACGGTCCGTCGCTGACGGTCGCCTCGTCCCTGCGGACGCGCACGCTCGTCGCGGTGGCGACCGGGCGGAGCTCGTCGCCCCCGACGAGCTTCCCCTGCGCCCTCAGGTCGGTCGTGAGCGCGACGTACTCGCGGTGGATCGCCTGCCGCTCGTCCTCCGAGAGCGACTCCCAGGCGTCTTCGTCGTTGTAGATGAGCAGGAGGTACTGCACTACATCTCCAGGAGCGGCCGCACCTCGACCGAGCCGCCCAGGCGGGCCGACGGGATGCGGGCACCGATCTTCGCGGCCGCGTCGATCGAGTCGGCCTCGACGAGGTAGTAGCCGCCGAGGTGCTCCTTCGTCTCGGCGAAGGGGCCGTCCGTCGTGAGCGTCTCGCCGTTCTTGATTCGCACTGTCTTCGCCGTGTCGATCGGGGCCAGCTGCGCGCTGTGGACCGTCGCCGGGTCGTTCGAGACGGCGGCGTACTCCGCGTACAGGCCCTTCATCTGCTCTTCGGTGATCTCGGTCCAGTTCGCCGGGTTGTCGTAGACCAGCAGCATGTACTTCACGGTGCCTCCTTCGGGTCGGTTGACGACACTACGACGAACGGGGCGGTGCGAAATCGACAGTCAGGCGCGGAGCAGCGGACAGGTCAGGCAGGTCGGCCCGCCGTCGCCCTTCGAGAGCTCGTCGCCGCGGTAGACGAGCACCTCGACGCCGGCGCGCGCGAGGCGGCGGCGGGTGGTCTCGTTCCCGGCCACGGCGAGTCCGACGCGTGGCGCGAGCGCGAGCACGTTCGGGCCCATCGTCTCGAACTCGTCGTCGGGCACACCCACGAGCATGACCCCGCGCTCCTCGAGCAGCTCGACCAGCCGCACCGGCAGCAGCGGCACGTAGGCGACGGCGAGATCGCGGTCGAGAGGGCTGATCAGCGAGAGCAGGTGCAGCACCTCGTCGCGGCCCCGCAGGTGCGGCAGGTCGAACGCATGCACGTCGACGCCGGGAAGCGCGCGGCGCAGGGCGTCGATGCCGGCGTCGTTCGTGCGGTACGAGCGGCCGACGAGGAGCGTCCGCTCGTCGAGCCAGAGCGTGTCGCCGCCCTCGGCGAGCTCCGGGTCGACCAGATGGCCGGCGATGGGGACTCCGGCCAGCACGAGGTCGTGCGCGAGGGTGTCGGGCTCGTTGCGGCGCTCCGGCTTGCCCGGGCGCAGGAGGACGGCGCCGCGCGCGGTGACGAGCGCCGGGTCGAAGACGTAGATCGAGTCGAGGTTGCCCGGCTCGCCGGCGGCGCGGACGACCTCGGCGCCCGCTTCCTCGAGCAGGCCGCAGAAGGCCTCGTGCTCCGCCGCGAGCGCGGCCGCGTCCGGCTCGCCGCGCCAGCCGAGCGCCTGCCACGACGGGATGTCCTCCGGCTGCGGCGCGCGGACGAGCACGCGCCTGAGGGAGCCGATCACGAGGCGAGCATACGGCGGAGCAGCGTGAGGGCGCCCGCCTTGTCGAGGTACTCGTTGAGGTTGCCGCACTTCGGGCTCTGCACGCACGACGGGCAGCCGTGCTCGCACGGGCAGCCCTCGAGCATGCGCACCGTGTCTGCGACCCAGCCCTCGAACTGGTCGAAGCCGCGCTCCGCGATCCCCACGCCGCCGGGGTGCCCGTCGTAGACGAAGACGGTCGGCGCGCCGGTCGCGTCGTGGAAGTTCGTCGAGAGGCCGCCGATGTCCCAGCGGTCGCACATCGCCCAGAGCGGAAGCAGCGCGATCATCGCGTGCTCGGCGGCGTGCAGCGACGAGAGCAGCGTCGGCATCTGCTCGAGGCCTTCGAGCTGCGCCTCGGTCGGCACGTACCAGACGGCTTCCGTGCCGAACGTGGTCGGAGGCAGGTCGAGCTGGACGACGCCGAGCGTCGCCTGGTCGCGAATCCCCTTCTTCTGGTACGCGACGACCTGCTCGGTGACGGAGACGCGTCCGAAGGTGAGCGCGAGGCCGAGGCGCCGCTCGACGCGGAGCGGCTCGTCCACGACGGTCTCGGTCTCCTTCTTCACCTGCGTGTACCAGTCGCCGGTGAACGGCTCGACGACGGCGCGGCGGGCCGCGAAGTCGAGCTCGCGGACGAGCCACGGCTCGCCGAGGTGCAGGTAGACGGCGCCCTCGTGCACGGTGCCGCAGGCCCGCTCGCGCTCGACGATTCCGAGCACGGTGCCCGTGCTCGCGTCGATCACCGTGACGGCGTCGGCGGAGGCAGAGCGGAGCGTCGTGCGGCCGGCGGGGTAGTCGGTCCCGGCCCAGACCCAGCCGCGCTTCGTGTGCCGCAGCTCCGGGATGTGCGCCGCGCGCTCGAGCGCGGCGTCGCCGAGCGTCGCGCGGTCGTCGTCGTCCACCGGGGCCTCGAAGGCGGCAGCAGCGACGTGGCCGTCGAGCACGCGCGGATTGGCGTGGTCGAGGATCGCCGCCTCCACGCGGCGGCCGAGCAGGGTCTCGGGCTCGCGCATGAAGTACTGGTCGAGCGCGTCCTCGGAGGCGACGAGCACCGCGAGCCCGTGGCCGCGGCGGCCGGCGCGGCCCCACTGCTGGCGCAGGCTCGCCACCGTGCCGGGGAAGCCGACGCTGATCGCGCAGTCGAGCAGGCCGATGTCGATCCCGAGCTCGAGCGCGTCCGTCGCGGAGACGCCGAGCAGCTCGCCCTCGACGAGCCGCCGCTCGATCTCACGCCGCTGCTGCGGCGTGTAGCCGGCGCGGTACGGCGCGAGCCGCTTCGCCGTCTCGCCGTCGACCCGGTCGACGGTCATCCGGTGCACGAGCTCGGCCGCCTTGCGGCTCTTCGCGAAGCAGATCGTGCGCAGGTCGCGCTCGACGAGCGCCGCCAGCAGGCGGGCGGCCTCGCCCAGCGGGCTTGCGCGCAGCCCGAGCTCGGCGTCGAGCAGCGCCGGGTTCCAGAGCGCGACCGTTCGCTCTGCCCGCGGCGCGGCGTCTCCGCCCACGACGGTCGTCCCGACTCCGAGCAGGGCGTGCGCGAGCTCTCCCGGGTTGGCGATCGTCGCCGAGGCGAGTAGGAGCTGCGGGTCGGCGCCGTACACGCGGGCCAGGCGGCGCAGCCGTCGCAGGACGTTCGCAACGTGCGAGCCGAACACGCCGCGATAGACGTGGGCCTCGTCGACGACGACGTAGCGGAGGTTGTGGAGCACGTCGGCCCAGAGGTCGTGCCGCGGCAGGACGCCGATATGGAGCATGTCCGGGTTGGTGAGGATGAGGTTCGCCGCGTGCCGGATGTGGCGGCGCTGTTCCGGCGGCGTGTCGCCGTCGTAGATCGCTGTGCGCACACCCGGCACCGCGAGCCGGCCGAGCGCGCGCGCCTGGTCCTGTGCGAGCGCCTTCGTCGGGTAGAGGTAGAGCGCGCGGTTCTTCGGCTCGGCCGCGAGCGAGTGGAGCACCGGCAGGTTGAAGGCGAGCGTCTTGCCCGACGCGGTCCCCGTCGTGACGATCAGGTGGCCGCCCGCCTGCGCAACGCGCCAGGCCTCAGCCTGGTGTGCGTAGAGCTCCGCGATCCCGTGCGCCTCGAGCGCCGCGCGCACCTTCGGGTGGAGGTCGTCCGGGAACGGGGCGGTACGCGCCGCCCGGGCCGGCTCGGTGGTCAGGTGCGCGAGCTCCTCTCCGGCGAGCAGGTCGTCCCACTGGGCGACGGCGGTCATGGAGCTATTGAAGCGTCCGGAGCCTCACTCGGTCTCGCGGAGGACGGCGAGCGCCCAGGCGCCGAGCAGCGCCGCTCCGAGCGTGAAGGCCGCGGTGACGGCGACGCGAAGCCGCGCAGGAGCGAGGCGGTCTCCCAGAGCTGCCGGGTAGCGCGAGCAGCGCGAGGAGGCGCACCTCGTCAATGATGGGGTGTTAGCCTGACGACGACCGGGGTGCCGCACGGCGCGGCTGAGAACACACCCGTCGAACCTGATCCGGGTCATGCCGGCGAAGGGAGGGCCTTGACGCTTCTCGACGCACTGACGATCGCGACCTCCGACTCCGGCGGCGGCGCCGGGCATCCAGGCCGACCTGAAGGCGTTCGCGGCGGCCGGCGCGTACGGGATGTCCGTGCTCGTGGCGCTGACCGCGCAGAACACCGTCGGCGTCACCGCCATCCACGAGCTGCCGCCGGAGTTCGTCGTCGCGCAGCTCGACGCGGTGTTCGACGACATCGGCGTCGACGCGGCGAAGACCGGGATGCTCTTCTCGCGGACGCTGATCGAGACGGTTGCGGACTATCCTCGAGGGCCACCGGGTGCCGCTCGTCGTCGACCCGGTGATGGTCGCGAGCTCGGGCGCGAAGCTGCTCGAGGACGACGCCGTCGAGGTGCTCGTCGGGCGGCTCTTCCCGCTCGCGACCGTCGTCACGCCGAATCTGCTGCGAGGCGCGAGGCGCTCGCGGGGATCGAGCGGCGGCGCAGGCGCGAGCTCGCCGAGCGGCTGCATGCGCTCGGCGCGCCGGCGGTGATCGTCACGGGCGGCCACGGCGAGCCGGTCGACCATCTCTTCGACGGCTCGCGACACGACGAGATCCCGGTCGCGCGCCACGACGTCGCAGCGACGCACGGTGCGGGCTGCACGCACTCGGCGACGCTCGCCGCGCTGCTCGCGCGCGGCGAGAGCCTGCTCGACGCGGCCCGCGGCGCGGCGGCGGCGGCCTCGCGCGCGGTCGCGCAGGGGCTCGTCGAGCTCGGTTCAGGCGATGGTCCCGTCGACGTCCTGGGGGTGAAGCGATGATCTCTGCCGGACGACGCTGCGCACGATCCGCGAGCGCAAGCCGCTCGTCCACCAGATCACGAACTACGTCGTCATGAACGAGACGGCGAACGCGACGCTCGCGCTCGGCGCGCTGCCGGTGATGGCGCACGCGCGTCGAGGAGGTCGAGGAGATGGCGGGCTCGCGTCCGCGCTCGTGCTCAACATCGGCACGCTCTCGCCGCAGTGGGTCGACGCGATGCTCCTCGCCGGGCGCACCGCGAGCGCGCGCGGCCGATCCCGATCGTGCTCGACCCGGTCGGGGCCGGTGCGACGCGTACCGCACCGAGACCGCGCGGCGGATCCTCGCCGCGGTCGACGTCACGGTGCTGCGCGGCAACGCGGGCGAGGTCGCGACGCTCGTCGGCGCCGACGCCGAGGTGCGCGGCGTCGAGTCGATGGCCGTCGGGTCGAGCCGGCCGATCTCGCGCGCGAGGCCGCGCGGCGGCTCGGCGTGATCGCCTCCGTCACGGGCCGGTCGACCACGTCTCCGACGGCGAGCGCGTGCTCGCGGTCGCGAACGGGCACGAGCTGCTCGCCGCGGTCACCGGCACCGGCTGCATGTCGTCGGCGCTGACCGGCTGCTTCCTCGCCGGCAAGCCGGAGGCAGCCGCTCGAGGCGGCAGCGGAGGCGCTCGCGGCGTTCGGCGTCGCGGCCGAGGACGCCGCGGCGGAGGGCGAAGGGCCGGGCACGTTCCACGTCGCGCCTCTACGACGCGCTCTACGCGCTCGATCCCGAGACGCTCGACGCCGCGACGAGGATCGAGGGTGAGGCTCGACGAGCTCGGGAGTTCGGGCTGCTCGCCGAGCTCGAGCGGCGCGGGCTCGCGCAGGGGATCGAGCACGACGCCGCGCAGGTCGCGGGGCTCGTCGTCACGCAGGACGCGCTCGTCGAGGGCGTGCACTTCCGCTTCGACCTCGTCTCGTGGCGCGAGCTCGGCTTTCGCGCCGCCGCCGTCAACCTCAGCGACCTCGCCGCCTCCGGCGCCGAGCCGATCGCTCTGATCGTCAGCCTCGGCGCGCCGGCCGACCGGCGTCGAGGACGTGCTCGAGCTGTACGAGGGGCATGGCCGAGACGGGCGTCCCGGTGCGCGGCGGCGACACGACGCGCGCGCAGACCGGTCGTCGTGAGCGTGACCGCGCTCGGCCGCGCGGAGCGCGTGCCCGGTCGCGCGGGCGCCCGGCCGGGCGACCTGCTCGTCGTCACCGGGCCGCTCGGCGCCGCCGGCGCCGCGTTCCGCGCGGGCCGGCTCGTGCGTCCGCCGATCCGCGTCGCGGAAGGGCCGCCGCCTCGCGCCGTCGCGCACGCGATGCTCGACGTCTCGGATGGGCTCGCCCCGGACGCCGGCGTCACCTCGCCGAGCGCTCCGGCTGCCGGCTCGAGATCGAGTCGATGCGCGTCCCGCTCGCCGCCGGCGCGACGCTCGACGATCTCGAGTTCGGCGCCGTTTCCAAAGGTATTGATGGCGGCATCGACCACATCCAGCCCGAGGTCTTGTCCCCGGTACTCCGGGTTGATCTGAACCATTTCGATCAACAGCGTGTCTCGGTTCGTCGGAACGTCGTTCTCAAACATCGTCAGAATTTTTTTGGACAGTCCCCAGAACTTATCGTCTGCTTTCACCTTGTGTGTGTTGTAAATCTCTTCCCAGACTTCGTACAACTCCTGAGAGTTGGCGTCGCAGGCAACAAACAAGTCACCGCCTTCGTTATCGGCGCGGTCAGCATGGATGATCTGCAACATCGCAGTGCCGATCTGTTTCGTCTCTTCACCCTCGTCCAAGAGCATCACATTGGCGTGAATGCTGGTGATAAAGCTACCGAAATCCCCATCATCTTCGGCTCTTGCGGTAATCTCGAACTTCACGTGCCAATCCCAACGATCAAGATGAAGCTGGTTCATGGTCTTGCCCTCGTTCAAAATTCCGTTTCAAAATCCACGTGCCGAAAGAGAAAGCGACCGGGATGTCTCATACTTGCGGGTCGCGGTATCGAAGTCGATCTTGGTGTGCTGGAACATGAGGTACCGATTCACGTCCCGCATCTCCACCCTACCGCAGCCGGGACAATCTTGACCCGTCTCGTCGATTTTAGCACCCGGCGTGCCGCATAGTCTGCATTTTTTCTCGAGCATTAGCAGCCCCCGGTTTCTCGGTGCTCGATGCCCCAGATGTACTCCACGTCGTCTTCGGACGCTTGCGTCTCGTAGCCGAACATGACAGGGCCGTCACCATACTGACCAGACACCCAACGCCAAGGTGAGAGCGAAGCCCTTGATAAAACTGGTGCCGAACCAAAAGAGAATCACCGCCGAGATAATGGTGGAAAGATTGGAGTCGCGGACGGAGTTGAAGCGCGATGAAAAGCTTCTTTGAGCGCCAAACCAAAATCGTCTTGCTTACGCAGCTCCTCTTTGAGTCGCTCAAAAATCAGAATATTGGCGTCCACGGCGATGCCCAGCGAGAGAATCAGGCCGGCAATGCCGGCGGCGGTAATCGTCACGCCCGCCAATTTAAAAATCGTCAGGGTAAGCGTGAGATACAAACCGAGAGCGACCACTCCCGCCGCCACGCCCGGCAAGCGATACCACAAAATCATAAAGAGCGCGATGAGGGCGAAGCCGATAAGCGCCGCCTTAAGACCGTCCTTAATCGTCGCTTCGCCCAAGGTGGCGCCGATGGTTCCGGTGGACACCAATTTAATCGGCACCGGCAAGGCGCCAAGATTAAGATTGCGAACGCCTTGGAGGTTCTGTCTCCCAAAGCCGTCAAGATACCGGTGAACGACAGCCGGAAGTTCGAGAATTCGTGCCTCGATGTTCTGTATAGTCTGGACATGCTTGCCGAATGGTGCCTTACCGCCATTCCTGAGATCGCCGAGCTTTGCGGTATCGGCAAGCGTCAAATCGATCAGCTCCTTGACGGTCGCGGATGGCTTCTTCAGGGATTTTGCGGCCAGGTCCATAAAGTTCAGCGTGCCCTGCAATGCGTCGAGGTCGTTAGCGATCGCAGCCAGCTCGGCATCAACAGCCTTGCTCAGTTCCGGCGGCAACCCGCCCGACAATTGCCGGAGGATTTCGATCGTCGCCGCAGCGTCACCAAGCGCGATGGTCGAGAAGTCCGACGTGAGCTCGAAAAGTCTGGAAAGAGCCGCAGCAAGCGTGATTGCTATCGCTTCATTGAAGCGCGTCGAACTTGTTACGCCACTCGACCGCACTCTTTAGCTCTGGATTGGTGCTGTCGCTAGCCAGCTTCGCCGCAAGGCCCAGTGTTGCCGCGATCCCGACAGACATTTTGGAACAGTTTGTCCAAAATTCCGTCCACGCCACGTTGCAGATCCTGCAGGGCCTGCTTCTTGCTGTCCAGCAAGGCCTTAAAATCGTCGAGGTCGAATGCGCCGGCGGGCGCGTTGCCGGAGATCCATAGCGTGAAATCGAATGTATCCGCGGGCTTGGGTACTGAGAGCTATCGAGGCGTCGATAAGCTTCGCGTCGCGCTCTAGGTTGTTCCTAAGCTGGGATGTTGCGCTCTTCAAAACCTCGGCCGCGCCGGCGAAGTTGCGGATTTCCACGATGAGGTCCTTAGCAGTGCCTTCCAGGTTTCCAAAACTGCCGGCCTTGCCTTCGATCTCCATCGCGACAGAAATTAAACTGTCTTCGGCCTTTTGCGCCTGATCGGTAACCTCGCCGAGCTTAGTGCACAGGGAGTTGTTCGTCGCACTACAAAGCGCCGTTGCGTTCATCACTGTTCGGGCGCGGTCAAGCACCTGATTAATCAGCACCTGGAGTTGTTCAGATTGCGGGACAGCTAAAGCATCCAAAGGCAGGACAAATCCTACCGACTCCATGACGAGCGCGTATGTTTTTTGGACGTCTTTGCTTCGATGGCGCTGCGCAACCCAACCACGACGTCGCGAACCCGCAAGAGCCACCTGATGTCCTCCTCAACTGCCGGCGGTAGCGGCACACCGTTCGTTATGACTGTGTCGAACTCATCTGAGAGGGCCTGCAGATAGAGACGTGCGGAACTCTCGGTATCGGCAGCCAACTGCCCTATGCGCGTATCGATCTCGGCCTTTGCCGCTTCGAACTTCTCTTTGACAGCCGACTTGAGCTCGGGCGTTGGGTCGCCGCCATCTAGCACCGCCTTAAGTGAATTACGAAACAGGATCGCTCGCTCGTCAGGGGTAAACTCTAACTTGTTCCAGGCCGATTTGATCGTATCGGCCAGCGGCGGCGCGAGGCCCGAGTTTTCCGGGGAACACGAGAGGAATCGGCGGGAAATTCGCGGAAGATCAAGATAGGGATTTTGGGATGCGAGATCACCGACTACGGCGGCCACCTCATTGGAGGCTTTTTCTGCTGCGCTGATGAATGCGGCGAGTAGTTCGCCCTTCATTTTTTCAAGCGCCGGGGCAAGTCCGTTGAGAATGTCGGTGAACGCGGAAGTCCAGCCGCTGATCGCGCCCTGCAGGGCGTCGGACATGCGTCCGATCGGGTTTGCGGCAATGCGATCGAGACCCGCCACCAGTTGTCGGCCCGCTTCATAGATCAGACAGTTTCGCGGCGAACGCGAGTGGATCAGACGCCGAAATCGCCACGTCAATTGCTTGGATCAGTCCATCAAGGCCCGCGCTTATCTCCGGAAAAATCTGTCCTAGTGTCGGTAGCCCAGGAGACTTGTTCCTCCCGGGATAAGAGTACCAGCTTCCTTCTCCTTGCGGCGCGGCAATTCCCCCACTTTTTCTGGACCTGATCCCATCCTTCGCTGACCGTCTTAACAATGCGCTGCAGAGGGATCAGAACCTCGTCTTTGAGAACATCCTCAACTTTCCCGGCCGCAGACCCCTGCGCGCATTGCCGACGCTCCATACTGAACGACCTCCTTGAGGACTGGCGCATCCTCCGCGGCGTTCTTCAAAATGAACTGCAAGAGTTTGCGGACTTCGATGATACCCAGAAGCTTCGCATTAGAGCCGAACAGTCGCTCAAGCGTTTCACGCCCCTCCCCAGCAAAGTCCTTTGCCCGGTCAATGAGGGTGCCGGGCTTTTCGATCCTGTCGTCTGGAAGGTTGGGCTTGGGACCGGTCGGAGGGCCGGTGAAGGGAAAGTCCTCCGAATTATCCTTTTGCTGGAAATTGCCCCCCATCGGCCCTTTGGTGCGCGAGATCGACAGGATGTTGCTCTGCGGACGAAACATGCCGCCCGACCGATCGCCATTGCCGCCGACTTCGAAAGGGACTGGCTTGACGAGATTGAGATAGATTTCCAACGGATTTTCTAGGTCCTTCTCCCCCTCTTCTGTATCGGCGTAAAACCCTGCTCCACATAGGCACTGTCGAATTGCACGACGGCTGGCCGCGTCACGCCGCCGGAGAAACGCTCTACCTGCTTGACCCTCACGCGCCCTGTAGCTATTGCCGGGTAGAAAGGCGGCTGGTCGGCGCCCTCGAGTTGCGCGTCGAACTGGTCCTCATTTTCTCCCTCGCCACCGCCCGACAATCCGCTGCGCCGTCCTTGCGCCTTGATTGTCCAGGAATCAGTCTTGATTGTGCAATCGCCGGCCTTGAGTTCCTCACAATACCGCAGCGCCTGTCCGCCGAACGGCAAAGTTCGCAGGTGTTTTGTGGCTTCGATGACAGCGTTCCCCGCCGTGGCGTCGCCGTCAGGACTTGCGATCTCGTTGTAGTAATCGACGAGCGACTTGATCGCCGCCCGTTCGTGCGCCGCAGTATTGTCGATGAAGATCAACGGCGCGCGCGTGGCACGGCCGCCGATTTTGATGTTGAAGAGAACATTGGCTTCCGGAGTAAGCGCCGTGCGGGGCCAGAATATCAGGCCCGGGACACCAGCGATCCGCAATCGTCCGGAGGCATACTCGGTGGGGCGACTTGCATTCACGATCTTCTCGCAGCCCGCGTCAACCTTGGGACCTGCGGCGGCGGAGGGCGCCGCCGGATCCGCGATATCCGGCGTGTTTATCGTCAACATGACCAGCAGATCGCAGTGGAACTGGCGACCACCATTCGGCTGGCGCAACGCAGGGAACCGCTTTTCCGGCTTCCCGCAGCGAATGAACAGGCGCTGCCGCAGATAGGCCTTGATGAAATTTCGCTCGTTACGCAGAAAGATTCGCTCCGTGACTTTGACCAGCGATGCGCGCAACCCAAGTGGGAAGAGGAAACCCTTGTAGACTACCTCGGTGTACACATCGCGACCGAGCACCGCCCAATGCTGCCAGCGCTCGATCGACAGCCCATCGAAAAGATTGCGGCCATTGATATGCCGGGCTGCGGCTGGTGGTACGAACGCCGTATCGTGCCGTATCGTGCCGCCGATCGCAGTCAGTGTCAGCTCGCGAATATCGAGTTCCTTCGGTCGGTAGATCGCGCTGTCGCCCTCAACATCCGCCAGAACGTAGCCATTGGGCGCCTCGAACTGGTCGCCGCCTTTCAGAATTTCGCCAGCCTCGTCGCGCTTGCCCAGAACCGGCAATCCGTAGGCCGATGACAGCAAGACGAGTTCATGCCGGTCATAAGCGTCAGAGAGCTCCGGAAGATTGTTGCCTCTCGATAATAGTCGCGTTCTGCCTTGCGCCGGCAGAGATAGGAAAGCATCCCGGGGAGCGACCACTTATTGTACTTCTTGGGCGACGCCCCGATGATTTTGCAGAGTTTGTCCTCGCTTTCGAAGTCCTTGGGGTCAATCGATTTGGGCCCCTCGGAATCATGCATGCGGCAGAACAGAGTGTTCGCCGTGGGCAATGTATCCTGCGAGTTTTCCCGGCCGATGTGCCACGGCGCAAACGGTCCTCGCGGCGGCGCAGAATTTCCGGGCAGCCTCAATAGCGGCTGGACATCGTTCTCACCGACACAACTGCCGTCCATCCCAGCGGCGTCGAAGGTCTGCAGGCGAGAGAGATAGGCGGACGGGCGGAAGTCGGGTGCAATGGACGACCCGCACACCGCCTTCGACCCCATTGTTGAGTGGCCGACCACAAGGCGACGGATCCTCTTATGTCCGGTCGCGGAAGGTCGTCACCTGGCCCGATATAGACATTGCCTACCCACGGATCGCCGCTGCCGCCGTCTTGCCAAAAGACATCTGCAAGGAACGACATGAGGTGACTGCCACACTGCATCCTGGGCTGGCGAAAGTATTACGCGGGCCGGCAAATCGATTGCGGTCTCGAGCGGCCCGGAGGCAGCTTTAGGGCTGCGGCGACCTCGGCGAGACGCTCCTGCGCGGTCACGAAGTCACCTTTGGTGATCCCTTGGAAGCTAAGCACGTCGGCATCGTCGAGATTTGCAATCCGCCGGCTCGGGCTCTTGGGAGCAATCCTCCTTCAGTCACCGCGTAGAGTTTTGCGACCGACGTACGACCGAAAGGTCGTAGCTCGACCAGTCGCACAAGCCGGCCAGGGTGAAGGGGATATGATCGCCGTCGGCCCTGGGCAGACGCCCGGTCTCAACACCGCTTAAGCCGCAATTGACGCGAAAAACAAGGCGCGAGGGATTGGCGAGCCGGCCCGCGACCGTGTCTGTTATGGGTATCGGCCCCCGTTAGAAATGTAGCATACTGGTCCGCTGCATCCGCTTCGCGAGTTCCCAGTTCCTTCTTGAATTCCTCATCATCTTGCACCCACAAGCGGTTCGCCGCGTTGAAGAATTCCGTCTCGCTAGGTGAGAGATCTTTCGGGCGCCACTTCGGCGTTGCCTTTGCGTCCCCCGGCATCATTGACACAAAGTTTTCGGACGCGAGCTTTCGGTAGACTCCGGAAAACTTGTAGGACTGGTCGACCGCCTCGACTTGGCGCTCGGCGGCCAGCGCGTCTTCCATCGTATTCCGCGAGCCCCCGACGCATTGCAGAGGTTCGACAAGGTAAGCGGCTGCATCCGTGAGAATGCGCCGAACGATAGCCACCAATTTTTCCCGGCCGATATCGAGAACAACCCGACGAGCGAGGGCGAACGCGTCGGGGTCCAGTCCGTATGGTCGAAGATAAGTGTTGGTCGTCTGGAATGGGCGCGACCGCAAGCACGGCATAGCGCGCTACATACTCCAAGAATTTTTCTTTCAAATCTGCATCGACAAATTCGACCCCGAATGTGCGGATGCCCGCCTGCCATGCCTCGCGTGCGACGGCTCGCTGTTTGATGTTGAGGCCGTGCTCGTTAAATTGCGCGAGCATCTTCTGGGGGTCGTAATAAAGGGAGAGCCGGGAATGCCGGGAACCTCTAAGGGCGGCGATGGCTCCTTATTGAAGGTAATCTCCGGTGGTGGCGGCGGCATCGGTCGGAATAGTGCCTCTTCCAACACATGCTGCGGCGGAAACTCGACGGCCAGCAACGGCCTGTCCACGATATCGCCGGTTGCGGCCCCCGCACTGACGCGGCAGTGCAAGGCAAGGCCTCAATTCGGGGGCCGGTTTGCAGAGTTTGGAATACCAGCGCCAGGTCGGCGAAGCGAAACGTCAGCTTAGATATCGGTGTCGCGCTTGGTCCACAACTCCGCGCGTGTAAGGTCTAAGCGCAAAGGAATAAGCAGGCGAGGCTTCGCCCAGCCAGAGAAAGCTTGCGGGCAGTTGGACGGTCGGGTCTGCATCGTAGGCAGGGCGATTCTTTGTCGGCTTGAAGATAGTGGACTGGTGCTCGCATCCGGTAGCGCGAGCGCAGCCTCGACCAGCAGCAGCGAAATATTAACCGAAACCCATTCCAGTTCTCCCGTCGATCCAAGCGGTCTGGCTGCCTCGATTTCTATCGCCCGCTTGCGACCGCCGATCTCGTTCGCAACACTGTCCCGGTCTTTCGAGTTTGCCCTTCCGACGTCTCTGGTTGCTGCGCCTTGACATGTAGCAGACCTAGCTTTGTCCACAGCCGGTGCATCGTGGGCTCGCCGGCAACGTCTGCAAATTCGCGGGTGCTTTTTTTCGGTGCAATCACCTCGCAACTTATTCGCGCACTCACGTCATCGGAACTGGGGGCGATGGTGCTCGGTACGACCCCTTTTACGGCCAGCTCCCCTGTCAGGTGGTCGCCGTTGTTCTCAAAATGCAGCGACCAGGAGTCCGTCAGGATTGCGAGCACTGACGATTTTGTCGCCGTTGACGTTATTACCCGCAGCATCGCAGCGCTGTCCGGGTTCATGTGCGCATGGAGCCCGAACGGATCCCCAACCATGATCGTGCCGTCATCCGGCGTGATACTGGCGCGCCCTTCCACAGCAAACACGACTTGATCACCGATGTCAGGACGCTGTGGGTCTCTCACCTTTTCTTCAATCCACTGCACTGACAGGGTATTGCAGCTGCAGCGCTCCTTGAAGATTGTGAGCCCGTTAGGCTGCACGGGAGCAACACGCCATGGGAACGCGTTCTGAATTGCGCGCACTCGCCACCGCGATGAGACTGGCGTCTGCACCGCTTGAACAGAGAAAATGCGAGTAGAAGAGCCGTTCGAGCCCGATTTTGACATGAGCCTGGGCGAGCCGGAGCTGAAGCGCCACGTTGCCCCGCATGAATTCTCTGAGATCCACGGGAGAAAAACGTGAGTGGCGCGCCCCACAAGTCGGTTTGCCCGCCGATCAGCCAACGCACACCGGCACCCATTGTGAAGGATAGCGTGTAGAGGACCATTACGCCTCCGACGCTCTGCACCTCGATCTTGAGTTCGTGGCTCCGGCCTTCGGCTGATGTCCGGAGCTGGATGGACTTGAATGGCCCAAGACCATTCATCGCTATGGACCAACTAAACAACCTAAGTGTCGGCTTCTCTCCCTGGTTGTCACCAATCGAGTACTCGTGGATCGTCAAGATATGCGTGTGCTCGTCGTGGTCGAAGCGGAGCTGGGTCGGACTGTCTCTGAATGAAGGGCGAGCGATAGCCTCGGTTATCAGTGCCGCGGTCGACACTACCCCCGCGGTAAATTTACGACGGTCGATCAAAATGCCGGGACTGCGCGGAGCGGTTTCGCTCTGCTACTTCTTACGCGCCGCCCCATCTGCCACCCCGCCGATAGAGTACTGCTAATAGCTGTCGCAACGACGGAGGACGATATAGGGGCACAGGTCAAC
>CAWBIQ010000012.1:0-74638 GCA_963788875.1 uncultured Actinomycetes bacterium
AGGCTTCTCCCCACGAAGCGCGATCGCCGCCTACAGCAAAGTGGTCGCGGAACGCCTCGCGATTGATTGCGACATCGAGATCTGGACGAGTGGCGAGCCGGCGATCTCGACGCAGCTGCCGACACGACGCGTGAGCGACGCGCTGGAAGACTGCGGACTCCTCGACGACTTCGACTTCCTGGTCTTCAATTTCGGCGACCACGCCGGACACCACGCTGAGATCTATCGGCTTGCCCGCGTCAGCCGCGGTCTCGCGATCCTTCACGACCGCAGCTATAGCAATCTTCTCGCGGCTGTCTGGGGCGACGGACGCGGTCCTGGACCGATACATCCAGAGCCTCGAGGAGCGCTACGGGCCGCGGGCCACGGACGCCGCGGTGCGGGCCGGCGACGAGCCGTGGTCGGACCCGACCCTCTCCGCGGCCTATCCGCTCGTGGAGCCTCTCCTGGCGAATTCCGAAGGCGTGATCGTGCACTCGCACGATCACGGCGACGCGATCCGCGCGATCTTTCCAGGGCCGGTGGCCGACCTGTTTCTGCCCTCCTATCCCACCGACTGGATACACCAGCCTCGCCCGCGTCCGAGCCACAACCCAACGATCGCGCTGGTTTCGATCGGGCATGTCAATCCGAACAAGCAGATCGACCGAGTGATCCGTCTCCTCGCGGATGACGTGGAGCTCGCACGACGGGTGCGGTACGACATCGTCGGCCCGTACGAGGAAGCGAGCGAGTACTTCCGATTTCTCATCGCTCTCGTGAAACAGCATCGGCTCGAGAGAACTGTGAAGTTCCACGGCTATCAAACCGACGCCGCCCTCCAAGGGCTCATGGATGACGCCGACATCTTCGTGAACCTTCGCCAGCCCAATCTCGAGGGAGCCTCGGCATCGTTCGTGCGGCAGCTTCCTTTCGGCCGCCCGGTTCTCGTTTTTTCGAGCGGTGTCTTCGCCGAAGTCCCAGCCGACGCAGTCGCCGCAATTCATCCTGGAGACGACCGTGCCCTGCGCGAAACCCTTCGTCGACTTGTCGAACACCCGAAGCTTCGAGATGCCATCGGAGTGCGCGGACGCGAGTACGCGCGCTCGCTGAGCCTCGATCGATACACGGAGCGGTTCCTCGCGTTCCTCGACGAGGTGCGAGCGGCGCGTCCGCTTCTCGAGCTCGTCGACCGTGTGGGAGACGAGCTCGCCGGAATGGGTGTGGAGGGCTCGATGTCTGTCGTTCGACTGGTCGCGACGGAGCTTGAGTCGCTCGCCGCGAATGACTGACGAGCTCGAGTTGCGTCAACTTCGACCCCGCGACGGCAATGCTCTGGCCGCGTTCTTCGAAGAGAACGCCCGCGATTCGGTCACAGCCACGTTCGACCCATTCCCGCTCGACGCGCAGACCGCGCTCGACCTCCTCCGGCCAAGCCGCCAGGACCGTTTCTTCGGCGCCTACTGGACGCAGCGCCTCGTGGGCTTCTCGATGCTTCGCGGCTGGGACGAAGGCTACGAGATACCGAGCTTCGGCATCCTCGTCGCGAACGACTTCCAGGGCCGGGGCATCGGTCGGCGACTTACGGCGTGGACGCTGGATCGCGCTCGGGACGCCGGAGCCGCCCACGTCCGACTGTCCGTCTACGGCTCGAATCCGGCTGCACATCACATCTATGTGGCGCTCGGGTTCGTCGAGAGTTCCAGGGAGCCTGTGTCTCGTCACGGCGGTCGAGACGTACGCATCGTGATGATCAAGGAACTCCGCGAGGACAGCTAGAGTCGGCCTGTGTCAGGACGGGAGTTCGCCAAGACGCGACGCATTCCGGTCGCAGAGCCGGCCCTCGTGGGAAACGAGCGCGAATACGTGCTCGACTGCCTCGAATCCACGTGGATCTCCTCGTCGGGCGCGTACATCTCGCGATTCGAAGAGGCGTTCGCCGATTTCTGCGGCGTCCGGCACGCGCTGACGTGCTCGAATGGGACGGTCGCGCTCCATCTGGCGCTCCTCGCCGCGGGAGTCGGGCCCGGAGATGAGGTGATAGTCCCTACGCTCACGTACGTCGCCACGGCAAATGCAGTTCGCTACTGCGGCGCTGAGCCGGTATTCGTTGACTCGGAACCGCGCACGTGGAACCTCGACCCGGAAAGAGTCGCGGATGCGATTACCGAGCGCACGAAAGCGATCGTCGTGGTTCACGTCTATGGCCACCCCGCGGACATGGATCCGATCCTCGATTCCGCACGACGTCACGGCGTGACCGTCATCGAGGACGCTGCGGAAGCGCACGGTGCCACGTACAAAGGCCGGATCGTCGGGTCGCTCGGCGCCGTCAGCACCTTCAGCTTCTACGGCAACAAGATCATCACGACGGGCGAAGGCGGCATGGTCTGCACCGACAACGACGACCTGGCCACGCAGATGCGGATGCTGAAGGGGCAAGGGCAGGACCCAGCGCGCCGATACTGGTTCCCCATAGTCGGCTTCAATTACCGCATGACCAACGTCGCCGCTGCGATCGGGCTCGCGCAGATGGAGAAGATCGATTGGCATTTGGGCCGACGCCGCGAGATCGGGCGGTGGTATCGCGAGCTCCTCGGCGAGGACGACCGGGTCACGTTGTCCCCTGAAGAGCCGTGGGCGCAGAACGCCTTCTGGATGAACTGCGCCGTGTTGAACGGGAATGACACCGGCCGAGACGACGTCATCGAACGGCTCGGGGGACTGGGTGTCGAGACGAGACCGTTCTTCTATCCGCTGCACACACTGCCCCCGTATGAGGGCGGCTCCGGCGTGCGTGGAACGTACGAGACGGCGATGCGTCTCTCGGAGCGGGGCATCAATCTGCCGTCCGGATCGACGCTCACGCGCGAGGACGTCGAGTACGTCGCGGACGGGCTGCGAGCGATTCTCGCCTCCTAGCGAGGCGTCTGGTCAGCGCTTTCGATCGAGGTCGACCCGCGCTTCGAGCTCGGCAACCTTCCGCTCCAGCTCAAGCTTCTCCGCGTAGAGCGCATCGAGCAGTAGCTGTCCTACTTCGACGTGGTGATCGACGTACGGTCGGAAGAACGGCGTCGCGAGCTTCCGCGCCCGCCAGAGCCAGGGGCGGGTCGAGTACAGATTCGGGCCCCGCAACAAGCGCTCCGCAACAAGCTCGAGCCTCGATCTCGGCTGACGTTTAGCTCGAGCGAGCGCATCGAGTCGCTCTTCGACGAACTGTCCAGCACGCGCAGGCGTCCGCTCGCCCAGCAGCCGCTCGCGGGCGCGCGCACCGCGCTCCCGAGCCTCATCCGGGTGCTCGACGACGCGACGCATCAAGCGCGCCGCCTCGTCGAGGTCGGGCTCAGCCCATCGGCCGCCGGTTGCATATGGCAAGCCGCTGGGTATCGGAGTGAAGGAACATGGCACGAGATACGAGTCGTCCCGACGCATGAACTCGAGGTTTCCCGAGTAACCGGTCGCTATCGCGGGCTTTCCGTGCGCCATCGCCTCGGCAATCGTCAGGCCGAACCCCTCGGCGCGATGAAGCGACACGTACGCGTCACACGTCGCGTACAGTGCGTGATAGTCGCTCGGCCGGAGCGAGTCCTCGCTGAGATACACGTTCGAATGGGCTGCCGCCGCCTGCCGAAGCGAGTCGCGCTGCGCAGGACACTGGTTGCCGTTGACGGTCTTGACGACGAGAGCGACGTCGCTCCGGTCGGGAAACGCCCGGGAGAAGGCAGCGACGAGCCCGAGCGGGTTCTTCCGCTCGAAGACGCTCTCGTAGTTGAACGAGAAGAGGAACAGGAAGCCGTCGGGAAGACCGAGCGCGGCACGCGACCGTTGCCGGGTGTCCGGAGCCACGACGGGGACCGGAAATATCAACACAGGCTTGTCGACGACAGCGTCGACCGCCGACCTGACGTGCTCGCTACCGACCCAGAGCTCGTCGAAGAGCGCAGCTGCCCAGCGCCAGCGGCTCGGAAGCTCCTCGACTTCTGACCACCAGAAGCCGACCGCCGATCCGTCAAGGAGCTCGGGCCCGAGACGGTGCAGCACACCCGGCAGCACATCCGGATTCACGCAGATCGCGCTTGTCTCGAATGGCCGCTTACCCTTCGCCAGGAGCCCGGACTCGGGAACTACCGCGTACGGGATCCCGCCCGCGTCGAGAGATGTGAGCAGCAGACGCGCAATCTCCCCAAGGCCGCTCGCGGCACCCAGGTATCCGACGACGTTGAGACCGCGGGTCACGGACTGACCTCTTCGAGCACGCAGACACGCTACCTCGATCGCGGTCCACTCGACGCACGGTCGAGCGCTTCTCTATAGCAGGCGGCAAGCCCCTCCGCTGCAGCTGCAAGTGAAAGCCCGCGCTGCGCCGTCTCCCGCCCCGCCGCACCGAGCCGCGCGCGCAGCTCTGCATCGCCGAGCAGCCGCTCGAGCGCAGCCCGTAGCGCCGCCACGTCCCCCGGCGGCACGAGCAACCCCGTCACCCCGTCCTCGACCGCGTCGAGCAGCCCGCCGACGGCGCTCGCGACGACCGGCCGCCCCCACGCCATCGCCTCGCGCGCCGCAACGCCGTAGCCCTCGCGCCGGGATGGTGCGGCGACGACAGCGGCGCGCTCGTACCAGGGGCCGAGCTCGCCCGGCGGCACGAAGCCCACCGCCTGCGACACGCGTGCCCTGAGCGGCCCGTCCCCGACGACGACGAGGGGCAGGTCGCCACCGCACGCCTCGACAAGCTCGAGCACGCCCTTCTCTGCCGAGAGCCGGCCGACGTAGAGCACGTGCGGCGGCTCCTCCGGCGCGCCGACGTTGCCGGGGATCGCGACGCCGCTCGGCATCACGCGCACCTCACGGGCGCCGAGCGCGCGCGCATCCTGCGCGAGCGCGGTCGACGCTGCCAGCACCAGCCGCGCCCGCCGCAGCACCGGCCGAGCCAGCCACCGAACGTGCCGCGCGAGCTCCACGTCCGTGCCCCAAACCTGCACGACGTACGGCTTCCCGAGCGTCGCCGCGACAGCCCCGGCCGCGAGCCAGTGCGCGTGCACGAGATCCGCGCCGCGCGCGGCACGCTTGGCCGCCCGCCGGAACGACCAGAGCAACGCCGGCACGAGCAGGACGAGCCACGGCCGCGCGCGCAGGTTGCCGGCGATGCCGTGCCCGTACGCAATCCCGAAGTGGCGGAACGACGCCGGCGAGACGACATCGACGTCGACGCCGCGCGCCCGCACGTGCTCGACGGAGTCGGCGACGAAGCGGCCCGCGGGATCCTCCGGGCCACGCGGATACGACGTCGTCAGGACGACGACCTTCACTGGATGAGGTCGATCTCCGCCCGATGCTCGTGCGAGCGCGCGAGACGGCCGTCGCTGGTCACGAGCGGAGCCGACAGCGCCTCGGCCAGCGCCACGTAGGACGCGTCGTACGGGGTGAACGTGCGACGGAGCTCCCACACGCGCGGCAGGAGGGCTCGCGCCGGGTATCGCTTCAGCGGCAGGCCGAGAAGATCCTCGAGCGCCTGCTGGGCTCGGCGGGGGCTGACGATCCCGGCGGCGTCGAGGCGGCGGAACGCCGAGGCCACCTCGAGATCGACGACGTGCGGCACGTCGAGCACGCGAGAGTCGCGCAGACGCAGCTCGACCTTCCTCCCGATGTCGCTCTCAAGCAGGTAGTGGACGAGCGCGGAGGCGTCAACGACCGGCAAGATGGCGCTCGCGTTCCTCCCGCTCTTCGCGGATCAGATCCGCGACCGAGACGTCGAGTCGTACGCGCGTTCTCTTCCGGATCCGCTCGCTGATCTCGGCGATCGTCGGACGCTCGGCGAGTTCGCCGACCTCCCGAAGCAGGTACTCGGAGAGGGACATGCCCTCCTTGGCGGCCCGCGCCTTCAGCGTCCGGTGGAGGTCATCGGGCACGTTCCTGATCTGGATATGGCCCATGCACTGCACCATATCACATGCATTATGCATGTCCTGTCGGGCCGCGCCTCGCAAAGACGACCGGCAGCGCGAGCGCGAGCGCGATGAAGCCGTAGAAGTAATAGAACTGCATCGTCAGGTAGAAGACGTTCGCGGCCATCGTCCCGGCCAGCGCGGCGGTCATTCCCCACGCGAGCGGACGCACGCGCGCACCGAGCGGATCGCGCGCCGCGTCGAGCCGGCGGCCGAGCGCACGCGCGGCGCGCAGCCGCAGGAACACGTAGCGCAGGAAGACGACGAAGAGCAGCGCGCCGACGAGGCCCGTCTCGACGATCAGCGCGACCCAGTACGAGTGCGGCCCCCAGTTCGTCTTGCCCGGTGACGAACGCGTAGTAGACGGAGAAGTTGTTCAGGCCCGAGCCCGAGCAGCGGGTGCGAGTGCAGCACGTGCGGGATGAAGTCGTAGACGGCGAAGTGCGCCGAGGTCGACTTGCCGCCCGTCTGAAGGCGCGACGCGATCACGACCGAGAAGAAGTGCCTGCGCGAGTAGACGACGTACGCGAGCACGACGGCGACGCCGGCCAGCGGGGCGAGCAGCGCGCGCGACCAGACGAAGCGCCGGTACGGGAGCGCGAGGATCGAGCAGGCCGACGGCCAGCCCGAGCGCGCCGCTGCGCGACAGCGTCGCGATGAGCACGAGCAGCAGGAACGCCGAGCGTGAGCCCGAGCGGCCAGCGCAGCCGGTGGCCGCGCTCGAGCCGCAGGTAGAGCGGCGTCAGGGCGAGCAGCGGCACGTCGAGCATGATCCCGAGGTGGTTCGGGTCGCCGGTGAGCGCATTCGGCCGGTAGACGCGTCGCGCCGTTGACCGAGCCGTAGATGTTGATCGAGCTCGCGCCGCCGGTCAGCGGCGACGAGCACGGTGTGGTCGAGGTTGTGGCCCGCCCGCGCCGCGAGCAGCTGCAGCACGCCGTAGACGGCGTTCGCGAGCCAGCCCGGCCGCGAACCAGCCGATCGTCCGCCAGTAGAAGCGCTCGCCGCGCCGGGCGAGGTACGCGACCGCGCAGGCGAGGAACAGGAAGTGGAGGACGAACTTCACCATCCCCTTCGCGAACTGGTCGAGCGCCTGCTTCGTCTCGAGGTTGAAGAAGCCGAGGAGGTAGACGAGCATGAACGCGGCGAAGAAGCCGAGCGACGATCACGGTCGTGCGCGGCACCGGCCCACGGCTCTGCGAGCGCGAACGCGACCAGGAAGAGGATCGTCAGCACGTCCGCGATGCCGACCGTGGCCGGCGACGTTCCAGTGGACCTTCTCGAACGTCACGCAGAAGAAGGTCGCGAAGCAGGAAGAAGTCGGCGACGCGCGTGTTGCTCGACGACGCGCGGCACGGCGATCGCCGCCGCGCTCACGCGAGGCTCCGCAGCAGGTCGGCGAGCTCCTCGACGCGGCTGCCGCGCGAGAGCTGGTCGCGCCACTCCGGCCGCGAGCGGCGGTGCCGTCGAGCGTCGCCGTCGCGCCAGCGCGCGTGCAGGTCGACGAGCGCTGCGCGCAATGCCGTCGACGTCGTCGGGCGCGACGACGACGCCCGCCCCCGTGTCGCAGCAGCAGGCGCGCGGCGGCGCCGTCCGGCGGCACGACGGCGAGGATCGGCCGCTCGGCGGCGAGTACTCGAACACCTTGCCGGAGAGTACGCCGCGGCCGCGCCCGGCCGCCTCGGGGATGAGCAGGAGCAGCGCGTCGCGAGTCGCGCTGCAGCTCGAGCGAGCGGCGGCGCGGGACGTAGTCGATCAGCTCGACGCGGTCGCCGAGGCCGAGGCTCTCCATGAACTCGCGGTCGGCCGGGCGGAAGTCGCCGACGAAGCGGACGACGACGTCCTCGAGCCCCGAGTCGGCGAGCGCCTGGAGGAACGGCTTCGGGTCGCGCTTGCCGAAGAACGAGCCGGTGTGCGTGATCCGGAAGCGGTCGCCGCGCGTGTACTCGAGCCCGGCGAAGTCGTCGAAGTCGCAGCCGTTCGCGATCGTGACGCACGCGGCCCCGCGGGCTGCAGCGCGCGCGCCTCGTCGGCGATCGCGTCCGACGCCGCGACGATCGCGTCCGCGCGCCGGGCGACGAGCAGCGCCACCTGCCGTGCGACCTGCTCCTTCGCGCGCACGCCGAGCTTGGTCGCGTCGCGGTGCGGATGCGCGACGAGCGAGTCGCGCAGGTCGGCGACCCAGCGTCGCGCCCGTCGCGCGCTTCACCGCCGCGCCGACGAGATGGACGGAGCCGGGCGGCGACGTCGTCAGGACGACGTCGATCCCCTCGCTGCGCGCGATCGAGATCGCCTTCGGGATCGCGGTCGCGTTCCACGTCACGTTCTCGTCCGGCACGAGCAGCCGCCGGCCGAGCCGTCGAGGCGCGCCGCACGGCGAGGTCGACGCCGGAGCGGCCGTGCAGCTCGTCGGCGATCCGCCGGCCGCGCGGCCCGACGTAGCGGGCGCGGTGCACCCACGCCTGCGTCGGCAGCGGCAGGTCGGCGTCCTCGTACAGCCACTTCGGGATCGTCCGGCGCCAGCACGTGCGTCTCGATCCCGAGCGCCGGCAGGTGGCTCGCGAACTTCAGCGACCGCTGCACGCCCCCGCCGCCCGCCGGCGGGAAGTACAGCGTCACGAGGAGGAGCTTCACCGGCCCGATGCTACGGTCTCGCGCGGGTCGTGGTCGAGGGTTGTGATGTTCGTTGCGGCAGGTGTCGCGGCGCTCTGCGCGCCCGCGTTCGCGCACGCCTACGGCTGGCCGGTCAAGCCGTTCGACCAGCAGCACGCGATCCGGGGCGCGTTCGACGACCCGCGCTTCGGCCGCTACTTCCACTTCGGCGTCGACATCTCCGCGCCCGACGGCACGCCGGTCTACGCGGTCGCAGCCGGGAACTGTCTTCCGCGTACTCCGACGCGGTCGCCGTGCGGCGACCGGACGGGCACGAGTTCTCGTACTGGCACGTACCGCGCGACCGTCGCCGGAGCACTCGCTTCGTGCAGACGGGCGAGCAAGATCGGCTTCGTCCGCGCTCGGCTTCGGCCACGTGCACTTCGCCGAGTTCGACGGCACGACGTACGTCAACCCGCTCCGCCGCGGCGGGCTCGACGCCGTTCACGGACACGACGGCACCCGTCGTCGGCCCGATCGCCGTCGGACGACTCGCAACGGCGACGCTCGACGGCGACCGTCGAGGCCTACGACACGCCGCCGATCGCGCCGCCGGCGCCGTGGCAGGACGCGCGCTGGACGCCGGCGCTCATCCGCTGGCGCCTCCTGCGAACGGCGCCCAGGTCGTGCTGCCGTGGACGGTCGCCGTCGACTTCTCGCACGTACCACGCCGCCGAGCCGAGTACGACTCCGTCTACGCGCCCGGGACGCGGCAGAACGGTCCCGGCTCGCCCGGCCGCTACGTGTTCTGGCTCACCCACGGCCTCGACACGCGGGCGCTCCCCGACGGCACGTACGAGCTCCAGGTCGAAGCCGAGGACACGCGCGGCAACACCGGCGCCGCCGCGGCGACGTTCGACGCTCGCAGACGCTCAGAGCCGGAAGACGACGAAGCGTCGCGTCGCGGTAGACGGGCCGCAGGCCACTGCGCCTCGACGCGCGCGACCGGCTCGCGAGGGGGCCCGGACCGGAGGACGAGCCAGCCGGCGTCGTAGCGCCGCGGGATCGCGAGGTTCGCCGGTGCCCGAGGAACCCGAGCACCGCCGCCGGCGCGCGTACGGGCGTTGTTCGCCTTCGTGTCCGCGACGTGCGCGGGCGGCGCGCGCAGACGTAGACGGGCGCGTACGCCGAGATGCGGTAGCTCGTCTCGCAGGTCGGCGAAGACGATCGCGCGCGCCGGCACGTCGCTGGCGCAGGTAGCGCACGAGCCCCGGCGTGAGCGCGTAGCGGTCGCTCGTCGTCACGCCCGCGTGCCAGTGCGAGAAGCCGTGCACGACGACGGGCAGCACGAAGAGCAGGACGGCGAGCGCGGCGACCGGCCCGGGCCGCTCGAACGAGCCCGGCGCCGCCAGACGAGCACCGCCGTGACGACGATCCCGGCGAGCGACCGCCACAGCGCGATCCACGTCCGATCCCGGCCCACCGTGCTGGAGGTGCAGGCCGAAGTCGCCGGGTAAGCGGAGCTGGAGCAGCGATCCCGGCGGCGAGCGCGACGGGCAGGACGGCGAGTCGGAGAAGCCGCGTCAGCACGGCCGCGCCGCCGGCGAGCGCGAACGCGAAGGGGACGAAGCCGACGGCCCGGCGCGACTGCGAGAGCGAGACGAGGTCGGAGAAGTGCGGGAAGACGAGCGACCAGAGCTCGGGCCCGAGCACGAGGGCACGCTGCCGCCGAGCACGAGCGCGCTCCAGCGCCGGCGCGACGGCGAGCGCCGGCGAGCGGGCACGAGGACGAGCGCTGCGACGGCGATCGCCCCGGCACGCGCGACCATGCCCGGCGCGAGATGGAAGTCGTGGTGCGAGTGGACGACGAGGTCGCTCGCGTAGTGCAGGAGCTGGCCGCAAGCTCGGACGTGCCCGGGTTGTGCGAGCGCGTCTCGGAGACGATCGGCTCGAGCCACGCGAACACGAGCAGCACCGGCACGCCGTACGCGAGCGAGCCCGACCGCACTGCGGCGCGCGTCGACGCGCGCGACGAGAAGCCGGGCCACGGCGAAGCCGACGAGCGGAATCGCGAGGAAGAGCGCGTACGTCGGATGCACGAAGGCGAGGTCCATGCCAGCCGCGGCGAGCGTCAGCACGACCGGCCACGTCGCCCGTCGCGCACGAATCGGAAGAAGAGCGTGACCACCGCCGGCACGAGCAGCTGCCGCGCGACCGTCCCCGGCAGCTCGAGCGACGTGTACGCGCCGCCGCCGCCGGGCGCGAACGCGATCAGCGCGACCTGCGCGAGCATCGTCGCGACCCCGAGCCACGCCGAGCGGAAGACGACGCGCCCCATCTCGTAGCGCGAGCAGGAACGCGAGCGGCGCGAGGATGCTCGACTCGTGCAGCACGACCGAGCGTCGGGTCGACGTGCGCGAGCTTCGCGACGAGCGCGAGCCAGCCGTGCCAGAGCGGGAACGCGTAGCCGGGGTGCAGCCCGCCGTCCTTGAACTCGTCCACCGCGCGCAGCGAGAGCGAGCCGAAGTCGTCGAGCTTGCGGATGCGGCCGAGATGGAAGAGCGCGTCGCCGCTGCACGACGCCCTCGATCCCCCAGAGAGCCGCGCCGAGCACGATGCCGGCGAGAGCCGCCAGCCAGCCTCCGCGCAGCACTTCCGGGTGAGCCGGACCGCGTACGCCCGGCGCCGCCACGCGAACGGGCAGGGCGACGGCACCGGCGGCGAGCACGAGCGCGAGCGTGAGGCCGAGCGAGCCGTGCGACGGCGAACGTCAGCGCGAGCGCTCCCGCGACGAGGGCGATCGACCAGACGAACGCCGTGGCGGGGCCGCGGCGGCCGAGCGCGCGCGCGACGAGCCGGCCGGGCAGCAGGAGCACGAGCGACGCAGCCGCGAGCCGGAGCCAGAGCCCGAAGCCGGAGGCGGGAAGAAGCCAGGAGAGCGCCAGCAGCGGCAGCGAGAGGAGCAGCGGCGGGACTCGCAGGATCACGAGAGCAGCTCCCGGACCGACCGGAGGCGAGCCAGGCGGCGCCCTCCCGGTACGTGCGCCCGCGCTCGCCGCGAAAGACGGCCCCGCGCAGGCGGAGCGCGACGAGCATCAGCGTGCGCGCCGCGCGCGCGTACGCGCTCGCCGCGGTGCTTCTCAGGAAGCGCAGCTGGCTCTTGACGCTTCTCCGCGAGCATCCGGCCCTGGTGCGAGCCGCCGTACACGTGCGTCGCGTCGGCGCCCGGGTCGAACCAGCACCTCCCACCCCGCGCGAACGGAAGCGGTACGCACCAGTCGGTCTCCTCGCTGAAGAGGAAGAAGGCGTCGTCGGCCGGGCCGACCTCGTCGATCGCCGCGCGGCGCACGAGCAGCACCGCACCCATGATCCACTCCGCCTCTCGCAGCTCGTCGTGCGCGAAGCCGCCGGCGTAGAACGCGTTCAGCGCACGCGACCGCGGCGCGAGCTTGCGCAGGAAGAGGTACTCGGTGGCGATCCGCCACAGCGTCGGGAAGCCGCGCACCGAGCGCTGCAGCGTCCCGTCGGTGTTGCGCAGCCGCGGCCCGACGACGGCCGCGCGCGGCTGCGCGTCCGCGAACGCGACGAGAGCGTCGAGTGCGCCCTCGTGCATCCAGGCGTCCGCGTTGAGCAGCAGGACGTAGCGTCCCGTCCGTGTGCGCGATGCCGGTGTTCCAGCCGAAGGCGAGGCCGCGGTTCTCCTCCTCGACGAGCGCCACCTCGGGGAAGCGCTCGCGCACGAACGCAACCGTACCGTCGCGTCGAGCCGTGGTCGACGACGACGGTCTCACGCCCGCGCACGCTCTCGAGGCAGCGCTCGATCCAGGGCAGCGCGTTGTAGGTGACGACGACGACCGAGACGTCGTTCATCGTGTCAGCGCGCGACGGCGCGTGCGCCGCCGCGCAGGCCCTCGCACGCGACGATCGCCGCACCGGGCAGCGCGAGCGCGATCGTGACGACGAAGAAGAGGAAGCCCGTCGCGAACGCCGGATCGGCGGCGATGCCGAGCGCGCCGAGGAAGGAGACGAAGAACGACTCGCGCACGGCCAGCCCGTTGACGGTGAACGGCACGAGCATGACGAGGAAGAGCAGCGGGCCCATCACGTAGTACGGGCGCGGAGAAAGATCGACGCCGACGGCCTTGCCGGAGCACCAGATCGCGAGCACGCGGACGGCCTGCACGACGAGCGTCAGCGCGAACATCTCGACGAGCAGCCGGGGTCGTCGCCGGAACGAGTGCAGTGCGAGATAGACCTCGCGCAGCGGCCGCTCGACGCGCAGCAGGCGCAACAGCGGCGCGTCCGTTGCAGCAGCCCGTGCAGGCGGGTCGAGAAGAGCAGGACCCCCATGAGCGCAGCGCCCGACGACGAACGCGAGCTCGACCCAGAGATAGCCGCCGACGGTCGTAGTGGCCGACGGCGAGCGCAAAGCCGGCGACGGCGAGCACGAGCGTCGCCGCGCCGCCGAGCGCGCGCTCGAGCAGCACCGTGCCGGCCGCGGCACCGCCGGCGCCCTCGTGACGGCGCATCGTCTCGTAGATCCGCGAAGCGTCGCCGCCGAGCGACGTCGGCAGCACCTGCCCTGCCGCGTAGCCGACGAAGTACGTGCGGACGAGCCGCGCGAGCGAGTCGTTCACGCCGCGCGCGGCGAGCAGCCGCCGCCAGCGCCAGGCCATCGGCCAGACGGAGCCGACCATGATCGCGAGCGAGGCGAGCCACCAGGCCGGACGCGCGTGCGCGAGCACGTGACCGGTGCGGCCGAGGTCGATCTTCCAGAAGATGTACGCCGTGCAGAGACCGGTCACGACGAGTGTCGCCGCGACACGCAGCGCGCGACCTCCCTTCATGCCACCGCCTCCACGGACGCGGTGACGAAGCGGATGCGTGCGGCCGCCGTCGCCGCTGCGGCGACGGCGCCGTCGCGCGTCGCGCCGGTGGCGAGGATCGCGCCCGCGCGGTCGGACGCGCGCCGCAGCTCGCCGAAGACGTGTTCCGGCTTGCGGTAGATGCGGATGCCGCGCACGCCGTCGACGGCGAAAGCCTCCTCGAGCCCGCGCACCTCCTGCAGCGCGCCGGGCGGCGCGACGAGGAAGCGGACGCAGGCTCCGCCGACGCGGACGACGGGCACGAGCTCGTCGTCGCGCACGACCTCACCGAGCGCCGTCGCGACCGCGAGCGCGTTCGCGTCGACGCCGAGCGCGACGCGGCAGAGCTCCGCGTCGTGGCTGCCGCCAAGACGCGCCGACAGCTTCGCGACGAGCGGCCCCTGTTCGCCGAGCAGCACCTGGGTCGTGGTCGGCCCGTTCTCGACGCCGACGGCGCGCGCGGCCGCGCCGGCGATCTCGACGGCGGCCCCGACCTCGGCCGGCGCGAGCTCGGCCGGCCACAGGTGCATGAGGGGGACGCCGAACGCCGGCGGCGGCGCCTGCTCCCGATCGGTGACGGTCAACGGGACGAAGCGGCCGTCGAGCGAGAACGCGTTGACCGTCAGCATCCGGCGGCCGACGAGCTCCTCGACGAGGCAGTAGTCGCCCTCCGACTCCGCGAGCGCGTCGGCGGCGACCGCGGCGATCGTCGCCGCGTCGGGCACGAGCCCGACGGCGCGCTCGCCGCTCCGGTCGGGCACCTCGACGACGACGGGGTACCCGAGCTCCGCGGCCGCCGCGGTCGCCTCTGCGGGTGTGCGGCAGACGAGCGAGCGCGGCTGCGGGATCCCGGCCTCCGCCAGCCGCTCGCGCTGCCGGCGCTTGGAGACGGCGACCACGGCGGCGTCGGCGGAGAGCGGGTGGGGCAGCGCAAGGCGCTCGGCGATCCGGGCAGCGATGGCGACCGCGTGATCGGTGCCGGGGGCGACGACCCCGTCCACTCCCTCGGCGCGGGCGAGCCGCTCGATCGCCGGTTCGTCCTCGATCGAGACGATCGCGCGGCGGTCGGCGTACCGGAATCCGGGCGCGGACGGGTCGCGGTCGGCGGCGACCACGGTCAGCCCGCGCCGGCGCGCGGCCGCAAGGACGCCGAGCTGCGCCGGGCCGGCGCCGAGGACGAGCAGTCGCGCCGACCCGTCGTGTGCCACGCGGGCATTGTCGCCGAGGCGCCCGTCGGCGCCGCGGGGGAGGCGCTCTATCCCTCCACGGGGGGACGCGCTCCATCGACATCCGAACCACCCTGCGACCGTCGTGTCTGCGGCTCTGGTGAACAACCGACGGCTGGTCCTCGCCTTCGCGGCGGTCGCCTATGCGACCGTCCTCGGCGCGTTCATCGCCTTCGAGCACGGCGGCCTGGGGCTGGCCCACTTCTTCTACGTGCCGATCTGCCTGGTCGCCCTCGTGAGCGACGCCTTGTGGGGCGCCCTCGCCGGCGTGCTCGCCACGGGGCTCTATGCCGCGGGCATCGTGCTGGCCCCCCACGTCCACGACACGCAGACGCTCCCCGAATGGACCGCGATCCGGCTCGTCACGTTCGCGCTCCTCGGAGCGCTCGTCGGCTGGTACGCGAGCAGCAACCAGACGCTCGTCGGGCGGCTGCGCGACCACGCGCTGCGAGACGTCCTCACCGGCCTCGGCAATTCGCGGGCCTTCGACGACGCGCTCGCGCGGCGGTGCTCGGACGGTCGCCCGTTCACGCTGGTGCTCGCCGACGTCGACGACCTGAAGCAGCTCAACGACGCGCACGGGCACGAGGCGGGCAATGCCGCGCTACGCCGGATCGCCGAAGGGCTGCGCGACAGTGCGGCGCCCGGCGACGTGGTGGCGCGCGTCGGCGGCGACGAGTTCGCCCTCATCACCGGGTTGCCGCTCGAGCAGACCGCCCTCGTCTGCGCGCGGGTCAGCCGATCGCTCGCGCCCGACGACCTCCGTGTGAGCTTCAGCACCATCTCCTACCCCGAGGAAGCCACCTCTGCAGCCGAGCTCTTCCGCAGGGCCGACGACCGTCTCTTCACCGCCAAGCTCCTCAGCCGCAACCGCAAGACCATTCGCGCCCTCGGATAGGCGCAGCATTACCTCGTACTCCGGTAGCTCGAACGGGGGATGCACGCCCCCGGCGGCGGCCTAGGGTGCGAAGGGCATGTCTGGGGCGGTCATCCACAGGCGGAACGTCGTCCTCGCCGTCGCGGCGGTGGGGTACGCCGCCGCGTTCGCGGCCTTCGTCGCCTTCGAGCACAGCGGCCTCGGTATCGCCAACTTCTTCTACCTGCCGATCTGCCTGGTCGGGCTCGCGAGCGACGCGCTGCGCGGCGTCCTGGCAGGGGTGTTCGCGGCCGGGCTCTACGCGGCGGCCGTCGTCGTCGCCTCCGGGATCGAGGCGGAGCACGTCCTCACCGAGTCGACAGCGATCCGGCTGTCCACCTATACCCTCGTCGGCGCGATCGTCGGCCGGTATGCGAGCAGCAACCGGATGCTCGTCGCCAAGCTTCACGACCACGCAACGCACGACTTCCTCACCGGCCTCGGCAACGCACGGGTCTTCGACGAGGAGCTGGCGATGCGATGCGCGTCGGGCCGGCCCTTCACGCTCGTGCTCGGCGACATGGACGGCCTGAAGCGGATCAACGACGAGCACGGGCACGACGCCGGCAATGCGTCGCTGCGTCGCGTCGCCGAGGTGCTCCGCGACAACACCCCTCCGGGCGGCTGCGTCGCGCGCGTCGGCGGCGACGAGTTCGCAATCCTCACCGACCTGACGGTGGAGCAGGCGGCGGTCATGTGTGCCCGGATCGGCCGCTCCTGCGCGGCTGCAGAGCTCGCCCTGAGCTTCGGCACGACCGCCTCTCCGCAGGACGGCACGACGGCCGTCGAGCTCTTCCGGAAGGCCGACGACCGTCTCTTCACCGCGAAGCTCCTCAACCGCAACCGCAGGACCATGCTCTACGCGGCGCAGAGCTGAGCAGGCCGTCCGCTACGCCGCTTCCAGCGCGACCTCCGGCACCGCGACCGGCTCGGGCCGCTGCGGGCTCTTGATCAGCGCCGCGGCGACCGCACCGAGCGCGACGAGCGAGCCGCCGACGAAGACGGCGGTCGTCGTGCCGTGCACGAACGCGGCACCGCTCTGGTAGCCGCCGACGCGCGAGAAGATCGAGGCGAGCACCGCCACCCCGAACACGCCGCCGAGCTCGCGGATCGCGTTCGTGGCTCCCGACGCCTTGCCCTCCTGGTCGGGCCGCACCGACGAGAGGACGACGTTCGCCACCGGCGCGAAGAAGAGCGCCATCCCGAAGCCGGAGAGCGCGAACGGGGCGACGAGGTCGGCGTACGGCGTGGCCGGCGAGGTCACCGCGGCGATCCACAGCAGGCCTGCCGCCTGGAAGCCGAGCCCGGCCGCCATCAGCCGCTGCCCGCCGAGCCGGTCGGAGAGCGCCCCGGCGATCGGCGCGATGAAGATCGGCATCGCCGTCCAGGGCAGGATGCGGAGGCCCGACTGGAGCGGCGTGAGGCCCTGCACGGTCTGGAAGAACTGGGCGAGCAGGAAGATCGAGCCGAACATCCCGAAGAACATCAGCAGCGACGCGACGTTCGTGAGCGCGAAGGTGCGGCTGCGGAAGAACTCCATCGGCAGCATCGGCGACTCCGCGCGCAGCTCCCAGGCGACGAACGCTGCGAGGAGCAGCAGGCCGCCGGCGATCGGGCCGACGATGCCGAGGCTCGTCCAGCCGTGCGAGTTGCCGCGGACGAGGCCCCAGACGATCCCCAGCAGGCCCGAGCTGGCGAGGGCGAGCCCCGGCAGGTCGACGCTGCTGTCGGTGCCGCGTGTCTCCTCGAGCCGCGAGAGCGCGAGCGGGGCGAGCACGAGCCCGATCGGCACGTTCAGCCAGAAGATCCAGTGCCAGGAGATGCCGTCGACGATCGCGCCGCCGACGAGCGGCCCGAGCGCGATCGCGAGGCCGCCGATGCCGCCCCAGATGCCGAGCGCGAGGCCGCGCCTGGCCGGGGGCACCGCCGCCGAGAGGATGGTCAGCGTGAGCGGCGTGACGATTGCGCCGCCGACGCCCTGCACCGCGCGGGCGACGTCGAGCGCGTTCGCCGACGTCGAGAGCGCGGCGGCGGCGGACGCGCCGGTGAAGAGGATCACGCCGAGCACGAACAGCCTGCGCCGGCCGAAGCGGTCGCCGAGCGCGGCTCCGGTGAGGAGCAGCACGGCGAAGGTGAGCGTGTACGCGTTGACCGTCCACTCGAGCTGCGAGATCGACGCGTGCAGCTCGCGGCGGATCACCGGGATGGCGGTCGTGACGACGAGGTTGTCGAGGCTGACCATGAAGAGCGCGGCCGAGGTGATGGCGATCGTCCAGATCATCGAGCGTCTTTGGTTGTGAGTCATCACTTCCTCCATCGTGAAAAAAGGGAACTAGGCGGTGTTCTTGCCGCAGCCTTCGAGCAGCGTCTGCGCCCACGCTTCCGAGCCGTCGTGCACCTGCATCGACGCGAGGACGTTGAGCAGCATCCCGGTGGCGAAGAAGCGCGCGATGTGCTCCGCGGGCAGGCCGGACACCCGCTGGACGTAGGCGACGAGGTCGCCGAAGCCGTTGCGCACGACCGCGCAGATCTCGGGGTCGTCGCAGGCGCTGTACGCCTGCATCTGCGCCCGCAGGCGGACGCGGTCGCCGGTCAGGAGCTCTTCGATGTAGGCGTGGCCCATGGCGTGGAGAGCCTCCTCGCCCCGCTTGCCCTCGGCCGCCCGCTGGAACATCTCGAGCGTCTCGCGCATGCAGCGGGCCGAGCTCGCCTTGAACAGCTCCTTCTTCGTGCCGAAGAGGCGGAAGAGGTACGGCTGGGAGATGCCGGCCCGGCGGGCGATGTCCTCGGTCGAGGTGCCCTCGTAGCCGGCCTCGGCGAACTCGATCAGCGCGGCGTCGAGGACGTCGTCCCGGCGCTCGGCTGCGCTGTGTCTCGTCGCGGTCATCTCCATGTCCCTACGTTAGTGATGACTCACAAGCTTGTCAAGGGCCTCCGCCACCCGGTCGAGCTCGCCCTCGCCCAGCCGCGTGTGCAGCGGCAGCGCGAGCGCCCGCTCGTAGACGGCGTCCGCGCCCGGGAAGGAGCCCTGGTCGCGGTAGGCGCCGAGCCGGTGCAGTGCGTACGTCCCGATCTGGCACTGGATGCCCTGGGCGCGAAGCGCCGCCATCACCTCGTCGCGCCGGTCGAGCTGGATCACGTACGCCTGCCAGCCGTGCCGGTCGCCGGCGTCCGCCGCGGGCAGGACGACGTCGAGCCCGGCAAGCCGCTCGGCGTAGCCTGCAGCCACCCGCTCGCGCGCGGCCAGCAGCTCCTCGAGCCGGCGTAGCTGCGGGATCCCGAGCGCGCAGAGGATGTCGCTCAGACGGTAGTTGTAGCCACCCTCGGGCATGTCCTCGTAGCCGTGCGAGGGCGACCAGCCGTGGTGGCGCAGCGAGCGGACCCGCTCCGCGAGCGCGTCGTCGTTCGTCGTGACGGCGCCGCCCTCGCCGGTGGTGACGATCTTGCGCGGGTGGAACGAGAAGCAGCCGATCGCACCGAGCCCGCCGCAGGGGCGGCCGCGATGCGTCGCGCCGAGCGCGCCGGCGGCGTCCTCGAGCAGCGGCAGCTCCGGCAGCTCTTCGAGCCGGGCCGGCCGCCCGAACAGGTGGACGGCGAGTACCGCCTTCGTGCGCGGGGTGACCCGGCGCGCGGCGTCCTCGGAGTCGATGTTCATCGTCGCCGGGTCGACGTCGACGAGCACCGGCCGCCCGCCCGCGAGCGCGACGACGTTCGCCGTCGCCGGGAACGTGTAGGCGGGGACGAGCACCTCGTCGCCCGCGCCGATCCCGAGGGCGAGCACGGCCACGTGCAGCGCGGCCGTTCCCGACGAGACCGCGGCCGCGTGCTCCGTGCCGGTGGCGGCAGCGAGCAGGGACTCGAACTCCTCCACCTTCGGGCCCATCGTCAGCTGGCCGCTCTCGAGCACGGCCGCGATCTCGGCCAGCTCCGCCGCGCCGGCGTCGGGCCGCGCGAGCCGGACTAGTGCGTCAGGAGGCTGCGGCTGCGATACCACGCGATCGTCCTCTCCAGGCCTTCGTCCAGCTCCACCTTCGCCTCGAACCCGAGCTGCTCGCGCGCCTTTTCGACGTTGGGGATGCGCAGCTCGACGTCGGCGTAGTCGAGCGGCACGTACACGATCTCCCCGGGGCAGCCGGTCAGCCGTTTGATCCGCTGCGCGAGGTCGACGATCGTCACCGCCGAGTGCGCGTTGCCGATGTTGAAGCTCTGGCCGACCGCCTCCGGACGCTCGAGGCACAGCAGCACGGCCTCGACCATGTCGTCGACGTAGCACCACGCGCGGATCTGCGAGCCGTCGCCGTGGATCGTCAGGTCCTCGCCCGCCAGCGCCTTCTCGATGAAGGCGCGGATGGCGCCGCCGCCCGAACTGCTCGGGCCCGTAGACGTTGAACGGCCGCACCGTCACCGTCGGCAGGCCGAGCTCGTCGTGGTAGGCGTGCGCCATGTGCTCGCCGGCGAGCTTCGAGACCGCGTACGTCCAGCGCGCTCTCGCCGACCGAGCCGATCGTCGAGACGTGGCCTTCCTTGCACGTTGAACGCGTGCGTGCCGAAGACCTCGCTCGTCGAGAAGTCGACGAGCCGCTCGAGCGTGTCGCTCGTCGCCAGCGCCGCCTCGAGCACGTTGTACGTGCCGATGCACGTTCACGCGCATCGTGTGCACCGGCATCTCGCTTCACCGTGTCGACGCCGGCGATCGCGCCGCAGTGCACGATGTGCGTCGCGCCGCGCGAGAGCTCCTTCACCGCGTCGGCGTCGAGCACGTCCGCCTGGTGGAACGAGAAGTTGGGGTGGTCGAAGAGGTCGTGCTTGCCGGCGGTCGTGTCCCGGTGCAGGTTGTCGAGCGCCACGATCTCGTTCGCGTCGACGAGCCTGCGGGCGACGACGGTCGCGATGAAGCCGGCGCCGCCGGTGATGAAGATCCGCTTGCCCTGCAGAGCCATCGGGTTCACTCTAGCCTCCTATCCATGCAGGGCGATCTCGAGGCGTGGCTCGACGCAGCCGCCGGCACGGACGAGGAGTTCGTCGAGCGCGCGTGGCGGCTCGCGGTGCGGCGCTCGCCGGAGCCGGAGGCGCGGGAGAGCGCGCTCGCGAAGCTCCGCAACGGCGAGCTCTCGCGTGCATCGCTCCTGCGGCAGCTCGTCGCGAGCGACGAGTTCGAGCGGGTGGCGCTGCTCGACGGCGCGCTCTCGTTCGCCGCGGGCGAGCGTGCGCGGCCGCGCGAGGTGCGCGGGCCGGCACGCCCCCGCAACCTCAGCGCGCCGGGCTGGAGCGACGAGCGCGCGCTCGAGATCCCGTGGTGTCTCGCCCGCTACGACGGCGAGCGGAGCGTCCTCGACGTCGGCTACGCCTTCGCCGAGGCCGCGTACGTCGCAGGGCTCGCCGGCCTCGGCGCGGCCGAGCTGGTGGGGGTCGATCTCGCCCGGGCGGACGTCCCGGGCTTGCAGTCCGTCGTCGCGGACGTGCGCGAGCTTCCGTTCGCGGACGGGACCTTCGAGCTGATCGTCTGCATCTCGACGCTCGAGCACGTCGGCCGCGACAACAGCGTGTACGACGTGGAGGCCGCGCGCGGCGAGCGCGGCGACGAGGCGGCGCTGCGCGAACTCCACCGCGTCCTCGCCGGCGACGGCCGCCTCCTGGTCAGCGTCCCGGCCGGCGAGCCGGAGGACCAGGGCTGGCAGGTGCAGCGCACGCCGGAGGAGTGGGTCGGACGCTTCGAGGGTGCCGGCTTCCTCGTCTTCGAGGACGAGCTGTACACGCGGGGCGAGGACGGCTGGCGGACGGCGACGCTCGCAGAGGCACGCGGCAAGCGGCTCGGCGAGGGCGGCCCGGGCGCGGGCGCGGTCCTGCTCGCCGAGCTCCGGCCTGCGCGGCTCGGCGAGCGGCTGCGGCTGGCGGTACGCGATGCGAGGCATCGCGACGCGCCGCGCCGCAGCACGCTGACCTAGGTCGCAGGCTCCGGGACGGAGGGGCCCGGTGAGCCGCGGCCACGCAGGAGAACTGCAGCGAAGAAGAAGCTCGCCACCGAGAGGGCGGCGGCGACGACGAGGAACAGGGCGTGGATGGAGACGCCGTGATGGAGCGCCTGCGAGGCGGCGACGAAGCCGAGCGGGCCCGCGAGCGAGGCGACCGTCATCACCGCGGTCATCACCTTCGGTCGCAGCGCCGCCGGTGTCCGCACGGTGAGGATGCCGATGACGGGCGCGTTCACGAGCGGCGCGGTGAAGCCGAAGCAGGCGATGACGACCGTCGCGGCGGCCCACGGCATCGAGATGGCGAGGAAGTACAGCGGGACCGGCATGCCGAGGATCGCGACTGCAGCGAGCTTCAGCAGGTCGGCCTTCCGGGCGAGCTGTTGCGCGGTGAGCGCGCCGAGCAGCGCTCCGGCGCCGAAGCCGCCGAAGAGGAAGCCGGCCACGTGCGCGTCGTGGTGGTAGTGGAAGTACGCGAGCGCCTGTACGCCGATGATCGATCCCTGCGCGACGAGGTTGATCGCGCAGGCGGCGACGAGCAGCGGGCCGAGCAGCCGGTCGCGGGCGAGGAAGCGCAGGCCCGCGAGCAGGCCCTTCGACTCGGGCGTCTGCTCGACGCGGCGGCCGGCCCGGACGGCCACGAGAATCGTGAGGAACGAGAAGACGTACGTGCCCGCGTCGACGACGAGCACGGCCGCCGCGCTCGTCGCCGCGATCAGCACGCCCGCGAGCACCGGGCCGGCGATCTGGGTCAACTGGTTCGCGCCGGAGAGCATCGCCCCGACCTCGGTCGCCGCCCGCTCGTCTTCGCCCGCCACCTCCGGGATGACGATCCGCGACGACGCGAAGTACGGCGCGGTGAAGCACCCGACCGCGAAGGTCGCCACGAGGATGGCGGGAAACGAGAGGTGGTGCGTCCAGTAGAGGACGGGCAGGACGGTGAGCAGCGGTCCACGCGCGGCGTCGGCGAGGAGCATCGTCCGCTTCGCGCCGAGGCGGGCGATCAGGGTGCCGGCGGGGATCCCGAGCAACCCGATCGGCGCCATCTCCGCCGCGAGCACCCAGCCCATCTTCGCGGTCGAGCCCGTGGTGACGAGCACGAACCAGGGCAGCGCGATGAAGGTCATCGAGGAGCCGGTGAGCGAGACGAGCTCGGCGGTGAGCAGGCCGAGGAGGGAGCGGTTGCGCCAGAGCACGGGCAGAATATAAAACGTCCGTACGGTTTTGTAAAGTGTGCCTATGCCGAAGGTGAGCGCGGAGCACGTCGAGGCCCGCCGGGCCCAGATCCTCGAGGGCGCACGCCGCGCCTTCTCCCGCTGGGGCTACGACGGGGCGACGGTGGCGCGCATCGAGGAGGAGACAGGCCTCTCCCGGGGCGCGATCTTCAACTACTTCGACGGCAAGCTCGACCTGTTCGTCCAGCTGTCGCTCGACGGAAGCCGCCACTACACCGAGCTCGTCATGGAGCGCGGCTTCGAAGGGGCGATCCGCGAGATGGCCAACGAGAGCCCGGAGTGGCTCGGCGTCGTGCTCGAGACGCAGGCTCGGCTCGTCCACGATCCGGAGTTCCTGCGGCGGATGGAGGTGCCGCAGGAACAGCAGCACCAGCTCCGGGACTGGTTCCTCGAGCGCCAGGGGGAGGGAGCGTTCCGCAGCGACATCTCCGCCCAGGATCTCGCCCGCTTCGTGGCGATGGTGATCAACGGCGTGGCCCTCCGCGTCGTCTCCGGCGACGAGACCGACGCGGAGTCGGTCGTGCGGCTGCTGAACGACGCCCTCTCGCCCGTCCACGAGTGGATGCGGCCATGAGTTCGTTCGGACGCACAACGCACTTGTGGCCGCGTCCACTAGAGTCGCGCGCAGGCCATGCGCGGCAAGACCGTCCTCTTCGTCGGCGCCGGCCGGCACCAGCGCCGGGCGATCGCGCGTGCGCAGGAGCTCGGGCTGCGCACCGTCGCCGTCGACCGGAACCCGGACGCGCTCGGCCTGAAGGTCGCCGACGTCGCCGAAGTGGTCGACTTCCAGGACGTCGAGGGCGTGATCGAGGCCGGGCGGCGCCACGGCGTCGACGGCGTGCTCACGATCTCGGCCGACCGGGCCGTCCCGGTCGTCGCCGCCGTCGCCGAGGCGCTCGGGCTTCCGGGGATCGGCGCCGGCGTCGCGCACGTGATGACGCACAAGATCGCCATGCGCCGGCAGCTCGCCGAGGCGGGCGTGCCCCAGCCGCGCTTCGCCGCAGCCCGCGACCTGCGCACGGCACGGGCGGCGGCGGAGACGGTCGGCTTCCCGGCGGTGCTCAAGCCCGCCGACTCGGGCGGCCAGCGCGGCCTCTTCCGGCTCGACTCGCTGGACGACCTCGAGGCGAACCTCCACGTCGCCCTGCACGAGTCCGCCGGCGGCGAGGTCGTGCTCGAGCGCTACCACGAGGGCCTCGAGCTGAACGGGCTCGTGCTCGTCCGCGGCGGCGAAGCGGTGACGCTGACGCTCTCCGACCGGCTGCGGCCGAGCGGGATCGGCTTCGGCGTCGGCTGGATCCACGTCTACCCGGCGTCCATCTACGGCGACGTGCTCGCCGAGGCGGAGCGCGTCGCTGCCCATGCGTCGCGTGCGCTCGGGCTGCGGGACGGGATCGCCTTCCCGCAGCTCCTCGTCACGGACGAGGGCGTGGTCGTGGTCGAGGTCGCGGCGAGGATCCCGGGCGGCCAGATGGCCGACCTCGCGCGGCACGCGGTCGGCGTCGACCTCGTCGAGGTGGCGCTGCTGCAGGCGGTCGGCGAGGAGGTCCCGGACGAGCTCGGGCTGCCGCAGTTCCAGCAGCCCCTGGCGATCCGCTTCTTCACCGCGTCGCCCGGGCCGCTGCCGACCGGGCGCGTGACGCAGATCGGCTCGCTCGAGCCCGTGCTGAGCTCGCCCGGCGTCGTGCAGGCGGACACGTACCTCCAGGTCGGCGAGACGATCCGCCCGGTGCGGCTCGACGGCGACCGGCGCGGCTACGTGATCGCCGTCGCGGACACGAACCTCGAGGCGTTGCAGCGTGCCGAGGCGGCATCGCGCCTGTTGCGTGTACAAGTCGAGCCGGAATGAGCTGCCGCTTCGACCTGGCGCACTACCGGGAGCTGCTCGAGTCTGCGAAGGCCGGGGGCTACGACTGGGCGAGCTTCGACCGGCACCCGCGCCCGCACGACGTGTTCCTGCGCCACGACGTCGACTTCTCGCTCGAGGCGGCGCTCGAGATGGCGCGCCTCGAGCACGAGCTCGGCGTGCGCGCGACGTACTTCCTGATGACGGAGAGCGCCTTCTACAACCTCGACTCGCACGTCGGCCACTACGCGCAGCGGCAGCTGCGCCAGTGGGGGCACGCGGTCGGCCTGCACGCGGTTCATCCGCGCGCCGAGCTGGACGGGCGGTTCGACAAGGTGCTCGCCTGGCACAACCCCGAGCCGGAGTACATGGCGCAGCCGGTCTTCGGCGCCGTCAACGTGATGGAGGCGCCGCACTTCACGCCGGGTCACTACCGCTCGGACTCGAACGCGCACTGGCGTGAGGGCTGCCCGCACGACGAGCTGCGCGAGGGAGCGTTCGAGTGGTTGCAGCTGCTCGTGCACCCCGAGATCTGGGTGTACGAGGGCAGGACGATGCGCGAGACGATGCTCGCGATGCTCGACGCGAAGCGCGCCGAGTGGCTCGACTATCTCGCCAACGACCGGATCGACTTGGGCGAGTGACGACGATCCTCGTCACGGCGTCGGGTGCGCCCGGCACGGCGGCGCTGCTTCGCGGCCTGCGCGAGAACGGCGAGCGCGCGGTGCGGCTCGTCGGGGTCGACATGGCGGAGCGCTCGGTCGGCAAGCATCTCTGCGACTCCTTCTACCGCGTCCCGGCCGGGTCGGATCCCGGCTATGCCGACACCGTGCTGGAGATCGTCGAGCGGGAGCACGTCGACGTCGTGCTGCCGCAGTCGTCGTTCGACCTGCCGGGGCTCGCCGCCGCCCGCGACCGCTTCCCGGTGCCGGTCCTCGTTTCGTCCGCGGACACGGTCGAGCGCTCGAACGACAAGGCGGAGACGTATGCGCTGCTGCAACGGATCGGCGTGCCGACGATCGAGTTCCGCCGGGTCGCCGGCGGGGTCCAGGTCGAGCAGGCGGCGCGCGAGCTCGGCTACCCGGAGCGGCCGGTCTGCTTCAAGCCGGTGTTCTCGTCGGGCTCACGCGGCTTCCGTATCCTCGATCCGTCCGTCGACCGCGCGCACCAGCTGCTCCATGAACGGCCGGGCTCGGTCTCGATGCGGCTCGAGGAGGCGCTCGAGCTGCTGCCGCCGACGGGTGGCACCGAGCTGCTCGTGATGGAGCTCGCGAACGGCGGCGAGCGGACGATCGACGGCATCGCCGACGGAGAGCGGGTCGTGCTCGGGCATCCGAAGACGCGCGAGGCGATGCGGGCCGGGCTCGCGATGTACTTCGTCACGCTCGAGGATGACGAGCTGATGGAGATCTCCGACAGGATCGTGCGTGAGCTGCGCATCGAGTGGTTCTTCAACATCCAGCTCGTCGGCGGGCAGGTGATCGAGGTGAACCCGCGTATCTCGACGATCGTCTACCAGGAGAACCTCAACCTGCCCTGGCTCGGCGTGAAGCGCGCGCTGGGCGAGATCTCGGACGACGAGCTGGCAGCGATGCGCGACCGGATCCGCCCCGGGCGGACGGCGCTCCGCTACTTCGACCAGCTCGAGTGGGACGCCTGACGCCGGCGGAGCGAAACCGCGCTTTCGGACGCGTCTGAAACCACCGGCAGGGACACGTCGGCAACGCACAACGTCGAGGGCCCGAGCAGCCCTGCCCCAATCGTCCGTCGCCGTCCCGGACCCCAACCCCGAACGCCGCCTGAACAAGCCGTCCGCACGAGCGGCAGCCGCCCGGCGTCCCCGCGGAGCCAAACCCCCGGTGTCAGACCCGGGTCTGACACCGGGGGTTCCGGCTCAACCGGCGAGAGGGGGCTGTACCGTGACGCACCGTGCGGGTCACTCACTGCCCGATCAACACCGCCGGGATCCCGTGGACGAACGTCCAGGCGCTCCGGCGCCGCGGCGTCGACGCCCGCCTCGTCGTCTTCAACAGCTACCGGCTGCACCCGGAGTTCGACCTGAACCTGAACCGGCCCGACGGGTTCGTCGCGCGGCAGCTCGCGCAGCTGCGCGCGTTCGCACAGCTCGCGCCGCGGACCGACGTCTTCCACTTCTACTTCGGCCTCACACTCCTACCGAAATCCCTGCAATTTCCACTCTTGCGCCTACTCGGGAAACACTCCGTGATGCACTTCCTCGGCTCCGACATCCGCGGCAAGACCCCCGAACAGCTCGCCTGGGCGCAGCGGGCGGGCGCGCGCGTCGTCGGCTCCTACGACGCATGCGCGCTGGGTGCCGGACGCACACGTGATCCCGCCCGGGATCGACCTGACCGGGATCGAGCCGGCTCCGCCTTCCGGCCGCGAGCGCCCCGTCGTGCTCCACGCCCCCTCGTCGCGGGCGCGCAAGGGCACCGAGCACGTCGTCGCAGCCTGCGAGCAGCTCGACGTGGAGCTGGAGATCGTCGAAGGCCTCGACCACCGCGCGGCGTTCGAGCGCTACCGCAACGCCGACATCGTCGTCGACCAGCTCAACGCGGGCTGGTACGGCGTGTTCGCGATCGAGGCCATGAGCCTCGGCAAGCCGGTCGTCGCCTTCCTGCACGAGGAGGCCGTCCGCCGCACCGAGGAGGCCTTCGGGCTCGAGGTCCCGATCGTCCCGGCGACGAAGGAGACGCTCGCCCACGCGCTGCGCCCGCTCGTCGAGTCGCCGGCGGAACGGACCCGCGTCGGCGCCGCGAGCCGCGCCTACGTCGAAGCAGTCCACGACGCGGACCGGGTCGCCGACCGCCTGCTCGACCTCTACGCTCAACTCGCATGAGGCTCGGCGCAGAGCTGAAGCGGCTCGCCCGCCACTCGGCGATCTACGGGCTCGGCGGGCTCGTCTCGCGCATCCTCGCGACGCTGCTCCTGCCGCTCTACACCCACTACCTGCCGCCGAACGCGTACGGCCGCGTCGAGATCGTCACCGCTGCGACGGCGGTTCTGTCGATCGTGCTGCAGCTCGGGATCTCGAGTGCGTTCTTCCGCTTCTACTTCGACGCGAAGGCGCACACGGAAAAGCTGACCGTGATCCGCACCTCGTTCTGGTTCACGATGACGATGTCGACCGTCGGCCTCCTGCTCGGCGTCGTCTTCGCCGGCGCGGTCGGCCACGCGATCGGGCTGGGAAACGACCCGACGCTCGTCCGCGCCGGTGCGGTCGGGCTGTGGGCGCAGACGAACTACAACCAGCTGACCGCGCTCTTCCGGGTCGAGGAGCGGTCGGTCGCGTACGCGATCGCGAGCGTCGCGAACGTCCTGATCACGGTCGCGGCGATGGTGCTCTCGGTCGCCGTCTTCCACTGGGGCGCGGTCGGTCTCGTCGTCGGCAACTTCACCGGAACGCTCCTCGTCTACATCGTGCTCGTGCTGTACCGGACGGAGCAGCTCGGGCTCGAGTTCGACAGGACGCTGTTCCGCAAGATGCAGAAATTCGGGATGCCGCTCGTCCCGTCCGCGCTCGCACTGTGGGCGATCAACTTCATCGACCGCGAGTTCATCGTCTGGTACAACGGCAAGGCGGAGGTGGGCGTCTACTCGGCCGCGATCAAGATCGCGTCCGTCGTCACGTTCGCGATGATCGCGTTCCGCACCGCCTGGCCGGCGTTCGCGTACTCGATCGAGGACGACGGCGAGGCACGGCGCACGTACTCGTTCGTCCTCACGTACCTGCTGGCCGCCGCGTCGTGGCTCGCGCTCGCGCTCGGTGCGCTCGCGCCGTGGTGGGTCGAGCTGCTGACGAACCCGCGCTACCAGCGGGCAGAGAAGGGCGTCGCGCTCCTCGCCTTCGCGGGCGCGGTGTACGCGGGCTACACGGTGCTCGCGATCGGCAGCGGCCGCGCGCGGCGGACGCAGCTGAACTGGGTGGTGACGGGGACGGGCGCCGCCGCGAACGTCGGCCTCAACTTCTGGCTGATCCCGCGCTGGGGCATGGTCGGCGCGTCGATCTCCACCGCGGCCGCGTACGTCGTCCTCTTCGCCGGGATGACGCTCTACGCGCAGCACGTGTACCCGGTGCCGTACCAGTGGCGCCGGATCGTCACCGTGGTCGGGGCCGCCGTCGGGCTGAACGTGGCGGCGCGCGCCGCGCACCTGCCGCTCGCCCCGTCGTCCCTGCTCGTGCTCGCGTACCCGCTCGCGCTCGCCGTGCTGGGCTTCTACCTGCCTGCGGAGCGGAAGCGGTTGCGTCGACTCGTTCCGATGTTCCGCTAGAGCTGCAGCTCCAGGAACGCCGTCCCCGCGACCGGGTTGTGCCGGTACGGCTCGATCTCGACGAAGCCGAGCGAGCGGTACAGCGCCCGCGCCTCCGTCATCGCGGGGAGCGTGTCGAGGCGCATATGCCCGTAGCCGAGCTCGCGCGCCCGCGCGATCGCGGCCTGGGCGAGCGCCCGTCCGAGCCCCGTCCCGCGGGCGGCCGGCCGCAGGTAGAGGCGCTTCATCTCGCACGTGCCTTCCACGAGCGGCCGCACGCCGACGCAGCCGGCCGGAGTGCCGCCCACGGTGGCGACGAGCACGGCGTCGTACCCGCCGGGCAGCGCCGCGAGCTCCTGCTCGAAGCCCTGGAACGAGAGGTCGACGCCGAGCGAGTCGGCGTACTCACGGAACAGCGTGCGGACGAGCTCGACGTCGTCCGCGTCGGCGATCAGCGCAGCGCCTTCAGCGCTGCGAGGTCGTCCGCGCTCGGCTCCCACTCCCCCGCCTTCACGTTCGCGCGCACTTGCTCGGGCCTCGTGGCGCCAGCGATCACCGACGCGACGGCCGGCATCGCAGCGAGCCCGCCGACGGCCACGTCGAGCAGCGAGACGCCCCGCTCGTCGGCGTAGCGCTGCAGCGCCTCGACGCGCTCGAACTGGCCGGCCGGAATCTCGCGTCCGGCGAGCCTCCCCTCGGTCGCCTCCACGCCGCGCACGTACTTGCCGGTCAACAGCCCGCTCGCGAGCGGGAAGAACGGGAGCACGGCGATCCCGAGCCGCTCGCAGGCCGGCAGAAGCTCGTCCTCCGGCTCGCGGACGACGAGGCTGTACTCGTTCTGAGCCGAGACGAAGCGGGACCAGCCACGCGCGCGGGCGACGCCCTCGGCGTCCTCCACCTGTGCCGGAGAGAACTTCGACGAGCCTATGAACCGGACTTTGCCCTCCTCGACGAGCTCGTTCAGCGCGCCGAGCGTCTCCTCGATCGGCGTCGCGTCGTCGGGCTGATGCATCTGGTAGACGTCGATCGTGGCGGTGCGCAACCGGCGGAGCGACCCCTCGATCGCCCACCGGATGTACTCGCGCGAGCCGCGCGGGATCTGCGGCTCGCCGTCCATCCTCATCCCGAACTTCGTCGCGAGCACGATCCGGTCGAGCCGCCCTTCGAGGACGCGCCCGATGTACTCCTCGCTCGTCCCCTGCGAGTAGATGTTCGCGGTGTCGACGAGCGTGACGCCCGCGTCGAGCGCGGCGTCGAGCACGGCCCGTGTCTGCTCGAGGTCGCAGCGGGCCCCGAAGTTGTTCGTACCGAGCCCGACGACGGAGACCTCCGGCCCGCCGTCTCCCAGCGTTCGCGTGCGCATGGGCGAGACGCTACCCGACCCCTGCGTGGCTATGCGCCGGTGGCCGGAGTCGCCACCGTGGACATCCAGCGGCGCCCGAAGAGGAACGCGCACGCGTACAGGCCGGCGGTGACGAAGAGCAGTGCCCGGTATCCGATCAGCAGCGACGAGTACTCGAGCACGCCGCCGACCATCGCGCCGAGCAGGTTGGCGCCGAAGGCGACGGTGGACGAGCCGACGTCCTTGAAGCGCTCCGCGAAGAGGAGGTTCGCGCAGAAGACCGGCAGGAACGCGAGCGCGATCGCCGCGGGCAGCCGCAGGGCCCAGCTCAGCTTCAGGAGGTCGTCCTGGGGCACGGCCCATGCGAGGGCGAGCGACGCGAACAGCGCGCCGTAGATCAGCAAGGGCTTCGGGGTCGGAATGCGGCGAGCCGCCTCGACCGCGGCGAGCACGGCAGCGAGAATGCCGCCGAAGACGAGTGCGTTCACAAACCACGTCGTGCCGAACAGAAGCGCGAACTGGACGACGTTCTTCGTCTCGAGCAACAGGAACGCCGTGCCCATGAAGAACAGGTCGAGATACGGCCGCATCTGCCGGAAGGGGGCGCCTGCCGCGCGAACGGCGATGAGCGCGGCGGCGAGAACGAGTCCGAGCGTCAGCAGGTAGAGCGACGGAATCGATCTCGTCCTGAGATAGAGGAACGGGTAGTCGTCGCGGGAAGGGGGCGGCACGGTGCGCCCGCCGGCGCTCCAGGTCGTCTTGCACGTCGTGGCGCCGTCCGAGAGCGCGGCGAAGTCGCCGCCGGTCGTGTCGATACACGGCGGCTTCCCGTATACCTGGTTCAGCGTGCCGGCGAGCCGGTCGATCAGCCACCGCTGGCGGTAGTAGTTGTACATCGCGAAGACGCCGTCGGGCTTCAGGTGTGCGCGCGCCGTTCGCATCGACTCGAGCGTGAACAGATAGCTCTCGAGTCGCAGCGACGACTGGCCCGGAACGAGCGTCAGCGAGTCGGGGAGCGCGAAGAGGATGAGGTCGTAGCGTCCTGTGCGTCTGCTCGAGGATACGCACGGCCGTCGGTGATGTGAACTGTGACGCGCGGGTCCTGATACGCGTGATTCGACTGGAGCTGCTTGCCGAGCGCGTACAGCCGCGGGTCGATCTCGACCGCGTCGACATGGCTCGCGCCGTGGGCGAGTGCGATCGCAACGTCGGTGCCGGTGCCCGCTCCGACGATCAGGACGTCGCCCACCTGGCGCTTGCCGATCCGTTCGTACGGTGTGAAGTAGAGGGGCTCCGTCTTCTTCCGGTAGGCGACGGTGGAGATCGTCTGGTGCGGGATGCCGTTGACCGAGACGTTGTCGAACTCCGGTGTGCGGGCGACCTCGATCTTGTAGTACGGCGACCAGCTCGTTGCCACGGGGTTGTCCCACGCCGGCCGCGACTCGCGCCCGAGCTCGAAGACGAGCAGGGCGAGCGCGACGACCGCCGGCACCGCGACGAGCCGGGGTGGCAGCAGGACGAGGAAGAGCACGGCCGCGACGCCGCCCCAGGCGAGCGGCGGCAGCTCGAGCAGCGAGAGAAGCGAGAAGACCGCGATGCCGAGGATCGAGCCGACGATGTCGAGCCGGTACGCCTCGAGCGGCTCGAACCGTGTGAAGGTGCGCGCCGTCTCCTCTGCGATGAGCGCCATGACCGCCGCCGTGGCGACGAAGACCACGGGCAGCGTCGCCCAGATCGGCAGCCCGGTCTTCGTGAGTGAGCCGAAGTAGATGAGCTGGTTGCCCGAACGGTTGAGCTCGACGTGGTAGTGGCGCACGAAGAAGACGAGGATCGCGAGCGCGACCGGCGCCCACGGGAACAGCTGGAAGCGGCTCCTCGAGCGCAGGAAGCCGATGCCGATGCCGAGGAAGCTCCCGAGCAGGACGAAGTTCGAGAAGTACGAGAGATAGACGACGTTCTCGCCGGTCCAGCGGATCAGAGCCAGCTCGACGAAGAGCACGAGGAAGCTCAGGCTGACGAGCCGCAGGCGGGCCGGCACAGCCGCCGACTATAGACCGGCTGCAGGCCTGCGCGCGATGTGGCCGCGGGCACGCATCCGCATGACGACCTCGCCTCGCTGGTTGACGAGCTCGTGCTCGCCGATCACCGTGCCGCGGCCCGGGTCGCGCTCCGAGGGCCACGTCTCGACGATGCGGCTGCGGCCGGTGAGCACGTCGCCCGGGCGTACCGGGACGAGCCAGCGGATCTCCTCGACGCCGGGCGAGCCCATGCTCGCGCTGTCGAGGAGCACGCTGCGCACGAACAATCCCATGTAGATCGCCGCTGAGTGCCAGCCGCTCGCGATCAGGCCGCCGAACGGCCCTGCTGCGGCCGCGTCCGGATCGGTGTGGAACGGCTGCGGGTCGAACTCGCGCGCGAAGGCGACGATCTCGTCCGCGGTGATGTCGTGCGTGCCGTGGACCGCCTCGTCCCCCTCGTGGAAGTCCTCCCAGTAGCGCATCAGACGCCGAGCTCCTCCGGGAGCGGCCGCGCGTGCACGACGACGAGCGTCTTCGTCGGCCGCGTGAGCGCGACGTACAGCTCGCGCAGCCCCCGCTCGCCGCCCTCGTCCGCGATCCCCGCGGGCTCGACGACCACGACGTGGTCGAACTCGAGCCCCTTCGCCTCGCGCGGCGTCAGGACGGGCACGGAGACCTCGTCGAACGCCTCGCCGTGCGGCGACGCGGCGGCGAGCGAGCGCGGAGCGATCACCGCGAGCAGCCCGTCGAGCTCGGTCAGAGCCGCAGCCTCGCGCAACGCCGCGGGCAGCAGCTCGTCCTCGCGCACGCGGAGGATCCGCGGCGGCGCGCCGCCCTGCCGGTAGGCGATCGGCGGCTCGACGCCGGGGGCGATGCGCGCCAGCAGGGGCAGGGCGAGCTCCATGATCTCCGCGGGCACGCGGTAGGCGTGCCGGAGCTCCTCGATCCTCACGCCGGCCTCTGCGGACAGGTACGGCTCCAGCTCCTCCCAGCGGCGGTAGGTCACCGGCCCGGTCGCCTGGGCGACGTCGCCGAGCATCGTCAGCGAGCCGTCCGCGGCACGGCGCGCCACCGCGAGCAGCTGCATCGGCGACAGGTCCTGCGCCTCGTCGAGGATGACGTGCCCGTACGTGCGCGGCGGCCCCTCGACGAGCGTGCGGGCCTCGTCCAGCAGCGGCAGGTCGTGCTCGCTCCAGCGAAGCTCTGCTGCACGCCTCGGCCGGTCGCGGAGCAGCAGACGCTGCTCGCCAGGGTCGAGGATGCCGTCGGCCGCCTCGCGCAGCGCGGCCGGCGAGGTCAGCAGCCGCGCGACGAGCTTCTCGGGCTTCGGCAGCGCGAGCACGCGGTCGAGGTACTTCGTGAGGAAGCCGTTGCGCCGCAGCGCCCGTTCGAGCTCGTCGAAGCTGCGCAGGGCGCGCGCGCCGAGCAGCTCGCCGTAGCGTTCGTAGAAGCGCCGCAGCAGCGCCATGCGGAAGCGCTCGCGCGCGGGCGTCAGGGCGAGACCCGACCCGAGCGCGTCGGCGAGCAGCGCCTCCACTTCGCGCTGCCTCACCGAGACGAAGACGCCGTCGGCGTAGAGCACGAGCTCCTGCGGCTCCGGCCGCACGGCGAGCTCGACGGCGCGCCGGACGACCTCGCCGAGCCGCGTGTCCGCCTTCAGCCGCGCGACGTCGGCCGCCTCCTCCCGTCCGGTCTCGATCCCGTCGAGGAGCTCGGAGACGGCGCGCTGCTCGACCGCCTCGTCGCCGATCGCCGGAAGCACATGCGACACGTAGTCCATGAAGGTCGGGTTCGGCCCGACGACGAGCACGCGCCGCAGCTGCTCGCGGTGCGTGTAGAGGAGCCAGGAGGCGCGGTGCAGGCCGACGGCGGTCTTGCCGGTGCCCGGGCCGCCCTGAACGACGAGCGCGCCTTCGGGCTCGGCGGTGATCAGCCGGTACTGGTCGGACTGGATCGTGGCGACGATGTCGCGCATCCGGCCTTCGCGGCGGCGGTCGAGCTCCTCGAGCAGGAAGTCGGAGACGGTGGCGCCCTCGACCGCGGTGCCGTCGAGCGACTCGTCCGAGATGTCCGTCAGCCGCCTGCCCTCGGTGCGGTAGCGGCGCCGTTGGGTGACGCGCTGCGGGTCGGCGGGCGTGGCGGTGTAGAACGGCCGGGCCGCGGGCGCCTGCCAGTTGACGACGAGCGGCTCGCGGTCGTCGTCGTGCACCCAGCGGCGGCCGACGTAGAGCGGCCGCGGCGCAGCGTCGAGCGTGAGGCGGCCGAAGCAGAGGCCCCGCTCGGCGTCCTGGAACGTGCGGGCGCGCCGCTTCGCCCAGGCCTCCATCGCCACCGCCGCGAACTGGGTGGCCATCATGTCGCCGGTTCGCCCGAGCGTCGCGCGCATCTGCTCGAGGCACGCGTACGCATGGTCGACGTAGAGCTGCTCGGCCTCGAGCTCGGGATGAGCCATCTGCGTAGGCTAGTCGTCGCTGTGTCTACGGCAGCGACCGTTGGCTACGCCGCTACAAGACCCGAAAGTCCGCCGGCAGCGTGACCGTCACGCCGCGCACCCGCAGGAGCGGGACCTCCTGCCCGGAGCGCGCCGGCTTCTCGCCGAGCAGCCGCGCGATGCCGGGCGGGAGCGGCATGAACAACTGCATGCGGAACGCCGGGAACACCGGCAAAGCCGGCCGAGCCGGCGGCAGCTGGATCGCGACCGCGAGGAGAAGCGGAACGAACATGGTCAGAGCATCGGCACGCGGCCGACCGCTCCCATCCGTGCGGGCCCGGATCGGCGCGACGTCTACCACTGCGACCAGGTCGCGACCTGGTCGCGACCTGGTCGCTGCCGTCCGCACCGTAGGATCGCGGGAATGAAGCTCGGCGTGAACCTCGGCTACGCGCCGCCCGGGACGAACCCGGCGGAGCTCGTCCCGCTCGCGCAGGAGGCCGAGCGGCTCGGCTACGACTCGGTCTGGGCGGCGGAGGCGTGGGGCACCGACGCGGTGACGGTGCTCGCCTGGATCGCGGCCTCGACGGCGCGGATCAACGTCGGCTCGGCGATCATGCAGATCCCGGGACGGACGCCGGCGAACACGGCGATGACGGCGGCGACGCTCGACCTGATGTCGGGCGGCCGCTTCATCCTCGGGCTCGGCACCTCGGGCCCGCAGGTGGTCGAGGGGTGGCACGGCCAGCCGTGGGGCAAGCCGCTCGGCAAGACGCGCGAGTACGTCGAGATCGTGCGCGCGGCGCTGCGGCGCGACGTCGTCGCACACGAGGGCGAGCACTACCGCATCCCCTACGACGGCCCCGGCGCGACCGGGCTCGGCAAGCCGCTGAAGCTGATGCTGCGCCCGCTGCGCGCGGACATCCCGATCTACCTCGCCGCGATCGGCCCGAAGAACGTCGCGCTCGCGGCGGAGATCGCGGACGGCTGGCTGCCGATCTTCGTCGACCCGGAGCGCTTCGACGCGGCCTTCGGCCCGAGCCTGGCCGGCGCCCGCCCCGGCTTCGAGGTGGCTGCGACGGTGAACGTCCTCGTCGGCGACGACGTGCAGGCGCTGCGCGACTCGCTCAAGCCCCAGCTCGCGCTCTACGTCGGCGGCATGGGCGCGAAGGGGACGAACTTCTACAACGCGCTCATGTGCCGCTACGGCTGGGAGGAGGAGGCGGCGCGGATCCAGGACCTGTACCTCGGCGGCCACCAGCGCGAGGCGATCGCAGCCGTCCCGGACGCGCTCGTCGACGCGGTGGCGCTCGTCGGCCCGAAGGAGCGGATCCGCGAGCGGCTGGCGGCGTGGCGCGAGACGCCGGTGACGACGCTGATCGCCGGCACGCCGCAGCCGGAGGCGCTGCAGGTGCTCGCAGAGCTGGTGCTCTAGAGGGAAGACGGCCCGTTAAATGCCTCGCCCCCGCGAACCCGAAGGCTCACAGGGGCTTGGCAGACGTCAATCTGCCACACCCCGGAATCCGTGTCAAGCGAGAACCGCAGCAACGGCAGGCCTGCGCCCCGGCGCCCGCTCTGGGCCGGGCTGTCCCGGCGGATGCGCGTCCTGCTGGGCCTGCTCGCCGCCCTCGTGATCGCCACCGTGCTCGTCGCACCCGTCGTCTTCCGCAACGCCCCGGGCAGCAGCTCGTGTGCGCGGACGCTCGCCTACCAGGGCGTGGAGTACACGGCGCGCACGGTGCCCGCGACGGCGTTCGTCCAGTCGATCGCGATCGGCGTCGCCGTCGCGTCGGGCTGCGGCTCGACCCCTGCGAACGTGGACGTCCGCTCGGTGACGGGAATCCGCTCCACCGTCGCGATCGCGGTGCCGACCGACCAGACGTCGATCTACGTGCGCAGGGGGACGTGCGCCGGCGCCGCCGGCGCACGCCTCCTGCCGTGCCTGCGAACCCGCTAGCTGCCCTTCGTCCCGAATACCGGCGGCAGGACGAGATCCGTCCACGCGGCGGGCATCTTGTTGATCATCCCGATCTTGTTCATGAAGTTGGCGAAGCGCATCAGCCCGAGCGGCTGCGTCGTGAACTTGAGTCCGGACGAGGCGATCCACTGCTTGTACTGCCGCCACGTCGGGATCCCGCCCGAGTCGTCCTGGAGGATCTTCGCCGCCTTCGTCGGGTTCTTGTTGATCAGGTCGATCGCCTGGCTCACGTCCGTGAAGAACGCCTTCGAGAACGCCGGGTACTGGTTGTAGAACGCCGTCGTCTCCCAGGCGTCCAGGAACGAGTGCGCGCCGAAGTACTGGTAGCTGCGCGCGACCACGTGGGCTCCGTGCACCTTCTCCTGGAGCTGGTACGGCGCCGAGGTCAGGTGCGCGTCGATCTGACCCGTGAGGAGGGCCTGCATCGCGGTCGGGTGGTCCATCGAGATGATGTCCGAGTCGAGCGCGTGCGCGTCGCCGAGCTTCACCTGGGCCATCTTGCGCAGCACGACGCCCTGGATCGAGGTCGGGCCGGGCATGGCGATCTTCTTGCCCTTCAGGTCGGCGATCGTCTTGATGTTGGGGTCCTTCGCCATCAGCCACAGGTCGCCCCAGTCGAGCGGCGCGACGATCTTCAGGTCGACCCCGGCCGCCCACGCGACGATGAGCGGGCCGACGCCGCCCGCGCCGATCTGGACGTCGCCGGAGATCATCCCGTTCGTGATCGCCGCTCCCGCGGAGAGCACCTTCCAGGAGAACGTCGTATTCGGGAACTGCGCTTCGAGCGTGTGCTGCGTCTTGAGCATGATCAGCGGCGCGTAGCCGATCCCCGGCTGGTAGGCGATCGTGACCTTGCTCGGCACGGGGATCGAGGCCCGGTGGCCGGCGGTCGCGGTCGAGGCGAGCACGCCGAGCGCCGCGGCCCCGATCAGTGCGGCGAGCAGGAGCGGACGATGGTCGCGTTTCATGAGTCCCCTTTCGGTGCTCAGCTCTTCATCCCCCACCGCACGACGGTGCGGCGTTCGGCGACGCCGAAGAGCGTCTCGAACACGACTCCGAGCAGTGCGATGGTGAGCAGCCCCGCGAAGACGCGCGGCGTGAGGAAGAAGAGGCGTGCGTTGTTGATGTAGTTGCCGAGGCCGCCCTTGCTGCCGGCGACGCCGAAGACGAGCTCGGAGGCGATGGCCGTGCGCCAGCCGAACGCCCACGCGGCCTTCAGTCCCGTCACGGCATGTGGCAGGGCCGCCGGCGCGAGCACGTCGGTGACGACCCTCAGACGGGAGAGGCCGATGTTGCGTCCGACGGCGACGATCGTCGGGCTCACCGTGCGGAAGCCCATGCTGAGGTTGATCGCGATCGGCCAGATCGTCGACATCGCGATCGTGAAGACGATCGCGCTGCGGTTGATCCCGAACCAGAGCATCGCGATCGGCAGGATGGCCACGCCCGGAAGCGGGTTGAAGATCGAGGTGAGCAGCTCGAGCAGGTCGGTGCCGAGGTCCGAGAGCGCCGCGAAGACGGTGAAGACGGCGGCGATGCCGGCGCCGATGCCGACGCTCTCGAGCAGGAGCTTCAGCGTCGTCCAGGTCGGGCCGGCGAGCGAGCCGTCCCGCCAGCCGCTCTCGAACGCGCGCGCCGTCTGCCAGGGGCCGGCCCAGAGCAGGTGGCTGACGTGGCTCAGGCTGACGTAGGCCTGCCAGACGGCGAGGAGCACGACGAGCAGGACGGCCTTGCGCACCCAGACCGGCAGGCGGCCCCAGCGCCAGGCGAGCCGCGGCGCAGGCGCGCTAGTCGAGACCGCCGACACCGTCTTCCTCCTCCTCCCGGTCGACGGCGAGCAGCGCCCGCAGCCGGCCGCGCATGGCCGAGTACTCGGGCGTCTCCGGCCCGCCGAGGCTGCGCACGTCCACGAGCTCGAGCACGCGCGAGGGCGCCTCGGAGAGCACGATCACGCGGTCGCCGAGCACGAGCGCCTCCTCGATCGAGTGCGTGACGAAGAGGAGCGTGACGCCGGTCTCCGCGACGATGCGGTTCAGCTCCGCCTGGAGGCGCTGCCGGGTGATCGCGTCGAGCGAGCCGAACGGCTCGTCCATCAGCAGCATCTGGGGCTCGAGCGCGAGCGCGCGCGCGATCGCGACCCGCTGCTTCATGCCGCCCGAGAGCTCGTGCGGATAGCGGGCGGCGGCCGCCGTCAGGTGGGTGAGCTCGAGGAAGTGCCGTGCCCGGAGCGCCGCCTCGCGGCGGCTGCGCCCGTTCACGCGCAGCGGGTAGACGACGTTTCCGAGCACGGTCCGCCACGGGAAGAGCTGGTCGAACTCCTGGAAGACGACGGCCCGGTCCGGGCCGGGCCGCAGCGAGCCGCGTCCCGCCAGCTCGATCGTCCCGGAGACGGGCGTGACGAAGCCGGCGATCGCCTTCAGGAGCGTCGACTTGCCGCAGCCCGACGGGCCGATCACGACGAGCTTCTCGCGGGCGGCCAGCTCGAAGCTCGCCTCCCCGACCGCGAGGTGGAAGCCGGTCGGCAGCTGGTAGCCGAGCTGGACGCGGTCCAGGCGAAGCAGCGGTCCGGCCGGCGCGAATCCCGCCCGCTCCCGCACCTGCCCGCTGACCATCGTCGCCGTCATAGACGGTCGTTTCCGACCGCTGTCTATCTAATGCGACGTATAAGGGAACGAATCGTCAGAAACTACGGAGAAGCCGGATCCGCCCCAGAAAATGCCTAGCCCCCGCGAACCCGAAGGCTCACAGGGGCTTGGCAGACATGAATCTCGCAAATCCTCCGGTCGAAGTCAAGCCACTACCGTCGCAGGAGATTCCGGAGCAGGAAACCGACGTTCGCGGGCCGCTCCGCGAGCCGCCGCATCAGGTACGGGTACCAGTCCGGGCCGTACGGGGTGGCGACGAGCACCTTGAAGCCCTCGGCCGCGAGCCGGCGCTGGAACGCCGGCCGGACGCCGTAGAGCATCTGCAGCTCGAAGCGGTCGCGGCCGATGCCGCGCTCGGCCGTCCACGCCTTCACGTGCTCGACGATGCGCTCGTCGTGCGTGGCGACGGCGACGTGCAGGCCGGCCTCGAGCCCGCGCTCGACGAGGCGTACGTACTGCGCATCCACCTCCTGCTTGGACGGGAAGACGAGTGGCGCCGGCTCGAGGTAGGCGCCCTTGACGATGCGCAGGTTCGGCTGCAGCGGCAGCAGGTCGTCGAGATCGGCCTCCGTCCGTCGCAGGTAGGCCTGGAGCACGGTGCCGACGGCGTCGAGGCCGCTCTCGCGCAGACGGCGGTACGTGCGCAGCGTCGCGTCGACGTACGCGGACTGCTCCATGTCGATGCGGATGAACGTGCCGAGCTCGCCGGCGCGCGTGACGAGCCGTTCGACGTTGCGGTAGGCGAGCTCCTCGTCGAACGCGAGCCCGAGGTGCGTGAGCTTCAGCGCGACGTTGGCGAGCAGGCCGTTCTCGACGAGTGCGGCGAGCACGCGCTCGTACGCGCCGACGACCTTCTCCGTGCCGGCCGGCGTCTCGACCGCCTCGCCCAGCAGGGTCGTGTTCGCGTGCAGCCCGTCCGCGTTGAGGCGGGCGAGGACGGCGAGGCATTCCTCGAGCGTCTCGCCGGCGACGAACCTCGCGGCGCCGGCCCGCATGCCGTGGCGGCTGACGAGGCGGCGTAGGCGGGGGCTCTCCGCCGCGCGGAGGATCGCGGCGCGAGAGAGGGCGGCGGGGGAAGGAGCCTTCACACCCCTATCTTGAACGAGCGACTTCGGTGCCGAGGATGCGAATGCCCTCGACGAAGTGCGCCCGTGCGGCGGGGTCGAGCTGCTCGAGGGAACGGCGGATCGGCTCGAGACGCTCACGGGCGACCTCCTCGAGCGCGCCGCGCAGACGTGCAGGCAGCGAGACGATCGTGCGCCGGTGGTCGGCGTCGTCCTCGTGGCGCTCGACGAAGCCGGCGCGGTCGAGCTCGCCGACGAGCAGGCTCGTCGTCGCGGGCGCGAGCGCGAGCCGCTGGGCGAGCTCCGCGACGCCGAGCGGGCCGGTGAGGGCGAGGGTGAGGAGAACGCGTCCGTGGCGCTCGCCGAGCCCGGCCTCGAGGAACGCGCGCTTCACCTGCTTCAGCTCACGCAGCTCGGGACTGCCGCGGCGGAGGCCGCGCACGAGCGGCGGCAGCAGCTCGATCAGCTCGTGGAGATCGTCGTCGATCGTCCGTTCAGTCATCGCTCACCCGGGGGATTAGGTTGCACTTCAAGCTATTTTGCATTATAACTCAATCGGATTGAAGTTCAAGCTGTGCGAAGGGACTGAACCATGCTGAGCCTGGCCCGCTGGTCGAGCGAACGACGCCGCCTCGTCGTCGTCCTGTGGATCGCGGTGCTCGTCGGCGCGATGGGCGTCTCGCGCGCGGTCGGAAGCCACTACGCGAACAACTTCAGCCTGCCGGGCACCGACGCGCAGACGCGCCGCCGATCTGCTCTCGAGCCGCTTCCCGGCGCAGTCGGGCGACTCCGACCAGATCGTCCTGCACGCGCGCACGGGCACGCTCTCCGCGCCGGCGACGCGAGCGCAGGTCGAGCAGATGCTCGCCCGCGTCGCGCGCCTGCCGCACGTCACGTCCGTGACCGGGCCGTATGCGCCCGGGAGCCATGCGCTCACGAAGGACGGGACGATCGGCTTTGCGACCGTCGCCTTCGACGAGCGCGCGAACGTGCTGTCCGCGGTCGCGACGAGACGCGTGATCGCGAGTGCCGAGGCGGCGCGCTCGCCGAGCCTGCAGGTCGAGCTCGTCGGTCAGGCGATCGAGCAGGCCCAGCAGACGTCGATCGGCTACACGGGTGCCGTCGGGCTCGGCGCCGCGATCGTCGTGCTGCTGATCAGCTTCGGCTCCCTGCTCGCCATGGGCCTGCCGATCGTCACCGCGCTCTTCGGCCTCGGCACCGGGCTGGGCATCGTCGGGCTCGGCAGCCGGGTGCTGAGCATGCCGGACTTCTCGTCGGAGCTTGCGCTCATGATCGGCCTCGGCGTCGGCATCGACTACGCGCTCTTCATCGTCACGCGCTACCGCGAGGTGTACCGCGAGAACGGCGGCGACGTCGCCGCGGCGGTGGCACTCGCGATGAACACCGCCGGCCGCGCGGTCATCTTCGCCGGCACGACGGTCGTGATCGCGCTGCTCGGGATGTTCGCGCTCGGCGTCAACCTCCTCTACGGGCTCGCGGTGGCATCCTCGATCGCAGTGCTGCTCGTGCTCGCGGCGTCGCTCACGCTGCTGCCTGCGCTCCTGACCTTCTTCGGGCCCCGGATCGGCAAGCCCGGCCGGTTCGACCGCAAGGAGACCGCGGCCGGTCCGCCGCGGCCCGGGTTCTGGGAGCGCTGGATCGGCGCGATCCAGAAGCGCCCGTGGACGGCCTTCGTCGTCTCGGCCGGGGTCATGCTGGCGCTCGCCTCGCCCGTGCTCGGGCTGCGGCTCGGCAACACGGACGCGGGGAACGACCCGGCAAGCCAGACGACCCGCAAGGCGTACGACCTGCTCGCGCAGGGGTTCGGCAAGGGCTTCGCCGGGCCGCTCCTCGTCGTCGTGAAGCTTCCGCAGGCTGGGGACGCCGGCCCGGCCGAACGACTCGCGGCGGCGCTGCGCCGGACGGCCGACGTCGCCGCCGTCTCCCCGCCCCGCATCAGTCCCGACGGCACCGTCGCGACCATCTCGGCGTTCCCGGACTCCTCGCCGCAGAGCGCGCAGACCGAGAGCCTCGTGAGGCACCTGCGCTCGGACGTCGTGCCGCCCGTCGAGCAGGCGACCGGCGCCGCGGCGTATGTCGGCGGCGTGACCGCCGCCCAGATCGACTTCTCGCACGTGCTCGCGAGCAAGCTCTGGCTCTTCATCGGCATTGTCGTGCTGCTTTCGGCGCTGTTGCTGCTCGTCGTCTTCCGCTCGCTGCTGATTCCGCTGCAGGCGGCCGTGATGAACCTCCTCTCCATCGGCGCCTCCATGGGCGTCGTCGTCGCCGTCTTCCAGTGGGGCTGGCTCAGCTCGCTGCTCGGGATCGGCGGCGGCCCGATCTTCGCGTTCCTGCCGGTGATGGTCTTCGCGATCGTCTTCGGCCTCTCGATGGACTACGAGGTGTTCCTCGTCAGCCGCATCCACGAGGAGTGGGTGCACGGCGCCGACAGCTCGGAGGCGGTGCGCGAAGGCGTCTCCCGTACCGGCCGCGTGATCACCGCGGCGGCCGCGGTGATGGTCGCGGTCTTCGCGAGCTTCATGCTCGGGGGCGAGCGTGTCATCGAGATGTTCGGGCTCGGCCTCGCGAGCGCCGTGTTCCTCGACGCGGTCGTCGTCCGCTGCATCCTTCTGCCTGCAGTGCTCGAGCTGCTCGGACGCCACACGTGGCGCTTCCCGAGCTCCGTCGACCGGTGGCTCCCGCGGCTCGCGATCGAGCCGCAGCCGGAGACGGTGCGGCTTCCGGCCGCCGACGCCGGAATCTAGGAGATCTCGGGAGCCACCCGCAGGACGATTCGGTAACGCCACCGATGCGTCGGGCGCTTCTCGCGTCCAGTCTGCAGGCATGTCGACAAGCGTCCTCGTGATCGAAGACGAGCGGAAGATCCGCGATCTCCTGCGCGGGTATCTCGAGCGCGCAGGGTTCGCGGTCTACTCGACCGAGTCCGGCGCGGAGGCGATCGACATCGTCCGGACGCGGCCGCTCGATCTCGTCGTGCTCGACCTCGGCCTGCCCGACGTGCCCGGAGACGAGGTGATGCGCGAGGTACGCGTGATGTCGGACGTGCCCATCCTCGTGCTGACGGCGCGTGCCTCCGAGGAGGATCGCATCCGCGGCCTCGAGCTCGGCGCGGACGACTACCTCACGAAGCCGTTCAGCCCGCGCGAGCTCGTCCTGCGCGCGCAGGCGATCCTCCGCCGGGGTCGCGTCGACGGAACGAGCGGCGTCCCGGTCTCGTTCGGAAACGGCGAGCTGACCGTGGACGAGGAACGTCGCCGCGTCTGCGTGCGCGACGAGCCGGTGTCGCTGACGCCGACCGAGTGGGGCGTCCTCGTCGCGCTCACCGGAACGCCCGGCCGTGTCTTCTCGCGGTTCGAGCTGATCAACCGCGTGCGCGGGTACGAGTTCGAGGGCTACGAGCGGACGATCGACTCGCACGTGAAGAACCTGCGCCGCAAGATCGAGCGCGACCCGCACGAGCCGGCGATCGTCGAGACGGTGCTCGGCGGTGGCTACCGGCTCGGCCTCAAACGCGATGGCTAGGCGGCTCGTCGCGGCGTTCGTGCTGGCTGCGCTCGCCGCGGTCGGCCTGCTCGGCGGGCTGACCTGGGCAACGACGCGGAGCCAGGTCGCCGACCTCGTCAGCGCACGCAACAGCGCAACCGGACGGGAAGTGGCGGCCGCGCTCGCAGATGCGTACTCCGCCGGGGGCGGTTCGTGGACGGCAGCGGATCTCCGGCCCGCGCGCACGCTCGCCGCCGCCGCCGGGGCGACGCTCGTCGTCCGGGACGCCGCCGGGGCTGCGGTCGCCGGCAGCGGCGGCGCCGGACCAGGGGCGGGGCTGGGCGCCGGCTCGGGCCTGCACCGGGGAACGGCCGGCAGCCTCGGCCCTCCCAGGACGGTCCCGGTGGTCGCCGCCGGAGATCGCGTCGGCAGCGCGGAGCTGCGGTTCCCGCTCGGCGCCGACGCAGCGGAGCGGGCCGTACGAAGGACGCTCGGTCGCACCGTCCTCTGGGGCGGAGCGGCCGCTGCAGCGCTCGCCGTCGGCATCGGGCTGCTCGTCGCGCGGCGGATCTCACGTCCGCTGCGGCGGCTGACGGCGGCGGCGCGCAGGCTCCAGGGCGGCGACCGGGCGGCCCGCGTCGGCGCCGTCTCCGAGCCGGCCGAGCTCGGCGAGCTCTCGACCGCGTTCGACCGGATGGCCGAGACGATCGAGCGCGAGGACGAGTTGCGACGGGCCTTCGCGAGCGATGTCGCGCACGAGCTGCGCACCCCGGTCGCGATCGCCCAGGGCGAGCTCGAGGCGCTCGTCGACGGACTCGCCGCGCCGACGCCGGAGCGGCTGGGCTCCCTGCACGAGGAGATGATCCGGCTCGGCCGGATCGTCGAGGACGTCGAGACGCTCGCCGCGGCAGAAGCGGCGCGCTTCCGCCTCGAACGGCGCCGCGTCGATCTCGCCGACGTGGCGCGCGACGCCGTGGACGCTCTACGCGCACAGGCCGTGTCCGCCGGCGTGGAGCTGTCGGCGCGGACGGACGCGGTGTACGTCGAGGGCGACCGCAACCGCCTCGATCAGGTCTTGCGCAACCTCCTCTCCAACGCGCTGAAGTTCACGCCGCGCGGCGGGCGGATCGACGTCTCGGTCACGGCGTCCGGCGGCCACGCGCACCTCGTGGTCGAGGACACCGGCCCGGGGATCCCGGAGGACGAGCGCGCGCATCTGTTCGAACGCTTCTGGCGCGGCCGCGCAGCCGCCGAGGCGAGCGGAAGCGGCGTCGGGCTCGCCGTCGTGGCCGAGCTCGTACGCGCGCACGGCGGGGCCGTCGACGTCGGCTCCGCTGCGGCCGGCGGCGCGCGCTTCACCGTCCGGCTGCCACTCGCCTGAAACCTCCATCTCGTCTCCACACGGACTCCACGGCTCGTCCGCACCGGCGCGGTTCCATGGTCTCCATCGGAATCAGCAACGACGAACAGGAGGACACCATGATCAAGAAGCTCGCAGCCGTAGGTGTGACAGCTCTCGTCGTCGGCGCCGGTGCGAGTGCCGCACTGGCCGCCGGCAACCCCGGCGCACCGGGCACCGGTGCACAGGCCGGGACGTGCGTGCCGAAGCTCGACGGGACCGGCCCGGGGCCGGGGCCGAACGGAACCGGCAGCTGCACGCCGAAGCGCGACGGCACCGGCGCCGGTGCGAAGGCCGGGTACGGCCACCGGGCCGGCTTCCGCGTCCACGCCACCCGGTAGCCGGCGGACAGGGCGCCGGCCCCACGAAGGGGCCGGCGCCGGTCGTCGTTCGGCGCTCAGCAGCCGACGCGGGGCGGCAGGTCCTCCGGCACCGCGGCCAGGTCGACGAACCTGGCGGCGAACGCCGCGAAGCGCTCGAGGTCGGCGGCGTTCGAGGCGAGACCGAGGGAGGCGCGCACAGCGCCGCCCGACGGCAGCCCGATCGCCTGGACGTAGTCGTCGAGCGTCATCCCCTCGCCGAACTCGCCGCCGACGAGCGTCTCGCGCGAGATCGTGAAAGCGACCTCGCCCGCGCCGGGGTTGCAGAAGCAGCCGGTGCGCAGCGAGATCCGGCCGGCCTGCGCGACGCGGTCGACGTAGCGCTCGTCGACGACGGCGCCGTCGGGGTGGAGGAAGTTGAACGCGATCGTGGCGCCGCGTCCGCTCGTGTCGCGCGGCCCGTAGACGACGGCGGCCGGCGCGCCGTTCGCGTGCCGGAGCGCCGATCAGGGTGCCGAGCAGCCGACGCGCCGAGCGCCTCGACGTGCGCGTGGATCGGCGTCGATCCCGACCCGCTCGAGGAAGCGCAGCCCGATCTCGACGGCGGGCAGGTTGAGGAAGTTGACGGTGCCGTCCTCGAAGTGCGCGGCGCCGGGCGCCGACTGGTACCACTCGCGCTGCACGAAGGCGGCGACGATCGTGCCGCCCGAGAACCAGGGCCGCTCGAGCCTGCGCGAGCGCGTCGCGGCGCGCGAGCAGGCAGCCGACGCCGGTCGGCTAGCCGAACATCTTGTAGAACGAGAGCGCGACGAAGTCCGGATGCCACCGGCGAGGTCGAGCCGGTTGGTCGGGACGAAGGCCGCCGCGTCGAGCGAGCACGTCCCAGCCGTGCTCGTGCGCCAGCTCGATCCACTCGAGCGGGTGCTGCACGCCCGAGAAGTTCGACTGCGCCGGATAGGCGAACAGGTTGTGGTGGCTCGCCCGCCGACCTCGCTCGAGGTAGCGCGGCAGCAACTCCTCGTCGACGCGCAGGTCGGGCGGCGACGCTCGGGCACGTACGTCGTCTCGGCGCCGCGGGCGCGCGCGAACTCGCGGATGCCGTTCACCGAGTTGTGGTTGTCGAACGTGAGCAGGAAGCGGTCGCCGGCGCGGAACGGATACGCCTCGCCGACGAGCCGGAGCGCGCCCGTCGCGTTCGGCGTGAAGATCGCGACGTACTCGTCCGGCGACGCGCCGAAGAACGCGAGCACGGCCGCGCGCGCCCGCTCGACGAGCTCCGTCATCGCCGCCGACGTCGGATTGACGCGAGTGCGGGTTGCCGAAGACGCTGCTCCGCAGCAGCTCGCAGATGCTCCGCGAGCTGCGATTCCGCGTACAGGCCCGCGCCGGTGTAGTCGAGATAGACGTGCGCCGGCCGCGTCGAGCCGCGCGAACTCCGTGCGGCGCAGCTCGTCGAAGGCGCCGGTGGAGGTGGTCACGCGATGACGCGGTACACCTGGAACACCTCGGCGTACTCGCGGTTCACGTTGACGCCGTGGGTGCGGGCGACGTTCCAGACGTACTCGGGGTCGGCGTAGCGGCGGTGCTGCTGCGAGGCGTACTTCTCCAGTGCGGCGACCTTCCGCTCGACGTGGCGCCGCTCGAGCGCGACGTACCACTGGTAGGAGAAGTCGAAGTTGTTCCAGGGGATCTCGTAGCCGAGGATGGTCGTCCGCTTGAACGCGCGCAGGCCCTCCTGCGCGATCGTCTGGTGGTCCTGGTGCACGTCGTGGAGGCTCGGCTGGAAGACGACGTCGGGGCGCCAGTCCTCCCACAGCTCGACGAGCAGCTCGAGGATGTCCTGCCGGTGCTCGGGGAAGGTGCGCACGTCGAAGTCGTGCACGGTCAGCCGCTCCTCGGAGATGCCGAGCTCCGCGTCGCCTCGCGCACCTCGCGCGCGAGCGTGTCGGGCGCGAAGCCCTCCGGCAGCGAGCGTGTGGCGATCGAGAACGCGACGTAACGCACGCTCGCAGCCTGCTTCGGCGAGCCGCGCCATCGTGCCGCCGCAGCCGAACTCGCCGTCGTCGGTGTGCGGCGCCAGCACGAGTGCCTTCCGCCACTGCTCGATCACGGGACGGCCTCCGCCGCCTTCGGCTTCGGCACCGTGAGCGCCACGAGGCCGATCAGCAGCCAGGTCGTCGGATCCTCGAAGAAGTCGTTGTAGAAGAGCGAATGGCAGAGGATGGCGGCGAGGGCGACGGCCGCGACGAGCGCCGTGCGGCTGATCAGGCGCCGGTCGAGCCGGCGGAAGCCGGGCAGGAGCAGCGCGACGGCGAGCCAGGCGAACAGGCCCAGGCCGATCAGCCCGCTCTCCGCGGCGACGGTCACCGGTGTGTCGTGCGACGCAGCCGTCTTCGGGTTCTTTCCCTTCAGGTGCACCCGTGCAGCGTACGCGTGCTTGAAGCCGCCCACACCCACGCCGATCACCGGGTGGGCCTCTGCGATTCGGATCCCGTTCGCGACGAGGCTCGCGCGGCCGCTCGTGGCGTTGTTCAGGCCGCTGCGCGTGTGATGCTCGATCGAGTGCCTGATCTGCGGCGCCGAGACCGCGAGCCCGGCCACCACGACGGCCGCGAGCACGACGGCGAGCAGCGCCCGCCAGCGCCAGGCGACCGCCGTCACGCCGAGCACCGCGACGAGCAGCGCGGCGAAGCTCGACTGCGAGAACGAGATGAGCAGCCCGAACCACGTGACGAACGCGATCACGCGCCCCGAGCGAGCTGGAGGCGAACCGAGCGTCCGCGTACGAGCAGCACGACCGTCGGCGCCATCGCGACCACGAGGAAGCGCCCGTACACGGACGGATCCCAGAACACCGAGTTGACGCGGAAGTACGCCGCGTACGCGTTCGACGTGATCACCTTCGGGTTCTCGAACACGTTGCGGGTGTCGTACTGGTAGAAGCCGACGGCCGCGAAGACGATCGCCATGATCGCCGCCTCGGCGTAGAGGGCGTACGCGCCGAGGCGGTTCCAGGCGAGGCGCGCGACCGCGAGCGCGAGCGCCGTGAACGGCACGTAGAACGCGAGCACCTCGGTGGCCCCCTCGCGGACGTCCTGGCTCCAGGCGAGGGAGAGCCCGGTCCACGCGAGGTACGCGGCCAGCGGCCATGCGACCGGCCCGAGCTCGCGCACGCGCCCGTTGCCGCGGACGAGCTCCCACCCGAGCTGCACGGCCCCGCCGGCGATCACGACGTAGAGGGGCACGAGGAGCTGGTGCCCGAGCGCGCCGACGCGGATCGGCACGCAGGCCAGCGCGGCGGCGGGGAGCAGCCACGGAACGCGATGGAACACGGCCGCCAGCAGCGCCGCGAGCACGAGGCCGGCGGCGATCCCGCCTGCGACCTCGGCCGGCTTGTTCGGGTCGAGCGCCGCCGCCAGCAGGGATGCGCCGAGGACGGCGCAGCCGAGCCCGGCGGCGCGATCGCGGCGCGAGGTGGCGAGGAGCAGCAGTGCGAGCCCGAGGCACGCGACAGGGCCGCCGATGCGTGCGAGCCCGATCACCGGACGACCACGACCGCAGTGTCGGAGTGACCGAGCTCGGTCACGGTCAACCGGTAGGTCCCCGGCCGCGCGGGTGCGCGCAGCTTCAGGACGGGCCCGTGCGCGACGCCCTTCCGCGCGCCGAGCTTCCAGCCGTAGTGCCGGGCGTCGGTCGAGACGCCGATGTCGAACCTGCGGCCGGCGGCGACGCCGGTGATGCGATGGCTCGCCAGCGTGATGTAGCGGATCTCGACCCGCACGCGCGCCCGCTGGGCGACAGGCGTCGAGTTGCCGGCCAGGTCGCTGGCGCCGATCGTCAGCGTGTACGTACCGGCCGGCAGCGGCCGCCCGTTCGCCAGCCCCGACCACGTGAAGGCGCCGCGGGCTCTGTGCAGATGGCTGCGGACGATCCGCGTGCCGTCGAGGAAGACGAGCACGTGCGCCGGCTTGCTCAGCGTGTACGTGACGTTCACCGCATCCGCCTGGTGGTCGCCGTCCGGCGAGAACTGCGTCCGGTTCGGCGTCGCCGCCAGGACCTCGGGCGGCACCGTGTCGAGCACGATCCGGTTCGGGAGCAGGATCGTCCGGTGCTGTGCGTCGAGATGGATCTGGACGAGGTAGACGCCGTCGGGCGCCCGCGTGCCGGCATCGGTCCTGCCGTCCCAGTGGAAGACGCTGCGCCCGCGCGGGACGCGCTCGGAGCTCACGAGCGTCCGCACCGCCCGGCGCCCCGCGTCGTCGATCCTGACCGTCACCGTGTCGCCGCGGCGCAGCTTCACGCTGATGTTCGCGCGCACGCGCGCGCAGCCGCAGGTCGGCGAGAACACCTTCGAGACGAGGGTGCCGGTGATCGGGCTCTTCGTGAGCTTCAGCCGCTCGGTGATCGCGAACGCGGCGGCCGTGGCGATGAGCAGGCCGATGATCGTCGCCGTCGAGAGAAACCGCTGCAAAGCGTCGCGATTCTATGCGGCGCAGCCGAGCGGCGAACGGGCCAACCGCTCGAGGCGGTGGTTCGCGGCGGCCGCCGTGACCACGCCGGAGGGGCTAGACGACCTCGGCCGGCGGACGCGCCGCGAGCAGTGCGCGCACGCCGTACGCACCCAGGCCGAGCCCGAGCGCGGCGAGGCCGCAGGCGAGGATCCACGTCGAATGCGGAACGTCCAGGAGCTTCAGCCCGCTCAGCGTCAGCACGACGCCGAGCGCGAGGCGGAGCACGACGTCCGGCAGCCGTACGGTGAAGCGACTCGAGATGAGGATGCCGGGGATCGAGCCCGTCAGCAGCCAGGCGGTCGCGTGCAGGTCGACGTTGCCGGCGGCGAGATGGCCGATACCCGCGACCCAGAGCAGCGCGGCCGCGTGGAAGATGTCGGTGCCGACGATCTTCGGCATGGTCAGCGGGTAGACGAGAACCATCACGAGCCCGAAGAAGGTGCCGCTGCCGACGGAGGTCAGTCCGACGACGAAGCCGAAGACCGCGCCGATCGTCACGGCGATCGCCTTGTCGCGGCGCGAGAGCAGGAACGGCGCGTCGCTCGCCTTGATGCCCCGCTTGATGAACGACTTGGCGAGGAAGCCGAGGCCGCCGAGCACGAGCGCGGCGCCGACCGCGTAGCTCTCGACGTCCTGTGCGCTCGAGCCGTACCGGTGCTTGATCCAGCCGGCGAGCGCGACGCCGGCCAGCGACAGGGGGCCCGAGCCGAGGAACATCCAGAGCGTCAGGTGGGCGTGGACGGTGCCGAGGCGCCGGTGCCGGATCGCGCCGAACGTCTTGAAGATCGCGCCGTGGAAGATGTCGGTGCCGACCGCGTACGTCGGCTTGAAGCCGAAGACGATCACGAGGATCGGCGTCATCAGCGAGCCGCCGCCCATCCCGGTCAGGCCGACGAGCGAGCCGAGCAGCAGCCCGGTGAGGGTGAACTGCCAGGTCACGGGATCAGGGCAGCAGGCCGCGCTCGCGCAGCGTCTCGACGAGCCTCTCGGCTCCCTCCTCGACGTCCAGCGCGGCCATGTCGAGCCGCAGCTCGGGGCTCTCCGGCGGCTCGTAGGGCGAGTCGATGCCGGTGAAGTTCTCGAGCTCGCCGCGGCGCGCCTTCTCGTAGAGGCCCTTCGGGTCGCGCTCCTCGGCGAGCGCCGAGCGGCAGCGTCGACGAACACCTCGACGAACTCGCCCTGCGCTCGAACAGCGCGCGCGCCGTCTCGCGCGCTCGGCGCGGAACGGCGAGATGAACGCCACGATCACGATCAGCCCGGCGTCGACCATCAGCTTCGCGACCTCGGCGACGCGGCGGATGTTCTCGACGCGGTCGGCGTCCGTGAAGCCGAGGTCCTTGTTCAGCCCGTGGCGGACGTTGTCGCCGTCGAGCAGGTAGGTGTGGCGGCCGAGCGCGTGCAGCCGCCGCTCGACGAGGTTCGCGATCGTCGACTTGCCCGCGCCCGAGAGGCCGGTCAGCCAGACGACGCACGGCTGCTGGCCCTGCAGCGGCCGCGCGCGCGGCCTTGTCGACGTCGAGCGCCTGCCAGTGGCACGTTGTGCGAGCGGCGCAGCGCGAAGCGCAGCAGGCCGGCGCCGACCGTGTTGTTCGTGATCCGGTCGATCAGGATGAAGCCGCCCGTGTCGCGGTTCTCGGTGTACGGGTCGAACGCGATCGGCTCGGTGAGCTCGAGGTCGCAGACGCCGATCTCGTTCAGGTCGAGCTGCGTCGCGGCGACGTGCTCGAGCGAGTCGACGTTGAGCTTGTACTTGAGCGGCGCGATCGTCGCCGCCGACCGTCTGCGTGCCGATGCGCATGAGGTAGGTGCGGCCGCGCAGCATCGGCTCCTCGGCCATCCAGACGATCGTCGCCTCGAACTGGTCGCGCGACCTGCGGGCGGCGCGTCGGCGCGTCGGCGATCACGTCGCCGCGGCTGACGTCGATCTCGTCGGCGAGCGTGAGCGTGACCGCCTGGCCGGCGACGGCGACGCTCGAGGTCGCCGTCGTAGGTCGACGATCCGCGCGACGCGTCGTCTCGCGCCCGGACGGGAGCGCGACGACGCGGTCGCCCGGGCGCGACCGATGCCGCCCGCGATCGTGCCCGGCGAAGCCGCGGAAGTCGAGGTCCGGCCGGTTCACCCACTGCACCGGGCAGCCGGAACGGCGCCGCCTGCATGCGCTCCTGGTCGACCTCGACCGTCTCGAGGTAGCCGCATCAGCGTCGGGCCCGTCGTACCAGGGCATCGCTGTCGCTGCCGCTCGACGACGTTGTCGCCGCGCAGCGCCGAGACGCGGGATGCACGTGACGTCGTCGAGGCCGAGCTCGGCGGCGAACGTCGCGGTAGCCGGCCTCGATCTCGCGGAAGCGCTCCTCGGAGTAGTCGACGAGGTCCATCTTGTTGACCGCGACGACGACGTGGCGGATGCCGAGCAGCGCAGACGAGGTAGCTGTGCCGCCGCGTCTGCGTGAGCACGCCCTTGCGCGCGTCGACCAGGATCACCGCGCAGTCGGCGGTCGACGCGCCGGTGACCATGTTGCGCGTGTACTGCTCGTGGCCCGGCGTGTCGGCGACGATGAACTTGCGCCGGTCGGTCGAGAAGTAGCGGTAGGCGACGTCGATCGTGATGCCCTGCTCGCGCTCGGCGGCGAGGCCGTCGAGCAGCAGCGCGAAGTCGAGCTCGCCGCCCTGCGTGCCGATCTCGCTTCGAGTCGGCCTCGAGCGCCGCGAGCTGGTCCTCGAAGAGCATGCTGCGACTCGTAGAGCAGGCGGCCGATCAGCGTGCTCTTGCCGTCGTCGACGCTGCCGCACGTGATGAAGCGGAGCAGGCTCTTGTGCTCGTGCGCCTCGAGGTAGGCGACGATGTCCTCGCCGATCAGGTCGGACGAGTGGGCTCGGCTCAGAAGTAGCCCTCCCGCTTCTTCTTCTCCATCGAGCCGCTCGCTGTCGTGGTCGATCACGCGCCCCTGCCGCTCGGACGTCCGGCGCGAGCAGCATCTCGCTGGATGATCTCCGGCAGCGTCGTCGGCGTCGCTCTCGATCGCGCCGGTGAGCGGGTAGCAGCCGAGCGTGCGGAAGCGCACCTTCGTCAGCGCCGGCTCCTCGCCGGGCTCGAGCGGCATGCGCTCGTCGTCGACCATGATCAGCGTGCCGTCGCGCTCGACGACCGGGCGCTCGCGCCGCGAAGTAGAGCGGCACGATCGGGATCTCCTCGCGGTGGATGTAGTGCCAGACGTCGAGCTCGGTCCAGTTCGAGAGCGGGAACACGCGCATCGACTCGCCCTGGCTGCTTGCGCGCGTTGTAGAGGCGCCAGAGCTCGGGCCGCTGGTTCTTCGGGTCCCAGCGGTGCTGCGCCGAGCGGAACGAGAAGATCCGCTCCTTCGCGCGCGACTTCTCCTCGTCGCGGCGCGCGCCGCCGAACGCGGCGTCGAAGCCGTGCGCGTCGAGCGCCTGCTTCAGCGCCTCGGTCTTCATCACGTCGGTGTGGACGGCCGAGCCGTGCGCGAACGGGTTGATGCCCTGCGCGACGCCGTCCTGGTTGACGTGGACGAGCAGCTCGACGCCGTGCTCGCGCGCCATCCGGTCGCGGAACGCGTACATCTCCCGGAACTTCCAGGTCGTGTCGACGTGCAGGAGCGGGAACGGCGGCGTGCGCGGGATAGAACGCCTTCCGCGCGAGGTGCAGCATCACCGAGCTGTCCTTGCCGATCGAGTAGAGCATCACCGGCTCGCTCGGCCTGCGGCGACGACCTCGCGCATGATGTCGATCGCCTCCGCCTCGAGCCGCTCGAGATGGGTGAGGCGGACTCGCTCTCCGGCGATGCCGTCGGTCATACGGGCACCCCGACGAGGCCGAGGTCCTCGAGCTTCGCGAGCACGAGCCGGGCGGAGTCCTGCGGCTCGTGGGCGGTCGTGTCGAGGCGCAGCTCGGGGCTCGACGGCTCCTCGTACGGATCGGAGACGCCGGTGAACTCCGGCAGCTCGCCGGCGAACGCCTTCTCGTAGAGCCCCTTGACGTCCCGGCGGGCGCACTCCTCGACCGGCGCTGCGACGTGCACCTCGACGAACGCCCCGTGCTCCTCGACGAGCGCGCGCGCGCCGGCCCGAGCCGCCGCATACGGCGAGATCGCCGAGACGATCACCGCGGCTCCGGCCCTGGTCAGGCGCGAGGCGACCCAGCCGATCCGCTCGATGTTGGCGTCGCGGTCCGCTCTTCGAGAAGCCGAGGCCCTGGGAGAGGTGCGTGCGCACGACGTCGCCGTCGAGCCACTCCACGAGCAGGCCGCGGCGCTCCAGCTCCGGTGCGACGAGCTTCGCGATCGTCGTCTTGCCGGCGCCCGAGAGCCCCGTGAACCAGAGCGTGAACCCGCTACGCATCCGTCGTCCCCTCCAGGTGGATGCCGCACTCGAGCTTGTCGGAGCCCGCCCAGCGGCCCGCGCGCTCCTCCTCGCTCTCGGAGATCGGCCGCGTGCAGGGCATGCAGCCGACCGAGCGGTATCCCGTGTCGTGGAGCGGGTTGTAGGGGATCTCGTTTACGCGGATGTACGCCCAGACCCGCTTCTCGTCCCAGTCGGCGAGCGGGTGCACCTTGAGGACACCGTAGCGCTCCGACCGCTGCGAGCTTCGGCGTGCCCGCACGGCTCGGCGACTGGTCGCGGCGGATGCCGCTGATCCAGGCGTCGTAGGGCTTCAGGGCGCGCTCGAGCGGCTCGACCTTGCGCACGTGGCAGCAGCGGTCGGGGTCGTGCTCCCAGAGGTTCGGCCCCTCGACCTTGTGCTGCTCCGCCACGGTGATCACCTCGGGCCGGATCAGTCTCAGGCCGTACCGCTCGACCAGCCGGTCGCGCGTCTCGTACGTCTCGCGGAAGAAGAGCCCCGTGTCGAGCTCGATCACGTCGATGCCGAGGCCGAGCTCGGCGACCATGTGGACGAGCACCGACGACTGCTTCTGCCAGGAGCAGCTCAGGCAGAGCCGGTCGCCGAAGCGCTCGTACGCCCAGAGCAGGCACTCCTCGGCGGTCAGCGACTCGAGGTCAGAGGGTTGCAGGCTCGTTGTCGCCAAGGAGCACCTCCTTCAGTGTGTCCCCGCGCAGCCCGAGGCGGAGCGTCTCGAGCGGGATCACCTCGTCCGGCGGGATGTTCCCGAGGTTGACGTTGGGGCCGTAGTGCTTCACGAACCAGGCCTGCGAGGCCTTCGTCGGCGCCTCGAAGACGAGGTTGGCGATGTCGATCTCGTGCGCGATCTCGTCCACGAGGCCGGTGCGCATCTCGCCGGTCGGGCGGTAGATGCCGGCGGTGCCGCCCTCGCGGCCCTCCGTGATCACCTTCCAGGCTCCGGCCTCGAGCTCGCTCTTGATCCACTCGACCCACTGGTACGGGGCGAAGATCGCCTCGGAGTCCTTCGAGCCCACCTCCGAGAGCACGGTGAAGTCGCGCGCGAACTCCTCGATCAGCTCGAGCTTGCGCTCGCGCGGGATGTCGATCGTGCCGTCGGAGATCTCGACGTGCGTGAAGCGGTGCTCGCCGAGCCACGTCTTGAACTCGTCGATCCGCTCGCGTGCGTAGACGGCCTCGAACAGCGTGCCGCCGCACACGACCGGCGTGCCGAACGACCGGTAGAGCGCGATCTTCTTCTCGAGGTTGTTCGTGACGTAGCTCGTGCCCCAGCCGAACTTGACGATGTCGACGAACTCGCCGGCGGTGTCGAACAGCCCTTCGATGTCGCGCAGGTTGAGGCCCTTGTCCATGACGTGCGTGAGGCCTTCGGCACGCGGCTTGCCGGGCCGCGCGGGGAGGTCCAGGAAACCGTCGCTATAGGCGGGCATAGAGCTCCTCCAGCTTCTTCGTGGCTGCCGTTTGAACGTCGTGGTAGAGCGAGTTGCCGTGGGCGTCGATGCCGACGGTGAGCGGACCGAAGTCCTTGACCCGGAACTTCCAGAGGCACTCGGGCATCAGCTCCTCCCACGCGACCTCTTCGATCTCCTCGATCTGCGTCGTCTCGAGCGCGGCGGCGCCGCCGACGATCGCGAAGTAGACCATCCCGAGCCGCTGCATCGGCTCGATCGCGTCGTCGGGGAAGCCGCCCTTGCCGCAGATCGCGCGCACGCCGTACTGCGCGCCGAGCGGCTCGGTGAAGCGCACCATGCGCGCCGAGGTGGTCGTGCCGATGCAGACCTTCTCGTACTTGCCCTCGGCGAGCTTGCGCACGCCGGGCGCGGTGTGGAGCAGGAAGGCGCCGCGCAGGTCCATCGGCGGCTCGACCCCCTGGTCGAAGATGCGGATCTGCGTGCGGTCGCGGATGCCGATGATGTGGCCCTGGACGGTCACCTCGTCGCCGGCGCGGAGCTTGAGGATCTCCTGCGGGTCGGTGATCGGGAACGTGACTTCGTGCGTGGCCATCAGTGATTCCTCGGGTGTGCCGGGTAGCGAGCACCAAGCCAGGCAAGGACGCAGGGAGCGCTGGGTGGTTGGCCCGGGCGCGACTGAGGACGCCGCATGGCGCCGTGCTCGCGGGCCGGCGCCGCCGATTGTCGGGAGGCCTCCCTGTCGAAGTCGGTGGTGCCGTCGGCGGCGACGTGCGCGCTCGCGCGCCGCGCGGCCCAGCACTGGTAGTTGACGGCGACCGGGTTGAGCGTCATGTGCGTGTCCGCGTGCTCGATGTGGCAGTTGAGGACGGTGACGTCGCCGCCGAGCCCCATCGGGCCGATCCCGGTCTCGTTCAGGAGGCCGTAGAGCTCGTCCTCGAGCTGCGCGACGTGCGGGTCGGCGTTGCGCGTCCCGATCGGCCGCGCGATCGCCTCCTTCGCGAGATACATCGCGTAGTCGGCGCTGCCGCCGATGCCGACGCCGACGATGCCGGGAGGGCACGGCTTCCCGCCGGCGCCGACGATGCTCTCCAGGACGAACTGCTTGATCCCCTTCACGCCGTCGGCGGGGACGCACATCTTCAGGAAGCTCATGTTCTCGGAGCCGGAGCCCTTCGGCACGCACTTCACGTCGAGGCCGTCCCAGTCCTGGACGAACTCCCAGTGCACGATCGGCAGCCGGTGGCCGATGTTCGGGCCGGTGTTCTCGCGCGTGATCGTGTGCACCGCGTTCGACCGCAGCGGGTGCTCCACTGTGGCCCGCGCGGTTCCGTCGCGCAGCGCCTCGTAGATCCGCGCCGGGTGCAACGGGAAGTGCTCGCCGACGCGGCACGTGTAGACGGCGATGCCGGTGTCCTGGCAGACGAGGTTGTTCTCGCCGTCCGCGACCTCGACGTTGCGGAGGATCGTGTTGAGGACGCGCCGGCCCGGAACGGAGGTCTCGCGGGCCGCGGCGCCCTTGAGCGCGTCGCGGAGATCCTGCGGTATGTCCTTCAGCGCCCAGACGTAGAGGTGCGCGGCGGCGTCCTCGACGGCGTGCTGTAAGTCGGTGGCTACGACGCTCATGCTCTCGCTTTCTCTGCGGCTGCCTTCCCGGCGCGGCGTCCGAACACCACGCACTCGAGCAGCGAGTTGCCCATCATCCGGTTGCGCCCGTGCGTGCCGCCGGCGATCTCGCCGCAGGCGTACACCCCCTCGAGCGTCGTCTCTGCGTTCGTGTCGATCACGAGGCCGCCGTTCTGGTAGTGGAGGACCGGGTAGGTGTAGATCTTCTCGGTCAGCGGGTCGATGCCGGCGGCGCGGTAGCGGCGGAGCATGTACGGCAGCGAGAGCTCCGCGTCGTGCGGGTCGATCCGCGTGGTGTCGAGCCAGACGGCGGGGCGGCCGCCCGGCGTCACGACGCCTCTGCCGGCGGCGACCTCGTCGAAGATGGCCTGGCTGACGACGTCGCGCGGCCCGAGCGAGTCGGTGAACTCCTCGCCGCCGGCGTTGAGCAGGACGGCGCCGTAGGCGCGCGTCGTCTCCGGGATCGAGTAGCCCTGCATCGTCTCCGGCCAGGCGCCGCCGTTCGGGTGGTACTGGAGCGCGTCGAGGTCGCGCGCCTCGGCGCCGGCGGCGAGGGCGATGCGCGTCACCTCGCCGGTCGCTCCGGGATGGTTCGTCGAGAGCTCGCCGCGCTGTGCGGCCTCGGCGAAGCAGCGGCCGCCGGCGGCGAGGATCACCGTCGCGGCCTCGACCGTGTGCTCGCCGCAGCGGGCGCGCCAGCCGTGGCCGGCCCGCTCCAGCTCGGCGAGCGGGCTCTTCGGGAAGATCGTGGCGCTGCCCGCCTCGACCGCGTCGCGGAGCCCCGCGGTGATCGCGTGACCGGTGCGGTCTCCGACCTGGAGCAGCCGCTTGCGGGAGGCGCCACCGCAGCGGGCGAGCCGGTAGCCGCCGCCCTCGCGCGTGAACTCGACGCCGAGCTCCTCGAGCCAGTGGATGGCGGAGGGCGCCTCCGAGGTGAGGACGCGGACGAGGGCCATGTCCGCGGTCTCGTGCGAGCTCTTCCAGATGTCCTCGGCGTGCTGCTCGGGCGAGTCGTCCTCGCCGAAGGCCGCCTGGATGCCCCCCTGCGCCTTGGCCGAGTTGCACGACTGGATCGAGCCCTTCGTCGCCAGCGCGACGCGGGCCCCGGCCCGCTCGGCGGACGCGGCGGCTGCGAGGCCGGAGGCCCCGCTGCCGATCACCAGCACGTCGAATCCACCGTTCTCCTGCACCGCGGGCTGAGTCTACCCGACTTTGCTAATGCGAAAGAAAAGAATTCCTTATGAGTAACCCGCCCAGACATGTCCTGAATTGCCATCTTGTTTGTCAGAACTGACAACGCTACCGTGACGGGATCGTTCAACGCGAAAGGAGGACGCCACATGATTAACCGGAGAAGCGCGGCTGCCGTCGTCGTGAGCTTGTTCGCGGTCGTCTCGACGGTCATCCTCACGTCGACGGCCTCCGCAGGCGGCCCGCAGCCGCTTCCCCAGGCCCAGGCGCAGGCCCTGATCGACGCGCCCGCGGCCGTTCAGAGCAGCTCCGCGACGCGGCCGGTCAGCGCCAGGGAGGCACTCGCCGCCGGCTCGATCGCCGGGGCGGTCGTGTCGGTCGCACCCGGCATGTCGCCGGCGCAGGCCGTGGGGCTCGCGCCGGTGGTCTCGCTGTCGGCCACCACTGGGGCGGTCGTCCGGCCGATCGGCACGACCACCTCGGCCGTCGCCTGCTCGGCGAACGCAGCGTGGCACGAGTGGGGCACGTGGCCGTATCAGCAGCGGATCACCGACACCACATACTGGTGCGCGGTGTACGGAGACCACATCACCTACACCTCGTCCAGCGCGACCGCGAGCGGCACGCTCTGCGGCGCCGACTGGGCGAGGAGCCAGCAGATCGGCGGCGGGATCGGGTACTCGTGGTTCGTCGTGCGCTCGAGCGCGGAGTGGGCCTGTCCGACGGTGATCCCGTGGGTGGTGCTGCATCCCAGCCATCACGAGGACGTGTCCCGCAACGCCTGGGGCAGCACTGCAGAGGTCGGGAGCGGCTAAGAGGTGAGAATGGGGGCACACGTGACGAAGCGCCGGTTGCTGATCGTCGGGATCGCTGTCCTCGTCGTCCTTGCGATCCTGTCGTTCGTCCTGCCCTACGTGGGCGGCGGTAGCTCGGGCATCTCGCACCTCTTCCCGTAGAAGAGAGCGCCACCTCGTGGCCCGCGCGCGCGGGCCACGTCGTGGCGGCGGCGGGCTACCAGACCGAGCGCAGCAGCTCCTCGATCTCGGTCGCGGTCGCCGGGTGCGGGTTCGCCTGGTTGCCGGCGCGCAGCGCCGCCGCCTCGGCGAGCTCCCGCAGGTCCTGCTCCGGAACGCCGAGGTCGCGCAGCCGGGTCGGCCCGCCGAGCGCAGCCAGCTCCTCGGCACGCGCGACCGGGTCGTCGCCGACGGCCTCGCCGAAGCGGCGGAGCGCCTCCGGCGCGTGCGGCCGGTTGTAGCGGAGCGCCGCCGGCAGGCAGATCGCGTTCAGCGTCCCGTGCGGCAGGCCGTAGCGGCCGCCGATCGCCTGTGCCATCGCGTGGCCGAGCGCGAGCATCGAGCCGCCGAGCGCCGCGCCGCCGTGGCACGCGCCGCGCAGCAGCTCCGTGCGCGCGGCAAGGTCGTGCGGCCGCTCGACCACCTCCGGCAGCCACCGCGAGATGAGCCGCGCGCCCTCGAGGGCGTGCACGTCCGCCTCCTCGTTGTGCCCGAGCACGTAGAGCGCCTCCGCGCAGTGCGCGAGCGCGTTCAGGGCGGTGCCGACCGTCGTCTCGCGCGGCAGGTCGACCGTGAGCCCGGCGTCGTAGACGATCGCCACGGGTCGGGCTCCCGTGCCGTGGCCGCGCATCTTTCGCTCCGGGTCGCGAATGCCGTACATCGTCGTCCACTCCGCGCCCGAGTAGGTCGTCGGCACGGACACGAGCGGCAGCTCCGCCTGGGCCGAGATCGCCTTGGCGAGGTCGATCGCGCTGCCGCCGCCGAGGGCGAGCACGCCGTCCCCGGCCAGAGCCGCGGCCTCCTCGATCCGCGTCGAGGGCACCTCGCGCCAGTGCGCCGATGCCTGCACGGGCAGCGTCGAGCGAGTCCCAGCGCGGGCTCGCGACGTAGAGCGGCCTCGTGACGCCGGCCTTGTCGAGCGCCTCCGGGAGCGTCTCGATTCCCCAGCAGACGATCACGCGAGACGTGCCCGGGCGAACGAGACGAACGCCTGCGCGACGCGTGTCTCCGCACGGCCGCTCGAGCGCACGAGCGAGATCTCGCGCGACGGCTCCAGCCCTTCGACGTGCGCGGTCGCCACCGTGCCGGCCGCGAGATCGGCCTCGATCGCCGAGCGTGAGATGAACGTGACGCCGAAGCCGCCGACGACCGCGCTCCGTGCCGACTCCTGGAGCCCCAGCTCGAGCGGCACGTCGAGGTCGCGCAGGCGGACGCCCGCGGCGCGAAGCTCCTCGTCGATCACCTGCCGCACGCCCGCGCCCTCCTGCATCAGCACGAGCGGCTCGCCCGTCAGCTCCGCGAGCGACACGCTCCGGTTCGCGAAGCGGTGCCCGCGCGGCACGGCGAGCACGACCTCGTCGCGGAAGAAGGGCTCGAACACGACGCCGCGGTGGCGCCGCTGCGCGCCGACGACGCCGAGCTCGAGCTCGCGGCGCGCCACCTGGTCGATCACGCGCTGCGTGTCCGAGACCGACAGCGCGACGTGCACGCCGGGATGCCGGCGCTGGAACTCGCACAGCACGACCGGCAGCACCGTCCCACCGGGTCCCGTCGACGCGCCGATCTCGAGCCGTCCCGACAGCTCGCCGTCGGCCTCGTCGCCGAGCTCCGCGAGCAGCTGCTCCTCGAAGGCGAGCAGCCGCTGCGCGCTGCGGTAGAGCCGCTGGCCGGCCTCGGTGGGCTCGACGCGCCGGCCGGAGCGGTCGAGCAGCTGCAGTCCGAGCCGCTTCTCGAGCGAGCGGATCTGCAGGCTCACGGCCGGCTGGGTGACGCCGAGCTGCTCGGCCGCCTGCGAGAAGCTGCGCCGCTCGACGACCGCGCAGAACGCTGCCAGCTGCCGCGTGTCCATAAGCGATCATTATGCATGGATTCCCGCGGCGGCCGGCACCGGCCCGGTTCGGGGAAGCGATTAGCATCACGCGAGTGCCCGAGGAGACGTCGCGGCTCGAGGACACGCTCGTCCACGGCTACCGCCGTCTGGCGCTCGACACGCCCGACCGGCCGCGCGACGTGCTCCTGCGCCTGCTCGACGTCGTTCTCGCCTCGCTGTTCCTCGTCTGCGCGCTGCCGCTCGCGCTGGCGATCGCGCTGGCGCTCCTCGCCACGAGCGGCCGGCCGGTCTTCTACCGGGGCGAGCGCGTCGGTCGCGGCGGCCACGTCTTCACGATGCTCAAGTTCCGCACGCTCCGCTCCGACGCCGAGTCGCGGCTCGGCCCGTACCTCGGTGAGGAGCTCGTCCGCCGCACCGAGGAGGAGTTCGCGCCGCTCGGCCGCTGGCTGAAGGCGACGCAGCTCGACGAGATCCCGCAGTTCCTGAACGTCCTGCGCGGCGACATGAGCCTCGTCGGGCCGCGCCCGATCAGGCCGCGCTTCTTCGAGGAGCTCGCACACGAGCTGCCGGCGTACTGGCAGCGGCTCGTCGTGCGGCCCGGACTCACCGGCTTCGCGCAGATGCGGCGCGGCTACGAGACGTCGATGGCCGAGAAGCTCGCACACGACCTCGAGTGGATCGCCGACCGCTCGGTGCGGCTCTACCTGCGCACCGTGCTCGCCACCGCCTGGCGCATGCTGAGACAGGCGCTGCGAGGGCTGCTACGCCGCGACGGCTGACAGCCCTCGCCGCCGTCCTCCTCGTCGCGGCGGCCGGCGTCGCCCTGTGGCTGCTCGTTCTCTCGCCCTCGCCGTCGCCGCGACGGCTGCTCGTCGGGGTCGACGACGACACGCTCAAGTGGACGACGCACCCGCTCGGCGTCGTCGCCGCTCAGCGCCGGCTCGGCGCGGACGCCGTGCGCGTCTGGGTACCGTGGTCGGGGGAGGCGCGACCCGGGCAGGTCCGCCGCGACGAGCTGGCCCGCGCCGAGCAGGCTGCGATGCACACCACCGTCACGCTTGCCGTCTTCGGCTTCGGCGCCGAGACGCCGCTCACGCAGCGGGCGCAGCGGCGCTTCTGCAACGACGCGCGGGCGGCTCTCGCACGCGTTCCGGACGCCCGGGCCGTCGTCGTCTGGAACGAGGCGAACTCGACGACGTACTGGCGCGGCAGCGCGGCCGCCTACGAATCGCTGCTTGCGCGCTGCTACGACGCCCTGCACGCGCTGCGCCCGCGCGTCGTCGTGCTCGACTCGACCGCCTCGGCACACGACCCCGCCGCCTTCCTCGGCGCGCTCGGCGCTGCCTACCGCGCGAGCGGACGCCTCCGGCCGCTCGTCGACGCGTTCGGCCACAACCCGTATCCGCTGAGCGCCCGCGAGCCCGCCGCGGCCCGCCATCGCGGCGGCTTCATCGGCGAGGGCGACTATCCCCGGCTCGTGTCGGCGCTCTCCGCGGCCTTCGCGGGCACGCCGCAGCGCTCGCTCGACGTCTGGTACCTCGAGGACGGCTTCCAGGCGGCCGTGCCCCGGCGCCTTCTGCACCGCTACACGGGCAGGGAGACCGCCGCGACCGTCGCGCCGGCGGTGCAGGCGCTGCAGGTCCGCGACGCGATCCTGCTCGCCGCCTGCCAGCCGCACGTACGCGCGTTCTTCAACTTCGAGTTCGTCGACGAGACCCGCCTGGCCGGCTGGCAGTCGGGCCTCGAATGGCGCGGCGCCCTGCTCAAGCCGGCCGCGGAGGCGTTCCGGTCGGCGGCACGGACGGTCGCGCGTGGCGCCGTTCGTTGCAGGAACGGCGGCTGATCGCCCGTAGAGTAGGACGCATGTGCGGGATCTGCGGGATCGCGTCACCGGTCGGCGCGCCCGACCTCGAGCGCCTCGCGGCGATGAGCGCCGCACTCGTCCACCGCGGCCCGGACAGCGCCGGCGAGCACGCCGACGGCCCGGTCGCCATCGCCGCGCGCCGGCTCTCGATCATCGACCTCGCCGGCGGCGACCAGCCGATCGCGAACGAGGACGGCTCCTGCGTCGTCGTCCAGAACGGCGAGATCTACAACTACCCAGAGCTCCGGCGGGAGCTCGAGCGCGAGGGCCACGTCTTCGCCACCCACTCCGACACCGAGGTGCTCGTGCATCTCTACGAGCAGCACGGCCCGGAGTTCGCCCGCCGCCTGCGCGGCATGTTCGCCGTCGCGATCTGGGACGCGCGGGTGCGCCGGCTCGTGCTGGCACGCGACCGCTACGGCATCAAGCCGCTCTACTACCGCCATAGCGCCGGCGAGCTCGCCTTCGCGTCCGAGCTCCGTGCGCTCCCGCGCGGCGAGATCGACCTCGACGCCCTGGAGGCGTTCCTCGCCTTCAACTCGATCCCCGCGCCGTATTCGATCTTCCGGGACGTGCGCAAGCTCCCGGCCGGGCACCTGCTCGTGTGGGAGGAGGACGGGCACGTGCAGCTCACGCGCTACGCACGACCCGGCCCCGTTCCGGTCGAGGAGCTGCGCACAGACGACGAGGCCGAGCTGCTCGAGGAGCTGCGTGCGCGCCTGCGGGACTCGGTGCGCGCCCACCTGCTCGCGGACGTGCCGGTCGGCGTGCTGCTCTCGGGCGGCGTCGACTCCGCCGCGCTCGCCGCGCTCGCAGCGCAGGAGACGGCAGAGCCCGTGCACACGTTCACGGTCGGCTTCGCAGAGCGGAGCTTCGACGAACGGGGGGACGCGCGCCGCGTCGCCGAGCGCTACGGCACCGATCATCACGAGCTGCTGCTCCGGCCCGACCCGACGCTGCTGCTGCCCGCTCTCGCGGACGCGTTCGACGAGCCGTTCGCCGACTCGTCCGCACTGCCCACGTACCTCGTCTCGCAGCTCGCGGCCGAGCACGTCAAGGTCGCGCTCTCCGGCGAGGGCGGCGACGAGCTCTTCGGCGGCTACTACACGTACACCGCCGACCTGCTTGCCGACCGGGTCGCTCCGCTCGCGCGGCTCGTCCGGCCGCTCGTCGAGCGGCTGCCGACGTCGACCTCGAAGGCGAGCTTCGACTACCGGGCGAAGCGCTTCGTCCGTTCCGCCCACCTGCCGCCGCTCGAACGCCATCACGGCTGGAAGGAGATCTTCGCCCCCGACGTCCGGGCGGAGGTCACAGGCCGCAGCGCGGCGTTCGACCCGGTCGACGTCTACCGCGCCCGCTACCGGGAGACGGCGGGCGCCGACGGCCTCGCGCGGCTCCAGGACGTCGACTTCGGCGTCTACCTCGTCGACGACCTGCTCGTGAAGACCGACCGCGCGTCGATGGCGCACTCGCTCGAGGCGCGCGTGCCGTTCCTCGACCCGGCCGTGACGAGCCTGGCGTTCTCCCTGCCTCCGGAGCACAAGGTGCGCGGTTTCTCGAAGAAGGTGCTCCTCCGCAAGGCGGTCGCACCGCTGCTGCCGCACGAAGTCGTCCACGGACGCAAGCGCGGCTTCTCGATTCCGGCGGCGCTGTGGCTGCGGGGCGAGCTGGTTCCGTTCACGCGCGAGACGCTCTCAGCAGCGACGCTCACCCGTCAGGGCTTCTTCCGCCCCGACGTCGTGGCGCGGCTGATCGGGGAACACGTGTCCGGGGTCGAGGACCGCAGCCGGCAGCTGTGGGGCCTGCTCGCGTTCACGCTCTGGTACGAGCGGCACGTCGAGCGGGAGCCGCCGCTGCTGCGCTCCGCGCGGATGGACGCGCTGCTCGCATGAGGGTGTGGGTGGACATGACGGCGTCGGCGCACGTGCTCGTGTTCCGGCCGTTGATCGAGCGGCTGCGCGGCCGGGGGGACGAGGTGGAGATCACCGCGCGCGACTACGCGCAGACGCTGCAGCTGCTCGAGCTGCACGGGCTGACCGCGGAGGTGATCGGGCGCCACGGCGGCCGCTCGCGCGTGCAGAAGGCGCGGCAGATGACGCACCGCCTCGGAGCGCTGCGCCGCTGGGCGAAGGGGCGTGACTTCGACGTCGCGCTCGCACACGGCTCGCACGAGCTGACGCTGACCGCGCGCAGGCTCGGCGTTCCGAGCTCGACCACGTTCGACTACGAGTTTGCGACGCTGCAGCACCAGCTCGGTTGCCGCGCGGCGACGAAGGTCGTGGTTCCCGACGCGATCCCGCCGAGCGGCTGCGGCAGTACGGCGTGCGCCCGCCGAAGCTCGTGCAGTACCCCGGCCTGAAGGAGGAGTACTACCTCGCCGACTTCGAGCCTGACCGCTCGCTGCTCGGGCGCTTCGGCGTCGATCCCGCACGCGTGCTCGTCGTGCTCCGCCCGCCCCCCGACGTCTCTCTCTATCACCGGCAGTCGAACCCGCTGTTCCCGATGACGCTCGATCACCTCGGCCGGCTCGAGCACGTCCACGCGTTCGTGCTCCCGCGCACGGAGGAGCAGCGGGAGTACGTGCGGAGTCTCGCGCTCCCGTCGGTGATCCTTCCCGAGCAGGCGGTGGACGCGCAGAGCCTGATCGCGCTCGCCGACGTCGTCGTCTCCGCGGGCGGGACGATGAACCGCGAGGCCGCCGCGCTCGGCGTGCCCGTCTACACGACGTACGGCGGCCGGCTCGGAGGCGTCGACGAGGAGCTGATCCGCGACGGCCGCCTGAAGCCGCTCACCGACCCGCGCGCGCTCGACCTGCGCAAGCGGGACACCGGCCCGGGCGAGCGTGTGCGCCGCGACCCGGCGCTGATGCTCGAGCTCCTGCTGTCCGCGCTCGACTAGGCAACGCGGGCGAGCGCGACGAGCAGCTCGGAACCGAAGCGCTCGAGCTTCGCGGGGCCGATGCCGGGCACCGCGGCCAGCTCCGCGATCGTCCGCGGCGAGCGCGCGACCAGCTCGGCGAGCGTGCGGTCGTTGAAGACGACGTAGGCGGGCACCTCTTCCGCGCGGGCGCGCGCAAGGCGCCACTCCTTGAGGGCGAGCACCGCGGGGGTCTGCTCGAGCTTCGCCTTGGCAACGGGAGCTCCCCGCAGGTCGCCGGAGGCGACCAGGTCGCACTCCTTCAGGAACCTGCTCGGCTTGCCCTGCCAGGTGAGGAACAGGTGCCGTCTCGCCCGTGTGACGCCGACGTAGAGGAGCCGCCGCTCCTCGTCGACGTCGGCACGTCGGTTCGGGAGCTCGCCCTCCTCGAGCCGCGGCAGGAAGACGGCGTCGAACTCGAGACCCTTCGCCCGGTGCAGCGTCAGCAGGTGGACGCCGCGGCCGGCGCTCTCGCCGAAGCGGTCGCGCAGCGACGTGACGAAGGCGTCGACGCCGCCGTCGAACTCCTCCGCGAGCCGGACGAGCCGGCCCAGGTCGGCCTGGCGCGTCTGCTCGCGCTCGCCAAGCTTCTCCGGCACCACGTCGAGCAGTCCCTGCGCGACCGCGACCTCGCGCACGACCTCCGCAGCCGGACCGTCCGCGCGCGCGACCGCCTTCAGCACCTGCCGCGCCGCGTCGCGTGCGAGCAGCGACGCGCCTTGAAACGGGATCCCCGCCTCGTGGAAGGCCTCTTCGAACTCCGTCGTGCGCGCGTTCGTGCGCACGAGCACCGCCATCTCCTCGAACGCCACCCCAGCGGCCGCCAGCTCCCGCACGCGCGCGGCGACGTCCTCGCCGGCCGCGACGAGCGGCTCCGGCCCGGCCGGGAGGGTGGCGCGCAGCTCCTTTGCGGAGCCGCCGAGCTTCGGCGCAAGCCGGTTCGCCAGCCCGAGCACCTGCGGCGTCGAGCGGTAGTTCTGCTCCAGGCGCACGACGTGCGCGTGCGGAAAGCGCCGCGGCAGCGAGAGCAGCCACTCTGCGCTCGCGCCCGTGAAGCCGTAGATCGACTGGTAATCGTCGCCGACGACGCACAGGTCGTCCCGGTCGCCGAGCCAGAGGTCGAGCAGCGTCTGCTGGAGCACGTTGACGTCCTGGTACTCGTCGACCGTGAACGCGCGCCAGCGGTCGCGCACGGTGGCGAGCGCGTCCTCGTCGTCCTCGAGCAGCCGGATCGTGCGCTCGAGCAGGTCCTCGAAGTCGAGCTCGCCCGCCTCCGCCTTGCGCCGCTCGTACTCGCGAAAAACGCGGTACGCGAGATCGGCGGGCAGCGGCGGCTCGTGCCCGCCGAGGCCCTCGAGATACGTCGCCGGCGTCAGGCGCCGGTTCTTCGCCCACTCGATCTCCGTCGCGAGGTCCCCGCGGGACGGAACTTGTACGGAGGCGGCAGGCTGTTCCCGATCCGGCGCAGCGTCAGCGCCTTCGTCGCGAGGATGCGGCCCGGCGCGCCGCCGAAACGGTGCAGCAGGGCGAGCGCGGCCGAGTGGAAGGTGGACGCCCGAACGCCCTCGACGCCGAGCGCAGCGAGACGCGCGCGCAGCTCGCCGGCCGCCTTGTCGGTGAACGTGACCGCGACGATCTCGGCGGCTTGGAAGGTTCCGCTCGCGACTTGCCAGGCGATGCGCCGCGTGATCGTCGTCGTCTTGCCGGTTCCCGCCCCGGCCAGCACGCAGACCGGCCCGCGGGTCGCCCTGACCGCGGCCTGCTGCTCCGGATTCAGCCCTGCGAAGATCCGCTCGTCGTCCACGAACGCCTCACCGTATCGAGGCCGCCGGTCGGCCTCGTCGCGGAAGGACGGCAACTCAGTGCAGAATCACCGGCATGGACGGCGACGCCCCCGGCGACCTCGACCACCGCCATCCGCTCCGCCTCGCCGTGCTCGTCGCAGGCGGGCTGCTCGTCGTGGCGGCGGTCGCGGCAGGCGCGCTCTACGTCTGGCTCGGGTCGTACGCGCCGCTCGCCGCGCTCGACTCCGACTTCGCGCCCGGCTCCGGCGTCGGCGCCGACGTCCAGCCCATCGCCGGCTCGGGCGGCAAGCCGGTGTTCTTCCCCGCCTACCAGCCGGGTCGCGAGTTCCAGGTGGCGTTCACGCTGCGCAACACCGGCCGCTTCCAGGTGACGGTCACCGGCCTCGTCCCCGACGCTCCCGCTGCTCGTCCGCCGTGGGTCGGCGCGGTGGCGCTGCTCGGCACGGATTCCGCGACGGCGAGCGCCGATCCCGGCGACCTGCTGCCGTTTCAGGACGTCAAGCTCGCGCGCGGCGACTCCGCCATCCTCGTCGTCCGCTACCACCTCGACTGCGAGCGCTCGGCGAAGGTCGCGCCCGACGTGTACTCCGACAGGATCAGGCTGCGCTATTCGTACCTGTCGGTCTTCAACCGCACGCAGACCGTCGTACTGCCCTTCGCCGTCACACTTCGCTGCGTGGGCGGACCGCCGGCGACTCCGTAGCGGAGGACACCGACGGCACCGTGACCGTCTCGCGCCTCGGCGCGCGGACGACGGCACTCAGCTTGCCGACGACCTCGAGCGTGTCGCCGTCCTCGGCGAGCCGCTCGAGCTCGCGGATCTCCTCGGCGAGCCACGCGGCGTCGACGGGCGGACGGGAGAGCCGCATGATCTTCGGATGGGTCGTCTCGCCGACCGCCTCGTCCTCGCTCCAGAGCTCCTCGTGGATCTTCTCGCCCGGGCGCGAGCCGATGAACTGGATGCGCATGTCGCGCGGGCCCGTGTCCACCTCGCCCGGCAGCCGCGGCTCGTGCCCCGAAAGCCGGATCATGTTGGCGGCGAGATCGACGATCGGCACCGCCTCGCCCATGTCGAGCACGAACACCTGGCCGCGTCCGCCGATCGCACCGGCCTGCACGACCAGCGACACGGCCTCCGGGATGGTCATGAAGAAGCGCGTCATGTCCGGATGCGTCACCGTCACCGGCCCGCCCCTCGAGATCTGCCGCCGGAAGGTCGGGATCACGCTCCCCGAGGAGTTGAGGACGTTTCCGAAACGCACCGCGACGAATCGGGTCGTGACGTCGCGACGGTGACCGAGCGCCTCCACGATCCACTCGCATAGCGCCTTCGACTGGCCGAGCACCGTCTTCGCATTGACCGCCTTGTCGGTCGAGATGAGGACGAACCGTTCCACGTCGAACTCCGCCGACAATTCGGCGACCGTGCGCGTGGCGAGGACGTTGTTGCGCACCGACTCGAGCGGATGCGTCTCCATCAGCGGGACGTGCTTGTACGCCGCCGCGTGGAAGACGACGGTCGGCTTGTACTTCTCGAAGACCTCGCGCCGCAGCGCCCTCCGATCCTTGACGTCGACCAGCTTCGGCACCGCCGGCGTGAAGCTCCGCTCGTCAACGAGCTCGCGCTCGATGTCGAACAGCGCCGTCTCGGCGTTGTCGACGAGGATCAGCCGTGCGGGCCCGACGCGCGCGATCTGCCGGCACAGCTCGGAGCCGATCGACCCGCCAGCCCCCGTGACGAGCACCGTGTGCCCCTGGAGGTATGAGGCGACCTGCTCGAAGTCGACCTCGACCTGCTCGCGTCCGAGCACGTCCTCCACCTGGACGGGCCGGAACTGTCCGGCGAGGTTGACGTCGCCGGAGATGAGCTCGTACAGACCCGGCAGCGTCTTCACCGGCACGTTGAACGACTGGGCTGCCTCGACGACCCGGCGGCGGATCTCGCCCGAGGCGGAGGGGATCGCGATCAGCACCTCGTCCGGGGTGTACTCGCGCACGATCCGCGGCAGGTCCTCCATCGTGCCGAGGACGCGCACGCCGAGGATGCGCGTGTTCCGCTTGCGGGGATCGTCGTCCACGAAGCCGATGGGCGTGTACGAGATCAGCCGCGAGCGTTGCATCTCCTGAACGACGACCCGGCCCGCGTCGCCGGCGCCGACGACGATCACTTCCTTGCCGCGTGCGACGACGCCGAAGCGCGGACGCTCCATCACCGTGCGCGTGAGCAGACGCGCGCCGGCCACGAGCGCAAGCGTGATCAGCAGGTCCATGGCCGCGATCGAGCGGGGAAGGCGCAACCCGTGCACCGGCGAGACGAAGTAGACCGTCACGTCGGCGACGAGCGACGCGACCACGACCCCGCGCGCGGCGCTCCACATGTCGCGCACCGAGACGTAGCGCCACCAGCGGCGGTGGAAGCCGAACATGATGAAGACCGCAAGCTTGATCGCGACGACGATGAGGATCGTCCGTCGCAGGAGCGTGTCGTAGTAGACGGGCAGTCCGTGGTCGAAGCGGATCTCGAACGCGAGCACCCACGACACCGCGACGATCGCCGCGTCCGCCAGCAGCTGCAGGAACCGGTGGCGGCCGATTCCGCTCATGCCGGGGCGACGGCGCCGACCGCGGAGCGGACGGCGTCGACCACCCGCTCCTGCGCCTCGACCGGAATCCCCGGCCAGAGCGGGACCGAGAAGTTCTCCGGTGCGACGCGCTCCGTCTCGGGCAGCGAGCCGGGCTCGTAGCCGAGGAAGCGCAGAGCCGGCTGCAGGTGCAGCGGCGTCGTGTAGTAGACGGCAGACGCGATCCCCGCCTCCGTGAGCGCCGCGCGGATGCGGTCGCGCTCGGGCGAGCGGCAGACGAACAGGTGGTAGATGTGGCCGGGCTCGTCCTGCGGCAGCTCGACGAGCTCGCCCAGGCCGAGCTCCGCGTAGCGCGCGGCGGCCTCGCGACGGCCCTCGTTCCAGCCGTCGATCTGCGTCAGGAACAGGCGCAGGAACGAGGCCTGGAGCTCGTCGAGGCGCGAGTTGTACCCGACGAAGTCGAAGTCCGTCTTGTCGCGCGAGCCGTGGAAGGAGAGCATCTGCACGCGCTCGGCGAGCGCCTCGTCGTTCGTTGCTACGAGACCGCCGTCGCCGAGGCAGAAGAGGTTCTTCGTCGGGAAGAAGCTGTACGTCGACGCCAGGCCGCGGGTGGCGACGCCTGTTGCTCCGAACGCCTGCGCCGCGTCTTCGATCACCGGTACGCCGAGCGCCGACAACTCCTCCATCGGCGCGGGCCGGCCGAACAGGTGCACTGGCATGAGCGCACGCGTGCGCGGCGTGATCTTCGCCGCGACGTCTGCGACGTCGACGTTGAGCGTCGCGGGGTCGATGTCTGCGAACACGGGAGTCGCGCCGCGCCGGGCGATCGACTCCGCGGTCGCGTAGAACGTGAAGGCCGGGCAGATCACCTCGTCGCCGGGGCCGATGTCCATGGCGTCGAGCACGAGCACGATCGCGTCGGTGCCGTTGGCGACGCCGACCGCCTTCGCGACGCCGAGCTTCGCGGCCGCCTCCTCCTGGAAGGCCCAGTAGTTCGGGCCGCGGATGAACTGGCCGCTGTCGAGAACCGCGCGGAAGCGGGACTCGAGCTCGGGGATCAGGGAGGCGAACTGCGACTTGACGTCAATGAGAGGAATCTTCTGCACGGCGACTCACTCTAGCGGCCTTCAGCCACCGGAGTGTCAGATACGCCGCGAGCACCAGAACGCCTGCCACGACGCCGTATTCCGCGTACTTGAAGCCGTGGTCGAACCGTGTGTAGCTCGACCCGAGCCCATACCCGATCCCGGCGATCGCAAACGCCCAGATTGCCGAGCCCACCAGGGTCAGCAGGGTGTAGGGGACGAGCGGCATCTCGAGCACCCCGGCCGGGATGGACTTCGCCCTGGCCACCGGCTTCGTCGTTGTTCTGGCCACCATCATCATATCATTTTATCATCATATGAGTCATCATCTCTCTCTCCATTCCATTCCATTCGATTCCATTCCATTCAATTCCATTCCATTCCATTCCATTCCATTCTCATTCCATTCCATTCGATCCATTCCATTCATTCCATTCCATTCCATTCCATTCGATTCCATTCCATTCGATTCCATTCATTCGATTCCATTTCATCATCATCATCATCATCATCATTTCATCATCATCATCATTGCATCATGCCATCCATCCATCATCATCATCATCCACTCCACTCCACTCCACCACTCGCGATGCATACTTCAGCTCGGGTGCATCTCACGCTGCTGACTTGGCTCTTAGTGCGCTTGAACTGCCGTGATCGCGTCGCCTGATGGAACCTGCAAGTCCTCCCCGTACATCGAGCCGTAATACAGGAACTGATGCACCGCGCTGCGCGGATAGATCATCTCCACGCTCGTGCTCTTGCCATTAGCCGCCATGGCGTTCAGCTGCGCATTCACCCCGACCCAGTACGTCGGGATATTCAACGCCTTGTAGCGCTGCACCACCTGATCGCGCAGCTTGGGATCAAAGTGCACGCCGTACTTATCGACCAGCGCCTTGATCGCTTCGTAGTCGCCTTCGGCCTTGATGCGCATCAGCTCCGTCAGAAGCATGCCGACACCTTGCTTCATCTTCTGGTAGTCGGTGACCTCGACATAGGTCTTGCCGTCGCGCTCGAACATGCGGATGCTGCCGGTCTTGTCCATGATGTAGTTCGCGATGAGCGCGCGGTCGCGCTGATGGTCCTCCTCGATGGTGTCGCCGCGGGGGATCCTGCGCAATTGCGTCAGCACCACCAGGGCCGCTGAATCGTACATCGACTTCGCCACTTCATCCTGGTCACCTTCGATCAGTCCCAACTGCTTCAGCTTCGGGTCCCAGACGTTCCACAGTCCCGAGAGATCGGCGCGCCCCTCTTCCAGAGTCGAGAAGTACTCCTTCAGATAAGGCTCCGAACCGCTGTTCAGGCGCGGGCTCAGCTTGCCGGAGCCATGACCAATCACTTCGTGCAGTGCCGTCATGAGTTCGTTGGCTTGCTGGCCGTACTTGATGTCGCGCTGGATCACGGTCTGGTTGGCGCCAAACTCCTCGATCGCTTTGTCGCCGGCTGCGCCGGTCAAAGCGCGGCTGCTGCCGGTGAACAGGAAGTTCTTGGTGCCGTACTTTTCGTGAATTTCATTTTCATTGGGCAGGTTGTCGCCGATGGTCGTCACGCTGAAGTCGCCGGTCTCGACGATGGTCTCAATCGCCTTCACCGTGGGCAGGCGTGAATGCCGTCTTCTTGTACTTCGCATCCCAGGGCGCGTGTCTGTTCGAAATACTCGGCATTTTGCGCGAGCTTCTCCATCTTGGTGGTCAGCGGCTTGTCGGTCACGCTGACGAACGCCTGCGAGCTGGCCTTCATGCCGTTCGCGTCACGATAAATCTCGATGAAGTTGTTGGCGAAATCCACCTTGGCATTGTTCTGCACCCACAGCGTGTCGAACTTGATCAGGTCGTCGTAGTCGCCCGTCTGGTAGAAGCGAATCAGCGCACCGATCACAGCGGCCTGCTGCGGGATCGGCCACGGCTTGCGCCTTCGCCAGGTAGTCGTTCGCGCGCTTCAGGAATGTTGCATAGAGTCCAGGAGGCACGGAGCCGTCCGGCGTGCCGGCGCGATAGACCTCCTCCTTCAGAGTGCCGTCAGGCTCCTTCACCACGCGCGAATTCAGCGGATACTTCGCCTTGAAGTCCTTCAGGTCGGCCAGCGTAACGCCGGGTCCGTAGAAAGCTGTTTGCGCTGGACTGCACAATGTCCTTCCCGCCCTGTGGACTCTTGGCGGTCATCATGGGCTGGAAGTCCGGATCGAAGATACGCTGCTTCAGCTCGTGAGTTCCTTGTTGAGCGCGTCCGCGCTGCGAGCACCGGGAGATCGGCATAGGTGCGATCGGAAGGCGCCATTCTTTTGCGCCTGTCAGCGCGGCTTTCTGCAGCTCGTCAAAGGTAAAATCGGGCACGAACTTCTGCGCCGTCAGATCATTGTGATTGCCGCGATTGCCCCAGAACAGCTTGGCGTAATTGGTGATCTTCGTCATGGTGCCTGGGTCGATGCCTTGCGGGTGCGAGACGATCTCCTCCAGCAGTCGCTTCTGACGCAGTCCATACCACGAAAGTTGGTCGTAGATGATGGGATCTATCGCAATGGCCGCTTCGGTAAGCCAGTAGGCCAGTTCCTTCTCCTGCGCAGTCAATGCTCGAAAGCTCTCGGCGTGAATCTGGACGAATCCGGTGCACCCACTCGATCGACAAGTTCGCCGGGAGATGTGTTCTTGGATGGAATCGGTTTGGATGGTGGAGTCTGGGCCACCGCGGAACTGAGTACTAGAGCAAACAAAAGGACGAATATTCCGGTGCGCAATATCATTCCAACCTCCGCATATGTTCGCAATGCCAACGGACTGACATCGGGCTGGGAATTTGACGGCAAAAACAGCTAATCGTAAGTGGTCTTGCAGTAAGCAGGTAATAATGGTGGGCGCTACAGGATTCGAACCTGTGACTTCCA
>CAWBIQ010000013.1:0-161387 GCA_963788875.1 uncultured Actinomycetes bacterium
CTTTCTCTATTTCGACGCGACCCTCGCCGATTGAGTCTTCGCCGGAGTGGCAGCGGCGCGGCACGGCGCGGCATCGGTGTGGCATCGACACTCGCGAGAGTCCGGTCGTCAGAGATGTTCGACCGAAGGGAGTAGCAATGGCAGACAAGAACGTGGTGGTCGTTCGGTTCACGGAGCCGAGCAAGGCCTACCAGGCGCTGAGCGTACTGAAGGACTGCGACGCGACCGGTCGCATCGGACTCGAGTCCGCGGCGGTCGTGGAGCGCACGCCCACCGGCGAGCTGCGCATGCCGGAAAGCGCGGACAACGTCGGCCTCGTCGGCACCGCGAGCGGCTCGCTGATCGGGATGCTCGTCGGCGTTCTGGGCGGGCCGGTCGGCGTCCTGCTCGGTTGGGGCGCCGGCGCGATGATGGGCGGCGCGTTCGACGTCGATCGCGCCGTGACCTCCGACGAGGCGCTCGCCGTTCTGGGCAGGGCGATTCCGCCGGAGTCGACCGCCGTGATCGCGAGCGTGAAGGAGCCGGCGATCGAGGTGATCGACGGCGAGATGAAGAAGCTCGACGGCGAGGTGACCCGCCGCTCGGTCGCCGACGTCATGGGTGAGCTCGAGGCGGCGGAGGAAGCCGCCGACGCCGCCGCCCGCGCAGCGCGGCGTGCGATCCGCGAGAAGCGCAAGGCCAAGCTCAGCGCCGGCGTCGAGGAGCGCGTGGCCAAGCTGAAGGAGAAGCTGCACGTCTCCTGACGCCTGACGCCGCTGATCGAAGCCCGTCGGCCGTCGAGGCCGGCGGGCTTCGTCGTCTCTACGGCCTGCGTAGGCGGACACGGAGGGCGCGCCGCCGGGTGACGAACCGAAGCGGCGGGTCGAGCTCGACGGCCTCGCCGTCGATGCCCGCGTGGAGGACGCCGGCGCCGGTCACCTCGAGCTCCGCCGCGGTCCAGGTTCGCCCGGGGCTGGCCCGGCGCCGGCCGGTGGAGCACGACGACGCCGAGCTGCCCGCCGTCGAGGGCGGGGCGCGTGCCGGGCACACGGGGAGGCTCGAAGGAGTAGGGGTTGTTGGAGACGAGCACGACCGCCGGGTCGCGATGGCGGCGGCCGCGGTCGTCCTCGAGCTCGACGTCGGCTGCCGGCGCGCTCGGGCCGAGCACCTGCGCGGCCGTCTGCACGAGCGTGCGCGCCTTGGCGTCGCGGTAGGCCGGCTGCCGGACGGCGTCGCCGTAGATCCCGATCGACACGTTGTTGAGGAAGAGGCGGCCGTTCACGTCCGCCACGTCGATCCGGCGCTCGACGCCGTCGGTGAAGGCGTCGAGCGAGCCGACGAGATCGTCGGCGATCGATGCCGAGGTCGAGCGCGAAATGGTTGCGCGTGCCGGCGGGAACGCACACGAACGGAAGTCCATGCGCGAGCGCGGCGGCGGCGACGACGGCGAGCGATCCGTCGCCGCCGGCGATGCCGAGCGCCTCCGCGCCGCGCGACACTGCGTCTTCGACGAGCGTAGCGAGGTCGTCGTCCGGGCGCACGACGACGACGTCGATGCCACGCTCGCGCGCACGTTCGACGAGCCCGGCGTGCGTCGCCTTGCCGCCTCCGGATCTCGGATTGACGAAGAGAATCGGCGTCGCGTGCGCATCTCAGCGACGGAGCCGCGAGCGATCGGCGAGGCTGCGGGGCAGCAGGCGGCTCGTGGCCGAGCACGAGGACGTCGATGATCGTCGCGACCGCCGACGTGAACGGCACGGCGAGGATCACCGCAAGGCCGCCGAACAGGACGCCCACGATCGAGACCGAGAGGAGCGTGACGAGGGGCGAGAGCCCGACCGTCTTGCCGATGTGCGGGTTGACGACGTAGTTCTGGAACTCGCGCACGACGACGAGCCAGAGCAGCGAGAGCGCGGCGACGTGCAGCGACTGCGGGAGGCCGACGGCGACGACGAGGAGCGAGCCGACGACGGGTCCGATCACCGGGACGATCTCGATCAGGCCGACGCAGCGCGCCGACGAGCAGCCAGTAGTTGAGCCCGATGACGTAGAAGCCGGCCGACAGCACCGCTCCGATCGCGAACACCAGCATGAAGCGAAGCCGCGTGTACGCGCCGAGGCGGCTGTCGATCGCGAGATACGTCTCCCGCGCCTTGTCGCGCTTCGCCTCGGGCGCGAGCGCTGTGAGCAGCTTGATGATCGCGTCGCGCTCCGACACGCAGTACCAGGTGGCGGCGATCGTGAAGAAGATCGCGACGACAGCCGTTGCCCGCCTTCTGGCCGTACGTCGCGACCGGGTGGAGCAGCTGCGTGCCGGTCGGGAGCTGGTGGAGATGCTGCTGGAGCCAGGTGAGGACGTGCGCTCGGACGCCTGTCGCATCGGCGGGTGGAGTGCCGATGGCGTGCCCGATCTGGTGCAGCGCCGGCGGCACCGCGAGCCAGACGAACAGCGCGACCGCGCCGCCGACGACGAGGAAGTGCAGGAGGATCGCGACCGATTGGGGGACGCGGTGCCGGCCGAGCCAGTCGACGCCGGGCCGGATCGCGGCCGCGAGCGTGAGCGCCAGGAGCAGGAGGATCAGGACCGTCCGCACCTGCCAGATGCCGAACGCGAGCGCCACGACCGCGAGCGCGGCGGCGGTCGCCTTCGCCACGCGGATCGTGAGGTCGCGGTCGTCCATCTCAGAACCGAGCCAGCGCGGGTCGCCTCGTCGTGCTCTGCGGCACGATTCGCCCGGCGCTGAGTAGGGCTCGCGCGATCGACGACACCGAAGACGAATCCGCCGACGTGCGCGAAGAAGGCGACGCCGCCGCCGTTCGCCGAGGCGGACGCGAGGCCGAAGTTCCCCTCGACGAGCTGGTACAGGAACCAGCAGGCCGAGATAGACCCAGGCGGGGATCTGCACGAAGAAGATCCCCAGCAGCGTGCGGATGCGCGCGGTCGGATAGAGGACGATGAACGCGCCGAGCACGGCGGCGATGGCGCCGCTCGCGCCGAGGTTCGGGACGCGTGCGGCGGCCGCCGTGCCGAAGAGCACCGTGACCGCCGTCTGCGTCATCGTCGCGACGAAGCCGCCGGCGATGTAGAAGGCGAGATAGCGGAGATGCCCGAACGCATCCTCGACGTTCTTGCCGAAGATGGCGAGGAAGAGCATGTTGCCGAGGATGTGGTCCCAGCTCCCGTGCATGAACATCGACGTGAGCCAGCTGATCCCCCACGGCTCCGGGACCCGTGCACGCGTTGTCGACGGTGCACGGGTAGAACGAGCCGTGGTACACGGCCGAGTTCAGGTGCGGCAGCTCGTAGAGCAGCCAGACCGCGAAGTTGGCCGCGATCAGCGCGACGTTGACGATCGGGAACCGTCGCGGGTGGAGTCCGTCTGAGAGCGGCAGCATCTCGATCCTCCTAGTGCGCGACGAGCGCGGGCTCGGCCGGCGTCGGTCCAGTCGTGAGCCCGGCAGCGGCGTACGCCTCCGGCCCCTCGAGCGTCTCCGCCTGGAAGAGCGCCTCGGCGAGCGAGTCGAGCCGCTCGCGGTTGTCGGCGAGCAGCTGCACCGCCTCGTCGTGCGCGTCGCCGACGATGCGCCGCATCTCGTCGTCGATCCGCTGCCTCGTCCGCTCGGAGACCTCCGAGACGCCCGGCATCAGGGCGGAGCCGTCGCCGTCCTGCGGCAGGACGGAGAGGAAGCCGATCGCGTCGCTCATGCCGAAGCGGCCGACCATGTTCCGCGCGAGCTGGGTCGCCTGGCGGATGTCGGACTCCGCGCCGGTCGTCTCGTCGCCGTAGACGACCTCCTCGGCGGCGCGACCGCCGGTCGCGACCTTGATGTGCGCGAGCAGGCTCTGCTTGTCGTAGTTGAAGCGGTCGCTGCCGGGCGCCGAGATGGTGACGCCGAGGCTCATGGTGCGCGGGATGATCGAGATCTTCCGCACCGGATCGGCGCCCGGCGTGAGCATCCCGACGAGCGCGTGGCCCGCCTCGTGGTAGGCGGTGCGCCGCTTGTCGGCCTCGCTGATCAGCAGCTTGCGTGCCGTGCCGAGCTCGATCTTCTCGAGCGCGTCGCTGAAGTCGCCCATCGTCACCTGCTCGTGCTGTGCGGCGCGCGGCGAGCAGCGCCGCCTCGTTGGCGAGGTTCGCGAGGTCGGCGCCGACCATGCCGGCGCTCGTCGCCGCGAGTGCGTCCAGGTTGACGTCGGGCGCGAGCGGGACGTTGCGCGTGTGGACGAGCCAGGATCTGCTTGCGGCCGTCCTTGTCCGGCGCCTGAACCGGCACGCGGCGGTCGAAGCGTCCCGGCCGCAGGAGCGCCGAGTCGAGCACGTCGGGGCGGTTCGTCGCCGCGAGGACGATGACGCCGGTGGAGGCGTCGAAGCCGTCCATCTCGGTGAGGATCTGGTTGAGCGTCTGCTCGCGCTCGTCGTTCCCGCCGCTGAACGCGCCGGAACTGCGCGAGCGGCCGATCGCGTCGATCTCGTCGATGAAGATGATCGAGGGCGCTGCCTCCTTCGCCTGCTTGAAGAGGTCGCGGACGCGAGAGGCGCCGACGCCGACGATCATCTCGACGAACTCGGATGCGGACATCGAGAAGAAGGGCACGCCGGCCTCGCCGGCGACGGCCTTCGCCAGCAGCGTCTTGCCCGTTCCGGGGCTGCCGGTGAGGAGGACGCCGCGCGGGATGTGGGCGCCGAGCTTGCGGTACTTGTCCGGGTCGCGGAGGAAGTCGACGACCTCGGCGAGCTCCTCCTTCGCCTCGTCGATGCCGGCGACGTCGGCGAAGGTGACCTGCTCCTTCGTCGGCTCGTACTTCTTCGCCTTCGCCTGACCGAACGAGAACATGCCGCCGGCCTGACCGCCGTAGCGCCGCATGACGACGACCCAGAGACCGACGAAGAGGAGCGTCGGGCCGATGCCGACGAGCAGCGTCTGCCACCAGGGGGTCCCGGCGGGGGACTTGGCCGTGACGGCGACGCCGTTGTCGGCCAGCAGCCGGTCGAGGCCGGCGTTGTTCGCGAAGTCGGGGATCTGCGTCGCGAACTCGGTCGTCCGGACGGCCTTCGCGCCGCTCTGGCGATAGCTGATCGCGTGCTTGAACGTTCCCTGGACGACGGCGTCGGTGGCGGTGATGGTCTTGACGTTGCCGGCCTGCACCTGCGCGATGAAGGTGGGCCGATAGGGGATCGTCACGCGCGGCTTCGCCGTGGCCGCGTAGAAGAGGGCTGCAAGAAGGTAGTTGAGGATCAGGAGCCCGGCGAAGAACGCGAGCGAGCGCCGGCCGAGGCCGGGCTTCTGCGGGTCGCCGGTGTGGCCGTCAGGCCGCTGTGTGGTGTCGCCTGGAGTGTTCATGGCTCGAGAGCCTGCCGCCTCTGCCAGCCGAGTGCCAACCCGACCGCCACTGCCGTGGCTCGCCGGGACTGCGCGTGCGACACTCGCTAGCTGAGGGCACATGGCAGACCGGCTCGAAATCCGGTGCTCTCGGCCCGTTCGAGGTTCTCGCGGGCGGAGCGTACCGCGGACGTCGGCGGCTCGAAGCGCCAGGCGCTGCTGGCGATGCTCGCGCTCGCGGCGGGGCCGTGTGGTCGAGGTCGACGTGCTCGTCGACGGCCTCTGGGGCGAAGAGCTCCCGGCCGCTCCCCGGAACGCGCTCCACCACCACGTCGCCCGCCTGCGCGCCGCGCTCGGGGAGGAGTCGATCGTCGGCTCATCCGACGGCTATGCGCTGCACGGGCGCCCGTCGATGCCGGCGCAGTTCGAGGAGCTGCTCGCGGAGACGCGCGCCGCGTTGCGCGACGGCGACGTCGCGGCCGCGGCGGACGCAGTCGCGTCGGCGCTCGCGCTCTGTGGCGCGGCCCGGCGCTGCAGGGTCTGACCGGTACGGCGTGGTTCAGCGCCGAGGCGCGCCGGCTCGAGACGCTGCGCGTCGACGCGCTCGAGGAGCAGTTCGAGGTCGGGCTCGCGCTCGGCGAGCATCGAGAGCTCACCCCGGCGCTCCGTTCGGCGCTCGCGGACAATCCCGTTCCGCGAGCGGCTGTGGGGGCAGCTGATGCTGGCGCTCTATCGCAGCGGCCGCCAGGCGGACGCACTCGAGACGTTCCAGGAGGCGCGGCGCGTGCTCGCCGAGGAGCTGGGGCTCGAGCCCGGGCCCGAGCTTCGCGCGGCTCCAGGAGGCGATCCTCGCGCACGACCCGGCGATCGCCGCCGTCCCGGTCGACCGCCGACGCCGCGGCAATCTGCCCGGCGTCGTCGACGTCATTCGTCGGACGCGACGGAGGAGCTCGTCGAGGTCTCCGCGATGCTGCGCGAGCACCGGCTCGTGACGCTGACCGGGCCTCCCGGCGTCGGAAAGAGCCGCCTCGCGATCGAGACGGCACGCTCGCTCGAGGACGAGTTCCCGGACGGCATCTGGCTCGTCGACTTCACGCGCGCGGGCGGCGCGGACGACGCCGTCCGGCTCCTCGCACACGCCGTCGACGTCCGCGGCTCCGACCCGCTCGCACGCGTGACGTCGCGCCTTCGAGATGCGCGGCGCACTCGTCGTGCTCGACGCGTGCGAGCACGTCCTCGAGGAGGCGGCGCGGATCGCGTCGACGCTCCTCGCGGAGTGTCCTCAGGCTGCGGATCCTCGCGACGAGCCGCGAGGCGCTTCACGTCACCGGCGAAGTGCGAGCTCCCGTCGCACCGCTCGGCTCGTCGGCTGTCGAGCTCTTCCTCGAGCGTGCGCGGGCAGCACGGCCGGGATTCGACCCGGACGCCGAGGCCGTCGCGCTCGCGGCGGAGATCGCCCGGCGGGTGGACGGACTGCCGCTCGCGATCGAGCTCGCCGCCGCGCGCGTGAACGTGCTCGGGCTCGTGGAGCTCGTCTCCATCCTCGAGCGCCGCGCCGCACTCCTGCGCGACAGCCCGGCCTCGGACCCGAGCCGCACCGCGCTGCGAGGAGCTCGTGGAATGGAGCTACGACCTCCTGCACGGGGACGAGAAGACGCTGCTCCAGCAGCTCGCCGTCCACCGCGGCGGCGCGTCGCTCGCGTCGCTCGTCGCGGTCGCAGCGACGCACGGCCTCAACGAGGCGACGGTCGCGTATCTCGTTTCCGCGCTCGTCGACAAGTCGATCGTGTCGGCCGTCGTTCGCGGACGGCGCCGCCCGGTACGACATGCTCGACACCGTCCGCGAGTACGTGCTCGAGCGTCTCGCCGAGAGCGGCGGGCTCGCCGCCGCGCGCGCCGCCCACGCCGAATACTTCGCGGCACTCGCCGACGAGGCGCGCGTCGAGCTGCGCGGGCCGGAATGGCTGGAGCTGGGAGACGCCGCCTGGAGCTGGAGAACGACAATCTCTGGGCTGCGCTCGCGTACGCGCGCGATGCGCCCGACCCGGCGTCGCGGCTCGGCTCGGCACGCTCGGGTGGTACTTCGCGCTGGCGCGAGCGCGTCTCCGAGGGACGGCGCTTCCTCGATCTCGTCCTGTCGGCGTGCGCGGCGACGACGCGCCGGTCGAGCTGCGGGTCGAGCTGCTCGCCGTCCTCTGCTTCCTCGCGACCGAAGAGCTCGATCTCGACGCTGCAGCTCGCGGCCGGCGAACGCGCGCTCTCGCTCGCCGACGACCGCGGCGGTGCCGAGCCAGCTCGGGCCTCGCGCAATTGACGCTCGCGCTCGCGCTCGCGCAATCGGGCGGCGAGGAACGCGTGCCGACGCAGACGGCGCGAGCGGCCGCCGCGCTCGAGGCGGCGGGAGACGACTGGGGAATCGCGGCGAGCAGCCTCATCCGGGCCACCGGTGCGGCGCGCGCCGGCGACGTCGTCGACCGTCGCCGACATGGCGGCGGCGATCCGCCGCCACTCGGACGCGATCGACTACGACGCGTTCCGCGTCCCGGGGCTGCTGCTCGAGGCGTGGATGGCGGAGCGACGGCAGCGACGGCGCGGCCGCGGTGGAGGCGTACCGGCGCGCGCTCGAGCTCGCGACGCGCGTTCGGCTTCGGCGACCACGCGGCGTTCGCCTCTCGCGGGACTGGGGTCGAACGCGCTCGCGAGCGGCGATCTGCGCGAGGCCGGGGAGCTCCAGGCGGCAGGCGCTGGCGCCGCCGAGGCGGCCGAAGCGTCATGGGCCGCGGCCCATGCACGCGTCCAGCTCGCGCGCGTCGCGGCAGCGTCGGGCGACGCCGACGCCGCCCAGCGGCTGTACCGCGAGGTCCTCGACTGGTCGCAGGTGCAGCGGCCGCACCAGGCACGCGAGAGCCTGTTCCTCGCGCTCGCCGGGAGCCCGGCGGCGGCAGCGCAGCTGGGGCTTGCGGAGATCGGCGGCGCTCGCCTGAGCCTGAGCTGGCAGAACCGCCGCCGCGCCTGGCAGAGCGTTGGCAGCGGCGCAGACGAGCCTTCGTGCGGTCAGAGAACACACGACAGGAGGCTCGGAGTGAGCACGACGACGATCGAGGAGCAGCTTGCGGAGGTCCGCCACCGGATCGAGCAGCTGCACGCCTCCGGCGGGACGCCGCGGCTTCGGCGCCACCTCGACCTCGTCGACGACGTCGAGCAGAAGCTCGCGCAGCTGAAGACGAGGCTCGACGTCGCCGAGCGCTCGCTCGCGGCCGACGTCTCCGACGACTGGGCGACGTTCGCCGCCGCCGTCGAGGCCGAGCTCGAGAGCTGGGACACCTACCTCGAGCGGCTGCAGACGACCGTCGCCGCGAGGGCGTGGAACGCGCGCGAGCAGGCCGAGGCGGCGATCGGCGACGTCCGCAGCGAGCGGATCGCCGTCGACGAGCGCCTCGCGCAGGTGCGCGAAGCCGCCGGCGCCGCCTGGCAGCAGGCACAGGAAGCGCGTCACCGCGGCTCGCGACGAGCTCGAAGAGAAGGCCGCCGAACTGTCGGCGAAGCTGAACTGAAAGGAGCAAGAGACATGAACCTCGAGACACATCTCAAGGAAGGCGAGCAGGCGCTCGCCCACATCTGGAAGGTCACGGCGTTGCGCGGCGTCATCGCGATCGCATTCGCCGTCGTCGTCCTCATCTGGCCGAGCGTCGGCCTCACGACGCTGATCGCGCTGGTCGGCGCGTTCGCGCTCGTCACCGGAGCCGCGACCCTCGCCGGCGCGTTCACCGTGCCGATGCGGCCGCGCCACCGCGTGTGGGTCGGCGTCGAGGGCCTGGTCGGCGTCGCCGCCGGCGTCGCCGTGGTCGTCTGGCCGAACCTGTCGGCAGTCGCGCTGCTCTACGCCATGGCGGCGTGGGCGATCGCCGTCGGCGTGATCGAGCTGGGACTCGCGTTCGCGCTGCCGCTCAGCGGCGGCCGATCGCTGTTGCTGCTCCTCAGCGCGCTCGTCACCGGGTTCTTCGGCGTGGTCATGTTCGCACGCCCAGGCGCCGGTGCGATCGCGCTCCTGGCCCTCATCGGAGCGTTCGCCCTGATCACGGGCATCACGCAGATCTTCTACGCGTTCGAGCTGCGGCGCATCGTCGCCCAGCTCGAGCGTCGCGTCCATCCGACGGCGAGGCCGGTGACCCAATGAAAGCGATCGAATCCGCAACGCGGCGGGCGCAGGCCGAAGACGCGCAGATCCTCGTCTGCTACGACGGCTCCGAGGAGGCGAAGCGGGCGGTCGACGCGGCCGCCGCGCTCCTCGGCTCGCGACATGCGGTCGTGCTCAACGTGGCACCGGCGATGACGTTCGCCGAAGGCATGGCCGCCACGTCTTCGCTGGTACCGGGAACCGCCTTCGAAGACCTGAACAGGGTCGACGCGCTCATTCGTGCGGAGGCCGGCGCGGCGCGTGCGCGTCGCGCCGGTCTGGACGCCGAGCCGCGCGCGACGACCGCGTCTACGACTTGGCGGGGAATCGTCGATGTCGCTGACGAGCTCGATGCAGCGATCATCGTCATCGGGTCGCGCGGCCTGAACAGCCTGCGCGAGATCGCGCACCGCAGCGTGTCGCACGAGGTGTCTACGCACGCAAGGCAGCCCGTGCTGATCGTGCCGCCGGCGTGACCCAACCGGCCCCTCACCCTCCGTTCGAGCCGAACCCGGTGCTCGTCGGGCATGCCCAAGAGCGTGCGCAGAGCATCCAGAACCGAATCGCCGACCGCGTCACAGCGTTCTCCGGGTCGATGTGGTTCGTCTACATCCACATCCTCTGGTTCGGGTGCTGGATCGGTCTCGGCGTCGAGAAGTACCCGTACGGCCTGCTGACCATGATCGTCTCGCTCGAGGCGATCTTCCTCTCGACGTTCGTGATGATCAGCCAGAACCGAGCCGACGCGAAGCGGCAGGCGATCGCCGACCAGCAATGGCAGACCGTGAAGAACGAGGACAAGCAGAACGAAGAGCTGCTCGAGCTCTCGCGTCAGATCCTCGAGCTGACCAAGGCGATTCACGCCGACACGACGCCGCAGCAGGCGGCGTAAGCGGAGTTCGCCGTGCGGCGGCGGCGAGGCTGTGGTCGACAGGTGCGCCGCCGACGATTGCCGGAAGGGCGAGCAGCGGCAGCGCTGCGGTCGTCGCGAGTTGGAGCGCCGTGGATGCGCCGAATGCGGCCGGTTTCGACCCCGGCGTCGTGAAGCATCGAGGCGGAGAACGCGGCGGCGGTGGCGCCTCCGCCCGGGAAGATGCGCCGGGCGAGGTTCCCGCTCAGCTGCGCCGTGCAACCGGAAACCACCGCGTCGAGCGAAGCGCGATCCGGTCGAGCTGCCAGAGCCAGACATAGCTGAGGACCTCGCAGGCGAGACGCCGCCGGCGAACGGCCAGTCGAGATGCGAGAGCGACCGCCACGAGCCGAACACGGCGAGCAGGCTCGGGAGCAGGAGGTAAAGCGATGCCCCCGCCAGCAGGGGCAGGACGACGCGCTTTCCGTGGCGCTTCCCCATGTAACCCGCCGTCTACCACGGATCGCGGCACTGAGGCGCGCAGATCTGGCAGGGGCTTGGCAGCGCCATCGGCCAGCCTTCGTCGCGAATCCACGAAAGGAGTTTGCGATGACTACCACAGCGATCGAACAGACGACGACGCGCTGGATCGTCGATCCCGCCGTGACGTCGGTGGAGTTCGCCGTCAAGACGTTCTGGGGCCTGATGACCGTCCACGGCCGCTTCGACCGGTTCGACGGCTCGTACGACGTCGGCCCCAGCGGTGCGACGATCGAGCTCACGATCGACGCCGACAGCCTGGACACCGGGCATGCGACCCGCGACAAGCACCTGCGCTCGGGCGACTTCTTCCACGTCGGCGAGCACCCGCAGGTGCGCTTCACGTCGACGCGCATCCATTACGTGACCGGCGAGATCCTGCACGTCGTGGGCCACCTCGAGGCGGCGGGAAAGGTCGTGCCGCTCGAGTTCGCCGCCACGGTGCGGCAGCTCGACGACGCGCTCGAGGTCGAGGCGACGACAGCCGTCGACCAGCGGCAGCTCGGTATGAGCAGCGGCAGGCTCGGGATGATCCGGCCGCCGGCGACGCTGCACGTGAAGGCGCGGCTGCGCCGATGATCACTGAGCCGGCTGCGTCGCGGCGGAGGCTGACCTTCGCCGCGCTCCTCCTCGTGCTGTTCATCGCGTCGCTCGACCAGACGATCGTGTCGACGGCGCTGCCGACGATCGTCGGCGACCTCGGCGGGCTGCAGCACCTCTCCTGGGTCGTGACCGCGTACCTGCTGGCGTCGACGGTGGTCGGGCCGCTGTACGGGAAGCTCGGCGACCTGTACGGGCGCAAACGCGTCCTGCAGGTCGCGCTCGTGCTCTTCCTCGTCGGCTCCGCGTTCTGCGGGTTGGCACAGACGATGCCGCAGCTGATCGCCTTCCGCGCCGTGCAGGGACTCGGCGGCGGCGGCCTGATCGTCGTGTCGATGGCGGTCGTCGGCGACCTCGTCGCGCCGCGCGAGCGTGGCCGCTATCAGGGCATGTTCGGAGGGGTGTTCGGCGTCTCGGTCGTCGCCGGCCCGCTGCTCGGCGGCTTCTTCGTCGACAACCTCTCCTGGCGGTGGATCTTCTATATCAACCTCCCGCTCGGCGCGGTCGCGCTGGCGGTGATCGCGACCGCCTTCCGCTCGCGGCAGGTGACGACGCGGCACCGGATCGACTGGCTCGGGACGATCGTGCTCGCCGCCGGGCTGTCGGGGGTCATCCTCTACACGAGCCTCGGCGGCACGAGCTACGCCTGGGACGCGCCGGGAATGCTCGCGGCGATCGTCGCCGGCGCCGCGCTGCTCGCGCTGTTCCCGCTCGTCGAGTCGCGCGCCGCCGAGCCGATCCTGCCGCTCGAGCTCTTCCGCAACATGACGTTCAGGACGACGAGCGCGATCGGATTCGTCGTCGGATTCGCGCTCTTCGGCTCCGTCACCTTCATCCCGCTCTACCTGCAGATCGTCAAGGGCCACAGTGCTACCGACTCCGGGCTGCTGATGACGCCGATGATGCTCGGCGTCCTCGTCACCTCGACGGCGAGCGGCTTCCTGATCTCCCGTTACGGGCGCTACCGCGTCTTTCCGATCTTCGGCACGGCGATCGCGGTCGCCGGGCTGTACCTGCTCTCGACGCTCGAGGTTGCGACGGCGACGAAGGTCGCCGCCGGCTACATGCTGCTCCTCGGGCTCGGCCTCGGGCTCGTGATGCAGGTGCTCGTACTCGCCGCGCAGAACTCGGTCGACTACCGCCTGCTCGGCGTCGCAACCTCAGGCGCGACGCTGTTCAGGCAGGTCGGCGGCTCGATCGGCGTCTCCGTGTTCGGCGCGATCTTCACGAACGAGCTGGGCCGGCAGCTCGCGCGTCGTCTCCCGGCCGGAGCACACGCGCCCGCGCACGCGAGCCCCGCCGCCATCCAGCACCTCCCACCGGCGATTCACGCGGTCTACGTCGACGCCGTTGCCGTCGCGCTGCACCCGGTGTTCCTCACCGCCGCCGCCGTCATGGTCGGCGCATTCAGCCTCAGCTGGCTGCTGCGCGACGTGCCGCTGCGAGAGACCGCCGGGTCGGCCGGCACCGGCGAGCAGCGAGTGCTCGCCGCCGTCGAGAGGTAGAGGTCGCCCATGTAGGCAAGAAGACAGGCTCGGTTCCCGTAGAACGAGCTGAACCGGGCTTACAGGCCTGCTACGGAGAAAGCCCTGGAAACGGGGCTTTCTCTATTAGTCGGAGAACTACGGGGCTCGGACGGGAGTTCTCGCGGATGCCGCCGGGACCCGGGCCTGCCAGCGTCGGCTCATGGCTGTCGTGGCTCACCGCGACCGGATGTTGCGCGCGATCCTCGCCGGGCACGGCCCGACCGATCGCCACGTTCACCGGTGGAGTGCGCTCGCCGTCCTGTGCGTCTCGATCCTCGTCGTGAACCTCGACAACACGATCCTCAACGTCGCCCTGCCCACGCTCGTTCGCACGCTGAATGCAACCTCGAGCGAACTGCAGTGGATCGTCGATTCCTACGCGATGGTGTTCGCCGGACTCCTGCTCGTCGGCGGAAGCCTGGCCGACCGGTTCGGCCGCAAGCGCCTGTTCCTGATCGGACTGACGGTGTTCGCGTGCGCGTCGGTCGGCGCGGCCTTCTCCGGCTCGGTCGGGCAGCTGATCGGCTGGCGTGCTGCGATGGGAGCCGGCGCCGCGCTGACGATGCCGGCGACGCTCTCGATCATCAACGACCTCTTCCGCGATCCCCACGAGCGCTCGCGTGCGATCGGCCTCTGGGCGGGAACGAGCGGCATCGGGATCGCGATCGGCCCGATCGCAGGGGGTGTGCTGCTCTCCCGCTTCTGGTGGGGCTCGGTGTTCTTCGTCAACGTCCCGATCGTCGCCCTTGGGCTGGTCGGCGCTCTGCTGTTCGTGCCGGGCTCGAGGAATCCGGCCGCGAAGCGGCCCGACCCGGCCGGCGGCCTGCTCTCGATGCTCGGCCTCGGGTGCGTCCTCTGGGCGATCATCGAGGCTCCCACCCACGGCTGGTCGTCGACGAAGGTCGTCGCCACCGGCGTAGGCGGTCTCGCCGTCGTCGGAGCGTTCGTGGCCTGGGAGGCCCGGAGCGATCACCCGATGCTGAACCTGGCGTTCTTCCGGGCGCGGCGGTTCTCGGCCGCGACCTCGTCGCTCTCCCTCGGGGTCTTCGCGCTGTTCGGCGCCCTGTTCGTGCAGACCCAGTTCCTCCAGTTCGACCTGCACCTCTCGGCGATCGGCGCGGGCGTGCGCATCCTCCCGATCGCGGCCGTCGTCGCGCTGACCGCGCCCCTCTCGGCGTTTGTCGTCCGCATCGCCGGGAGCAAGATCACCGCTGCGGCGGGCCTGCTGGCGATCGCCGGCGGCCTTCTCGATGCCTCCCTCGTCTCGAGTCCGGCGACCACGTACCACGAGGTTCTCCCCGGGATGATCCTGATCGGTCTCGGCGCCGGGCTGCTGATGCCGACCGCAACGGACGCCGTGATCGGGTCGCTGCCGCCGGGCGACGCGGGCGTCGGCTCGGCCACGAACGGCGTCGCCATTCAAGTCGGCGGCGCTCTCGGCGTCGCCGTCGTCGGCAGCGTTCTCTCCACCCGCTACCAGCATCACCTGACCACGACGGCCGGCGCACGGCTCCTGCCTCCGGCCGTGCTGCACACGGCGCTGGGCTCGATCGGGGGAGCGCTCGACGTCGCGGCGAAGCTGCCCGTGGCCGTCGGGGTCCAGCTCGACCGGGCCGCCGGCGCGGCCTTCATGAGCGGCATGGGGATCTCGCTCGCCGTCGGAGCCGGCGTGGCGCTCGCCGGACTCCTGGTCGCGCTCGCCGCATTCCCGTCACGGCCGCCGGCGGGCCCGCCGCCCTCGTAGCGCCGCGAGCGCCGGCTAGGGCAGCTCGACGCCGAGGGTCTGCGGGAGGTGCGTACGGCCGGCGTCGGTGAGGCGGACGGCGCGGGTGGCCGGATCGCGGGCGAGCCAGCCGAGCTCGAGCAGCCGGGCCAGCAGGGCCCGTCCGAGCGGCCCCGCGATGTGGTCCCGCTGCTCGGTCCAGTCGAGGCAGCGGCGCACGACCTCGCCGGGTTCCGCGTGGACGCCCAGCTCGGAGAGCATCGCCGCACCGTGCTCGGTGAGCGTGTAGCCGCTCTCGCCGCCGGCGGCGAGAACCGCCTCTCGGCGCAGCGCGTCGGTGACGGCGACGCCGAGCCGGCCGGCCAGGTGGTCGTAGCAGCGCCGCGCATAGCGGACAGCGTGCGCCCGGGTCCCCTGTCGCAACGAGGTGATCGGCTGCGCCGGGGCGACGCGCGCGACGGCCTCGATCAGCTCGCCGACCTGGGGACCGGCGAGCGCGAAGTAGCGGTGCCTGCCGCGGTCGACGACGGTGACGAGCCCGGCGTCGACGAGCCGCGCCAGATGATGGCTTGCAGTGGACGCTGCGACGCCGGCCTCCGCCGCGAGCACGCTCGCCGCGAGCGTGCGGCCGTCGCCGAGCGCGAGGAGAACCCTCGCGCGGGCCGGTTCGGCCAGCAGCGCGCCCACGGCCGCGAGGTCGGCATCGCCGCTCGGCTGCGGGCGCGCGCTCACGCGGTCGATCGTAGTCCTGTGACGCTTCGATCCGCGTCGAACCGTTGACGTGCAAGCTCCGGACGCGATCACCTGCTGCATCCTCGTCGAGAGCCGCTCGTTCCTGCGCCGCGCTCAGCCGTAGAAGCTGCGCACCCAGCGGTGCGGCCGCAACGCGGCGAGCTGCTGCTCCGGCAGCGGGCCCCGCTGCACCGCTGCGGCGTTCCGCTCGACGTTCCGCACCGTGCGCATGCCCGGGATCGCCGTCGAGACAGCCGGGTGCGTGACGCAGTAGCGCAGCGCGACCTCGGCGAGCTCGTCGACTGGCACTTCCAGGTCGGCCGCGACGGCCTGCGCGCGCTCCCAGACCTGCTGCTTGCGGTCGCCCCCGAAGTACCGGTGGCGGAAGTCGCCGTCGGGGAACTCGGTGTCGGGCCGGATCCGCCCGGTGAGCGAGCCTTCGTCGAACGGCACACGCGCGATCACGCCGACGTTCGCCGCCTCGCACGCCGGGAACAGGTCGTCCTCGGGGCTCTGGTCGAAGACGTTGTAGATCACCTGCACCGTGTCAACGTGGCCCGACTCGACGAGCAGGACCGCGTTCGCGGGCTGGTGGTCGTTGATCGAGACGCCGAACCCGCCGATCTTTCCGTCCCGCTTCAGCTGCTCGATCGCGTCGCGCCAGTCGCCCTGGTCGACCCACTCGTCCGACCAGACGTGGAACTGCTGCACGTCGATCCGGTCGAGCCCGAGCCGCTCGAGGCTCGCCTCGGTCTGCTCGACGACCCAGTCGGCCGGAAACGCCTCCGAGGAGTGAACTCCGGCCTGCGCCGGCCACTGCATGTTCTTCGGCGGGATCTTCGTGGCGACGTAGACCGTCTCGGCGGTGTTGCGCACGACCCGGCCCACCAGGCGCTCGCTGTGGCCTGCTCCGTAGCCGGCCGCGGTGTCGATGAAGTTGACGCCCAGCTCGATCGCGCGCCTGAGCGCGCGCAGCGACTCGTCGTCGTCGGCGCCGATCCACATGCTGCCGCCGATCCCCCAGGCGCCGTAGCCGAGGACGGAGATCAGAAGATCCGTCTTGCCGAGCGGGCGCTGGATCATCGGCTCATCGTACGACTATGACGAACGGTAGGCGATCCGCTCCCGGCTGCCCGTCTCGCCGGACCGGACGATCGCGTCGCAGATCTCGCTTGCGCGGTACCCGTCCTCGAAGGTGGCCCCGAACGGCGCGACGTCGGTGTCGTCGGCGATCGCGCGCAGCATGTGGTGGAGCTCGTGCACGAACGTGTCGCCCCAGCCGATGATGTGCCCGGGCGGCCACCAGTGCTCCCAAAACGGATGATCCGCCTCCGACACGAGCACGGTCTTGAAGCCGCGCGCGCGATCGCCGTCGGCGCGGAACACCGCGAGCTCGTTCAACCGCTCCATGTCGAAGGCGAGCGAGCCCTTCGTGCCGTTGATCTCCCACTGGAAGGCGTTGCGCCGTCCGTGCGCGAAGCGCGTCGCCTCGAGCGTGCCGACCGAGCCGTTCGCGAACTCGACCGCGGCCTCGACCGCGTCGTCGACCTTGCGGCCGGGCAGGAACGTCTTGGCGAAGCCCGAGACGGTCTCGACCTCGCCGTTGAGGAAGCGCGCGAGATCGACGACGTGCGTCATCAGGTCGCCGAGCGCGCCCGAGCCGGCCTCTTCGGGATGGAAGCGCCACGTGTCGAGCGAGACGTCGTCGCCCCAGTCCTGGAGGTAGCGGCCGCGGAAGTGGCGGATCTCCCCGAGCTCGCCTGCGTCGATCATCTCGCGGGCGAGCCGGACCGCCGGGACGAAGCGGTAGTTGAAGGCGCAGAGGTGCTTGACGCCCGTGGCGGCGACGGCCTGCCAGATCTCGAAGCTCTCGGCGGCGTCCCGCCCGAGCGGCTTCTCGCAGACGACGTGCTTCCCCGCCCGCGCGGCGGCGATCGTCGGCTCCGCATGCAGCGAGTTCGGGCCCCCGTTGTCGAAGAGCCCGATCCGCCCGTCTGCGACGAGCTTCCGCCAGTCGTCAGTCGCGTACTCGTAGCCGTAGCGCTCGGCCGCCTGGGCGACCGCCTCGGCGTTCCGGCCGGCGATGCCGACGAGCTTCGGCTCGAGCGGCGGCGGCCAGGTCATGTACCGGATCTTCCGGAAGGCGTTCGAGTGGGCCTTCCCCATGAACGCATACCCGAGCATGCCGACACCGATCTCAGCCATGTTGAGATAGTACGCACATGGCAACCGAGCGAGTGAGGTGGGGGATCGTCTCCACCGCCGACATCAACCGGAAGCTCATCCCGGGCGCCCATGCATCGGAGAAGGTGGAGCTCGTCGCGGTCGCGAGCCGCGACCAGGCACGCGCGGACGCGTATGCGCAGGAGTGGAGCATCCCGCGCGCATACGGCTCCTACGACGCTCTGCTCGCGGATCCGGAGATCGAGGCCGTCTACATCTCGCTCCCCAACACGCTGCACTGCGAGTGGTCGATCAAGGCCGTCGAGGCGGGGAAGCACGTGCTCTGCGAGAAGCCGCTCACGCGCCGCCCCGACGATGCCTCGGCCGCGTTCGACGCCGCCGAGCGGGCGGGTCGTCTGCTCAGCGAGGCGTTCATGTACCGCCACAATCCGCAGACGAAGCGGCTGAAGGCGCTGGTCGAAGAGGGCGCGATCGGCGAGCTGCGGCTCGTCCGCTCGGTGTTCTCCTACGGGCTGTACGACACCGAGAACATCCGCCTCCGCACCGAGCTCGAGGGCGGAGCACTCATGGACGTCGGCTGTTACAACGTCTCAGGGTCGCGCCTGCTCGCCGGCGAGCCGGAGAGCGTGTGGGGAGAGGCGTGGTACGGGCCCTCCGGCACCGACTGGGTCTTCACCGGAACGATGCGCTTCCCCGGCGACGTGATCGCGACCTTCGACTGCGGCACGGCCATGCCGGATCGCGACGAGCTCGAGGCAATCGGCAGCGAGGGCTCGCTCTTCCTCGACGACCCGTGGCACTGCGTGAATCCCGTGATCGAACTGCGCCGCGACGAGGGCGTCGAGCGGATCGAGGTCGATCGGCAGGACTCGTACCGGCTCGAGCTCGAGAACGTCAGCGACGCGATCCGCGGACGCGCCGGGCTGCTGCTCGGGCGTGAGGACGCTCTCGGCCAGGCTCGCGCGCTCGAGGCGCTGCACCGCTCGGCTGAGACGAGCCGGCCGGTGCGCCTCCCCGGCTGAGCTTGCTCGCCACCAGTTCGATCTCCTCTCCGGCGAGCAGCCGCGGCTCTCCGAGCAGGCTGGAACGCAGGTAGAGGGCGGAGAGCCACTCGAGCAGCATCGTGCGCGAGTACGCCTCGTCGAGCGTCTCGCCGTAGGCGATCGTCCCGTGGTTGCCGAGCAGCGCGGCGGTGCGTCCTTCGAGCGCGCTCGCGACGTTCTCGGCCAGCTCCTCCGAGCCGAAGGTCGCGTACGGTGCGACGCGCACCGGGCCGCCGAGCTGGGCGATCAGGTAATGGAGCGCTGGCAGCTCGTCGACGACGGTGGAGAGAGCGGACGCATACGCGGCGTGCGTGTGCACCACGGCGCGCGCCTCGGGCGCCGCGCGGTACACGGCCAGGTGCATCGGCAGCTCGCTGGACGGCGCGAGCCCGGCCTCGGCGGCCGTGCCGTCGAGGTGGACGACGCAGATGCGCTCGGGCGTCAGCCGGTCGTAGTCGAACGAACCCGGTGTGATGGCGACGAGATCTCCGGCGCGGGCGCTGACGTTTCCCGCCGTGAGCACGACGAGCCCGTCCGGGCGCAGGCGTTGCGCGTAATGGACGACCAGCCGTCGTTCCGGGCCGAGGAGCATACGACGAGTGTCTCCGCAGCCGGCCCTCGCCCCATCGGCGAAAGCGCTGAGGGCCGGTCAGTGGCCACTCCGGATGCATTCGCCCACACGGCGGACGAGCATGGAGCAATGCGGAACGGCTCCGTGACGGTCGGCCTCATCGTCGGCAACCGCGGCTTCTTTCCGGACGAGCTCTGCAACCAGGGCCGGGCCGAGATGCTCGACGTGCTCGGAGAGCACGGGTTCGAGGTGGTCGCCCTCGAGCCGGCAGACACGAGGTTCGGCTCTGTGGAGTCACTCGACGACGCGGCACGATGCGCGGCGCTCTTCCGCGAGCGCGCCGGCGACATCGACGGCATCATCGTCACCCTTCCGAACTTCGGCGACGAGCGCGCTGTCGCCAACGCGATCCGCGGCTCGCGACTCGACGTCCCCGTCCTCGTGCACGCCTTCCCGGACGAGGCGGGCAAGCTCCAGGTGACGCACCGCCGCGACAGCTTCTGCGGGAAGCTCTCCGTCTGCAGCAACCTGACTCAGTACGGAATTCCGTTCTCGCTGACGGCGCTGCACACGTGCGCGCCCCGGTCGCCGGCGTTCGCGGCCGATCTCGACCGCTTCGCCCGAGTCAGCCGGGTCGTCCGGGCCGTCCGGCAGATGCGCGTCGGCGCGGTCGGCGCCCGCCCGGCGAGCTTCAACACCGTGCGTTACAGCGAGAAGCTGCTCGAGCTGGCGGGGATCTCGGTGGTCACGCTCGACCTCTCCGAGGTGCTGGGACGGATCGAGCGGCTCCCGGACGGCGCTCCGACGGTGCGGAGCAAGCGAGACGCGATCGCCGCCTATACGACGACGGCCGGCGTTCCCGAGGCTGCGCTGCTGAAGATGGCGAAGCTCGGCGCCGTCGTCGACGAGTGGATGGCCGCGGAGCGTCTCGACGGATCGGCGATCCAGTGCTGGACGGCTCTGCAGGAGTTCTTCGGCGTCGTCCCGTGCACGATCATGAGCATGATGAGCGATGGGCTGCGCCCGAGCGCCTGTGAGGTCGACGTCACCGGCCTCGTCTCGATGTTGATCCTCCAGGCGGCGTCCGGGACGCCGAGCGCGATCCTCGACTGGAACAACAACGTCGGCGACGAGCCCGACAAGGCGGTCGTCTTCCACTGCAGCAACCTGCCGAAGCACTTCCTCGAAACGATCACCATGAGCTATCAGGAGATCCTTGCCGGAACCGTCGGCAAGGAGCGCACGTACGGCACCCTCTACGGCCGCATCAAGGCCGAGCCGGCGACATACCTGCGCGTGAGCACCGACGACGCGTCGGGCCGGATCAAGGCATACGCCGGGGAGGGACGGTTCACCGACGACCCGGTCGACACCTTCGGCGGCTACGGCGTGGTCGCTGTGCCGCGACTCCAGGAGCTCCTCCAGTTCATCTGCCGCAACGGGTTCGAGCATCATGTCGTCATGAGCCTGTCTCAGACTGCAGTGGCCGTGCGCGAGGCGCTCGAGGTCTACCTGGGCTGGGACGTCCACCTTCACGAGTAGGAGACCGATGCTTCTGCAGGCCGAGCAGGACGCAGCGAGGAAGCGGGCGGCAGTGGTCCTCGCCGAAGCTGGGATTGCATTGACGGCGTCCGAGCTCGACGCGATCGAGGTCGCCGACTTCGGTCTCTCCCGGCTCGACGAGACAGGGCTCGAGGTCGTCGTGTACGTGAACACCGAGCGGGTGTGCGCCAAGGAGCTCGTGCTCTTCCCGCGCCAGCTGTGCCCGGAGCACCGGCACCCGCCCTTCGCGGGGACGCAGGGCAAGGAGGAGACGTTCCGCTGCCGCGCAGGGGTCGTCTACGTCTACACCGAGGGAGAGCCGACGCCGTCGGCGGCCGCCCGGCCGCCGGAGGACGGCGTCTTCACCGTCTGGCACGAGACCGTGCTCCGGCCCGGCGACCAGCACACGATCGCCCCCGACACGCTGCACTGGTTCCAGGCGGGCGACGACGGCGCGATCGTGTCGGAGTTCTCGACCGAGAGCCGCGACGACCTCGACGTCTTCACGGATCCGCGTGTCCAGCGAACGACGGTCGTCGCGGAAGGGTGAGCCCGCCTCCCGTCCTCTGCATCGGGATCCTGGTCGCCGACGTGTTCGTCCCGCCCCTCGCGGAGCTGCCGGCTGCAGGTGAGCTGCTCGCGACGGACGACTTCCTGCTCCAGCCGGGCGGCTGCGCCGCGAACACTGCGATCGCGCTCGGCAAGCTCGGCGTCCGGGCCGCGGTCTGCGGGCGCGTCGGCGACGACCTGCTCGGCGACTTCGTCGAGCGGGACCTCCGCTCGCGGGAGGTCGACACGAGCGGCGTCCGGCGCACGGAGGGATACGGCACCTCGAAGACGGTGATCATCCCCGTCGTCGGCGAGGATCGCCGCTTCATCCACACCTTCGGCGCGAACGCGGCGTTGACCGCCCGCGACATCGAGCCGGCCGCGCTCGAGGCCGCCGAGGTCGTCTACGTCGGCGGCTACCTGATCCTGCCCTCCCTGCGCGAGGACGAGCTGGCGGAACGCCTCCAGGAGGCGCGGGCGCGCGGGACGCGGATCGTGCTCGACGTCGCCGTGCCGGTCGGGCAGAAGCTCCCGGTGGACGCGGCGCGAAGGCTGCTGCCCCTCGCCGACTACTTCGTCCCGAACGTCGACGAGGCGCGTGCGCTGACCGGCGAGTCCGACCCGCGCCGGCAGGCCGAGCGCTTCCTCGAGCACGGCGCGAACCGGGTCGTGATCAAGCTGGGCGAGCGCGGCGTATACGTCCGCAGCGGCGAGGAGGCGTTCGAGGTGCTTGCACCGCGCATGGACGTCGTCGAGCCGTCGGGCGCGGGCGACGCGTTCGCGGCGGGCCTCATGGTCGGCATCCTCGAGGGCTGGGAGCTCGAGCGCTCCGTGCGCTTCGCGAGCGTGATCGGCGGCTCCGCCTGCACCGCGCTCGGCTGCTGGGCGGGCGTGTTCACGCGCGCGCAGGCGGAGGCGTTCCTCGCTGCTCATCCCGAAGCCTGATGGCGCTCGTGCCCCTCACCAGAATGCTCGCCGAGGCGCTCGCCGGCGGCTACGCCGTCGGCTACTTCGAGGCCTGGGACGGCTACTCGCTCGAGGCCGTCCTGGAGGCGGCGGAGGCCGAGCACGCTCCGGTGATCCTCGGCTTCGGCTGCCTGCTCGTCGACCAGGGCTGGCTCGACGCGGGCGGGATCGAGACGCTCGCCTGTCTCGGCCTCGGCGCGGCCGCACGGTCGCGCGTCCCCGTCTCCCTCCTCCTCAACGAGGCGCACACGCTCGAGCATGCGCTGCGCGGCGTCGAGGAGGGATTCAATGCGGTGATGCTCTGCTCGACGCAGGTCGAGACCGTCTCCCGTCTCGTGCGGGAGGCGCACGGCCGCGGCGTTGCCGTCGAGGGGGAGCTGGGCACGCTCCCGGACGCCGCCGGCGGCGAGATCGACGTGTCGCGTGCGAGCCTGACCGACCCGGAAGAGGCCGCCGCCTTCGTCGAGGCCACCGGCGTCGACTGCCTCGCCGTCTCCTTCGGCAACGTCCACGTGCTCGAAGGGCGCAGCGCGGCGGTCGACCTCGAGCGGCTGGACGCCGTCCACCGGCGGGTCGGGGTGCCGCTCGTGGTCCACGGCGGCACGAGCTTCCCCGAGGAGTCGGTCGAGGAGGCGATCGCCCGCGGCGTGGCGAAGTTCAACGTCGGCACGGCGTTGAAGCGGGCATTCCTCGACGGGCTGACGGAGGCCTTGTCGTCCGCTGCCGCGGGCGCGAGCCCGCACGACCTGCTCGGCTCCCACGGCCCGGCCGACCTGCTCGACGCCGGCAAGAAGCGGATGATCCGGGTCGTGCGCGACCTCATGCGACTGTACGGAAGCAGCGGCCGTGCCGCCTGACGCCGTCGACCTGCTCGAGCTCTACCGCGGAATGCTCCGCATCCGCCGTTTCGAGGAGCGCGTCTACCTGCTCTTCCTCGAGGGCGAGATCCCCGGCACCATGCACCAGTACCAGGGGCAGGAGGCCGTCGCCGTCGGGGTCTGCGACGTCCTCGAGCGCACCGACTGGATCACCTCGACGCACCGGCCGCACGGGCACGCACTCGCGAAGGGCGTGAGCTCGCGCGCGGCGATGGCGGAGCTGTACGGCAAGGAGACCGGTTGCTGCCGCGGCCGCGGCGGCTCGATGCATCTCGGCGACCCCGACGTCGGCATGCTTCCCGCGATCGCGATCGTCGCGGGCGGGAACACCGTCGTCACGGGCCTCGGGCTCGCCTTCAAGCTCCGCCGCAGCGGCCAGGTCGCCGCCTGCTTCTTCGGCGAGGGAGCAGCGAACGAGGGCGCCTTCCACGAAGGTCTCAACTTCGCCGCGGTCCAGAGGCTCCCCGTCGTCTTCGTCTGTGAGAACAACCTCTACGGCGCCTCGACCTCGTACGCGCGCGTGTCGCTCCTCGAAGACGTCGCCGCGCGGGCTGTGGCCTACGGCGTTCCTGGGCGCATCGTCGACGGGATGGACGTGCTCGCCGTACGGGAGGCGACGGCGGAGGCGGTCGCCGCCGCCCGGGAGGGCCGCGGCCCGACCCTGCTCGAGTGCAAGACCTACCGCTACGTCGGCCACAGCCGCAGCGACGCCCGCGGCTACCGGCTGCGGGAGGAGGAGGAGTCCTGGAAGGCGCGCGACGCGATCGTGCGCCTGCGGGCGCAGCTCGCCGAGAGCGATGCCGCCGGGATCGAGGCGGCGGTCGAGGAGGAGCTGGACGACGCCGTCGAGTTCGCGCGCAACTCCCCCGACCCCGACCCCGAGGAGCTCCTGGGCGATGTCTATGCCTGAGACCGAAGGTCGGCGGTTGACGATCGCCGAGGCGCTCCGCGAGGCGGTCGCCGAGGAGATGCGCCGCGACGAGTCGGTCTTCCTGATCGGCGAGGACATCGGCGTCGAGGGTGGCTTCGGCGGCGCGTTCGGCGTCTACCTCGGCCTCGTCGAGGAGTTCGGGCACGAGCGGATCATCGACACGCCGATCAGCGAGAAGGCGATCGCCGGCGCTGCGGTCGGCGCGGCGCTGGCGGGCCTGCGCCCGATCGCCGACATGCAGTACTCGGACTTCCTCTTCGAGTGCATGGACGAGCTCGTCAACCAGGCGGCGAAGATGCGGCTCATGTCGGGCGGGCGGCTGTCGGTACCGCTCGTGATGCGCGCGCCGGTCGGCGCGACGCTACGAGGCGCGCAGCACGGCCAGAGTCCGGAGAGCTACTTCGCGCACGTGCCGGGCCTGAAGGTGATCTCCGTCTCCGACGCCTACCACGCGAAGGGCCTGCTGAAGAGCGCCGTGCGCGACGACAACCCGGTGCTCGTCTTCGAGCACAAGCTCCTCTACGGGAGCAAGGGCCGGGAGCAGGCGGCAGGGCTCGACTCGACGGCGGAGGTGCCGGAGGACGAGTACCTCGTCCCGCTCGGAAAGGCCGCCGTCGTGCGCAAGGGAAGCGATGTGACGATCGTCGCCACGCACGTCTCCCTCTACCGCAGCCGCGCCGCCGCCGAGGAGCTCGCGCTCGAGGACGGGATCGAGTGCGAGGTGATCGACCCGCTGACGCTGCTCCCGCTCGACACGGAGACGATCCTCGGCTCGGTGGGCAGGACGGGCCGGCTCGTGATCGTGCACGAGGACTCGCTCAGCGGCGGCTGGGGCGCCGAGGTGGCCGCCCGCGCGGCGGAGGAGTGCCTCTACAGCCTCGAGGCGCCGGTCAGGCGGGTCGCCGCGCTCGACATTCCCATCCCCTTCGCGCCCGTGCTCGAGCAGGCGGTGCTGCCGAGCGTGGAGCGGATCAAGGCCGCCGTGCGGGAGCTGACGGGGTAGTGGCCCCGGTGCGGATGCCGCCGCTCGGCCAGACGAGCGACGAGCTGCGGATCGTCGCCTGGCGGAAGCGCGAGGGAGATGCGGTCGCCGTCGGCGAGCCGCTGCTCGAGGTCGAGACCGACAAGGCCACGCTCGAGGTCGAGTCCGCGCTCGCGGGCACGCTGCTCCGGATCGTGCACGGCGAGGGACAGACGGTGCAGGCAGGTGCGGTGATCGCGTACGTCGGCGAGCCGGGGGAGGAGGCGGCTGCCGAGGCTTCCGTCAAGGTGCAGGCGGCGCCGGCCGTCCGCCGGCTGGCGCAGGAGCGCGGCGTCGATCTCGCGCAGGTACGGGGAAGCGGGCCCGGCGGTCGGGTCGAGCGCGCCGACGTGCTCGCCCTCGCCGGGGAGGGCAGCCCGGGCGAGCTCGTCTCGCGGCACCGGCGCTCGCTCGCCGCGCGGCTCAGCCGCTCGGCCGCGATTCCCCAGTTCACGGTGAGTGTGACCGTGGACATGACCGCTGCGGCGGCGCTCGTCGAGCGCGAGCAGGACGTCACCTTCACCCACGTCCTCCTCCGGGCGATCGCGCAGGCGCTCCGCGCGCACCCCGATCTGAATCGCCTCTGGGTCGAGGACGGTCCGCGCCTGCGCGGGCTCGAGCGGGCCGACGTCGGCCTCGCCGTCGCCGGCGAGGAGACGCTGCTCGTCGTCACGATCCCGGAGCCGGACCGCCTGCCGCCGGCCGAGCTCGCAGGCGAGGTCGGGCGCGCTGTGGCCGAGGCCCGCGCCGGCCGGATCTCCGAGCGGTACCGCGGTCCGGCAGCCGTGACGCTGAGCAACCTCGGCATGGCCGGCGTCGACCGTTTCGCGGCAGTGATCGATCCCGACCAGACCGCGATCCTCGCCGCCGGCCGGGTCGCCGAACGGCCGGGCGTCGTCGACGGCTCGGTACGGCCCGTGCCGCAGCTCGAGCTGGCCCTCACCGTCGACCACCGGGTCGCGGACGGCTTCGCCGCGGGCGCCTTCCTCGCCGCGATCCGGGACGGGCTAGAGGCTTGAGAGCCCGGCGGCCTCGAGCGCGCGGCGGGCGAGCGCCTCGTCGTCGGCTCCCGGCAGGCCGCTGACCCCGACCGCGCCGACGCGCACGTCGCCGTCGAAGGCGGCGACGCCGCCGAGGAAGAAGGTGAAGAACGGGTCGAAGCTCGCCCGCTCGACCGGGTCGTCCTTGACCTTCTCCGCGAGCTCCCGCGTCGAGCACGCGTCGCTGCGCGCGGCGGTGTACGCCTTGCGTTGCGCGTTCAGGCGCGTGTCCGGCGCCGCGCCGTCCATCGTGGCCGCGCAAACGAGCTCGCCGTGCGTGTCGGTAACGAAGACGGACACCGGCCGCCCGGCGTTCTCCACGACGTGGCCGACGATCGCGCGTGCCTGTTCCAGTCTCATAGGGAGATAGTAATTGCCCTGCTCCGCCGGTACATTGGATAGCTGGATGGCTGCGCTCGAGCTCCGCGGGACGTCCTATCCCGTGCTGTTGCCGAAGCTGCGTGACCCTCGCCTCCATCTCGCGGCGACGATCACGGCGCTGCAGGTGATCGGCCAGGTCGGCTTCCACTTCCGCGTCTCGATCGCGCAGATCCTGCTCTCGCTCGGGACGTCCGCCCTGCTCGAGATCGCGATCGCCTTCCGGCGGCAGAAGGTCATCCTCTGGCCGGCGAGCGCGATGCTGACGGGGAACGGGGTCGCCTTCGTCCTGCGCGTTCCCGGGACGCAGCACGGCGACTGGTGGAGCCTGCGCGGCTGGTGGATCTTCGTCGGGGCCGCGGCCGTCTCGCTGCTCTCGAAGCACGTGATCCGATGGCGCGGCGAGCACATCTTCAACCCGTCCAACATCGGTCTCGTCATCTGCTTCCTCGCGCTCGGCCGGGGGCGCGCGGATCCGCTGGACTTCTGGTGGGGGCCGATGTCGTGGTGGCTCGTGCTCGCACTCGCGGTCATCGTCGCCGGCGGCCTCGCGATCCTCGCGCAAATCGCCCTCCTGCGCGTCGCCGTCTCGTTCTGGATCGCGTTCGCGCTCGGGATCGGCGGCCTCGCGCTCACCGGGCACGCGATGACCGCGCGCTGGCACCTGGGCCCGATCCAGGGCTTCTCGTTCTGGTGGGTGCTCGTCACCTCGCCCGAGGTGCTCGTCTTCCTTTTCTTCATGATCACCGACCCGAAGACGGCTCCGCAGGGTCCGCGCGCCCGCGTCGTCTACGGGGTCGTGCTCGGGGTGCTCGCGTCACTCCTGATCGCCCCGACGACGACGGAGTTCGCGGCGAAGGTCGCGCTGCTCGGGGCGCTCTCGATCGTCTGTCTCGCGGCCGCCGCGCTGCGGACGTTCCCGCTGCGGATCCAGCGCAGGCAGCTCGTCTTCGCCGCAGCCGCCGGCCTCGCCGCGTACGCCGCCGTGGCCGCGTTCGCGAACAACGGCTCGCCGTCGTTCGCCGCGGCGCCGCTCCCGCCGGGCAAGCTCCCGCCGATCTCGATCCTGCCGTCGCCCGGCGTCCAGACGCAGCTGACGGAGGTGACGGCCGAGCAGATCGCGCACGGCCTGCTCTCGGCCCGCCCGGCGCTCTCCGGCCAGTCGCTGCAGGTTCATCTCGAGCAGGGGAACGACCAGTCGCCGCCGACGGCGGTGGCGCAGCTCGGTGGCACGACCTACCGGCTGCACGTCACGCCTGACGGTGCGTGGACGCTCGCCTCGGGCAGCGTGCAGCCTCCGGCCGCGCCGGTCCCGGTGAGCAGCGCGCTCGCGGCGCAGCATCTCACCAACGTCGCCTCGGCGATCGGGCTCGAGTTTCAGCAGGGCTCGTTCAGGTTCGGGCCGTCGAACGAGACGAAGGCGATGATGGGCGGCGGCATCTGCTGGCTCGACTACAACGGCGACGGCTGGGAGGACCTCTTCGCCGTCAACTCGTACGCGAGCGCGGACGAGTCGAGCTGGCACGCGCAGGGCGGGCTGCCGCGCACCGCGCTCTTCGAGAACGTACACGGACGCTTCCGGAACGTCGCGCAGCGAGAACACGCCGCGCTCGCCGTCCAGGGCGACGGCTGCGCCGCGGGCGACCTCGACGGCGACGGCCGCAGCGACCTCGTGCTCACGACCTCGTCCGGCGTCGACGTGCTCTGGAACGACGGCCGCGACGGCTTTCGCGCCGAGGCCCTGCCCGTGCACGGCTGGTACACGGGAACGGCGATCGCGGACGTGAACGGCGACGGCCGGCCGGACATCTTCGTTGCCGGCTACGCCGACCCGAACGACCCCGTCGCGAACTCGATCGGCGGCTTCCCGACGAACGTGGCCGGCGTCCGCGACCTTCTCTTCCTGAACGAGGGACACCGGAAGTTCCGCGAGGTCGGCATCCAGGCGGGGCTCGAGGCGTCCGGCTACCGGCACGGGCTCGGCGCGGTCTTCACCGACGTCAACGGCGACGGGCGCCCCGATCTCTACGTCGCGAACGACGAGGACCCGAACGACCTCTACGTGAACGTGCCGTGGCCCGGGGGCGCGAAGGCGGATCCCGCCGGCCTCGGCTTCCGCTTCGAGGAGCGCGGCTCCGTGACGGGGGTGGCCGACCCGTTCGCGGGCATGGGCATCGCGGCCGCGGACGGGAACCTCTTCGTCACGAACTCACGCGGCGAGCCGTCGGCTGCGTACCGCCGCGCGGGTTCGGCGTTCGCGAACGCGCGGCCCGCGGTCGATCCCGCGCTCGGCACGGGCTTCGCCGGCTGGGGCGCGTCGTGGGTCGACCTCGCCAACTCGGGTGTTCCCGATCTCGTGCTCACCGCCGGAGCGATCCCCGTGACGAACCTCGCCCGCGACGCGGAGAGCATGCGCGTACTCGCGCCGACGTCTGACGGGTTCGGAAACGCGTCGGGCGTGCTCGACGGCGTGCTGAAGCTCAACGGCCGTGGGCTTGCCGCCGCCGACGCAGACAACGACGGCCGCATGGAGATCGCCGTCAACACGATCGGCGGCAAGCTCGCCCTCCTGCGCCCATCCGGCCCGGCCGGGCACTGGCTCGACGTGCGCCTGTCGCGGTTCGTGCCCGGCGCCGTCGTCACCGCGGTCCTCCCGGACGGCAGAACGCTCTCGCGCGAGGTGCAGGCGGGCAGCAGCTATCTCTCGTCGGAGGATCCGCGCGTCCACCTCGGGCTCGGCGCGGCGACGCGCGTCGCGACGCTCAGCGTCCGCTACCCGTGGGGCGGCGAGACGACGCTCGGCCGCGTCGCGGCCGACCGGATCCTCCAGATCGACGTGCCGCCCGAGCGCATGATCGCGGCGGCCGATCCCGCCGGCCCGGTGCTCGCCACGTGCACGCCGTCGGGAGCCGCCGGGCGATCCGTTGCGCGGGCGTGGAACGACACCGCTGTCGCTGCGCTCCGGGCCGGCGACGCCTCCGAGCCCGTCCAGGCACGCGACCTCTACATCGTCTCTGCCGCCGTCCGCGACGCCTTCGACCGGACGCGGACGGCACCGGCGCGCGACGAGGCGATCAGCTTCGCCGCCTACCGCGTCCTCCTCTGGCAGGCCTCGCACGACGCCAACCTCGCACGCGTCTTCGGCCTCCTGACGGCGCAGTTGCGCGCGCGCTGCTACTCGCCCGACTTCGCCGCCACCTCGGGCGACTCGCCCGCCGCGATCGGGAACCGCGTGGCCGCGGCGGCGATCGCGGCCGGGCGCCGCGACGGCTCGAACGAGTCGCTCCGTTACGCCGATCCGAGCTACACACCGCAGAACCAGCCGCTGATCGTCGCCCGCTCGGGCTCGACCGTCCACGACCCGCTGCTCTGGCAGCCGCTCGCGCTCGCGCAGGTCTCGCCGAAGGGCTCGAGCCCGGTACCTGCGGAGGTGCAGGCGTTCGCCGGCGCCGAGTGGGGCCACGTCCGGACGTTCGCGCTGAAGCCGTCGCCGAAGGGCCTGCCGATCGATCCCGGCGCACCGCCCCTGGGCGCGGACGCCTCGTCGAGGGCGTACCGTGACGCGGCGATCGCCGTGATCCGAGCGACCGCCGAGGCAGCGACCGGAACGACGCCGGACCCGTCGCCGGCCGGCTGGAACGCGCTCGCCGGGGCGATCCCGGCCGGCGGCTCGCCGGCCGCCCGGCTCCGCCACGACGTGGAGCTCGATCTCGCGCTGAACGGCGCGCTCAACGACGCTGCGGTGGCCGCCTGGGGCGCGAAGCGCACGTATCAGTCGCCGCGGCCGATCTCGATGATCCGCTATCTCGCGTTCAACGAGCAGTTGCCGATCGTCTCGGGCGTGACGCGCAAGGACGGCAGCTCGATCGAGGTGCGTTCCCGGGGCCGCTGGGTCGACGGCGCCCGCTGGACGCCCTCGACGCCGACGCCCGCCTCGCCCGGCTGGGTCTCCTCTGACGCGGCCTTCGCGTATGCGGCGGACGTCGTTCTGACCGGCCTCGCCGGCCGCTCGTTCACCCGGCAGGCCGCGCGGGCGGCGAGCGCCGGCGTCGACGACGGCGTCGAACTTGCGATCGACGTCGCAGCCGGCCGGAAGATCGGCAGCGAGGCCGGCAAGCTCGCGCTCGCGCGGATCCGGCGCCTCGGCCCGTGACGGCGGGCTAGCGGCCCGAGCGGGCCTGGAGCCGGACGGCGATCGTGTCGAGCGTCACGGCGCCCAGGAGGACGAGGCCGGTGATGATGTAGATCCAGCCGTTCGACACGCTCAGCGTATTCAGGCCGTTCTGCAGCGTGCCGATCAGGACGGCGCCGAGCAGCGCGCCGCGCACCTCGCCGCGGCCCCCGAAGAGCGAGACACCGCCGATCACCGCAGAGGCGATCGCGTTCAGCAGCAGGTTGCCCGGCGGGAACGTCAGTGCCACCGAGTTCACCTGCGACGCGAAGATGATCCCGCCCAGGCCGGCCGTGGCGCCGGAGATCACGAAGACGAGCACTCGGATGCGAGGCACGTTGATGCCCGCGCGGCGGGCGGCCTCGGCGTTCCCGCCGACCGCGTAGACGTGACGTCCGAACGTCGTCCACTTCGCGAGGAACGTCAGCAAGATGGCGAAGAGAATGACGATCACGCCCGAGAGCGGCAGGCCGAGCGACGTCGCGATCACCTTGCCGTGGTTCGCGATCGCGACCGTGCCGAACGAGGCCACGGCGACCCCGACGAACTTCACCGCGAACGCGCTCCAGTTCACCCTGGCGATCTGCGTGCCGCGGGCGGCGACCCGCTTGTACAGGACGCTGAGCGGATACAGGGCCGTGATGACCGCCGCGATCAGGAAGCCGGCGTAGTGCGAGAAGGCGTAACTGTCGGTGTAGTTGATCCAGCGGTCCTGGATGATGATCGTGCCGCGTTGCTCGAGTTGGTTCAGGATCACGCCCTGCCAGATCAGGAAGCCACCGAGCGTCACGACGAACGACGGAACGCCGACGAATGCGACGATCGAGCCCTGCACGCCGCCGATCGCCGCGCAGACGGCGACCGCGATCAGGATCGCGAGGATGCCATTCAGCTGGTGTCCGCTCCCCGGCAGCTGTAGCTCCGCGACGACGAGCGCGCCGATGCCGGCCAGGTAGCCGATCGAGAGGTCGATCTCGCCGAGCAGCAGGACGAAGACGACGCCGAAGGCAAGCATCGCCGTGCCGGCCATCTCGTTGATGAGGTTGGTGAAGTTGACGGCCGTGAAGAAGTTCGTCGCCGTGAACCCGAAGAGGGCGACAACGAGGACCTCGCCGACGATGATCGGGGCCGGGCCGAGGTTGCCCGTCCTCAGGTTGAACAGGGCCCGGTGGTACAGGCCGGCGAGGCCGCCCGGGAGCTTTTCGGCGTCGCCCGGGTTGGGGCCGTCGGGGCCGACGACATCCACGGACGTCATCCCTCGCCTCCGGCTTCCGGCGCGGCGGGAATGCCTGAGACCTTCGTGGGGACACCGAAGGTGATCGCCTCGACGACGGCCTGCTGCGTCGTCGTCTTGCGCTCGAAGATGCCGACCGTTCGTCCCAGACGCAGCACGGTGATGCGGTCAGCCGTTTCGAAGATGTCGTGGAGGTTGTGCGAGATGATCACGACCGCCAGACCCTGCTCGCCGAGGCGGCGAACGAGCGCGAGCACCTGCTCGGTCTGCGCCACCCCGAGAGCCGCGGTCGGCTCGTCGAGGATGACGAGCTTGGAGTTCCACTGAACGGCCTTCGCGACCGCGACGGACTGGCGCTGGCCTCCGGAGAGCGTCGCCACCGGCTGGCGGATCGACGAGATCGTCGTGACCGCGAGGCTCTTGAGCGTCGAGGCGGTCGTGTGCTCCATCGCGGCCTCGTTGAGGATCTGGAACCGGCTGGTCTCGCGGCCGAGGTACATGTTCTGGACGACGTCGAGGTTGTCGCAAAGCGCGAGGTCCTGGTAGACAACCTCGATCCCGAGCCGGGCCGCGTCCTTCGGGCCGTGGACGTGCACCTCGTTGCCCTCGAAGAAGATGTCGCCGCTGTCGGCGGCGTGCGTGCCGGCGACGCACTTGATCAGCGTCGACTTGCCGGCGCCGTTGTCGCCGACGAGCGCCATCACCTCGCCGGCCCTCACCTCGAAGTCGACGTCGGTCAGTGCCTCGACCGAGCCGAAGGTCTTGGTGATGCCGCGGAGCTGCAGAAGTGGCGTGTCGCTCATCGCTCTTCAGTCGCAGTGGAGGCGCCCCGAGAGGCGCCTCCACTGCGGATGGTGTTGGCTGATCCTACTTGCAGTACTGCTTGAAGGTGCCGACGCACACGTCGCTCTTCTTCAGGAACTTGTCCGTGAAGAGGCGCGTGTAGTTGGCCTTCGTGATCCAGACGACCGGCAGCGCCAGAGTCGGCTCCTTCTTCTTGCCGTTCAGCCGGAAGCCGTTCGTCTTCGGCGTCTGACCCTTGATGAGCGCGACCGCAGCAGCAGCAGCAGCGTTCGCCTCGTCAGGCACGTACTTGTAGACCGTGCCCGTCTGCCAGCCGGAGATGATGTTCTGGACGCCCTGCACGCTCGCGTCCTGCCCGGAGAGCGGGAGCGGCTTCAGGTGCTTTGCCTTCAGGTCGGCAACCACGGCGCCGGCGATGTTGTCGTTCGCCGCGAGGACGCCCTGGATGTTGTTGTTGCTCTTGACGAGCATCTGGTTGAAGATGGTCGCCGCGTTGTTCGCATCCCAGTCGGGGACGAACTGCTGCGGGCCCTTCTTGATCGGGCCGTTCTTGAAGAGCGGGTTGAACACGGCGTCGTTGCCGCTCTTGAACCAGAACGCGTTCTGGTCGGTCTGGCCGCCCCACAGTTCGGCGACCGTGCCGCCCGTGTAGGTGCCGTTCGCCTTCATCCCGGCGAGAACACCCTTGGCCTGGGCTGCGCCCACCGCCTTGCCGTCGAAGGTGACGTAGACCGACGCGGAACCGCCGGTCACCTGGCGGTCGTAGTCGATGGCCTTGCCGCCCTTCGAGGTGAACAGCTTCTCGATCGAAGCAGCGGAGCCGTTGTCGAGCGCCGTCTCGATGACGACCGTCGCGCCGGCGGCGATGCACGCCTGCGCCTGGGCCTTCTGCTTGAGCGGGTCGTTCAGCGCGTTGTTGATCGACGCGCTCACGCCGGCCTTCGCGAACGCGGCCTTCATTGCGGGTGCGTCGAACTGCACCCAGCGGACGGACGACTTCGTATCCGGAAGAAGGACGCACACCTGAACGCTCGCGCCCTTCTTCGCTCCGCCGGCCGTGGCGCCCGTGACGAGCACAGACGCGACTCCGGCGCAGAGCGCGAGGATCACGACTGACCTTCCAGCAAGCTTCTTCACGCTTGTTGCCTCCTTAGTGCCTCGCACACCTGCACTTCGAGAGCGCCGTCAGGCGTCTCCTGGACGAGCACACGTTCGTCGCATGCCCTCGGGGGGAACCCAGTCCGCGCCGCATCCACCGTCAGTTGCGGAGCCGCTCCATACTACTCCACTAGGGCAATAGTTCAAGGCCCGCGCCGGGGCCTCAACTCGACCGGGTACTGCTCGAGGTGCGAGCTGCCCTCGAAGCGGCTCTTCGTCGTCAGGTAGCGGCCGACGTTCGCGCGGGTCACGAAGTTGAGACCGGTGTTCGTGTCGGCGGGGACGACGAGACCGGCGCTGTAACGGTCGAGGAAGAGCTGGAGCACGGGTAGGAAGCCCTGCAGATACGGCTGCTGGTCGATCGAGAAGTCGAGGTCGCGGTCGTGGATCGCCTGGAGCGTCGTCGGCAGCAGGTCGTAGCCGCCTGCGCACACGCCGTGAGCGTGGAGCTCGTGCTGCCGCATCACCGTCGCGACGCCGGCGGTGGACCCGGCGTCGACGGCGAACAGCCCACGAAGGGTCTTGTGCGCCTTGTACGTCGCCTCGACCTTCTTCCGCTCGGCACCGACGTCGACCCCGCTGGCGACCACGTGGACGCGGATCGGGCGGCCCGAGTCGCGGATCGCGTCCAGCGCGCCGTCGATGCGCGGCTGGATGTTCTCCTGGCCGGGAGTCGCGATGAAGAGGTACACGTCGCCGCCGTCGATGAGGCCGGCGACCCGCGCGCCGAGCTCGAGGCCCGACTGGTAGTTGTCCTGCCCGACGTACGCCAGCCGCTTGTTCGCCGTGCCGCCGTCCGCGTTGTAGGCGACGACGGGGATGCCCTTTCGGAGTGCGAGCGCCGTCGGGCCGTCGAACGCGTTCGGGTCGACGATCGAGACGGCGATTCCGTCCGCCCCGGTGGCGATCGCGTGGCGCATGGCCTTCACCATCTCGCCGACGTTGCTGCTCACGGAGCCGGTCCACTCGACCCTTGCGCCGACGACCGCGGCGGCGTCCTGGCTTCCGTTCATCGCCGGGACGAAGAATGGGTTCGTCAGTGCGTGGTTGACGAAGACGAAGCGCCAGCGCGGGTGAGCCTGCGGAAAGGTGACCGAGGGAGCCGCCCGTGCGACGTCGGGAACGGCCGCGCCCGCGACCGCTGCGGCGGTGAGCCGCAACAGCGCCGCCCGGTCGAGCCCGGGCGGCGTCACCTCGGTGTCCTGCGTACGAGCCAGACCGTCGTCAGCACGACGGCGAACGCGAGCGCGACGAACAGGCTCGCCTCGATCGCCTGAAAGGTCCAGAACCGTCCGGCAGGCTGATACGAGATCAGGCGCTTCCAGCCGAGCGTGACGAGGTACGTATGCGGATCGATCCCGGCCTGCTGCGCGTGCAGGACCGCGAGGTCCTCCCGGCCGGTCGTGATGCTGCGCCCGCCGGCGTCGACGAGGACGTCGCTCAACACCCAGTCGCCGCCCCGGCCCGCCGAGTCGGTCGCGCTGACGATGCTGTGCAGCGGCGCGAGGAAGTGAGGCCGGAGGTACTTCAGCACGAGGAAGCGTGTGGAGCCGAACGCGACGAGGGTCGCCGTCATCGCCGCCACCGTCCGGCGGTACACGAGCCCCGCGAGCACGCCGATCGCGAGCGCGAAGAGGGCGTACGCGGGCACCACGAGGCCTTCGACGTCGAAGCCGCTCGGCGCCATGCGTCCCTCGAGCGTGTCGAACGGGCCGCGCCACCACATGACGATCGCGCTCGCGGCGCCGCCGGCCATGATCGTCGCCCCGGCCAGCAGCGCCGTCTTCGAGAGGAGCCAGCGCCTGCGCGTGACGCCCTGCGTCCACGCGAACCGGTGTGTGCCGTGCTCGAGCTCACGTGCGAGGAGCGGCGCGCCGACGAACAGTCCGGCGAGCGCAGGCAGCACTGCGAGCCCGCGGAGGGCGGCGACCCAGCTCTCGAACTCGCTCTGGAAGTGGCGGACGATGATGTCGCAGCCCGACCGCGACGTGGGCGGCAGGCAGTCCGACAGTACGTTGCGGTGGTACGCCGCCTGGATCGGCACACGCGTGCTGAACGCTGCGACCGCGAGCGCGACGAGGAGCCCGATCCCGACGACGAGCTGCGACCGGTGCTGGCGCCACGTTACCCATGCCATCGCAGCGGAAGCCTTTCGGGTGGAACCGACTCCGGCATTCGCTCCGGCGCCATGTAGGCGAGCAGCAGCTCCTCGAGGCCGACCCGCTCGACCGTCCACGACGGGTCGTGGATCGGCCCGTCGGGGCGAACGAGCAGGGTCAGCTGGCGACCGCTGTGGCGCTCGCGGACGATCGAAGAAACGCCGCGGATAGCGCCGAGGGGACGGCGCGGGCCCATGAGGATGCGATGGGACTCGAGTAGCTCCTCGACGTCGCCGGCGAGCCGGACGCCGCCGCCGGTCAGCAGCACGATGTGGTCGCACACGCGCTCGATGTCGGCAATCACGTGCGAGGCGATCACGACCGTCGCGGCGGTCTCGGCGACGCCGTCCATCAGCAGTTGCAGGAACTCGCGCCCCGCCAGCGGGTCGAGCCCGGCGAACGGCTCGTCGAGCAGCACGAGCCGGGGCCGCTTGCCGAGCGCGAGCGCGAGCGCGAGCCGCGCGCGCTCTCCGGCCGAGAGCGCGCCGACCTTCGTCCGCGACGCCAGCCGGGTGGGCATGTCGCCGACGAGCTCCTTGTCCCACTGTGAGTTCGTCCGCCGGGCGAACTCGATCGTCTCAGCGACCGTGAAGGAGCGGTACAGCGGCGCGCCCTGTGCCACGAATCCGACTTCTGCCAGCACCGAAGGCTCGCGCATCGGGTCGCGGCCGAGCACCTCGATCGATCCCTCGCTCGGTGCGAGCAGCCCCGCGGCGAGGGAGAGCAGCGTCGACTTCCCCGCCGCGTTCGGCCCGGCCAGGCCGACGACCGCCCCCTCGGGGATCGTGAGCGTGCAGTCGCGCAACAGCCACTCGCGGTGGAAGCGCTTGCCCAGCCCCCGCGCGTGGAGCGGAGGAGTCATGCCACGCGGCGGGCGAGCGTCTCTCGGAGCGTCGCGGAGATCAGCGCCCGGACGCTCTCTTCGTCTAGGCCGGCACGGTCCGCCGCCTCGAGCCAGTGCTCGAGCTCGACCCTGAGCGCCTCGTAGTGCCGGAGCGACGCCGCGGGAGCGAGGGTGCTCGCGACGAACGTGCCGCGCCCCTGGCGCGCGACCACGAGGCCCTCGCGTTCGAGGTCGCGGTAGGCCTTCGCGACGGTGTTCGGGTTGATCGCAAGATCGGCGACTACCTCGCGGACGGTCGGGAGCTGGTCGCCGACCGAGATCGTTCCGAGCCGGAGCGACTCCTTGACCTGTTGCACGATCTGGAGGTACGTCGCGACTCCGGACCGTGGGTCGAGGTGGAACTCGATCACCGTGGCATCCTAGTCCTTCGCTTCGCAGGGAGGAAGCGCTTTTTGCGACCGCGAGGCGCCGATGGTTGTAGGCTCGTGCCATGAAAACGAGCCTTGGAATCTGGGCCTTCGGGCCGATGGTGACGCGCTTCGTGCCGGGCGGCTATCAACCGCAGCACGCCGGCGAGTCCACCGCCGAAAAGGTGCGCCGGGCCGTCGAGGGCCTCGGCGCGCTGATGGACGACTACGAGTTCCACTACCCGCAGGAGCTGTCGCCGAAGAACCTCGACGACGTCCGTGCAGCGCTCGACGGGCACGGCATCTACACCGTCTGCTCGGGGTTGCACCTCGACCCGCGGTTCGGCAAGGGGGGCCTCTCGTCCCCCGACGACGCCGTTCGCGACGCCGCCCTCGCGCTGACGCTCGAGGCGGTCGACTTCGCGGGCGAGCTCGGTGCCCACTTCATCCTCTGGCCTGGAATCGAGGGCTACAACTATCCGTTCCAGACGCCGTACGCCGAGAGCTGGGCGCGGTTCATCGACGGCGTCGGGCAGGCGGCACAGCGCTGCAAGGAGCACGGCGTGCTCCTCTTCCTCGAGCACAAGAACTCCGAGCCGGCGATGAAGATCTTCATGCGGAACATGGGCATGACGCTGCACGTGATCCACACGCTCCGCGCCCAGGGGATCGACAACGTGAAGGTCAACATGGACTGGCAGCACCTGTTGATGAACGGGGAGAACCTCGGCGAGTACGCGGCGCTTCTGGCTGCGAGCGGCTTGCTCGGCCATCAGCACGCGAACTCCGGATGGGGGACGTTCGACGACGACAACATGGTCGGCACGACGGCGTTCATGGAGACGATCGAGCTTGCAGTCGAGTTGCGTCGCGCCGGTTACGGCGACAGCGGCGAGCGTCTCGGGTTCGATCTCTATCCGTACACGGAGGACGCCGTCGCGGCCGTCTCCCGCTCCGTGCTCCAGTGGAAGTTCATCGACGCTGTGGCGTCGCGCGTCGACGGCGCCGCGCTGCACGCAGCTCAGCAGCGGAAGGACGCAGTCGCAGCGTACGAGCTCGTGTACGCAGCCCTCGGCGCGTGATGCAGGCGCTCGTCGGGCTGGACGTCGGCACGACGGGCGTGAAGGCGGTTGCGATCTCCGAAGACGGTGAGGTCGCCGCGCGCGCGGAGCGCGGATACCCGCTCGCAACGCCACAGCCGGGCTGGTGCGAACAGGATCCCGACGACTGGTGGAGCGCGTCGCAGGCAGCGCTCGCCGACCTCGGCGTCGAGCCGCGCGCGATCGGCCTGTCCGGCCAGATGCACGGCCTGGTCGCGCTCGACGAGCACGACCGCGTGCTCCGGCCCGCGATCCTCTGGAACGACCAGCGGACGGGCGCCGAGTGCGAGGAGATCGAGGCACGCATCGGACTCGACCGGCTCATCGAACTCACCGGAAACCGCGCGCTCACCGGCTTCACCGCCCCGAAGCTGCTCTGGCTGCGACGGCACGAGCCCGAGACGTTCGCGCGCATCCGCCACGTGTTGCTCCCCAAGGACTACGTGCGGCTGCGCCTCACCGGCGAGCATGCGATCGACGTGGCCGACGCGTCGGGGACGCTGCTCTTCGACGTCCGCCGGCGGGAATGGAGCGGCGAGGTCCTCGACGCGCTCGAGCTGCCCGTCGAGTGGCTCCCGCCCGTGCACGAGTCGACTGCCATCGGGGGCGCCGGCGACCAGGCGGCGGGCGCACTCGGGCTCGGAGTCGACCGGCCCGGCCCGCTGTCAGTCGTGCTCGGCACGTCGGGAGTCGTCTTCGCGGTACTGCCCGAGTACCGTTCCGACACGCAGGCGCGGCTGCACGTCTTCTGCCACGCAGTGCCGGCCACTTGGCACGCGATGGGGGTCATGCTCTCCGCCGCCGGCTCGCTGCGCTGGCTGCGCGACGCCGTCGTCGGCGAGAGCTACGACGAGCTGAACCACGAGGCGGCCCGCTGGCCGGCCGGCGTCGAGGGCCTGCTCTTCCAGCCGTATCTCGCCGGCGAGCGCACGCCGCACGCGGACCCGAATGCGCGCGGCGCGTTCGTCGGCCTCTCGTTGCGTCACGACCGCGGGGCGCTCGTGCGCGCCGTGCTCGAGGGCGTCGCGTACGGGCTGCGCGACTCGCTCGAGCTCGTGCGCGAGCTCGGCGTCGAAGCCGAGGTCGGCCGCGTCTCGGGCGGCGGCGCGCGGAGCTCGCTCTGGCTCCGCATCGTCGCCTCCGTGCTCGGGCTGCCGCTCGAGCGGACGGCCGCCTCCGAGGACGGCGCCGCGTTCGGTGCAGCGCTCCTCGGCGGGGTCGCGTCCGGCACGTTCGCAGACGCCGCCGAGGCCGTCGCCGCCTGTGTCCACGTCACCGATCGCATCGAGCCCGAGCCCGCGTGGCGAGGCGCGTACGAGGACGCATATGCACGGTTCCGCGCGCTCTATCCGGCACTTCGACCACTGGAGGAACAATGAGCTCACTCGAGGGGAAGGTCGCGCTCGTCACCGGTTCGAGCCGCGGCATCGGCGCCGCCGTCGCGCGCTCGCTCGCGGCGCAGGGCGTGAAGCTCGGTCTCGCCTGTCGCAGCGGCGACGATCTCGGCCTCGACGCGGTGGCGATGCCGTGCGACGTCCGCGACCCTGACCAGCTCGTCGCGATCGCCGACGCGACCGCCGAGCGCTACGGGCAGCTCGACATCCTCGTCGCGAACGCGGGTGTCGGCGCGTACGGGCCGTTCCTCGACCTCAGCCGCGAGTTCGTCGACGAGATGATCGACGTCAACCTCAAGGGCTCGATCTGGGCGGTTCGCGCGGCGCTCCCGTACCTGTTGAAGAGCGACGCGGCCGACATCGTCATGCTCGCCTCCGAGGCCGGGCGGCGCGGTCTCCCGTACGAGTCGGTCTACTCCGCGTCGAAGTTCGGGCAGGTCGGCCTCGGGCGCTCGCTCGACCACGAGCTCCGCGAGCACGGCATCCGCTGCACGAACGTCTGCCCCGGCGGCGTGGCGACAGACTTCGCGCTCGAGGAGGGGCGAGGCCGGACGCCGGACGCCCTGCCCGGGATGATGTCGGCGGAGGACGTCGCCGAGGTCGTGCTCTTCGTCCTCACCCGCCCGCGCGGCCACCGCATCCTCGAGACGGCGCTGCGTCCGCTGACCGAGACGTCCTGGGGCTGAGGCTCAGCGCGACTTGATCGCCGTGAGCACGTAGCCGCCCTCGAGCATGGCGGGCGCCCGCTGCTGCAGGTGGTCCCACTCGGGGACGTCCCAGCCGAACGAGTCGGCGAGGCGCACGATCATGCTGAACAGGCTGCAGACGAGAGCCGCCTCACGCAGCGCCTGCGCCGTCACTCCCTCCGCGTAGGCGGCCTCGGCGTCCGCCGCCGACAGCTCGTCGGGGCGGAGCGTCAGCTTCTCGAGGAAGACGAGCGTCGCGTGGAGCTCACGGCCGAGCGGCGCGGTGCGCCAGTCGTCGACGACTGCCTGCCAGACCTCCTCACCGAGCGCATACGACGCGACCGCGCCGTGGGAGCCCGTTCAGAAGGGACATTGGTTGAGGAGCGACGTGAACCCGGCGAAGAGCTCGCGCTCGCCGGCGCTCCACGCCGACGGGCCGCGCATCGCGCGGTCGAGGACCTCGGAGAACGGCCGGCCGAAGAGCTCGGGCCGGTAGAGCAGCGTCTTGACGACGCCGAGCGGCTCGCGGCCGCTGCGGGCCGCGATCTCGGCGAGCATCTCCGCCTCCGGCGGCGCATGCCCGCTCTCGACGGCCTGGAGCCTCATGCGATCACCTCATCGGCGCGGTCGAGGCGCCGGAGACCCTGCCGAAGGGCGGCGCCGACCGTCTGCTCGAAGATGACGTCCTCCGAGAGCCCGGACGCCTTCAGCGACTCGACGTCGGCGTCCGTCACCTTGTACGCGTGGTCGCGGACCTTCGCGAGGTAGGCGGACATCTCCTCCGGTGCGGCGGGTAGGCCGGCGGCCACCGCCCTGAGCTCGTCGATCGGGTCCACGGAGGAGACTCTACTCAAGCGCGAAGCAGGACTTCGAGCCGCGTTCCGCGGCCCGGAGTCGAGCGGAGCGAGAAGCCTCCCTCGATCGACTCGGCGCGGGCCCGCATGTTCTTCAGGCCCTGGCCGACCCTGCCCTCCTCGCCCTCGAAGCCCTCGCCGTCGTCGGTGATCGTCACGTAGCGCTCGCCGAACTGGCGCTGCCCGATCGTCACCTCGGCGCGCGTCGCGTTCGCATGCTTGCGGACGTTCGCGAGACCCTCCTGCACGATGCGGAAGATCTCGATCTGCTCGTCCGGCGCGAGCCGGATCGAGGTGTCGACCTCGAGCTCGACCTCGAGCTTGCCGTCGGCCGTGAGGATCTCGACGTAACGGCGGAGCGCGGAGTCGAACGGAGCGGTGCCGCTCGCCGACGAGAGAGCGAGGATGGCGAAGCGGGCCTCCTGCTGCGCAAGCAGGGCCGCCTCCTTCAGCCGGGGCACGGCCTCTTCCAGCGGCGCGCCGTTCTCGATCATCGACGCGTGCGTCGAGACGGCGAACAGGTACTGCGCGAGGCCGTCGTGGATCTCGCGGGCGACCCGCGCGCGCTCCTCGGCGACCGCCCGCCCGAACTCGGCGAAGCGAATCGCCCGCCAGGCGCCGACGAGGATCAGGGCGTACGAGAGCATGCGCAGGAAGTCGCCCTGCGAGACGTAGCGGCTGGCGAGCACCGGCTGGAAGACGAGCTGGAGCGCGGCGAAGAGCATCAGCGTGAACCCGAGCGCGAGCCACTGCGCAAGGTCGTCGCCGCGTCGCCGGAACCGCTCCGCCCAGCCGATCACGGCCACGAGCGCGATGAACGCCTGCAGCGCGAGCGTGCCGGTGAGGTAGAAGGGCTTCGACACCGCGTCGAGCACGTTGAGCGACGGCAGCGACGGCCCGGCTGCACGCAGAAGCGCCCACGCGACGAAGAGCACCATGCCGGCTGCCGCGACGGCGTTGGCGATCGCCCAGTCGCGGTACTTGCTCCGCCCGCGCACGAGCGGCGCGGCCGCGACGAGAGCCGTGCCCATCATCGCGCCGAGCAGCGCCGACCAGCCTTCTGCCGGGTGCACCAGCTGCCCGCCGAGCTGCGGGCCGATCGCGAAGACGCCGGCCGAGAGCGAGGTGACGAAGAAGCCGCTCGCCAGCAGCAGGTCGACCCGGCGGCCCTCGACGGAGAAGCGGACGGCCGCGAGCACCGCGACGAGCATCCCGGCGAGGCTCATCGTCGTCTGGAGCACGAGCCGCAGCGACGGCAGGTCGTACTGCGTCTGGAGCACGGGGTGAGTCAGAAACAGCGCCAGGCTGGCGCCGAGCAGGCTCGCGAGCAGGAGCTCGCCCAGAAGCCAGCTCTGGAAGTCGTTTCCACTGTCTTTCACCTCCCTCTTGTCGGCAGAACCATCCGTGCCGATAAGCCTCCTATGCCGACGCAGGTCCTGATCGTCGACGACCACCCGCTGACCCGGGAGGCGCTCTCGTCGCTCCTGAAGGCGCATGGATTCGACGTTGTCGGCTCCGCGTCGGACGGCGCCGAGGCGATCGTCGAGGCCGGGCGGCTCCAGCCGAACCTCATCCTGCTCGACCTCCTGATGCCCGACATGGACGGAATCACGGCCCTCCCGCGCCTGCGCGAGGTGGCGCCGGACTGCGAGGTCGTCGTCCTGACCGCGTCGGGAACGGAGGAGAACCTGCTCGCGGCGATCCGCGCCGGCGCGGCCGGCTACCTGCTCAAGACGGAGCCGCCCGAGCGCATCGCGTCGTTCCTCGAAGGCGTCGCCGGCGGCGAGGCCGCGCTCTCGGGCTCGGTCGCCCGCCGCCTGCTCGACCAGGTCCGGCACGGAAACGGACGCGGTTCGGCCGTGCCCGACGCGATCGCGTCAGCCCTGTCGGCGCGCGAGCTCGAGGTGCTGCTGCTCCTCGACGAGCATCTCGGCACCGACGAGATCGCCAAGCGCCTCTTCATCTCCGAGCACACCGTGCGATCGCACGTCAAGAGCCTCCTGCGCAAGCTCGGCGTCTCGTCTCGCCGCGACGCGCTCGAGAAGCTCTCCGTCGCCCGGGCCTGACCTCCTGCGACTCACCCACCGTGGGGGATGCGGTTCCCCTAGGCCGGGTCACGACCGACGGCGCGTTGCGGCCGATTACGTGTGCAGGCACCCTCCACGCGCTTCGAGGGAATGGCGGATATTCACTGCGGCGGCGAGCGGCTCCTCCGGGAGCCGTTCGCGTTTCCGTGGTCCGCTCAGCCGTGCACGAAGCCGTCGAGCGCGGCGTCGACGAGGTCCGGCAGCGTATCGAGCTCGTAGCCGCCCTCGAGGACGGCGGCGATGCGGGGCGCGAGCGAGGCGCAGTGGCGCGCGAGCTCGCGGAAGCCGTCCTCGGTCACGCGCATGTCGGCGAGCGGGTCGTCGACGTGCGCGTCGAAGCCGGCGGAGACGAGGAGGAGCTCCGGGGCGAAGCGCCGGACGGCCGGCTCGACGGTGTGCTCGAAGGCATGCAGGTACTCGCCGTCGCCTGAGCCGGCCGACATCGGGACGTTGACCGTGGTCGCGCTCTGGTCGTCCGGTCCGCCGCTCGTCCACGGGTAGAACGGCCACTGGTGCAGCGAGACGAAGAGGACGGTGTCGTCTTCGTCGAAGATCGCCTGCGTGCCGTTGCCGTGGTGGACGTCGAAGTCGACGATCGCGACCCGCTCGAGCCCGAGCGCTCGCTGTGCGGCACGCGCTGCGACGGCGACGTTGTTGAAGATGCAGAAGCCCATCGCCCGGTCGGGCAGCGCGTGGTGCCCGGGCGGGCGCACGAGCGCGAAGCCGCCGCGCAGGGCGGCTTCGATCGCCGTCGCCCGCGGCGAGGCGCGCCGCCTCGTCGGTCGTCTCCGAGCCGATCGTGTCGTAGTCGAGCCAGAAAGGATCGTCGATCGCGCGCACGCGCGCGAGGTACTCCTCCGTGTGGCAGAGCAGCAGCTCCTCCTCGGTCGCCCGGCGCCCCTCGCTCCAGAGGTGCTGGTGCTGGAGCAGCACGGCGATCCGCTCGGGTCGCTCGGGGTGATGCCCGGTCGGGTGGAGGTGCGCGAGCGCCGGGTGCGTCAGGACGTCGATCGGACGATCTCGGCTAGCCGCTCGGCCGACTGGCTCATGCCGAGCTCTCGAAGAAAGGAGGACGCCTCCACCCAGCTGGGTGTCTGGTGCTCGAGGGGAGGAAGGGGGGCAGAGGCGTCCATCGTCGCGATTCGCCGGTAGAGGCGTAAGTCCTCCGCCTCGGCCGGGAAACGGCCGTCCGCCAGTATCGCCTCGAGCGTCCCGTACTGCTGCAGCAGGCGCGCCGCCGTCTTCGGGCCGACGCCCCGCGCGCCCGGCAGCTTGTCGGACGGGTCGCCGCGGAGCGCGATCAGGTCGGGCACCTGCTCCGGGGCGATCCCGTACCGCTCCTGCACCTCGGCCGGGCCGATCCGTGCGATCTCGCTGACGCCCTTCACCGGCTGGAGGATCGTCACGCGGTCGCTGACGAGCTGGAACGCGTCCCGGTCGGAGGTGGCGACGAGCACCTCGCCCGGCCACGCGCGGGCGGCCGCGGCGAGGAAGTCGTCCGCCTCGTAGCCGGCGCGCCTTCGCGGCGGCGAGCCCGGCGGAGCGGACGATCTCCGGCAGCAGCTCGAGCTGCTCGAGCAGCGCGTCGTCGAACACACGGCCCGACTGGTAGGCCGGGAAACGCCTCGTGCCGGTAGGTCGGGACCGTCGAGCGTGTCCCAGCCGACGAGCACGGCGTCCGGCGCGCTCCTGTGCCCAGAGCCGCACGAGCATGTTCGTGAATCCCACGAGCGCGCCCGCCGGCCTGCCGCCGGCGCGGCTGGTCGTCTTCGGCAGGCCGTGGTAGGCGCGGTGGGCGAACGAGTCGCCGTCGACGGCGAGCAGCCGGCTCAGAGCGACTCCTCCAGCTCCTCGATCCGCGCCATCAGCCGTGTGGTCGCCTCGACCGCGGCTGCGGCGACGTCCTGACCGCGCAGGTCGTCGAGGTCGACCGGCGGGCCGTAGGCCACCCGGAGCGGCGGCGAGCCGCAGCAGGCGGTCGGTGCCCTTCACGGCGGCCGGGACGAGCGGCACCTCGGCCTCGAGCGCGATCCGCGCCGCGCCGGTGCGCGGGCGCGCCTCGAACCTCTTCACGAGCCCCTTCTTCCGCCGTGTCCCCTCGGGGAACATCGCGATCACGTTGCCCTCGCGTGCCAGCCGTCACGGCGGTCTCGATCGCAACCGTGTCGCGCTGGCCCCGGTGAACCGGGAAGGCGCCGGCCCCGTCGGCGATCTTGTTGAGCGGGAACCAGTACAGCTCCGCCTTCGCCATGAAGCGCAGCTGGCGCTGCGGCCAGAGGGGCAGGCCGAGCGGCCAGGGGTCGAAGCTCGAGAGGTGGTTGCACGCGAGGACGCAGCCGCCGGCCACGGGCACGTTCTCGCGCCCCCGGGCCCGGAGGCGGAAGAGGCTGTAGACAACAGGCCCGCTGATGCCCGCGATCACGCTGTAGGTCCGGCTCCGCCGCATCCGAGGAGTATCGAGGGGCCGGCGGCTTCGTGTCGAATCACCCCTGGCGCGCCCTGGAGAAGGCGCCCGATGCTTCGCTAAGGTGGACAAATGGGCAAGACGCTCGTCATCGCCGAAAAGCCGTCCGTCGGGCGCGATCTCGCGTCGGCGCTCCCCGGCACGTTCCCGAAGAGCGAGGGCTACCTCGAGTCCGACGACTACGTCGATCACGTGGGCCGTCGGCCACCTCGTCCAGCTCGCCGACCCGGAGGAGTACGACGAGAAGTTCAAGAAGTGGCGGATGGCCGACCTGCCGATCGTGCCGGAGGAGTTCCACCTCGTCCCGCGCGACGCGAAGTCGAAGAAGCAGCTCAACCTCATCCTCAAGCAGCTGAAGCGCGACGACGTCGACCTCGTCATCAACGCCTGCGACGCCGGGCGCGAGGGCGAGCTGATCTTCGCCTACATCTACGAGCTGTACCGGAGCGGTCTGAAGAAGAAGGACGGCGAGCCGAAGCGGGTCGAGCGCCTCTGGATCTCCTCGATGACGAAGCAGGCGATCCGCGAGGGCTTCGAGCGCCTGCGGCCGGGCGAGCAGATGCGCCCGCTCGAGGAGGCTGCACGGTCGCGCTCCGAGGCCGACTGGATCGTCGGCATGAACGCGACGCGCGCTGCGACGATCCGCGGCCGCGCCTGGGTCGGCGGCGTCGTCTCGCTCGGCCGTGTGCAGACGCCGACGCTGGCGATGCTCGTGAAGCGCGAGCGCGAGATCCAGGCGTTCGTGGCGGAGCCGTACTGGCTCGTGCACGCCGCGTTCCAGCCGCCGCTACCAGGGGATCTTCGTCGAGGGCGACGAGACGCGGATCGCCACCGTCGAGCGCGCCGACGAGATCGTCTCGAAGGTGAGCGGCAAGGACGGCACGATCACGAAGGTCGAGCGGAAGGAGCAGACGGAGCGGGCGCCGCTGCTCTACGACCTCACCTCGCTCCAGCGCGACGCGAACCGCCGCTACGGCTTCAGCGCGCGCCGCACGCTGCAGGCGGCGCAGTCGCTGTACGAGGGCAAGAAGGCGCTCACGTATCCGCGCACGTCGTCCCGCTACCTGTCCGGCGACATGGTGCCGCAGCTGAAGATCGTCGCCTCGACGCTGCAGGACATCGGCGAGTACCGCGAGGCGGCGCACGTACGTGATGCGTCTCGACCAGCTGCCGCTGCAGCGCGTGATCAACGACGAGAAGGTCAGCGACCACCACGCGATCATCCCGACGGACATCCCGCACGACGTCGAGGCGTTCTCGCCCGACGAGCGCCGCATCTTCGACCTCGTCGCGCGCCGCTTCCTCGCCGTCTTCCACCCGCCGGCGCGCTACGCGCGGACGACCGTCGTCACCGAGGTCGAGGGCGAGAGCTTCCGCACGCGCGGCAAGGTGACGCTCGAGGCGGGCTGGCGCGGCGTCTACGGCGTCGAGCCGGACGCGGAGAAGCAGTCGGAGGACGAGGACTCGGAGGGCGGCGAGCTGCCGAAGCTCGAAGAGGGCCAGACCGTCCGCTGCCTCGGCGCCGAGCGCGAGGACAAGATGACGAAGGCGCCGCCGCGCTACACGGAGGCGACGCTGCTCTCGGCGATGGAGACCGCCGGCAAGCTCGTCGACGACGAGGAGCTGCGCGAGGCGATGAAGGAGTCGGGTCTCGGCACGCCGGCGACGCGCGCGGAGATCATCGAGACGCTCATCCGCCGCGAGTACATCGAGCGCGTCGGCAGGGACCTGCAGCCGACGCCGAAGGGCCTGCAGGTGATCACGATGCTCGACGAGCACAAGATCACCTCGCCCGAGCTCACGGGCGACTGGGAGAAGAAGCTCGCCGACATCGAGCACGGCCGCGCCGAGCACAACGCGTTCATCAAGGAGATCGCGAAGTTCACGGGCGAGATCGTCGAGCAGATCGAGGCGCTCGACAAGGAGAAGCTCCGCCCCGAGCGCGTCGAGCTCGGCCCCTGCCCGCGCTGCGGCGCCGAGACCGGCGAGATCATCCGCGAGAACTCGCGCGCCTACGGCTGCACGAGCTGGAAGAGCCGGGAGGAGACCGGCTGCGGCTTCGTGATCTGGAAGCGGGTCGCCGGCCGCACGCTCACCCCGGAGGTGGCCCGGCAGCTGATCGAGGAGGGCAAGACCCGCGAGGTGCTGTCCGGCTTCCGCTCCCGCGCGGGCAAACCTTTCCGGGCCCGGCTCGTCCTAAACGAGGAGGGGAAGGTGGAGTTCGACTTTCCGGTCCGTGCGCAGCCGGCCAAGGAAACCGCTGCGGCGGAATAGGAGTACGCACGATCACGTTCGGGTAAATGGGTGCCGAGGCCCAAAGGGATGGACGGTTCCCCTGGCAGCCGGAGGAGTTCCCTCCTACAGTGAGAAGGTTTGCTGACGCTCTACGAGGCACGATTCGAAGGGATTGAGTAGACCCTGACGCAGAACCAACTTCACGAACTGCTCGAGACCGACCAGGCCCGCGCGCTCGTCGAGGGCGCGGAGGAGCGCGGCTACGTCGAGACGGCGGAGCTCGAGGCGTTCGCGCTCGAGCTCGACCTCAACGAGGAAGAGGTCGAGGAGCTCACGCGCGAGCTCGAGCGGATCGGGCTCGAGGTCGGGGCGCCCGTCGCGGCCGAGGGCGCCGCTGCAGCAGCCGAGGCGGAGGCCGAGAAGGCCGCAGTCGAGGCGGCGGCGCTCGAGAAGGCGGCCGAGATGTCGGGCGCGGCCGACAGCCTGCAGCTGTTCCTCGCCGACGTCGGCCGGCACAAGCTGCTGACGGCGGCCGAGGAGGTCATGCTCGCGAAGCAGATCGAGCGCGGCGACCCGACGGCGAAACGGCGGATGATCGAGTCGAACCTGCGTCTCGTGGTCTCGATCGCGAAGGGCTACCGCGGCCTCGGCGTTCCGTTCCTCGACCTGATCCAGGAGGGCACGCTGGGCCTGAACCGGGCCGTCGAGAAGTTCGACTGGCGGCGCGGCTACAAGTTCTCGACCTATGCCACCTGGTGGATCCGCCAGTCGGTGCAGCGCGCGGTCGCGAACCACGCGCGCACGATCCGCGTGCCGGTCCACGTCGTCGAGCGGCAGCAGAAGCTCTCGCGCGCCGCGCGCCGGCTCGAGGTCGAGCTGGGCCGCGAGCCGACGAAGGACGAGCTCGCGGAGGCGACCGGGCTGCCGATGCAGCACGTCGACGAGGCGCTCGGCGCTGCTCATGCATCCGTCTCGTTGAACCAGACGGTCGGCGCCGACGACGAGGGCGAGCTGGGCGACCTCTTCGCAGACCGCGAGGCGGCCGACCCGTTCGACGAGGCGGAGGAGTCGTTGCGGCGCCAGGGCGTCCGGCGCGCGCTCGACGCCCTGCCCGAGCGGGAGCGGCGGATCCTCGAGCTGCGCTTCGGCTTCGACGGCGAGCCGTGGACGCTCGAGGCGATCGGCCACGAGCTCGACCTGACCCGCGAGCGCGTCCGCCAGCTCGAAGGGCAGGCGCTCGCCCGCCTCGGCGCCTTGCGCGATCTGATCTCTGTCGCGGCCTGAGGCCGCGACAGAGTCTGGGTTGTGCTCCGCGGAGCGCGCGGCGGCGGGGCCGCCGCGCTGTTATGTGACTGTGAGAGTGCGGGTGTCTGTCTGGGGTGGTTGCCAGGCTGGCGTTGGTCGTGCTTGCGTGTGACTCGTTTTGTGACTGACCCCTGTGTGGTGGGTGTCTTTGCCGGGATCTGTCCGCGTGAGCTCGGTCGGTGCCGGCCTGGTGCCCGCTTGCTGGCCTGATCAGAAGCCTGTCCGCCCGAAGGGCGTGACCCGTCACAGTCCTGCCGTTTGCGGTTCGCTGCTCCAGATCGGCACCGACGCGTTCCCCCAGTCGAGTGGAGGTGGAAGGGATGCTTGCAGAGACGCTGGACTACGCGATTGGTGTCGACACTCACCGCGACCGGCACGCCTTTGCGGTGATCGCCGTCAGCGGTGGTGTTGAGGCCGAGTACGGGTTGCCGGCGAGCGGCGTGGGCTACGCGGAAGCGCTCGCTGCCGCGCACAAGCACGCGCCCGGCCGCCGGGTGTGGGCGATCGAGGGCACAGGCTGCTACGGCGCCGGCCTGGCCCGCTTCCTGGCCGCGCGGGGCGAGCGGGTGCTCGAGGTCGAGCGGCCGAAGCGCGGCGGCAGCCGCGGCCGGCTCAAGTCCGATCCGCTGGACGCGCTCCGCGCCGCCCGCACGGTCCTGGCAGGCGAGCAGCTCGCCTGCCCGCGTGCGGCCGGGCAGCGCGAGTCGCTGCGGGCACTGCTGACAACGCGAGCCGGCGCGGTCGCGGCCAAGCAGGCGGCACTCTGCCAGCTGCGCTCGCTGCTTGTCTCGCTTGCCGAGCCGCAGCGCGCCCAGCTGCGGCCTCTCACCCGCAGCCGCCTCCTCCACCACTGCGCCGCCCTGCGGCCACGCCCCGCAAACGAGCAGGCCGGCACCTTGCTCGCGCTGCGCTGCTGCGCCCGCCGCGCACTCACCGCCGAGCAGGAAGCACGCGAGCTCGAGCGCGCAATCACAACCCTCGTCAACCAACTCGCGCCCGCACTCCTCGCCGAGCCAGGCATCGGCCCGATCACCGCCGCCCAACTCCTCATCTCCTGGTCACACCCCGGCCGGATCAGAAGCGAAGCCGCCTTCGCCCGCCTCGCCGGCGCCGCCCCCATCCCCGCCTCCTCCGGCCAAACAACCCGCCACCGGCTCGACCGCGGCGGCGACCGCCAACTCAACCGCGCCCTCCACACCATCGTCCTCGCCCGAAGCAAACACCACCCACCAACCATCGCCTACCTCCACCACCACACCACCCACGGCAAAACCAAACGCGAAGCCATCCGCTCCCTCAAGCGCTACCTCGCCCGCCACCTCTACCGAACACTCGAGACGCTACCCACACCCACTTGACACCCATAGAAGCATCCAGGGGCGGCGCGTGCTGGAAGCGCGGCCGGTGGCGGCTTCGCCGTCCCCGTCCGCGTGGGGTCGGCCTGCGGCTAACGCCTGCGGCGTTAGCCTCCGGCCCTTACGCGGGCCGCGGGCGCGTGTCTAGAACAGGGACGGCTCCTGGGGACCTGGCCCTGTGTCTGACACCGGGGCGTGGCTGTTCCGGGCGGCGACGTGATGCGGCGGCTCTCAAGATCGCCTCTTGCTCGAGCGGCACCACCTTCAGCTCCGGCGGGGGCTTGCGCAGGAACGAGCCGACGAGGAGAAGCTCGTCGAGGTCGACGCCCGCTCCTGCGGCGAGAGCGCGCCTGGCGGCGGCCAGACCGGCCTGGATCTCGAGCTGGGCGCCGCCGCCGGGCGGCAGCGTTCGCTCGGCGGCGACCCGGCCGCCGGCGACGAAGAACGCACGGGCGTGGCCCCGCTCCGCCGCCGGCACGACCAGGCACCGCTGCAGCGCCTTCAGCCTGGTGAGCCGGTCGAGCTCGCGGCAGACGTGCTCGAGCGCGGCGATCCGGTCGCGCAGCCGGGCGGCGTCCTCGTAGCGGCGCGCCTCCGCCAGTGCGGCAAGCCGTCGGCGCAGCCGCGGGAGCGCCGCAGCCGGACGGTCGAGCTCGCCGGCGGTCAGCGCGCGCGCAGCGAGCTGCGCCTGCCGACGTGAGCGGAGCGGCCCGAGCGGCGACGGCTGCGACGACGCGACGGCGCCGTCGCCGCGCGCGCGCAGCCAGACGTGGCGGTCGGGCCGGGAGACGCGCGCATTCGCGGGCGGGCGCAGCTCGCGGATCAGGCGCAGCTCCTCGAGCGCGGCTTCCAGCTCCGAGCCGGCCACGCGCCACTCGATCCGCTCGACCGCGCCGAGGGCGGCCTCGACCGCCGGCCGCTGCCGTTCGGAGCGGAAGTACGAGCGCAGCCGGGCCCGCAGGTCGCGCGCCCGGCCGACGTACAGCACCTGCTCGTTGCGGTCGCGAAACAGGTAGACGCCGGGACGGGCGGGCGCGCCGAACGCCAGCTGCCGCTTGTCCCAGACCCGGCGCGTCCGGGTCGCCGCGAGGTCGATCAGGTCGGCGACCGTCCGGGCGCCCCGCTCCTGGGCGAGCCCGATCAACGCGAGCAGCACCTCCGCCGTCGCCTGAGCGTCCGGGAGGGCGCGGTGGCACGGCTGCACCGACGTGCCGACGAAGTACGAGAGCTGGGCGAGACTCGCGCGGGGTACACGCCCCGCGAGCAGCCGCCGGGCCAGCGGCACCGTGTCGACGACGGTCGCCGCGATCCGGGAGCCGGTCAGCAGCTCCGTCTCGCGGTCGAGGAAGGAGAGGTCGAAGCGGGCGTTGTGCGCGACGAGAACCGCGTCGCCGGCGAAGGCGAGGAAGCGACGGACGGCGAGCGCCGGAGCCGGCGCGCCGCGCAGTTGGCGGTCGGTCAGCCCGGTGAGCGCCGACGCGCCGGGCGTGAGCGGCGTTCCCGGATCCACGAGCGTCTCGAATACCGCCCCGAGCTCGAGTCCCTTGACCCGCACCGCGCCGATCTCGCAGATCTGCGACGAGCCGGGGCGCAGGCCCGTCGTCTCGAGGTCGACGACGACGTACGTCGCGTGCTCGAGCAGCAGGCCGGCGCCCGGCGCCTCCGCGAGCGCCACGGCGTCGCCGCGCCAGGCGAGGCGTGCGTCGGTCTCGACGACCTCGGCCAGGAGCGAGCGCGCGAGGCCGACGGGAGCCTGACGCAACGCGAACAGCCGTTGCGCCGCTTCGTCGGCGACGACCGGGCCGCGGCGCTCCTCCACCAGCTCCACGAGCCGGTCGGCGGCGTCTAACCTGAGCTGCATGGCTGAAAGGGTAAGCGAACGTATGTTCGTCTGCCAGGTCGTGCGCGATTTCGCAACGCGGATGACGTGATCCGAGCGGGACGGGGGCCTGGGCGGCGAGGCGCTGTCGCCCTCGCCGCGGGCGTTCTGCTCCTCACCACCTCCTGCGGAGGACGCAAGCACGAGGCGACCTCGTCGACGCCCGCGACGACGAACAGCCGCGCCTTCCCGGTGCTGCGCCTCGCGACCGACTCGGGTCTCGACTACCTCGACCCGGGTCTCTCGTACACCCCGGAAGGGTCAAGCGTCCTGTGGAACGTCTACCTCCCCCTGCTCGGGTACAGGCACGTGTCCGGGCCGGGCGGCGCGACGATCGTGCCCTACCTCGCGCAAAAGCTGCCGACCATCTCGCCGGACGGAAAGACGTACACGCTCGTGCTTCGCCGCGGCCTGAAGTACTCGGACGGGACTCCCGTTCGTGCACGTGACTTCAAGGCGACCATCGAGCGCGACTTTCGCCTGGACTCTCCGGGGGTCGCGTTCTTCTCGAACGTCGTCGGCGCCGTCAACTACGGCCGGACGAAGAAGGGACAGATCAGCGGGATTACCGCCAACGATGCCTCCGGGCGGATCACGATTCAGCTCTTGGCCCCGCAGGGTGACTTCGAGAACGTCCTGGCGAGCGAGTTCGCCGCGCTCGTCCCGGCCGGCGCACCGGCGAGTGACACCTCGCTCCATCCGCTGCCCGGAACCGGCCCGTACGCGATCAAGAGCTACAAGCCGAACGACAAGATCGTCGAGACGCGGAACCCGTACTTCGACGCGGCCGCCTTCGCCGGCAACGTCCCCGCCGGGAATCCCGACTCGATCGTCTGGGACGTCGTGAGCGGCGACAGCGCCGCGCTGAAGCGTGTGCTCGCCGGCCAGGACGACTGGGACGGCTTTCACGCGATCCCTCCCGCGCAGCTCGCGCGTGTGCAGCGGAAGTACGGCACGCGGATCAGGCGGTACCTGTCGCCCAATACCTACTACTTCTTCATGAACACCCGCGTGGCGCCGTTCACGAGCCTCCAGGTCCGCCGGGCGGTCAACTATGCGATCGACCGCAGCGCGCTGGTCGAGCTCTACGACGGACTCGCGGTCCCGACCGAGAACATCCTGCCGCCGACGTACCCGCAGTACAAGAAACACGATCTCTATCCCTACGACCTGGCCAAGGCGAAGCGGCTCGTCGCGCGCTCCGGCTTCAAGGGCACGGCTGTCACCGTCTGGAGCCATCAGTCCGGCCCCGACTCGGAGGCGTCCACGTATCTCGTCGGGGTGCTGGACTCCCTCGGCTTCGAGGCGAAGAAGAAGACGGTCCCGTCGTCGGCCTACTGGGCGACCGTCGGGGACAAGGCGACGAAGGCCCAGATCGGGTTCGCCGACTGGTTCCAGGACTACCCGCACCCGCTGGACTGGTTCGACGTGCTCCTCAACGGCGAGCAGATCGCGAAGACGTTCAACAGCGACTACGCCGCCTTCGACGATCCGTCCGTAAACGCCGAGATCGACGCGTTGCGGGGTCGGCTCCCGTCCGCGGCCGTCAACCGGGCCTGGGCGGAGCTCGACGCGGCCGTGATGCGGCAGGCTCCCTGGGCGCCGTTCCTGAACCGCCAGTTCATCGATCTGTTCAGCCGGCGGGTCGACCTCGACTGCTACGTGAACCAGATCGTCTACGGATTCGACTACGCGACGATCTGCGTGCGGTAGCTCCGGCGCCGGCCGGGCACGGTTCTAACTAGCGTTTACCCCTCGACGTCAGTAAGAATGCCCACCATATGCTGCGAGGCGGTCGTCTTCGCGCGGCAGCGAAACAGGACCGGGGAGGTAACCGAATTGGACCGCAAGAACCGGTGGAAGTGGCTGTTGACCGCCACTGCGCTCGTCGTCGGCCTGGCGCTCATCGCCGCGGCCTGCGGTAGCGGCGGTAAGAAGAGCCCGAGCACCTCGCCCGGCTCCAGCACAACGAGTACAGGCAAGACCTTTGCGAACTTCCGGATCGCCTACGACACGGGGATCGACTTCCTCGATCCGAGCCTCTCGTACACGGTGCAGGGCTGGGCGATCATGTGGAACGTCTACCTGCCCCTGCTCGGGTACAAGCACGTCAACGGCCCGGACGGCGCGACGATCGTCCCGTATCTGGCGCAGAGCCTTCCCACGGTCTCGTCTGACGGGAAGACCTACACGCTGACGTTGCGCAAGGGCCTCAAGTACTCGGACGGCTCGCCCATCAAGGCGAGCGACTTCGGCTTCGCGATCGAGCGCGACTTCCAGATCGACTCGCCCGGAGTCGGCTTCTTCGGGAACATCGTCGGCGCCAACGCCTACGGGGCCTCGAAGAAGGGCCACATCAGCGGTATCACCGCGAATGACGCCTCGGGGAAGATCACGATCCATCTGACGGCGCCCGAGGGTGACTTCGAGAACATCCTCGCGACGACCTTCACGGCGCTCGTCCCGCAGGGGACGCCGTACAAGGATCAGTCGACGACGCCGATCCCGTCGAGCGGGCCGTACATGATCCAGAGCTACAGCCCGAATCACCAGGTCATCGTCGTCCGGAACCCGAACTTCGACGCGGCCGCTTTCGGCGGCAACGTCCCGGCCGGGAATCCCGACAAGATGACGATCCAGATCTTCGGTGACGCGAGCGTCGCGCTGACGCGGACGCTGAACGGTCAGGACGACTACGACTTCTACCAGCCGCCGAACGACCGGCTCAGCGAGCTCGAGTCGAAGTACGCCAACCAGATCAAGGTGTACACGCCGGCGAACACGTTCTACTTCTTCATGAACACGCGCGTCGCGCCGTTCAACAACCTGAAGGTGCGGCAGGCGGTCAACTACGCGATCGACCGTCAGGCGCTCGTGCGCATCTACGGCGGCCTTGCGACGCCGACAGAGAACGTCCTTCCGCCGACGTATCCGCAGTACGAGAAGGACAACCTGTACCCGCACAACGTCGCCAAGGCGAAGCAGTTGATCGTCTCGGCCGGAGCGAAGGGTGCGGCGGTCACGATCTGGGGCAGCAACAACGAGAGTCGCCGCTCGCCCGAGGCGACGGCCTACCTTCAGCAGGTGCTCAAGGCGATCGGCCTCGACGCGAAGCTGAAGATCATCAACGCCGCGGTGTACTGGACGACGATCGGAGCCCAGGCGACGAAGGCGCAGATCGGCTTCGCCGACTGGTTCCAGGACTATCCGCATCCTCTCGACTGGTACGACGTGTTGCTGAACGGCAACCGGATCACAGCAACGCACAACAACAACTACGCGAACTTCGACGATCCGGCGGTGAACGCCAAGATCGACGAGCTGAAGAAGCAGCCGACACTGACCGGCGCGGTGAACAAGCAGTGGGCCGCGCTCGGCAAGCAGATCATGGAACAGGCCCCGTGGGCCCCGTACATCAACCAGCAGGGGATCGACACGTTCAACTCGGACATCGACCTCAGCTGCTACGTGTTCCACGTCAACTACCAGTTCGACTTCTCGACGATCTGCCACAAGTAGCCGTAGCTGACGCGATCCGCTGGGGGCGCCGAATGCGGCGCCCCCAGCCGCTGCTCGGGGAGTGACGTCCTAGGTGGCACAGCGGATGGGCGAGACCGAATTCACGCTCGACACGGCGGCCGAACTGGCGGGCGGGGCGGTCGCGAGCGAGATCCGCGGCCGGAGCCCCTGGTACCTCGCCTGGCGCAGGCTTCGCCGGAACTACATCGCCTTCTTCTTTCTCTTTGTCTTTGTGGCCATCGTGCTCGCATGCGCGTTCGCGCCGCTCTACGCTCACCACGTCGCCCATTCCGGCCCGGATGCGAACCACATCCTCGAGGTGGTCAAGGTAAACGGCCACCCCGAGCAGGTGGTCTCTGCGGGCGGGGTGATCAAGGGGAAGCTCGTAGCGTCGCTCCCGATCGGCCCGACCTGGCTCGGCGCCGGCGGGAAGTTCGTGCTCGGCGCGGACGGCCCGAACGGCCGCGACGAGGCGGTGCGGCTGCTGTACGGGGGCCGCAACTCGCTGCTCGTCGGTATCGGCTCGTCGGCGATCTGCGTGTTCTTCGCCGTCGTGCTCGCTCTGCTCGCGGGCTATTTCCGCGGCTGGATCGACTTCGTCATCACGCGCTTCTTCGACCTCTTCTACGCGTTCCCGGTCGTGCTGCTCGGAATCGCTCTCGGCTCGGCCCTCGCGATCAACGGGTTCCACCACTTCGGTATCTCCGTGCAGTCGGGCAGCCTCTGGATCCCGACCCTCGTCATCTCCTATGTGCTCGTGCCGTACGTCGGCCGCCCGCTTCGGGGCCAGGTGCTGTCGCTGCGCGAGAAGGAGTTCGTCGAGGCTGCCATCGCGCAGGGCGCGAGCCCGCTGCGGATCATGTTCAGCGAGCTGCTGCCGAACCTCGCGAGCTCCGTGCTCGTGTTCTTCACGCTCATCATCGCGAACAACATCGTCCTCGAGGCGGCGCTCTCCTTCCTCGGCGCAGGCGTGCAGCCGCCGAGTCCGTCCTGGGGCACGCTGATCTCGAGCGGCAGGGACTTCATCGTCACGCGCCCGTGGCTCTCGCTTGCGCCCGGCCTCGCAATCGTGCTCACCGTCCTGTCGCTGAACGTTTTCGGTGACGGGCTCCGCGACGCCCTTGACCCGCGGGCGAAGGTGAAGGTCCAGCACTGATGCTGGCGTTCCTCGTACGCCGCACGATCGGCGCCGTCCTGGTCTGCGCGGCGGTCACGTTCATCGTCTTCTTGATCTTCATCGTCGTGCCGGGCGGTGGGCCCCACGGGACGGCGGAACGGATCGCGGGGAAGAACGCCACGACGCAGAACGTCATCAACATCGAGCACGAGTGGGCGTTCGACCGGCCGTTCTACGTCCAGTACTGGCGGATGATGAAGAAGATGTTCGACGGCAGCCTCGTCTCGTACACGAGCCAGCAGAACGTGCTGTCGCAGATCGTGCAGGGCATCCCCGCCACGTTCTCGCTCACGATCGGAGCCGGTGTGATCTGGCTCTTCTTCGGCATCACGGTGGGGGTGATATCCGCGCTCACCGCGGGCAGGCTGTCCGATCGCATCATCACGGTGCTTGCCCTGATCGGAATCTCCATGCCGGTGTTCTGGCTCGGCCTCGTTGCCCGCTACTACCTCGCCGAGGGCGGGCTCATGACGTTCTTCCCGGACGGCGAGTACGTGCCGCTCACGCAAAACCCGGCCGCCTGGTTCACCCATCTCATCCTGCCCTGGCTCGTCCTCGCGGTCCTGTTCATCGGTTTCTACGGCCGCGTGCTGCGCGGGAACATCCTCGACACCGTCAACGAGGACTTCGTTCGCACGGCCAAGGCGAAGGGCCTGACGCCGAGGCGGATCCTGCTCAAGCACGTTCTGCGTACGTCGCTGATCCCGATCGTCACCCTATTCGGGCTCGACTTCGCGAGCGTTCTCGGGGGCGGCGCGATCCTCACCGAGACCGTGTTCGACCTGCACGGCGTCGGTGAGTACGCGGCTCAGTCGATCGGCAACTTCGACCTTCCGCCGATCATGGGCGTGACGATGTACGGCGCGTTCTTCATCGTCGGCTTCAGCGTCCTCGTCGATCTCTTCTACGCGTACCTCGACCCGCGGATCAGGCCGACGTAATGGGAGAGCTCCTGCTCGAGGTCGACGATCTCAGCGTCCACTTTGCGACGGAGGACGGCGTCGTGCGCGCCGTTGACGGTGTCTCGTTCGAGCTCTCGCGTGGCGACGTGCTGGGGATCGTCGGCGAGTCCGGGTCCGGCAAGAGCGTGACGGCGATGACGCTGATGGGGTTGACCCGCGGCGTGAACTCGATCTTCGGCGGCCGGGTCGTCTACAAGGGCAAGGACATGCTCGACATCTCGGAGCGCGAGTTTCAGGGCTACCGGGGCGCCGAGATCGGGATGATCTTCCAGGATCCGATGACGTCGCTGAACCCCGTCTATCGAATCGGCGACCAGATCGTCGAGGCGATCCGGACGCACGACTCGGTCGACAGGCGGACGGCGAGGAAGCGGGCGGTGGAGCTGCTGCGCCAGGTGGGTATCCCGAATCCGGAGAACCGCGTCGACGACTTCCCGCACCAGTTCTCGGGCGGCATGCGCCAGCGCGCGATGATCGCGATGGCCTTGTCGTGCAGCCCGGACATCCTGATCGCGGACGAGCCGACGACCGCGCTGGACGTGACGATTCAGGCGCAGATCATCGAGCTGATCTCGCGTTTGAAGGACGACTTCAACTCCGCGGTGATCCTGATCACGCACGACCTGGGGGTCGTGGCCGACATCGCGGACGAGATCATCGTCATGTACGCGGGGCGGGTCGTGGAGCAGGCGGCAAAGCGGGAGCTCTTCTACAACCCGCAGATGCCGTACACGTGGGGGCTGCTCGGCTCGATTCCGCGGCTCGACGGTCCGCGCCCGGAGCGGCTGCACTCGATCAAGGGCGCGCCGCCGTCGCTGATCAACGCGCCGGCGGGCTGCAAGTTCCGTCCGCGTTGCCCGCACGCGTTCGAGAAGTGCACGCAGGAGCCGCCGCTCGAGAACCACGTCGAGGCGGTCGACCATCTGGACCGCTGCTGGCTCGACGTGGACTACAAGCGGGCGTACCGCGACGCGACGATCAGCGGCGGCCACACCGAGGCGGCATGAACACGAACGGTGGTCCGGGTCAGCCGCTGGTCGAGATCCGTCACGTCAAGAAGTACTTCCCGATCCGTAAGGGCATCCTCCAGCGCGAGGTGGCGCGGGTGCACGCCGTCGACGGCGTCAGCTTCGCGGTGCAGGAGGGGGAGACGCTCGGGCTCGTCGGCGAGTCGGGCTGCGGCAAGTCGACGCTCGGGCGCACGATCGTACGTCTGTTCGAGCCGACCGCGGGGGAGATCTTCTTTCGCGGGCAGGCGATCGAGAAGCTCGGGCCGCGCCGGTTGCGCCCGTTGCGCCGCGAGATGCAGATGGTCTTTCAGGATCCCTATGCGAGCCTGAATCCTCGCAAGCGGGTCGGGACGATCATCAGCGACCCGATGAAGATCCACCATCTCGGGGACAAGCGGGAGCGGAAGGCCCGGGTCGAGGAGTTGCTGGAGGCGGTCGGGCTGTCCCCGGAGCACTACAACCGCTTCCCGCACGAGTTCTCGGGCGGCCAGCGGCAGAGGATCGGGATCGCGCGGGCGCTCGCGCTGCGCCCGAAGCTGGTGGTCGCGGACGAGCCGGTGTCGGCGCTCGACGTCTCGATCCAGTCGCAGATGCTCAACCTGCTCGAGGATCTTCAAACCGAGTTCAAGCTGACGTACATCTTCATCGCGCACGACCTCGGCGTCGTCCGCCACGTGAGCGACCGCATCGCCGTCATGTATCTCGGCAAGCTCGTCGAGGTGTCGCCGGCCGAGGAGCTGTACCAGCGGCCGATCATGCCGTACACGGAGGCGCTGCTCTCGGCGGTGCCGGTGCCGGATCCGGACCTGGCCGCGTCGCGTGAGCGGATCGTGCTCGAGGGAGACGTGCCGAGCCCGATCAACCCGCCGAGCGGCTGCCGGTTCCACCCGCGCTGCCGCTACGCGACCCAGGTCTGCGCGGAGGTCGAGCCCCCGCTCGTCGACTACGGCGGAGGGCACTTGGCCGCCTGCCACCACCCCCTGAACGTCGACAAGGCCACTTTGGCGGCCACCGGGGCTGCCGGATAGCGAGGCCTGGAGCCGGGCCGATCCCTGGGTTGAGGTAGGGAGCCCCTAAAGGGGTGATTCCGGGGCGCCGATACTCGGGCCGTGGACGCTGCAGAGCGTAAAGAGATCCTCGACCGGTACCAGGATCATTCGCGACGCTTCGAGGAGGTCGCGGCGCGCCGTCGTTCGGGCAACGGCAGCGCCGAGGTGATCCCGTTCCAGGGTCCGCTTCGGGAGCTCGAGCAGGAGCCGACGATGCGCGAGATCGAGGTGCTTCAGCTCATCTCGGACGGCCTCGTCAACCGGGAGATCGGCCAGCGTCTGTTCCTCTCCGAGGAGACAGTCAAGTCGCACGTGCGTCACCTGCTCGCCAAGCTGCAGGCGCGTTCGCGTGCGCATGCCGTGGCCGTCGGTTTCCGCCGCGGCATCATCGGCTAAGCCGGCTTTTCCTCAGCCCCTGTAGAAAGTTTGTGCGCGAGCACCAGCACGCACCGGGTGCTAACCCACCCGGTGCCTGATGGTTAGGCTGTTTCGCTTCTATCCACCGGCTGTGGAAATCCCTCACAAGGGGGATGCCCCTTACCTGTGGACAACGGAGACTGCGTCGGCTTTACCAAGCTTTAGTTGTGCCTGCGATGGTCGCGCGGGCGACGATCGAGGCAATACGCTTATGCACCGGTGACCTCCGGTTCGGGACTGACGGCTATTCGAATTTATACCCCTTTAGGGGGATGTCAAGGGTAGGTATTGACTATTTCTCCGGATATTCGTGGTATGACGACCAGGCGGGATAACCTCCTCATCGTCTGGGTCGCGCTGCTGGTGAGCGGCGCAACGGCGATGTGCGCTGGGCTTGTTTTTGCCGGCTATCCGCTTGAACACCCATTGGCGACCGGCGTTCTGGGGGTACTAGCCGTCGCCGCCGAGCGCGAAGGTATCCGGCTAACGCCGACCGTAGAGGTGTCCATCGCTTCTTTCTTGTGCATCTTCGCGGCCGTCGTATTTGGGCCGCTTTCGGCGGTTGTGGTCGGCGGCGCAGGTCTACTGGCGGATCTCCCTCGTCGTGACACCGACCAGCCGATCCTCCGGTGGGCGACCTGGACCGCGGAGCGCGTGATCGTTGCAGGCGCAGCGGGCCTGACGGCGGCCGCGATCCTGCACGCTGCCTCGCCAGGCTTCTTGGTGATATTTGGGGCGGTGGTCGGTGCCTTCGTCGTCGAGACGACAACCGACGTTAGTCTCACCGCGGTCGCGCCGGCGATCCGAGCTACGGCGTCCTGGAGCGACACGATCCGGACGGCTGGACAAGTGCATGCCGCGAGCGTGCCCCTACAAGCACCGATGGTGGCTGTCCTTGCCTACTCGTACGTCACGATCTCTCCTTGGAGCGTCGCCCTATTCGCAGTTCCCGCCGTGGCGGCCCAGAGACTTCTGCTCTTGTATAGGGGGCAGCGGGAAACGTCGGAAGCGCTTGGCACTGCGAACGCGAGATTGTCCAGGGCGAATCTGTCTTTCGCTACGGCGCTCGTCGCGACGCTCGACGCGCGAGATCGCTACACCGCTGGTCACTCAGCGTCGGTTGCGATCTACGCGCGAGACATCGCGGCGCGCTTGGCGCTCTCGGAGGGGGATCAGGAGTTAGCCCATCTGTGTGGGCTTGTACACGACGTGGGGAAGATTGGCCTGCCTGCCGGCTTACTCGAGAAGCCTGGCTCGTTGAACCTTGAGGAGAGACGCCAGATGGAGCGCCATTCGGAGATCGGGGAGCGGATCTTGCGAAACGTCGATGACTACCACGAAATCGCTTCGATTGTCCGGCATCATCACGAGCGCCTCGACGGCCTCGGATACCCCGACGGATTGCGGGGGGATACGATCCCGCTCCTCTCGCGTGTGATAGCTGTGGCGGACGCGTATAACGCGATGACTTCCGACCGCCCTTATCGTGATGCCATGCCAAGCAGAGTGGCGCGCCTTCGACTCGCTCAGGGTGTAGAAGGGCAGTTCGACACGGCGGTTGTCGCGGCGTTCGAGGCAATTCTGGCGGGCGCCTCGGAGGATTACCGGCTCGGACGAGGACGGGAGTTCGCCCTTCAATCCCTCGGGTCAGAAGAAGCGGTGCGGCACTCCGTTAGCCGCCGGCCTGAGCGAGCCGTTGCCTCACGCGCTGTGATCTGACGTCTCTTCTCTTGCTGAGGCTCTCGCTGCTTCAGCGCGCGAGTGGACTCCCAGCTTCTCGAAGATGTGCCGGACATGCACCTTGGTCGTAGATTCGCTAATGAAGAGGGTCTTTGCGATTTGGCGATTCGTGCGCCCCTGGGCAAGAAGCTCATGAACTTCGCGCTCGCGGGGAGACAATCCCTCGCTCCGTCGCAATTCGCGCGGCATCTCGAGGCCGGCGCGCCGGCCTAGTGCGATATCTCGCGAGGCTACGAATAGCTTCGTGAGCGACCTATTCAATGCGGGATCGCCGGAAGCTGCGACCGCCAAGGCTGGGCACGCGCGGCATGCGGTGACTACCGCGTCGAGATACCCCTGGGCGACCATGCTCTGGACGGCGTCTGCAGCGTCTTCGCGTGCAAGCGGATGTTGCTGAACACCGATGACCGCTCTTCCGAGGCGGCTGAGCACTGTCGCTTCGGCGTAACGTGAGCATTCAAGAGCTTCCCGGAAAGCCGCTTCTGCCGCGTCGACCTGCCCCATTGCGGCGAGTACTAGGCCTCGGTAGCCGTGAAACTCGCCAAGCATTGCGAGGGGCACTCCGTCCGGAGGAGGCGTCAGAAACAGAACCCTCGCTCCCTCGAGGTCTCCGACCGCAATCCGCAATCTCGCCGTTTGAAGAGTGGTTTGTAGAGTGATGACCTCGGAGTCGATCTGTCTTCCCCGCTGCAGCTGATCGAGCGCTTGCTGGGCGCTCAAGAGCTTCCTTGATCCGGTCAATGCTGCTGCGCGTCCTATGAGCGCGTGGTCGAGGGCAAACTCCACGCCGCTGAGTCGGGCCTCTGTTGTCAGCTGCTCTGCAAGAACAAGCGCCTGGTCGTAGCGCGCCACCAGGCAGGAGACAAAGAGGTACTGATTCAGGAACCCGGTGCGAATCAGAGGATCGCGGACGTGCTCTAGCAGCGGCACCGACAGCTCGTAAGCGCGAATGGATTCGCGAGGCTTTCCCGTCTCAGCAGCTAAGAGAGCCCTCCCGAGCTGCAACCGAAGCGTGCGATCCGGGTGACTGTCTTCCAGTTCCTGCAACCGCTCGAAGAGTGAATCGACAACTTGGGTCTGAAGCTCGGTTGCGCTCAAGAAAGCGAGCCACAGCGCCTCAAAGCGGACCCCTGAGTCTGCCGTGAGCGCCTGGGCTCGGTCGCAGTTCGACGCAACACCGGCTGCATCTTGGCGCATGTGTGAGGCCCGCGCGGCCGTCAGGTGTGCACGCGCGGCGAGATCAGCATCCTCGAGAAGTCTTCCGCTTTGTTCCCCGAGCGTTTGCGCGCGCGCGTCGTCACGCTCCCGAAGGGCAACTTCGGCCTGCGCAAGAAGGCAGATCGGGGAAGTGAGCTCGTGCACCTCTGAAAGCTCGAGCCATCGCTTGAGCGTGGCTACTCGGCCGGAGGCGAGAAGTGGAGATAGCGCGTCGCTGAGCGTCGACGCGACTAGGTCCGTCCGAGGGACAGCCTGCAACGCGGCCAGGCATGTGTCCCACAGTTCTGCGCGCGCAAGGCACTCGACGACCTGTCCCGCTACGGCGTTCACCTCTCCTGCGTCGAGCTCGCGAAGCTTGGTTAGGAGAAAACCTCTTAGCAAAGGATGGATGGCGCTAGAACCGCGCGGCCCGCAACCCAGGAACCCGCGTTCCGTCGCCTCCGTCAAGAGCCTGTCGTGCTCTGGCCCGAGCAACTCTCGCGCGACGTCGATGCTCGCGTCTCCGCCGAGCGCGAGTAGGAACAGGGCATTCCTCAACTCGAGGGAGGAGTTCTCGAACAAATCCTCGGCGAAGTAGTCGTAGAGGTCCTCCGCGTGAAGTTCCCTATCTGGCCGCGCCGGCGCTCCGTGCGTGGCAGCGAGCCCGATCACCGCCGGCCATCCGTGAGCCTGGGAGACGACCGCTTCGGACGCTTTCCCGCCCTCGGAGCCCAGCACCTCTTGGGCTTCTTCGTCGGTGAACGCGAGTTCGGCCATCTCGAGCACGGTCGCCTCGCCGTAGACGGTCATCCGCGGCGTGAGCCAGTTCGGTCGTACGCGGCTCGTCAAGAGGAGCCGGAACTTCGTCAGGGAGATGAGCTCCGACATGAACGCGTCGGCGTCAGGCGACTCGGCGACGTACTGGTAGTCGTCGACAACCAAGATCAGGCCCGGATCCTTCGGAGCGGCGGCGGCGACCGCCTTGGCGAGCACGCCGGCCGGCTGTCCGCGCGCGGCGAGGATTTGCACGCGCTCGGCCACCTCGTCTTTCGCAGTGAGGGCCTCGGCCACCCCGGCCGCCAGCGCGGCGACGTCTGCCATCGCCGGGCCGCCGCTGTACCAGACCACGCTGTCGCGCCCGTCGGTCCACTCCCGGGCGAGGGTCGTTTTCCCGTAGCCGGCCGGTGCCAGCAGCAGGAGGAAGCGCGCTCCCGATTCGTCGAGGAGCGTGGTAAGCCGAGGGCGCTTGATCGTGGAGCCGCGCGCCTTCGACTGCGATTGCGTCTTGACCGTGCCCTCGACCATGCCTGCCTGCCTGCCTGCCCGGGCCGACGCCGTAGCCCTGGTTGCCCTCTACATTCCTCCTTGCCTATTGTGGACGGCTGCTGACCCCCTGGGAAGGGGCTCCGCGCCCGGGGCGAGAGCGCCGGGCGCGGTTGCCGTCAGCCCCCGACGCCGGCCGAGGCCGGCGCGAGCTCGCGGGAAAGGGGGTCTTCACCCGTGAGCATCCTGAATGCAGCAGGAATCTGTCGCCGCCTGGGGACGCCGAGCTTCTGCCGCAGCACGTCGCAATGCGCCTTCGCCGTCCGCGCAGAGATGCCGAGCCGCAGCCCGACCTCCTCGTTCGAATAGCCGTGGGCGATCAACGCGATCACCTGCAGCTGCCGCTCGGTCAGCCCAAAAGGCGTGTTGCCGGGGGTGCTCCTCATGGCGCGGGACGCTACGCCAGCGACCCAATGCCGACCATTGGCCGATAGGAGTATTTAGGGGGTTCGGGTCTACACCTGGGCCGAGCGGAGGCCGGAACGGACGAAGCTCGCCTCATGGCCGCGCGCGTTCGCCTCGTCGAGCTCCTCCTGGGTGAGTGCGCCCGTCCGGAGCAGCAGGTCGAACTCGTCTCGCAGGTGGGTCCGCATCATCTCGGGCCCGTCCGTCGCGATCGTGAAGCGGACGCCGTGGCCGACGAAGGTGCGGAAGACGTCCCGGACGGCGTCCTCGTCCGGCAGCGCCTTCGTCAGCAGATTCGACGTCGGGCAGATCTCGAGCACGACCTCGCTCTCGCGGAGCGACCGCATCAGCCCCTCGTCGCCGGCGGCGAGGATGCCGTGGCCGATCCGGTCGGGACGCAGCACCTCGAGCACCTCTCCGATCTCGTCGCGGCCGAAGTCGCCGCCCTCCTCGCCGACGTGAATCGTCACTCCCAGGCCCGCCCCGCGCGCCTCCTCGACCATCGGCCGCACCGAGCGGTAGTCGAACCGCGCATGGCCCGGCCGCGGCCCCGCGATGTCGACACCGACGATGCCGCGCGACCCCCAGCGGATCGCCTTCTCGACGATGATCTCGTTCTGCCGTGGCGTGAACGTGCGGTCCATCATCAGGATCAGGCCCGCGCTCACCTGCGGATACTCGAGGCTCGCACGATCGAGGCCGCGGATCGCGGCGAGGATGATGTGATCGAGGTCGCGCTCGCCGCCCCGGTTCCGCTTCATCGGGTTGAACCGCAGCTCGAGCGTCGTGATCCCCTGCGAGCGGTAGGCGCCTCCGATCGCGCCGTGCACCGACGTCTCCACGGCGATCGGGCTGGACTGGATCAGCTCCGTCCAGTGGTAGATCTGGTCGAGCGCGTCGAGGTCGGGCACGCCGCGCGGGTCGCTGACCGTGACCAGCCGGTCGAAATCCCAGTAGTCCTTGACCGGAAGCGCGATCCCTTGCTCGTGGGCAAGCGTCCAGAGGATGTCGGACGAGACCGAGCCGCCGAGATGGGTGTGCAGCTCCGCGAGCCCGATCATCGCCGCATCGTAGTCAGGCCCAGCCGCCGACGGCCCTCCGGGCGCGCGCCGAGCAGCGCCGGCCGGGGCGCGCGCACTCGAACTACGGGATCTTCGCCACGGGCTCTGCGAGCTGGCCCTCGACGAGCGCGACCGCGAGCTCGACGCTGTCCTCGAGCTTCTGCTCGTCGACGAGCGCGAGCGTCTCGGTCGGCAGGTGGTACTCCGGGTACGGAAAATGGAGGATCGAGACGCCCGGAATCTTTGCCTCGATGAAGGGGACGTGGTCGGTGCCCGCGCCCCGCTCGACCGTCTGCAGCTCGTAGCGCCCGTCGAGTCCGAGGCGTGTCGCCTCCGAGACGGCACGCTCGAGCAGCGCCCCCGGCGCGGCCATCAGCATCAGCTTCTCGCCGTGCGCGACGCAGTCGAGGTTGACGACGCCGACATAGCGGTCGATCTCGCCGCGGTGCTTCGCGTCCTGCACGAACCAGCGCGAGCCGACGAGCCCGATCTCCTCGGCCGCCCACGCCGCGAAGACGACGGTGCGCGGATGCGACCGCCCGGCGAGCCGCTCCGCTACGCGCCGCACCGCCTCGACGCCCGTCGCGTTGTCGATCACGCCCGGCCCGTGCCACACGGAGTCGTAGTGCGCGCAGACGACGACGGCCTCCTCGCTCTCTCCCGGCAGCGTCGCGAGGACGTTGCGCTCGGTGAGACCGTGCACGAAGCTGCCGCCGCTGCGCAGCCGCGCACGCACGCCGTCGCGCAACGCCGGGTGTCCGCGCACGACGAAGCAGCTCGGCCCCGTGACCAGCGGCCCGTAGAACGAGATGAAGGGGATCGCCCCACCGTTCGCGACGACGGGGTTCTCGTAGACGAGTGCGAGCACGCGGCCGGCCTCGTCCTCGATCGCCCAGATCGGGCTCGAGTCGGCCGGGACCAGTCCCGGCAGAGACCCGTACCGCCGCAGCACGCCCGTGACCCCGCCCGGTCCTGTCGCCTGCGCGTACTCGCACGGGCCGGCGGCCACCGGCCCGCCGTCCAGCTCGAGCTCGGGCTCCTCCGCCTCGTAGCCGACCAAGGGAAACTCCTGGAAACGAGGCTCCAGCCCGAGCTCCCGGAAGGCCGCCGCCACTGCCTCGGCCGCCCGGGCCGCCTCCGGCGTCCCTTTGCGGCGCGGGCCGATCTCGACCCCGAGTACCTCCAGCAGGCTCACGACGGCCGACGATAATGGACGCCGTGAAGGTGGGCATCATCGTGCCGTACTCGTGGTCGTTCTGGGGCGGCGTCTTGGAGCACGCCGAGCTGCAGGCCGAAGCGCTCCGCAAGGCCGGGTGCGAGGTGAAGACGATCATGGGCAACGACCCGCCCGGCCAGTTCACGCGCGTGCTCCACCCGCGGCACGGCAGGCACGGCAACCCGCCGCCCGAGGTGATCCCGATCGGCCGCTCGGTGATCGTCCCCGCCAACGGCACCTTGCCGAACATCATCCTCAGCCCGCGCTCGATCTTCCGCATCCGCCATGCGCTCTTGCGCGAACAGTTCGACGTGCTGCACCTGCACGAGCCCATGACGCCCATCCCGTGCATCGCCACGCTCGCGTCGTTCGACGGGCCGATGGTCGGCACGTTCCACGCGAGCGGCGACCTCGGCTGGATGCGGATCGCGAAGCCGGTGTGGGGCTTCCTCGCCGATCGGCTCGACCATCGCATCGCCGTCTCCGAGAGCGCCCGGGCGTCTGCACAGCGCTGGCTCCCGGGCGAGTACGAGATCGTGCCGAACGGCGTGCTCATCCCACCTGCGGCCGACCCCGGCGGCCGCGCGCACCGGATCGTCTTCGCGGGGCGGCACGAAGGGCGCAAGGGGCTGCACGTCCTCTTGCATGCGTGGCCCGAGATCCGCCGCCGCACAGGCGCGGAGCTTCACGTCGTCGGCGCCGACCCGCTGCGGGTTCGCCTCCTGATGACTCGGCTGCGCGTCCCGGACGACGGGATCAAGGTGCTCGGCTTCCTTCCGCAGGAGCAGTTCACCGAGGAGCTGCTCACCGCCAAGGCGCTCGTCGCTCCCTCGCTCGGTGGTGAGAGCTTCGGCATCGTGCTCACGCGCGCGCTCGCGTGCGCCACACCGGTGATCGCGTCCGACATCACCGGGTACCGTGCCGTGATGACCCCGGAGACGTGCACCGCGTTCCCAGCCGGCGACGAGGATGCGCTTGCCGACGCGATCGAGGCGCTGCTCGCCGACGAGCCGCGCCGCCAGGCGATGGGCGTGGCCGGCCGCCGGCTCGCCCAGGAGCGGTACTCCTGGGACACGATCGCACGACGGCTCGTCGAGATCTACACGTCGGCGATCGGCAGCGTCAGGGCGATGGCGGCGGCGCCGTGAGCCGCTTCCGGCCGCGCCTGCCGCAGACGCTCTGGGGCAGGCTGGCGGTCGGGCTCCCCGCCCTCACGGGCATCGCCGTGCTGCTCTGGTGGCAGGGCCCGTTCACCGCGATCGGCAACGCGTTCGCGGCGGTCAAGTGGCAATGGGTCGCCGTCGCGATCGCGCTCAACCTCCTCTCGGTGATCGTGCGCGCGATCGCCTGGACGATCGTGATCCACTCCGCGCTGGCGCCGCCCCGCCCGACCGCGCTGCTTGTCTTCTCCGCGTTCTCGGTCGGGCTGTTCGCGAACGCAGTGCTGCCGGGCCGGATCGGCGAGCTCGCGCGCGTCGCCGTCCTCACGCGCAAGCTACCCCGCCGCAAAGGCGCGTGGGCGACGCTCGTCGGAACCGTGTTCGCACATCGCGTCTTCGACATCGTGCCGGTCCTGCTGCTCGTGCTCTACGTCGTCGCGACAGCGAACATCCCGAACTCGGCGAGGGCGGTCCTGCTCTTCGTGATCGGTGTCGGTGTCGGCTTGTTCGCATTTGCGTTCGTCACGGCGCGCCGGTCGCACGCCGTCGAGGCCGATCGTCTGGGGCGCGTGCGCCGCGTGTTCGCCATGGGACGCCAGGGTCTCGGCGTGATGCGCTCGCCGGTCGGCACCGCGGGCGCGATCTTCTTCCAGATCTCCGGCTGGGTGTGCCAGCTCCTCGCCGTCTGGACGGCGATGCGCGCCTTCGACATCCACTCGCCGCTGCCCGCCGCCGGTGTCGTGCTCCTGCTCATGAACGTCGTCACGATCTTCCCCTTCTGGCCCGGCAACGTCGGGGTCGTCCAGGTCGCGATCGCCTCGGCGCTCGTCGGCTACGGCGTCGCCTACGGACACGGCATCGCATACGGGTTCGGGCTGCAGGCGATCGAGGCGTCGGTCGGGATCGGTGTAGGGCTCATGTTCCTCGCGCGCGAGGGACTCTCGTTCGCGATGCTGCAGAGGATGCCGAGCGCGAGCCAGGCGGAGACGGCTGAGGAGGGTGAGGTTGACGACGCCGACGCCACGGCCAAGCGTGCTGGCGTGCCCGGCTAGCCTCAAGGGCGTCCTGCCGGCGCGGAAGGCGGCGCGGGCGCTCGCGGCCGGGTTCGCGCGGGCCGGCGTCGCCTGTGAGCAGCTGCCGCTCGCCGACGGCGGCGAGGGGACGCTCGACGCCCTGTGCGAGCGGACGACCGCCGTCGCGGCCAGGGACGCGTTCGGGCGCCCGCGCACCGCCCGCACCGGCCGCTTCGGGCGGGCCGCCGTCGTCGAGGCGGCCGAGGTGATCCCGTTCGACCCGCAGCGGCTCGACGTTCTCTCCGCCTCGAGCCGCGCGCTCGGCGAGCTGCTCGCGCGGATCGAGGCCGACGAGCTGCTCGTCACGGTCGGCGGCACGGCGCACGATGGACGCCGGCGCCGGCCTGCTCGAGGTGCTCGACGCGCTGCCGGCGCCGACGACCGTGCTCTGCGACGTCCGGACGACGCTCTACGACGCGCCCCGGCTCTTCGGCCCCCAGAAGGGAGCCACGCCGGCGCAGGTGGCCGAGCTCGAGGCGCGCTTCCGCGCGCTCGCCGGGCTCGCCCCGTACGCAGAGCTTCCGGGCGCCGGCGCCGCCGGCGGGCTCGGGGCGGCGCTCGCGTCGCTCGGGGCCGAGCTCGTGCCCGGAGCCCCGCGCGTGCTCGACCTCGTCGACTTCGACCCGTACGGGCACGCGCTCGTCGTGACCGGCGAAGGGCGTGTCGACGCGACGACGGCGGAGGGCAAGGTCGCGTCCGAGGTGGTGCGACGCTGCGCCGGCGCGGGCGTGCACTGCGTCGTCTTCGGCGGGGTGGTCGAGGAGGCCCTGCCCGGCGTCGAGACGGTCTCCCTCTCGGGCGACCCGGCCCGGGCGCGGGACGACCTCGAGGCGCTAGGCCTGCGGCTCGGGACGCGCCTGCTCGACGCGGCGGGCTAGCTCCTCCACCTTGCCCTGCGCCGTGTCGAGCTTCTCGCGGCAGAACGCATAGAGCTCCTCGCCCCGCTCCCACAGGGCGAGCGCCTCGTCGAGCGAGGCCTGGCCCTGCTCGAGCCGCTCGACGATCTGCTCGAGCTCGGCCTGCGCCTGCTCGAAGGTCGGCGCCTCGCCGCTCACGCCCGCGTCTCCTCCACCAGCGCGCCGAAGCCGCCCTCGGCGAGCTGCACGTCGACGCGCACGCCCGGTTCGACGTCCGCGGCTCGACCGGACGAGCTGCGCGTCCCTGCGGACGATCGCGTAGCCGCGCTCGACCGTCGCCCGCGGCGAAAGCGTCGCGAGCTTGCCCGCCGTCGCTTCGAGCGCGGCGCGCTTGCGCTCGAGCGCGAGCGCGGGCGCCCGCCGTAGGCGCTCGTGTGCGCGGTCGGCCCGCAGGCGTTCACGCTCGAGCACGAGCCGCGGTGCGGCCCGCAGCCGCTGTACGGCACGGTCGACGCGAGACGCGTCGCGCTCGAGCGTGCGCCGTGCACAGCGCGAGAGAGACTCGCGTGCGCGTTCGAGCCGCGCGAGCAGCACCGGCAGCTCCGGCACGACGAGCTTGCCCGCGATCGTCGGCGTCGAGGCGCGGACGTCAGCGGCGAGGTCGCAGAGCGGCGTGTCCTGCTCGTGTCCGACCGCCGAGACACACGGGGACCGAACAGGCGGCGACCGCGCGCACGAGCGCGCTCGTCGCTGAACGGGAGCAGATCCTCGAAGCTGCCGCCGCCGCGGGTGAGCACGATCACGTCGACGTCCGGCAGCTCGCTGAGCGCGTGCAGCGCGGCGACGATCTCGAGCGGCGCGCGCGGTCCCTGGACGTAGGTCTCGGCGACGACGACGTTCGCGGGCGGAAAGCGGCTCTGGATCGTCGTGAGCACGTCGCGCTTCGCGGCGGCGTCGTTGCCGGTCACGAGTCCGATACGCCGTGGCAGCAGCGGCAGCGGCCGCTTGCGCTCGGCTGCGAACAGCCCTTCGGCGGCGAGCTTCGCCTTCAGGCGCTCGAGCGCGGCGAGATGCGCTCCGACGCCGAAGCGCTCGATCGTGAGCGCGCGCAGGCGGAAGTCGCCGCGCTGCTCGAACAGCTCCGGCCGGCCGTACACGTGGACGCGCTCGCCGTCGACCAGCTCGAGACGCAGCCCGTCGAACTGGCCGCGCGGCATCGTCACGCCGAGGCACGAGCCGTCACCGGGATCCTTCAGCGTGAAGAAAGACGGTCGCCCAGCGCGCGATGGCGGCGCAGCTCGGTCACCTCGCCCTCGACCCAGACCGTCGGCAGGCGCCCGAGCCACTGCGCGACGCCGCGGTTGAAGGCGCCGACCGAGTAGACCGTGCGGTCCTCGTACGGCAGCGGCTCGACCTTGCTCACGGCCGCCAGCGTATCGGCCGCGGAGATCCCCTAGAGGAGGATCTCGGCCGCGGTCGTGTGCGCGCAGCCGTTGCGAACGAGGTCGACCGCGACGTGCAGAGTCGGCCTCGCTCGCCGCGAGCCGCTCGGCGAGCGTGGAGCGGATAGCCGGCCTCGATCAGGACGTGGAGACGCCAGCTCTCGACCTTCGAGCGCTCGTTCGTCTCGGGTTCCGCGATCTCGGTCGTCTCACTCATGGCTCCGTAGGTTCGTGGCCCTCTTCGACGAACCCTGCCCTGCTAGTTTGTAAGGAAGCGGTCAGGATGTGCGCTGGAGCCCGTCGGCCGCCTCGACCCGGCGGACGAGCTCCTGGAGCCGTGCCTCGAGCACGGCGCGCTCGGCGTCGGTGTCGGCGCCGAGCTCCTCGAGCCGCCTGCGGAGGTCCGTGCTCGAGGCTCGGCGATGCGGGCGTCGAGCGCCCCCATCCACTCGTCGCGCTGCCGCTCGAGGCTCTTGGCCGCCTCGGCCAGCCGCTGCTCGAGCCGCTGCGCCCCTGCGTCGCCGACGTGCGCGAGCCGCTCCGCGAGCACGACCTCGGCTTCGCGCGCGAAGATCTCGACCGCGCGGTCGAGCTCGCGCGAGAGCCTCCGTGCGGCGTCCTCGCGACTCGACTTCACGAGCTCGGCAAATTGCTGCGTCGCTCCTTCCGCGTAGCTCGACGTCGCCCGCTCGACGATCCGCTCCACGTGCTCGATCTGGCGGCGCTACACGTCCTCGAAACCGGCTCGATCCGCTGCGCCGCCTCCGCCTCCTCGCGCTCGATCCGCTCCAGCAGCTCGCGCTCGCGGCGGCGCATGCGCTCGTCGAGCTCGTGCAGCGCCCGGCGGCGCTCCGCCGCGTGCGAGTCGATCTCCGCGCGCGCCGCTCCGAGCACCTCCTCGATCGCCTTGTCGAGCTCGGCGCGGATGCGAGCGAGTGCGATTCGCTGGTTTTCGCTCTCCGCCGCGAGCCGGTCGCCGTCGGCCGTCAGGCGCGTGCCCGACGTCGGCGACGAGCAGCTTCTGCCGCCGCTCGCAGCTCGGCGAGTCGAGCCTTCGTCGTCTCCGGCGGCGCGGTCGAGGTCCTGGCCCAGTCGGCGAGGCGCTGCTCGACCTGAGCCTGCGTCTCCGGTGAGCGCGTCGGCGAGCGCCGCCCGCTCGCGTTCGCGCTCGGCGAAGTCGCGGCGTCGCTCGTCGGCGATGCGCCGTTCTTCCTCGATGAGCAGCGAGACGGAATCGGCGCGGGCACGCGCGAGCGTGCGCTCGAGCTCCGCCGCCCGGCCGGCAGCCTCCTCGTCGATGAGGGCTCGCAGCCGTGCTTCCGCCGCGGCGAGGTGGACGTCGGTCGCATCCGCGCGGCCGAGCGCCTCGCGAAGCAGCAGCGAGCCGACGCCGCCGAGCGCCGCCGCGGTGAGGCCTCCGGCGGCGACGCCGAGCTCGCGGGGATGGCCGTGGCTCGAGCGCGAAGACGACCCACCCGGCGCCGCCGCGCCCGAGACGAGCGCCGCCTCGGCCGCGGCCGCGGTGGGCCGCAGCAAGCGCAGCCCTGCTCCGGCGAGCACGAGGGCCGGAGGACCGCGGCCGCGGCGAACAAGATGTCGAAGAGCGTCGTCAGCGCGATCGCTCGATCGTACGGCAGCGACCAGGTCGCGACCATGTCGCGAGCCTGGTCGTCAGTACGTCGCTGCATCGCCAGCTAAGGCCACGCGCGAGAGCAGCAGCGCCCCGGCGAGCACGGGCATCGCGGCGGCGAGCAGCTTCAGCGCGACCTCGGGGCGCGGGCGCAGACCGCGTCGACTGCGAGCGTCTCGCCGTCGTCGAGCGTCACGTGCCCCTCGACCGCCGCCGTCCGGCGCCGGACGAGCCGCGCCGTGTCGAGAGCCGGCGCTGCACGAGGCTCGTGAGAAACGCGAAAACGGCGGCGGCCACGGCTTCGGCGCGGATCCGCTCGGCCGACGCGAAGTACGCGGTCAGCACCGGGAACGCGCCCCACGCGAGCGCGAACCAGACGGTGTGTGGACGGCGCCGCCGAACAACTCGAGGTTGTAGGCGGGGACGAGGAACGCGCCGACGGCGACGAACGCGAGCAGCCACCAGCCCGAGTCCGTCGCGACGCTGACGCCGATCGCGCACGCGCCGGCGAGCGAGCAGACGGCGAGCGCGACGAGCACGCGTTCGGGGATCCGCGTCCGCAGCGGCCGGCCGTTCAGCTCGTCGAGCGCGTGCGCGGCGACGCCGAGCGCGAGCAGGAACGCGGCGCCGTCCAGCCGAGCAGCCCCCACTTCGTCGTCCGGCGCGAGCGCCGCGCCGAGCGCGACGTAGGACGAGGTGCCAGGGCGTGTACGGCGGGTGCAGCAGCGTGACGTAGTCGCGCCAGCCGCCCGGGTCGCAGCGCGTAGAACGGCCGGACCGCGGTCACGCGCGCGTACCCCAGACGACGACCCCGCCGCCGAGGCTCATGCGCCGCGAAGCGGACGTCGCCGACGCCGGCGTCGCGCCAAGGCTCGAGCTGGCGGCGAGCGGCAGGCGGTCGTAGAAGCCGCGGATGCTCGGGCCGAGGAACCATCCGACCTCGCGCCAGCCGGGCGAGACCGCCGCGCCCGCGAGCGGCAGCCCGACGCGCACGTACAGCTCCCAGAGCGCACGCCAGACGCCGCGCGGCAGGCCGAACTCGAGCCCCGCGATCGTGCCGCCCGGCCGCACGACCCGCGCCAGCTCGCGCAGCGTCGCCGCCGGGTCGTCGACGTAGCGCAGGAGGTACGTGAACGTGAGCGCGTCGAACTCGCCGTCGGCGAACGGCAGCGACTCGGCCCGCCCCTCGCGAGCTCGATCCGCGCGCCGAGGCCGGCCCGCTCGACGCGTGCGCGGCCGCGGCGAGCATCTCCGGGCTCTGGTCGACCCCGACGACCGTCAGCCCGGGGTTGCGGCCCGACGAGCTCGATCGCGACCGCGCGCCGTTCCGGTCGCGACGTCGAGCACGCGGTCGCCCGGGCCGGGATCCGCGAGACGAGGAACGCGCCGCCAGCGCGGATCCTGGCCGAACGAGAGCAGCGCCGCGTAGCGGTCGTAGGTCGGCCCGAGCGGCGCGAACAGCTCTCGCGCCTGCTGCGTCCTCGCGGAGAGCTCGGCCACGGAGGCGAGTCTACTCTTGCGCCGTGGAGCTGAGCGACGACCTGGAGCGCATCTGCGGAAGCGGCCGCGGGCTTCGCCGGCACCGGCGAACGCGTGACCGGCGTCCTCGCCGCCGAGCCCGCCGGCCGGGGCGCATCTACCTCGTCGCGTTCGGCGAGACGGTGGACGCTCGTGGCTCGTGCTCGACGCGAGGCGCCGGCCGGTCGCCGCCGCGCAGGCTCGTCCGCGAGGCCGCGTCGATCGTCGTCCTCTGCGAGCTCGCGGGGGAGCTCGCGGGCGGCGGGCAGACCTCGAGGAGCTGCGGCCCGCCTCGCGCAGCTGCGGATCACCGAGCAGCCGCCCGGGGATCGAGGAGGCCGAGGAGGCGGCGCTCGCGCTCGAGCGCGCGATCGGCGCGCCGCCGCGGGCGTCGCCTCGGCCTACCTCGACGCGGGTCGGCGCCGCCGCCCGCCGGCTCGAGCAGCGCGCTCGGCGGCGACGACGGCTCGCCGTTCGCGAGCGCGATGCGCAGCGCTCTGGCCGCCGTGGAAGCGCTCGTCGCGGAGGTCGAGCACGGTACAAGCTCCCGCTGCTGAGGGCTAGGGTCACTCGGCCCATGGAAGGCGGCGGATTCGGATTCCCGTTCGGCGGCGACCCGGAGGACCTGCTCCGCGGCCTGCGCGAGTTCGCCGAGCAGCAGGCCGAGTCGGTGCAGGAGGCCCAGCGCGAGCAGTTCGCGACGCTGACGCTGAACACCGCGGTCGAGCTGACGTCGGCGGCGCTCTCGCAGGTCCAGGTCGCCGGCTCGTCCGACGAGCAGGCGATCGCGCTGCGCGACGCGATGCGCGTGCTCTTCCCCGAGGCGGTCGCGCTCGTGAGCGCCGCCCGCCAGGGCTTCATGCGCGAGCACGCTGACGCTGTTCGACCGAGCGATCGTCCGCCTGCTCCCGGCCGTGCCCCGAAGCCGATCGTGCAGCGCTTCTCCGCGCCGCTACATCGCCGGCTCGACGCTCGACGACGCCGTCGCGCGTCGTCCGGCGGCTGAACGGCGACGGGAAGCTCGCGACGATCGACGTCCTCGGCGAGGAGATCACGCACGCGGACGAGGCGCGCGAGATCGCCGCGGCCTACCACGCGCGTGCTCGAGCGGATCGAGCACGAGCGGCTCGACGCGAACGTCTCGGTGAAGCTGACGGCGCTCGGCCTCGAGCTCGACGAGGAGCTCTGCCGCGCGAACCTCGATCGCGTCGTCGGGGACGCCGCGCTCGCGCGGCAACTTCGTGCGCATCGACATGGAGGACTCCTCGACGACCGACGCGACGCTGCGGCTCTACCGCGAGCTGCGCGGCGCCGGCCACGACGAACGTCGGCGTCGTGCTCCAGGCGTACCTGCGCCGGACGCTCGACGACGTGCCGGGCTCGCCGACCTGCAGCGAACGTCCGGCTCTGCAAGGGGATCTACGTCGAGCCGCCGTCGCTCGCCTTCCAGGACCCCGACGAGGTCGCGCGAGCTTCGTCCAGCTGTCTCGACGCGCTGCTCGACCAGGGCGCCTACGTCGGCATCGCGACGCACGACGAGTGCGCTGATCGGCGAGGCGCTCGCGACGGATCGAGGCACGCGGGCTCGAACGCGAGCACGTACGAGTTCCAGATGCTGCTCGGCGTGCGGCGAGGCTCGGCGACGAGCTCGTCGCGGCCGGGCACCGCCTCCGCGTCTACGTCCCGTTCGGGACGCACTGGTACGAGTACTCGCTCCGGCGGCTGCAGGAGAACCCGCGATCGCGGGCTACGTCGCCGGGCGACGCTGGGGCGGGTCTTCGGAAGGGTGGAGTCGACGGCAGCGACCAGGTCGCGACCTGGTCGCAGTCGGTTTATCGCCTGCGCGCGTAGAGCATGAAGGTCCCGGGAATCCGCTGTCAGGCCGCCGCCACGACGAGTCGCCGGGGTATTCCTCCAGGGCTCGACGACAAGCCCTGCACGCGCCAGCGCGGTCGCGACCTGCCCGAGCCGCCACACCGCGAAATAATCCGCGTGCCACCGCAGCAGCCCGTCCACGCACTCGGCGACGGGATGCTCCTCGAACATCAGCAGCTCACCGAGCGGGTGCAGCGCCTCGACGATGCCGTTCGCCCAGGCGTCGAGATCGTCGAGGCCCGCGAGCACGCCCTCCGCCGAATAGACGAGGTCGAAGCGGCTGCGCCGCAGCTTGACCGGCAGCGACTGCACGTCGCCCTCGATCCAGAGGATCTTCGGCCAGCGTTCGCGTCCCGCCTCCAGCGCCTCGGCGGAGAAGTCGACGCCCGTCACGACCGCACCGAGCTCTGCAAGCTCGGCGCTCGCCTCGCCGGTCGCGCACTGCAGATGCAGCACCCGCTTCTTCGTCAGGTCGCCGAGGGTCTTGCGGACGATCGGCGGCAGCCCGGCGCGTCCCGCCCGCCCGTCGGCGCGGCGCCGGTGCACCTCGTCCCATGCGCGCCGGTTGTGCTCGGTCGGCTCATCACGCAAGCAGCGAGAAGCCGCCGTCGACGATCAGGATGTGCCCGCGCACCATCTCCGCGTCGGGGGAGCAGAGGAACGAGACGGCGGCCGCGACGTCGTCCGGCTCGACGAGCCGTCCCGCCGGTGTTCGCTCGACCGAGCGCGAGCATCTCGTCCTTGTTCGGGAAGTGCTCGAGCGCACCTGTCTCGACGACGCCGGCCGAGACCGCGTTCACGCGGATGCCCCGCGGCGCGAGCTCGACCGCGAGGTAGCGGACGAGCGACTCGAGCGCGGCCTTCGACGTCCCGATCAGGACGTAGTTCGTCGAGCACGCGCTGCGACCCGAGCGACGAGATCGCGACGATCGAGGAGCCGGCCTCCATCGCGGGCGCGGTCGCCCGGGCGAGCGCGAGCAGCGCGCGTGCGTTCGCGTTCATCGTCCAGTCCCAGTGCTTGTCGTCGGTCTCGAGCGCGGGACGCACGACGCCGGTCGCCGCGTTGTGGACGAGGACGTCGGTCGGCCCGAGCCGCGGCGAGCTCCTCGACGACCCGCGGCGTCGAGGTGACGTTGCCGCGCACGAGCACCGGCTCCGCGCCGGCGGCGCGCGAGCTCTGCTCGGCGGTCGCCTCGGCCGCGCGTCGTTGCGCAGGTAGCCGATCGACGACGCGGGCGGCGCCGTCGCGCACGAAGCGAAGGGCGATCGCGCGCCCGATTCCGCGCGAGCCGCCGGTCACGAGGACCGATCGATCCCCGGAGGCTCATCGCTGCCGCGGCAGCGGCTCGTCGGCCGGCGCGGAGCTCGGAAGCTCCGACCAGCCGGGCCGTGAGCGCGGCTCTCGTCCGCCGTCCTCGGCCTTCGACGAGGCGTGGCCGAGACGGTCGAGCAGCGCCATCTTCTCCTCGGCGTAGCGCCGAACGTCGGATGGCTCTGCGGGCAGGCCGAGCACGAGCTCCTCGACCCGGGCGCGGAGCTGGTAGGCGAAGTGCGGCGTCGCCGGCCCGACGAGGGCGTCGACGTCGGCGAAGGTCGGCTCGGCCATCGACACAACCCTACTCAACAGTAGGCTCGCGGGTGTGCGCCGTGTGACACCCGTTGACGGGATGCTGCTCGCGAACGGTGCTGCTTTGGGCCCTGAACATCACCGTCACGAAGTACGTCGTCACGCACGGCTGGTCGCCGCTCTCCTACGGGACGATCCGCTACTTCGTCGCGATCGCGCTCTTCTGGGCGTTCACGTGCTACCGGGAGCGCTCGTTCCGGATCGAGCGGCGGGATCTCGGGCTCGTCCTCCTGGCAGCCGCGATGATCTTCCTCAACCAGGTCTGCTTCGTCTACGGGCTGAAGCTCACACAAGCCTCGACGGTCGCCCTGCTGCTCGGTACGACCCCCGTGTTCGTCGGGCTGATCTCGCTCGTCTTCCGGCTCGAACGCCTCTCGCGGGCGTTCTGGATCGCCGCGGGAGTGACGTTCGTCGGAGTCGCCTTGATTGCCGCGGCCGCCGGTTCGGGCTTCTCGGCCGGCCTCGAAGGCGACCTGCTCGCGGTCGGCCTCTCATTTACGTGGGCGTGCTACACGGTCTCGATCAGGCCGCTCATGCGCCGTTACTCGCCGTTCCGGATCAGCGCGCTCGTGCTCGCGATCGGCTGGATACCGCTCGCGCTGATCAGCATCCCGCAGGTCGCCGCACAGGGGTTCTCCTTCGGCTGGAGGACGTGGCTCGGGTTCGGCTACGCCGTGATCGGGCCGCTGTTCCTGACCAACATCCTGTGGTTCACGGCCATCCACCGGGTCGGGCCGTCGCGGGCGGCGCTGTTCGGGAACCTCCAGCCCTTCTTCGCGGTCTTCTTCGCGCTGATCCTGCTTTCCGAGACGCTGCACCCGCTCGAGATCGGGGGCGGCGTTCTCATCTTCGCGGGGATCCTGCTCGAGCGCGCCTGGCACCGGCCGGCGGCGCCTCCGGCGCAGCTCGAGTGACGGCATAATCCGTCCGTGGGCGACGACTTCATGCCCCTGCTCGGCTGGGACTACGTCGAGCTCTGGGTCGGCAACGCGAAGCAGGCGGCCTTCTTCTACGAGCACGCGTTGGGGTTCGCACGCACGGCGTACTCGGGGCCGGAGACCGGCGTGCGCGACCGTGCCTCCTACGTGCTCGAGCAGGGCGCGATCCGGTTCGTCGTAACCTCCGCCGTGCGGGAGGAGCACGAGATCACGAAGCACCATGCGCGGCACGGCGACGGCGTCAAGGACATCGCGCTGACGGTGCCCGACGCGACCGAGGCGTACCGGCAGGCGGTGCAGCGCGGCGCGCGCGGCGTCGTCGAGCCGTACCGAGCCGAGGACGAGCACGGGACGCTCGAGCTCTCGGCGATCGCGACCTACGGCGACACGATCCACACGTTCGTCAACCGGGCCGACTACTCGGGCCCATTCAAGCCGGGCTACAAGTCGCTCTCCGCGAACGGCCACGCGAACCGGGGCGTCGGACTCACGAACGTCGACCACATCGTCGGCAACGTCGAGCTCGGACGGATGAACGACTGGGTCGAGTACTACGAGCGCGTCTTCGGGATGACCGAGATGATCCATTTCTCCGACGAGGACATCTCGACCGAGTACTCCGCGCTGATGTCCAAGGTGATGGCGGACGGCGAGGGCAAGATCAAGTTCCCGATCAACGAGCCCGCCGAGGGGAAGCGCAAGAGCCAGATCGAGGAGTACATCGAGTTCTACGGCGGCGCCGGCGCCCAGCACATCGCGCTCGCGACCACGAACATCGTCGAGGCGGTCGAAGCGCTGAAGGAGCGCGGAATGACCTTCCTCGACACCCCGGACGCGTATTACGAAGAGGTTCCGGCGCGCGTCGGCGAGATCGAAGAGGACTACGAAGACCTGCGCCGCCACAAGATCCTCGCCGACCGTGACGACGACGGCTACCTGCTGCAGATCTTCACGAAGACCGCCCAGGACCGGCCGACCGTCTTCTTCGAGGTGATCGAGCGGCACGGGGCCCGCGGCTTCGGCGACGGCAACTTCAAGGCGCTGTTCGAGGCGATCGAGCGCGAGCAGGCACTGCGCGGCAACCTGTAGTGGCGGTCGCGCGCCAGGCGCACTCGCTCGAGCAGGTCGAGCACCGGCCGTGGCCGCTGCCGGAGCGGCGCTGGGCGGTCGGCCAGACGTGGGAGGACGTGCTGTTCGCGCACTGGCGCGTCCCGCTCGACGCGGTCCGCGCGCTCGTTCCTGCCGCGCTCGAGGTCGAGGTGTTCGACGGAAGCGCCTGGCTCGGGATCACACCCTTCCGGCTGACCGGGCTGCGCGCCCGGGGGATGCTGCCGCTGCCCGGTCTGTCGTCGTTCTGCGAGTTGAACGTGCGCACGTACGTGCGGGCGGCCGACGGGAGGCCGGGCGTGTGGTTCCTCGGCATCGACGCGTCGAGCCGCCTCGTCGCCGACCTCTCGCGGCGCCTGACCGGGCTTCCGTACTCCCACGCGCGGATGTCGCTCGAGCGTCACGGCGGCTGGGTCGAGGTCGAGTGCGCGCGCGTGGGGGATCCGGGCCGCGTCTTCAGCGGACGCTACCGCGCCAAGGGCAACGTGTTCCACGCGCATCCGGGCTCGCTGGAGTCGTTTCTCACGGAGCGCTACTGCCTCTACACGACCGACGCGGGCGGCGCGCTCCTGCGGGGCGAGAACCATCACAGACCCTGGGCGCTGCAGCGCGCGGAGGCGGAGCTCGAGCTGTCGACGATCGCGCCGCTCGAGCTCGGCGGGACGCCACTGTGCCACTTCTCAGCCCGTCAGGACGCCCTGCTTTGGCCGCTTGAAGTGCTGCGCACTTCAAGCGGGGGGTGATGTTGTGCTCCGCAGAGCGCGCGGCGGCTGAGCCGCCGCGCTCTTGTCTGCCGTGAGCTGAGGGTTGTGAACCGGAGAAGGTTGTAACCGGCGCTCGTCGAGCGTTTCCGGCCGACCCCACGCGGGCGGGGACGGCGAAGCCGCCACCGGCCGCGCCACCCGAACCGACCGCCCCTGGTCACATAGGAGCCCGGCGGCTGCCGCCGGGCGCTCTGCGGAGCACAACACTCCCCCCGTCTGAAGTGCGCAGCACTTCAGACGGCAATACGCTTCGCCGACATGACGCCGCAGCGACGGACCGCGCTGTTCTCGGTGTTCGCCGCGACGGCCCTGATCGGGCTGAAGCTCGGCATGGGCCTCGCGACGGGCAGCCTCGGCCTGCTCTCGGAGGCCGTCCACTCCGGCACCGACCTGATCGCCGCGTTGCTGACGTTCTTCGCCGTCGGCGTGGCCGTGCGGCCGGCGGACACCCGTCACCAGTACGGGCACGGCAAGGCCGAGCACCTCGCCGCCCTCGGCGAGGGAGCGATCCTCGTGATCGCGAGCTTCGTGATCGTCTGGCGCGCGATCGTGCGGCTCACCGGGAGCACGCACGCGCACGTGCACGCGAAGTGGTACGCGCTGGCGGTGATCGGGATCGTGATCGTCGTCGACGTCCTCCGCACTTCAGCGTCCTCCCGGGCGGCCCGCCGGTACTCGAGCGCGGCGCTGTCGTCGAACGCGCTCCACTTCGCGAGCGATCTCGCGGGCTCCGTGGCCGTTCTCGTCGGGCTCCTCTTCGTGCGCGCCGGTTACGGGAACGCGGACTCGATCGCCGCCCTCTTCGTCGCGGTCCTCGTGCTCGCGGCGGCCGTGCGCCTCATGCGGCGTAACGTCGACGTACTGATGGACCGCGCTCCGGCCGATGCGGAACGCGCGGCGCGCCGGGCGATCATGGCGATCGAGCCGGGGGTGGAGCTGCGCCGGCTGCGCATGCGCCAGGCGGCGGGCCGGCAGTTCGCAGACGTTGTGATCGGCGTCTCGTTCGACTCCGCGGTCGGCCAGGGACACGCCGCCGCCGACGCCGTCGAGCGTGCCGTCCAGGCGGCGCTGCCCGAGGCGGACGTCGTCGTCCACGTCGAGCCGCTCGACCAGGTGGACGTGCGGGAGCGCGCACACGCCGCGGCGCTCGGTGTGCGCAGCGTGCGCGAGGTGCACAACGTGAGCGTCGTCTCGGTCGGATCCAGAACGGAGCTGTCGCTCCATCTGAAGCTGCCCGGCGATCTCTCGCTCGGGGAGGCACACGCAATCGCCGAGGACGTCGAGCGTGCGATCGCCGCCGCCGTGCCCGAGGTGTCGGCCGTGCAGACGCACCTCGAGCCGCTCGCCGAAGAGGCGGCGGGGACGCGGCCACGCGCGGCCGAGGTCGCGGTCGACGCCGAGATCGTCGCCCGGATCGTGCGAAACGTGACCGGCGAGGCGCCGGAGGATCTCCGTTTCGTGCACACCGACGACGGGCTCGTCGCCTATCTGACGCTGCGGCTCGGCGGGGCGACGCTCGCCGACGCGCACGCAGAGGCAAGCCGCATCGAGGAGCTGATCCGCCTCGAGCGGCCGGAGATCACGGACGTGATCGTGCACACGGAGCCGCACGAGTGATCCTCTGCATGTTCTCGCCGAAGGAGCGCGAGCTCGAGCGCGGCTGGCCCGGCCGGATCGACGGCGATCGCGTCATCCAGCTCGCGGCCCAGACGTTGCAGGCGTTCTTCACGGGCGGCGGGAACGCGCGGGAGCACGCGGAGTACCCACTCGCCGAGGTCGCCCTGCGCGCGCCGGTGCTGCACCCGCCGTCGGTGCGCATCTTCGGTCGCGACGGCGACTTCCGCTTTGCCAACCCGGCGGCGATCCGCGGGCCCGAGGACGTCGTCCACCTCCCGGCGGGTGTCGAGGAGATCCATCCGGTGCTGCGTCACGCGGCGGTGATCGGCGCGGACGGCGCCGTCGGCGGCTACACGCTCATGAACGACTGGTTCGCCCTCGAACTGCAAGGCACGAAGGCCCACGACTTCGCGATCTCGCTCGGCCCGGTCGTCGTCACGCCGGACGAGCTGCGAACGGAGCTCGCGGACTGGCCCGCCCTGCTCGAACGCGCGAGACGGAACACGCGGCTGGTGCCGGGCGACGTGCTCGCTGCGGGCGGAGCCCCGGAGCATCCCGTCGGCGCAGGCGCCGTCGTCGAGCTGTGGGGCCTCCAGCCGCTCGGGACGCTGAGGAACACGGTCGGACCCTGAGGGTGAGGGCCGCGGCGGCCCTCACCCTCAGGTCTGGGAGGGAGCTAGTGGCGCCGCCTCGCGTTCTGCGCGTCCTGCCAGGCGTTGCCGTAATGGTCGACCGCTGCGTCCGGCCGGCTCGTCGCGAGCGCGTCGCCCTTGGCCAGCTCGCTACGTGCCTGGGCGAGCTGCCGCGTGTCGCCGCCGGCGGTCGTCGCGTCGCTGATCGCAACCACGGCGAGCAGCCTGTCCGCGGCGACGAGCTGCGAGATCAGGCCGGGCAGCGTCGTCACCGGGAACGGAGGCCGCCTGCTCTTGAGGGCGCTCTGCAGGTCCTGCACCGCTTCCGCGTCGTCGGCGAAGACGCGGCTGCCGCGGATTGTCTGGAGGTGATTGCCGTCGACCCAGTTCGCTGAGCGAAGCGAGTCGTTCAGCCGGTGGATCGCGTCCCTGAGCGTCTCGAACCCGTCCCGTCTCGGGAAGAAGAAGAAGAATCCGTGGCCGCCGTCGGGCAGGAGCGCGTTGAGCTGGTCGAGCACCGCCTTCATCTGGGTGGCCGCGTCCTTGACGTAGACGTCGAACGTGGTCGAGCCGGTGTTGCCGTGGGCGTCGGTCGCCGAACACACGACGGTCGTGTGCCCGGAGGGGAACAGGCTGCCCGACGCCGGCGCACAAGTCGGCGTGAGGGTGCCGTCGACGACGTCCTGTGCTGTGACGGTGAACGTGACATGCGTTCCCCCCGCCTCCGTCGCGTTGGCGACGATGTCGGCGTGCGGTTGCACGACCGGCGCCGTCGTGTCACGCACGAGCACCTGGAACGTGCTCGAGCCCGTGTTGCCGGCCGTGTCGGTGGCGCTGCACGTGACGGTCGTCTGGCCCAGCGGGAACGTCGAGCCCGAGGCCGGCGTGCATGTCGCCGGGCGCGGGCCGTCCACGAGATCGACGGCGGTCGCGTCCGGGTAGGTGACGACCGCGCCGGACGGTCCGGTCGCCTCGACGATCATGTTGTCGGGCACCGTCACCTGCGGTGCGGTCGTGTCCGGCACGTAGACGTCGAAGGACGCCGTGCCGAGGTTGCCGGCCGCGTCGCTCGCCGAGCACAGCACGCTCGTGTGCCCGAGCGGGAACGTGGAGCCGGAGGCGGGCGCACACGTCGCCGTCTCGGGGCCGTCGAGGGAGTCCACGGCCGTTGCGGGATCGTAGTTGACGGCGGCTCCGGCCGGGCCTGTCGCCTCGACGATCAGATCCGGGGAGGTCGTCACCACCGGTGCCGTCGCGTCGTACTCGAACGCCGGCGACTGGCCGCTGCTCGAGTTGCCCGCGACGTCGACGCAGGAGAGCGTGATCGGACCAGCGGTGGCCGTGTCGGGCCCGCTGTAGGTCAGCGGCGGATCGCAGGACGCGATCCCGCTGCCGCCCGGTCCGTCGTCTCCGGTCGCCGTCATCGTCACCGGAGCGGTGTACCAACCGTTGTGGTCGGGGCTCCGGTCCGGTGCGACCGTCACGACCGGAGCGGTCGTGTCGATCTGGATGTTGAGCGTCTGCGTCTCCTCGACGTCGCCGGCGTTGTCGGTCGAGAAGAAGTCGACCGTGTGGATGCCGTCACCGGTGACCTGGAAGGGGCCGGTGTACGTCTGCCACGTGTCGTCGTCGTCGATCCGGTACTGCGTCGACTCGATCCCGTAGCCGGTGCTGTCGGCCGCGGAGAGCGTCACCGTCGGGTTCGACGTGTACCAGCCGTTCACGGCGTCGGGCGACACGATCGCCGTCGTCACCGGCGGCGCGGTCGTGACCCCGGATACGTTCGTGACGTGGAAGTAGTCGAACGCGACGCTGAGATTCGTGCTCGTTCCGCTGCCGTTGGTCGAGAAGAGGCCGACCCTCGGGTTCACGAGTGTCGCCCCGGTCGTCCAGAGAGGCACGAACGTGGTCCCGTCCACCGAGTAGAAGATGGAGTAGATCTGGCCCGTCTTCGCCATCCGGAACCAGACCGTGTTGGACGAGGGGACGATCGCGTCGGCGACCGGCGACGCCAGCACCTGGTTGACGGCGACGCCGGTGCGGCTGTCCTCGAGGATGACGCGGAATTGCGTGTTGGCCGACTGCTTCTCCCAGTCCACCTTCAGGTAGTTGTCGTCGTTCTGGTAGGCGATGATCCCGCCCTGTTGGAAGTTCGTGCCCGGCTTGATGCTGAACGTGAGCTTCGACTCGATCGTCCAGTCGCCGAGCGCCGGCTGCAGCAGGAGGTTGTGGGCCGTGTTCGTGGTGGTCGTCAGGTCACCGGTCTCCGGCGTGATCGTCATCGAGCCCGGGTTGGCGGTCAGGCTCCACTTCGCCGGGTCCTCCCGGACCCAGCTCCACTGCGAGCCGAGGGTCGGGCTTTCGAAGTCGTCGCTCTTCGCCGAGCGGGCGAAGTTGACCGTGTAGGTGGCCGTGAGGCCGTCGGGCCCCGTGACCGTCGCGGTTGCGGTGCCGGGGATCGCGGTCGCCTGCGTGACCGAGACCGTGGCGTCGCTCGGAGCGTCGGCCGTGACTTGCGGCACGGCCAGGACGTGGTCCGGGACGATGACGTCGTAGTTGAGGACGTCCGGGTTGAAGCCGGCGACCGGCTTGCCGTTCACGTTCAGGTCGCTGGCGTCCGAAAGCACGCGAACGACGAACTGCGTCGACTTGCTGACGCCCGCGTAGGTCGCCGTCGCCGTGATCGTGGCGGCGCCGTTGCCGAGCGTGTGGATGACACCGTCCCCGTCGACGTAGGCGACGTCCGTATGGTCGGAGCTGTAGCTGAACGTCATTCCCGCGGGGAACGGCTTGCTGGAGCCGGTCTGGATGAACCCGTAGAGCGTGTCGTCGTTCATCGCCACGGTGAGGTCGGGGTTGATGATCGAGTTCTCCGGGAAGTCGACGCGCTCGGAGATTCCACGCGCGTCGTCGCCGGGCATCGTCGGCTTGGCGGTGACGACGCTCGGCACCGGCGCCAGCGTCCCCGTGACGCTGACGAAGTCCTGGAGCTGGATGTCGGAGTCCGCGCTCGACGTGCTGATCTGGATGCCGTAGCGGCCGTTGTCGACCGTCCACTTGCCGGCGGTGTCGTCGTAGAAGGCGAGCGACGGCACCTTCAGCGCGAACGTGATCGTCTTCGTCTCGCCGGGGTCGAGCGAGACCTGCTGGAACCCTTCGAGACGCTTGATCGGCCGCTGCAGCGACGGGTCGGCGTCGGGCGTGTTCACGTAGAGCTCGACGACATCTGTGCCGGCGACGGTGCTCGTGTTCGTGACGTCGGCGCTGACGTGGACCGTGTCGTTCGCGTCGAGCGCGTGGTTGTCGATCTGGAGGTTCGAGAAGCTGAAGGAGCTGTAGCTCAGGCCGTAGCCGAACGGGTACGTGAGCGGGCCGTTGTAGTACATGTACGTGCGGCCGGTCGCGCCGACGGGCCGGATCGCATAGCTCGTGATCGGCGGGATCTGGCCGACGTTCTGGTACCAGATTCCGTCCGTGCGGCCGGTCGGGTTGTACGCGCCGAGCAGCACGTCCGCGAGGGCCTCGCCCTTCCGCATGCCGTTGTATGAGCTCCATACGATCGAGGACACCGCCGGCTCCCACGCACTGATGTCCATCGGGCCGATGGTCTCCATGACGGAGATCGTGTTCGGGTTCTGCGCTGCGACCTGGCTGATCAGGGAGTCTTGGGCGGCCGGCAAGGTGATCGCGGTGCGATCGCGGTCCTCGGTCGCGGTACCGCTGTCGGTGCCCGTGTAGACCACCACGTAGTCGTAGTTCGCGGCGGCGGCGACGGCCGCCGGATCGATCGTCGTGAGCGCGGAGGCCGTGTTGCTCGTGCCGGTGAACCCGCGCAGGAAGTCGACCGTCGCGGACGGGTTGATCGTCTGAATGGCCGCCTTGAGCCCGTTGTACGGCGTGACCTCCTTGGCCTGGCCGGCCGCGCCCTGCGTGCTCGAGTAGCCCCCGAGGTAGAAGTTCGAGTTGTTCCCGAACGCGCCGATGACGAGCACCTTGAAGGCGCCCGTAGCCGGCACGTGAATCGGGAGCAGCTTGCCGGTGCTGCCGTCCTTGAGCGTCGTCGTCTGGTTCTTGAGCAGGACGAGCGACTTGTCGGCTGCCTCGCGCGCGAGCGCCAGCCGAGCGGGAGTCTCGGTGATCGCGTTGTTCGTGTTGTTGTTGACCCACGTGCCCTGCGGGACCGCTGCGCGCGCCTGGGTGACCCACGGGACGTTCGAGTCGGGATCGAACTCGCCCAGCTCCATCCGCGTCGTGAACAGCCGCGTCGCGGCGACGTCGAGGTCGTTGACGGTCGCCACGCCTTCAGGCGTGGTGATGGCCATGTCGAGCGCGTTGATCAGGTTGGACTTGTACGTGTTGGAGCCTGTGAAGCCGGCATTGCACTCGAGGTCCTCGCCTGCGGTGAGCGAGAAGGCGAGCGCTTCGATGCCGGTCAGCGGATGGGGGAATCCGGCCGGCTGCCAGTGGTGCTGCGAGGTGATGCCGGCGATCGCGTCGCAGTCGGACGTCACGTAGCCGGTGAAGCCGAAGGTCTGGCGGAGCAGCGTGTCCATCAGATACGTGCTGGCCGCCGTCGGCACGCCGTTCACGCTGTTGTACGAGCTCATGACAGAGCCCTCGTGCGCGTTCTGTGTGATGTACCTGAACGCCTCGGTGTAGTACTCGCGCAGCGTGCGGTCGTCCATGTCCGCGGAGCCGCTGCGGCGGTTGACCTCGCTGTTGTTCGCGTCGTAATGCTTGATCGTCGCGATCGCCTTGTAGTAGCCGTTCGCGGACGGGAGGAGGTTGCCGCTCTGGTCCTTGCCCTCGAGCCCGTCGACGAACTGCGAGACGATCGTGCCCGTGAGCAGCGGGTCCTCGCCGTACGACTCGTCGTTTCGGCCCCAGCGCGGATCGTGCTGGAGGTTCATCGTCGGCGAGTAGAAGTCGAGATCGAGCTTGTTGCTGCGGACGACCTCTCGCGCCTCGTCCGAGATCGAGGTTGCGACGCGGTAGACGAGGCCGGGGTCCCAGCTCGAGCCGAGCGACTGGTCGATCGGGTACGAGGTCGTGTTGGTGAGCGTGACGGCGTTGCCCGAGGCGGCCGTCGACTCGCGCGAGACGCCGTGCAGCGCTTCGTTCCACCAGCCGTAGACCGACACGCCGAGAGCCGGGATCGCGGGCGCCTGGCTGCTCGTCAGCTCCGTCGCCCGCTGTTGCGGGGTCATGCGCGCGACGAGATCGGCGGCGCGCTCCGCGGGGGTGTAGGACGGATCCTGGTAGATGGGCGTGGATCCGGCGGCCCGGCTACGTTCGGCGCCCGGCAAGGCGGCGACGATCGCCACGCAGAGCAGGGCAAACAGTGCGGTGTACAGCGAACGCGATCTCATGGCTCCCCCTGTCGGCGGCCCTCGTAACGTGTGCAACAAGTGGCGAAGAGCAACATTAAGTGGGCGAGGTTGCATAAGTCAACGTGGAGATGTACGTATTGCGTAGCGATTGACCCGTAATACAGAAGAAGTGCCCGGTAGCAGCTGCGGAGGCGTACACATTTACTCGAAGGCAGACCAAAAGGTGAACGGCGCATGAACGAGCCGTCGGGCTCGCTCAGCCTCCGCCGCTCGAATCGCCTGCGGGTGATCGAGGAGCTGCTTCAGCGTCCGGGGACGAGCCGCGCGGAGCTCGCCGACCGCACGGGCCTCTCGCGGGCGACCGTCTCGACGCTCGTGGACGAGCTCGGCCGGGCGGGCCTCGTCGGCGAGCACGACGGGCCGGTCGACATGCGTCGCAAGAACGCGGGCCGCCCGCCGGTCCTCCTCTCGCTCGTTGCCGAGGCTGCGTTCGCGGTCGGCCTCGACCTCGGCCATCAGCACGTCCGCGTCGCGGTCTGCGACCTCTCGGGCCGCCTCGTCGTCCACGAGTGGTCCGCGGCCCAGGTCGACCACGCTCCGGTGGAGAGCATCGACCTCGCGCACGAGCTCGTGCGGTCGGCGCTGCGCACCGCCGGGATCGAGATCGGCCAGGTGCTCGGCGTCGGCATGGGGCTCGCCGCGCCCTTCAACAAGATCACGGGCGAGCTCGAGGCCGACGGGATCCTCCCCGGCTGGCACGGCATCCGTCCCGCGGCCGAGATGGAAGCCCGCCTCGGCGTGCCGGTCCGGCTCGAGAACGACGCCAACGCGGGAGCGCTCGGCGAGAGGGCCTTCGGCGCCGGGAGCGGGATCGACGACATGGTGTACGTCCGCCTCTCCGCCGGCGTCGGTGCAGGGTTGATCCTCGGCGGCGAGACGTACCGCGGCGCGAAGGGGATCGCCGGCGAGATCGGCCACGTCATGGTCGATCCGGGCGGGCTGATCTGCCGCTGCGGCAACCGCGGCTGTCTCGAGACCGTCGCGAGTCCGGTCGCGGTCGCCGCGATGCTGGAGCGCAGCACGGGCCGGCCCGTGTCGGTGCAGCGGCTGCTCGACCTCGTGCAGCAAGGCGACCGGGGCGCGCAGCGGGCCGTCGCGGAGGCGGGCGAGGCCGTCGGCCGCGTGCTCTCGGTCGTCGTGAACCTGCTCAACCCCGAGCTGGTCGTGGTCGGGGGCGAGCTCGCCGGCGCCGGCGAGGTGCTGCTCGACCCGATTCGGGCGGCGATCGGGCGCTACGGCGTCAGGCCCGCGTCGGCGTCGGTCACGGTGACCGCGGGGCTGCTCGGCGAGCGGGCCGAGGTACTCGGGGCAGCCGGGCTGATCCTCGAGCGCTCGGCGCCGGCCCTCGCCCTCCTGGCCGAGCGGTAGGAGGACTTCCGCTAGAGATACGCACGTGACGCGCGTCGTCGTCGTCGGTGCGGGCGTGATGGGCTGCGCGGCTGCGTGGGCGCTGACCGAGCGGGGCGCCGACGTGACCGTCGTCGAGCAGTTCGACCTCGATCACGCCAGGGGTTCGAGCCACGGGCGCTCGCGCATCGTCCGGCTCGCGTATCCGCAGGAGCACTGGGTTCGTCTCGCCGCGGAGGCGATGGCCGGCTGGCGCGAGCTCGAGGCGCAGTCCGGGGCGGAGCTGCTCGGCCTCCACGGGCTCGTCGAGCTCGTGCCCGGCGCCGGCGCGACGTCGGCGGCGGCGCTCGACGCGTGCCGTATCGAGTACCGGGCGCTCGACGCCGGCGAGGCGCTTGCGCTCGGCGCGGTGCTGCCGCCCGGCTGGTCGGCGCTCTTCCAGCCCGAGGCCGGGATCGTCCGCGCCGACCTCGCGCGCCACGCGTTCCTCGACGTCGCGACGTCGCGTGGAGCGCACGTCGAGACGGGGCGCCGCGTCGGTGCGCTCGACGAGGTCGACGCGGATGTCGTCGTCGTCACTGCTGGCCCGTGGGCGGGGCAGCTCGTGCCCGGCCTGCCGGTGCGCGCGACGCGCGAGACGTTCGCGTACTTCCGCCGCGAGGGGCCGCCGCCGCCCGCGATCGTCGACCTGAGCCCGGAGACGGGCGGGCACGCGATGTACGCGCTCTACGACCCGGTGCACGGGCTGAAGGCGGGGGCGCACGGCTCGGGCGCCGAGGCGGATCCCGACGCGGAGGGGGCGCCCGACCCGGGGATCGTCGACCGCATCTCCGCCTGGGTGGGCGAGCGTCTTGCGGGCGTCGATCCCGTGCCGGCCGCGGCCGAGACGTGTTTCTACACCTCGACCGCGGACGAGGAGTTCGTCCTCGAGCGCCGCGGCCGCCTCGTCGTCGGCTCGGCGTGCTCGGGGCACGGTTTCAAGTTCGCGCCGGCCGTCGGGCGAAGGCTCGCCGCGCTCGCGCTCGCCTGAGCGCGATTCGCGTTGTCGCGTACGCAGATATTCGCTAGACTGCGATTCGCAAAGATGCGAATAGATCATGCCTGAGCCGGTCAACCCGTTCAACTTCGGCGATCTCGCCCTCGACGAGGGCTTCACCGACCGCGAGGCGGAGCTTCGCGAGCTCGAGGCGGACGTCCGCAACGGCCAGAACGTCGTCGTCTTCGCGCCGCGCCGGTACGGCAAGACCTCGCTCGTCTGGCGGGCGACGCAGGAGCTCGTCCGGCGGGACGAGGTGCTCGTCGCCCAGGTCGACCTGATGCGCACCGCGACGAGGGAGCAGCTCGCGGCGAAGCTCGCCCAGGCGCTCTACGAGCAGGTATCGACCCCGCTCGACCGGATGCGCGAGCGGGCCGCTGACATCTTCCGCGGCCTGCGCATCCGCCCGGTGATGACCCTCGACCCGCAGGACGGCTCGCTCGGCTTCAGCTTCGCGGCCGGCCATCCCCGGGAGGACGTGAACGCGACCCTCGAGCGCCTGCTCGAGCTGCCGGCCGAGCTCGCCGCCGAGCGCGGGCGCCGCGTCGCGCTCGTCTTCGACGAGTTCCAGCAGGTGATGAAGCTCGACCCGGGCCTGCCGGCGCTCATGCGCGCCGTCTTCCAGTCGCAGCCGGACGTCTCCCACGTCTACCTGGGCAGCAAGCGGTCGCTGATGGAGGAGCTCTTCAACGACGTGAACGAGCCTTTCTGGCGGAGCGCGAAGCACATCGAGCTCGGCCCGATCCCCATCGACGCCTTCGCGGCCTTCATCGCGGAGCGGTTCGCGGGCTCGGGCAAGGACGCGCCCGCGCCCGTCGTCGACGCGGTACTCGCGATCACCTGGGGGCATCCGTACGGCACGCAGGAGCTCTGCTACGCGCTCTGGGAGGAGACGGCCCCGGGCGCGGCCGCCACAGCCGCCGGCCTCGACGCGGCGATGGTGCGCGTCCTCCGCTCCGAGAACGCGTACTTCACGCATGTGTGGGAGGGCGCGTCGCGCGCGCAGCGGGTCGTGCTCCAGGCCCTCGCCGCCGATCCGCCGGACGCCGCGACGAGCGACGAGTACCGCCGCCGTCACGGGCTGCCGGCGCCGTCGAGCGTCCAGCGCGCCCTCGACGCGCTCGTGACGGACGAGCTCGTCGCGCGGGAGGGGCCCGGCCGGTACCGGATCGCCGAGCCCTTCCTGGCGGAGTGGATCCGCCGCTACGGGGCCTAGGCAGCCGTTTATCCTTCCGCCGTGCCCTTCTACCAGCGTCTCGGCGACGTTCCGCGGAAGCGCCACGTCCAGTTTCGCGACAAGGGCACGCTCCTCACCGAGGAGGTGATGGGGCTCGAGGGGTTCACCGGCAACGAGTCGATCCTGTACCACCTCCACTCGCCGTGCCGGGTGATGGACCTCGCCGGCTTCGAGCCGATCGAGCGCGAGGAGTGGCTGCCGGAGCAGCACGCGCACCGGCACTTCAAGACGGCCGCCGTCGAGCCCGAGGGCGACGAGATCACGGGGCGGCGCCTGCTCATGTGGAACGGCGACGTCGAGATCTCGCTCTGCCGGCCGGCGGCGTCGATGGAGTACTTCTTCCGCAACGGCGAGGGCGACGAGGTGATCTTCGTCCACGAGGGCGCGGGCACGCTCGAGACGACGTTCGGTGACGTCCCGTACGAGGAGGGCGACTACGTCGTGGTCCCGCGCGGCACGACGTACCGCTTCCGGCCGGACGGGTGCGCAGCGCTATCTCGTCTTCGAGACGCCGGGGCTGATCGAGATCCCGCGCCGCTACCGCAACGAGTACGGGAGATCATCGAGGGCGCGCCGTACTACCACCGCGACATCCATCCGCCGACGGAGCTGCGGACGGTGCGCGAGCAGGGCGAGTTCCCGGTGAAGGTGCGGGTGCGCGGCGGCTACCAGACGTACGTCGTCGACTACCACCCGTTCGACGTCGTCGGCTGGGACGGCTACCTCTATCCGTGGACGTTCTCGATCCACGACTTCGAGCCGATCACGGGCCGCATCCACCAGCCGCCGCCGTCGCACCAGACCTTCCAGGGCCAGAACTTCGTCATCTGCTCGTTCTGCCCGCGCAAGCTCGACTTCGACCCGGAGGCGGTGCCGATCCCGTACCACCACTCGAACTTGCAGTCGGAGGAGATGATCTATTACGTCTCCGGCCAGTTCGGCTCGCGCAAGGGCGTCGAGGTCGGTTCGATCACGCTGCATCCGTCGGGCCTGCCGCACGGCCCGCAGCCCGGCCTGGCCGAGCGGAGCATCGGCATGCACGAGACGCACGAGCTCGCGGTGATGTGCGACACCTTCCACCCGCTGAAGCTGACGCCGTTCGCGCGCGACCTCGACGACGGCGTCTACGCGTACTCGTGGTACCGAAACGCGGAGGATGGCGACGCCGGCGACGGCGACGCGAGCGGCGCCGGGCTCACCTCGCACCTCTAGCTCGGAGCCGTCGGCGCGAACTGCTCGTTCAGCCCGTGCACGAGCGCTTCCGCATCTTCGACGCGCCGCACGGAGTGCATGGGCGAGAGCAGCAGCGGCGCGATCGAGAGCGCGGCTCCGATCGCGCCGACCCAGATCGCGCTGTGCAGCCCGAAGCGCGACCCGAGCAGCCCGCCGCAGACGTCCGCGAGCGGGATCACGCCCCAGACCGCGAAACGGCGCGACGCGTTCACCCGGCCGAGTAGCCGGTCGGGCGTGATCGCCTGAATGAGGCTGATGCCGTTCACGTAGTAGAGGACGGCGCCGAACGACCAGCCGAACTGCGCGAGCGCGAGGAAGGGGATCGCGAGCGAGCGCGGTGCCGCTGCGATCAGGAGATACGAGCACCCCGTCGCGAATCCGCCCCAGACGAGCGTCGGGCCGATGCCGAAGCGGCGCGCGAGACGCCCGGCGATCGGGGCGCCGGCGAGGAGGCCGAGGTTGCCGAGCGAGAAGATCAGGCCGACCTTCGCGGACGTCAGGTGCAGGCCGCGGACGGCGTACACGACAAGGATCGCGGCGATCATGTTCAGAAAGAAGTTCTGAAGGCCGATCTGCAGGATGAGCGGCCGCAACAAGGGGTGTCGCAGCGTGTAGCGGAGCCCGTCCTTGATCTCCGTCCGCATCCGAGGGTGCTCGGCGGCGACCGGGAGCGGCGGCTCGGTGCGCTCGATCCCCGTCGCGAAGAGCGCGGAGCCGACGAAGCTCACCGCGTCGACGATGACCGCGTACGGCGCCGTGACGGCCGCCACGAGGAGACCGGCGAGTCCGGGGCCGCTCACCTGCGCGGCGGCGCGGCTCACCTCGAGCTTCGCATTGCCCTCGGTGAGGTGCTCGCGCGCGACGAGCGACGGCAGGTACGACTGGTAGGCGACGTCGAAGAAGACGCTGAGGCAGCCCGTGACGAAGCCGACGACGTACAGCTGCGCCAGCGTCAGCCCGCCGGCCGCCCACGCGACCGGCACAGACCCGAGCGCGGCCGCGCGGCCCCAGTCCGCGACGATCATCAGCGGCCGCCGCCGCAGCCGGTCGACCCAGACGCCCGCCGGCAGCGTCAGCAGGACGAACGGCGCGAACTCGATCGCGGCGAGCGCGGCGATCTCGAACGTCGTCGCCTTCAACGCGAGGATGGCCACGAACGGCAGCGCGAGTCCGGAGACCTGGCTGCCGAACTGGCTGATCGTCTGCGCCGACCAGAGGCGCAGGAAGTCGCGGTCCCGCCACAACGCGCCGCGCGGTCGTAGCGGAGCCTTCACCCGGCGTAGGTTAGAACTGGCGGGCGCGGTTGGAGTAGTCGAGCCGGTACGGCGACATCGCCTTCGGCTCGGGCTGCACCCACCCGGGGTGGAACTTCTTCCGGTGCTCCTCCATCGACGCCTTCATCTTCGCGGGCGACGCGACGCTCCACGACATGCCGCACCCGTCGATCTCGCATTTCAGCTGGACGGCCGCCATCAGGAGCCGCTCGCCGTCGATACGCCGCGCCGCGGTGCGCCCGGCTTCGCAGGCTCCGCCGTCGAGCCGCGCACGCGCAACACCGGCCGGAAGTACGAGTTCGGCAGCGGCCGCGTCGGCTGCTCGATCAGCGTCTGCAGCGTTTGCACGGCCGTGTCTGCGATCTCCGCGATCGGCTGCTCGACGGTCGTCAGCGCGGGGGTCGTCCACGTGGTCTCCTCGATGCCGTCGAAGCCGACGATCGAGAGCTCCTCCGGAACGCGCACGCCGCGGCGCGCGGCCTCGTGCAGCGCGCCGATCGCCATCACGTCGCTCGAGCAGATGACCCCGGTCGGCGGGTCGGGGAGCGCGAGGAGCGCCGCGAGTGCCTTCCGGCCGCCTTCGATCCCAAACTCCGCGTGCGCGGTCGGTGCGTCAGGGTCGAGGCCCGCGGTGCGCAGCGCGGTCTCGCGTCCGGCGGCCTTGAGGTGCGTCGGCAGGTAATGCTCGGGACCGGCGACGAACCCGATCCGGACGTGCCCGAGCTCGAGCAGGTGCTGTGTCGCGATCTCGCCGGCGGCCCGCTCGTCGACGCCGACCGACGGCACGTCGAGCGTGTGCATCGCGCCGTTCACGAACACGAGCCGCGCGCCCTCGTCGACGAGTCGCCGGTAGATGCTGTGGTCGCCGCGCAGGTTCGTCATCTCGCACGAGATGAATATCATCCCTTCGACGCGGCGGTCCAGCAGCATGTGCACGTAGTCGACCTCGCGGAACGCAGTCTCACGCGTGTTGCAGAGAATGGACGCGAGCCCGCTCGGCGCCGCTCTCGTCTCGATCGCCTGTGCGAGCGCCGGGAAGATCGGGTTCGCGAGCTCAGGCACGAGCACGCCGATCAATCCCGTCTCGGTTCGCCGCCCGGGCGGGACATAGAGCAGCTCTCTCATCGCACGCTCGACCCGCTCCCGCGTCTCCGGTCGCACCGCGAAACCGCCGTTGGCGACACGCGAAGCTGTGGCGACACTGACTCCAGACCGCCGTGCGACCTCTCTCAAGGTCGCCATGTTCCCGTTCTATGTAACAAGTTTCAGGGCAGCGCGCAAGCCGTGGCGATGGTTCTGAACCGGTTCTTGTGGCCTTTTACCAAGCGGTCTACGGCACATTACGGATCTTGCCGAAACTCCTTGACAGGTGTGTTCAACGTGACGTAGCGTCCTGCCGCTGTTACATGCCGGTCATACGCGTTTCAGTGATGGCCCTTCGCTCGAGGAGCGAAGGGGTGGGGTCGACCGGAGTCCCTCCGGTCGCGTCGTCCACGCTCACGCCGGCTTCCATCGTCGGAGCACAGGAGGGTCAAGCATGAATTCGAGAAAGCGCATCGCGGCGCTACTCGTGGTCGCGATCGCGGGATTCGTTGCGGCGATCGCCGGGAGCGTCCAGGCGGCACGCGCCACGGGTCCGACGCTCACGATCTGGGTGGACCAGAACCGCAAGGACGCGGTCACCACAGTCGCCAACGAGTGGGCGGCGAAGAACGCCGGCGTCACCGTCGACGTCGTGGTCAAGGACTTCGGGAGCATCCGCGACAGCCTCGGCACGGTCGATGCGTCCACGGCGCCCGACGTGATCGTCGGCGCGCACGACTGGACCGGGCAGCTCGCTGCCAACGGCCTTGTCGAGCCCATCTTCCTCACGCCGACCATCAAGGCGCAGTTCCCGGCGTACACGCTCAACGCCTTCTCGTACGGCCTCGCGGTGAAGAAGCTGTACGGGGTGCCGACGCAGATCGAGAACATCGGCCTCGTCGTCAACACGGGCCTCGTCAAGGTCCCCACGACCTTCGCGCAGCTCGAGCAGGAGGCGCTCGCCTACAAGCACAAGAAATCAGGCAACCTCGGCATCGCCGTGCAGCAGGGCTCCGGTGGCGACGCGTACCACATGTACCCGTTCTTCTCGGGCCTCGGTGGCTACATCTTCGGGACGAACAGCGCGGGCAACCTCGACGCGTCGAACATCGGCGTGGCGAACAAGGCCTTCCTGAAGAACGCACCGCTGATCGACAAGTGGAACAAGGAGGGCCTGATCAACGCGGCCGTCGACTCGTCGACCGCGCAGAACGCGTTCATCAAGAAGCAGGCGGCCTTCTGGATCACCGGCCCGTGGAACTCGCAGCTGCTCTCGAGCAGCGGACTGAAGTTCAAGGTCGTCCAGATGCCGGCCATCGTCGACCCGTCGGTGCCGTTCCTGGGCGTGCAGGGCTTCATGGTCACGAAGTTCGCGTCCACGCACGGCGTTGACGCGCTTGCGCAGGACTTCGTCGCGAACTACGTCTCCACCCCGGCGGCCCAGCTTGCGCTCGCGCTCGCAAACGGCCGATTCCCGGCCAATACGACCGCCGGCAAGCAGGTCCACGACCCGGTCCTCGCCCAGTTCGGCAAGGCCGGTCTGGGCGGCGTGCCGATGCCGAACATCCCCCAGATGAACAGCGTCTGGTCGGATCTCGGTGCGGCGTGGGTCAAGGCGACCAAGGGCTCCGGCGCGACAAAGGCGGCCACCGCCTTCAAGGCCGCTGCCCGCTCGATCGCCGACAAGATCGGCTGAGCAGCAGCGGGTGACAGCAGCGTGGGCGCCCGGACGGGCGCCCACGCTTCCCTCCGTCCCATCGAGGTCGAGTGAGCGCCACCACAGTCCCCAGCAGCGGCCCGCCGGCTCGGGCGCCGCGACCTGCGATCACGCCGCGTCTCATCTCCGCGTTCTCGGGAGCTGTGGGCTTCGCGGTCAAAGTCGTGCTCCTGTCGCTCATGAACGGGCTGGCCGTCTGGGCGGCGTACGTCCTCATCACGCGCGGTCACTGGGTCGCCGTCGGTGTGCTCGTCGTGGCGACGCTTCTCATCGACGTGCTCTACCTGGCGCAGCGGGGGACGATCCCGGCGAAGTTCCTCATCCCAGGGACGATCTTCCTGATCGGCTTCCAGGTGGCGCCGATCATCTACACGGTCGAGGTCGCGCTCACGAACTACTCGACCGGTCACATCGCCACGAAGGCCGACGCGAAGAAGCAGATCGAGATCACGTCGCTGCAGCCGCCGGCCAACGGCAAGACGTACACGATGGCGGTGGCGCGCGACGCGCACGGCAATCTGGTCCTGATCCTCCGGGACGACGCGTCGAAGATGTACTTCGTCGGCGATCCGAAGGGGCTCACACCGTTGCCCGCCGGCGTCGTCAGCGGCGGCGCCGCCGGGATCGTGGCCGCGAAGGGCTACACGCTCCTCCACGGCCTCGCGCTCTTCAACCTCGACAAGACGCTGCAGACCTACGTCGTTCCAGTCGGTAAGGCCGGCATCCGGCCGCAGACCACCTCGACCGCGGTCGAGCTCGAGCCGACGCTCCGTTACGACGCCAAGCGCGACGTCTTCGTCCGCATTGCCGACGGAGCGGTGTTCCGCGACGACGGGAAGGGCGAATATGCGAACGGCGCAGACGCGCTCGAGCCGGGCTGGAAGACCGGCGTCGGCTTCAAGAACTTCTCGCGGATCATCCACGATCCGCTCGTGCGCGGGCCGTTCCTGCGCGTCTTCGTCTGGACGATCGTGTTCGCCGCCGCAGCCGTCGGGCTCTCGTTCGCGATCGGCCTCTTCCTCGCGATCGCGCTCGACAAGAAAGGCCTCCGTTTCCAGCGTTTTTACCGATCGATCATGGTCCTGCCGTGGGCGATCCCGGGATTCCTGACGCTTCTCGTCTGGCAGGGGCTCCTGAACGACGAGTTCGGCGTCGTCAACCGCATGTTCCACATCCACATCCCATGGCTGTTCGACGCGAACTGGGCGAAGGTCTCGTGCATCCTCGTCAGCACCTGGCTCGGCGTGCCGTACTTCTTCCTCGTCTCGATGGGCGCGCTGCAGTCCATCCCGGAGGAGCTGAAGGAAGCCGCCCGCGTGGACGGGGGCGGGCCGCTGCAGATCTTCCGCCGCGTCACCTTCCCGCTGCTGCTCATCGTGGTGGCGCCGCTGCTGATCGCGTCGTTCGCGTTCAACTTCAACAACTTCAACAACATCTACCTGCTGACGAGCGGCGGCCCACCGCAGGCGAACTCGTCCATCGCCGGATCGACGGACATCCTCATCAGCTACACGTACAAGCTCGCGATCGCTGCAGGCAAGGGCCAGGACTACGGCCTCGCCACCGCCGTGTCGATCATCATCTTCTTCATCGTCGCGGGCATCTCCGCGGTCTCGTTCACGCGCACGCGGGCGCTGGAGAACCTCGCATGAGTGCGTACGAGGCAACCGCGGCGCGGCCCGTCGTCCTCGAGGCTCCCAAGCCGGGGCGGCCGAAGCTCGCAGAGACGTGGTGGCGTCACGTCGTCGGCGTCGTCGCCGTGGTCATCGTGCTCTTCCCGGTGTGGTTCATCGTGTCGGCGGCCTTCAACGCCGACCAGTCCGTGTCCGGGACCAGCTACCTCCCGACGCACTTCACGCTGAACAACTTCACGCAGATCCTCCACAACACCGTCGTCGACAAGAGCAGCGGCAGTCACGTCGACTCCTCGTACCTGCGCTGGTTCCTCAACTCGATGCTCGTCGCTCTCCTGTCCGCCTTCTTCACCGTCATCCTGTCCGCGCTCTCGGCCTATGCCTTCAGCCGGTTCCGTTTCAAGGGCCGCCGCATGGGGATGCTCGCGCTGCTGCTGATCCAGATGTTCCCGCAGCTGCTGCTCGTCGTCGCGATCTACCTGATCGTCCTCAACACGGGCGCCATCTTCGGCTTCCTCAGCCTCAACACGTTCAGCGCGCTCGTGATCGTCTACATGGGCGGAGCCATGGGCGTGAACACGTGGCTGATGAAGGGCTTCTTCGACACGATCCCGGCCGAGCTCGACGAGTCGGCCCGCGTCGACGGTGCCACCCCGGCTCAGATCTTCTGGGGAGTCGTTCTGCCCCTCGCCGCCCCCGTCCTCGCGGTGGTCGGGCTCATCTCGTTCGTCACCACGCTGAACGAGTACGTGATCGCGAGCGCGATCCTCCAGACGACGCAGCACTTCACGCTGCCGGTCGGCATGCGCGGCTTCATCGACCAGCAATACGGGCAGCGCTGGGGGCCGTTTGCCGCCGGCGCCCTGATCGCCGCAGTGCCGGCTTCCATCCTCTTCATGTCGCTCCAGCGTTTCATCGTCGGCGGCCTCACGCAGGGCTCCGTCAAGGGATGACCCCCACGCGGATGGAGGAAACCGGGCGCGCGTCGGCGCTCGCGGAGCCGCACCACGACGGCTCGGAGCTGTACGTGGTCGAGCGGCCCGGCGAGCTCGGCGGCACCGCGGTCCTGAGAATGCGCGCGCCGCGCGGCGCCGCCGAGCGCGTGCTGTTGCGCTATGTCGTGGACGGCGAGCCGCGGACGGCCGAGGCTGTCGTGGACGCGCAGGCCGGCGGCGAGACCTGGTGGCGGGCGGAGCTGCCGGTCGCCAATCCGGTCGTTCGCTACCGCTGGCTGCTCGCGGAGGGTGAGGCAGGCTACGGCTGGCTGAACGGGCGCGGCGTCGTTCCGCAGGAGGTGGACGGTGCGGACGACTTCGTCTTCGCATTCGAGCCGGGGGCGCCGCCGTGGCACCGCTCCTCCGTCGTGTACGAGATCTTCCCCGACCGGTTCGCGGCGAGCGGTGCCGACCGGGACGCAGCGGTGCCGGACTGGGTCGTGCCGCGCGCCTGGGACCAGCTGCCCGAGGGCCGCGGCCGCAACACGTCACGTGAGCTCTTCGGCGGCGACCTGCCCGGGATCGAGCAGCACCTCGACCACATCGAGGCGCTCGGCGCCGACGTCCTCTACCTGACGCCGTTCTTTCCGGCGCGGAGCACGCACCGCTACGACGCGACGAGCTTCGATCAGGTCGACCCGCTGCTCGGCGGCGACGAGGCGCTCGCCTCGCTCGTCGAGGCCGCCCATGCGCGCGGGATGCATCTGGTCGGCGATCTGACGCTCAACCACTGCGGCGCCGGCCACGAGTGGTTCCTGCGCGCAGAGGCGGATCCCGCAGCCGTCGAGCGTGAGCTCTTCTTCTTCGACGGCTCGCCGCCGCTCGGCTACGCCACGTGGCTCGGCGTTCGCTCGCTGCCGAAGCTCAACTGGGCCTCAGCCGAGCTGCACGGACGCATGGGCGCCGCGCTGCGCCGCTGGCTCGACGCGGGCCTCGACGGCTGGCGGATCGACGTCGGGAACATGGTCGGCCGCTACCGGAGGCTCGACCTGAACCACGAGGTCGCAGCCTGGTCGCGCGAGCTCACGGGCGACCGGCTCCTGCTCGCGGAGCACGGGCACGACTTCCGCCCCGACCTCGACGGCCGCGGCTGGCACGGCGTCATGAACTACGCCGGCTTCCTGCGGCCGGTCTGGTGGTGGCTGCGCCACGAAGGCATCACCGAGGACGTGTTCTCCGACGCGCCGGCGCCGAAGTACGGCGGCCGGGAGCTGGCGTCGGTGATGCGCGACTTCCGCTCCGGCGTCCCGTGGGACGCGGTGCTGAACTCGTGGACGCTGCTCGACAGCCACGACACCGCGCGCTTCAGCACGATCGCCGGCTCGCGCGACAAGCACCTCGTCGGGGTCGGGCTGCAGATGACGACGCCCGGGGTGCCGATGATCTTCGCGGGCGACGAGATCGGGCTCGAGGGCGAGTGGGGCGAGGACGCGCGCCGCACGATGCCGTGGGACCGGCCCGACTCCTGGGACCGCACGCTGCTCGCGCACTACCGCGAGCTGGCCGCGCTGCGCCGCTCGCACGAGGCGCTGGCGAGCGGCGGCCTGCGCTACGTCCACGTCGGCGAGGATGCGGTCGCCTATCTGCGCGAGACGCGCGACGAGCGGCTGCTCTGCCTCGCCGCCCGGGCCGCCCACGACCCGATCGCCGTCCCCTTTACCGAGCTCGAGACCCTGTACGGCGACGACGCGCAGAGCGGCGTCCTGCCCGCCGACGGCCCCGCATTCCACATCTGGAGGATCCGCAATGGCTGACGTCGTGTTCAACGAGGTCGAGAAGATCTACGACAACGGCTTCCACGCCGTGCAGAGCCTCTCGCTCGAGGTCGGCGACGGCGAGTTCCTCGTGCTCGTGGGCCCGTCGGGCTGCGGCAAGACGACTGCGCTGCGCATGGTCGCCGGGCTCGAGGAGATCTCCTCGGGCGAGGTGCTGATCGGCGATCGCGTCGTCAACAAGCTGACGCCGAAGGAGCGCGACGTCGCGATGGTCTTCCAGAACTACGCGCTCTACCCGCACCTCTCGGTCTACGAGAACATCGCGTTCGGGCTGCGCCTGCGGAAGGAGGACAAGAGCGAGATCGACCGCCTCGTCACCTGGGCGGGCCACATGCTCGACCTGACACCCGTCCTGGACCGCAAGCCGAAGCAGCTCTCCGGCGGCCAGCGGCAGCGGGTCGCGATGGGCCGCGCGATCGTGCGCAAGCCGCAGGTCTTCCTCATGGACGAGCCTCTCTCGAACCTCGACGCGAAGCTGCGCGTGCAAATGCGTGCGGACATCGCCAAGCTGCAGCACGAGCTCGGGACGACGACGATCTACGTCACGCACGACCAGGTCGAGGCGATGACGATGGGAGACCGCGTGGCCGTCATGCGGAGTGGCGTCCTCCAGCAGGTCGACACGCCGCAGATGCTCTACGACACGCCCGCGAACCTGTTCGTCGCCGGCTTCATCGGCACGCCGCCGATGAACCTGCTCGAGGTGAAGGTCTCCGTCAACGGCGGCGTCAGCCTCGAGGTCGGCGACGCGAGCCTATCCGTGCCCGACGAGGCGTTGCGCCTGTACCCGGGGCTGCGGAACTACGACGGCCGCCGGGTTGTCGCCGGCGTGCGGAGTCAGTATCTCCATCCGGCGTCGGAGCGTCCCGAGCTGCCCACGATCGAGGGTCAGGTCGATCTCGTAGAAGCGCTCGGCGGCGAGTCGATCGTCTATTTCAAGATCGATGCCTTCGCGATTCGAGAAGGCCAGCACGAGGACGTCGGAGAGGTGCCGGCGAGCGAGGAAGGCGTCGTCGCGTCACGGCCGAATCTCGTCGCGCAGTTCCCGTCCCACGTGAACCTGCGCCTCCTCGAAAAGGTGCCCGTGGCGGTCGACGTTGCGCGTCTGCACTTCTTCGACGGCGACAGTGGCGAACCGCTTCGCTAGGGGTGCGAGCGCGGCTGTCGCCGCCCTTGCGCTAGGCGTGGCGGTTGCGACCGCGGGAACCGGCGCGACGCCGGCGCCGGCCGGCGCGGTGCTCGCCGCGCTCGCGCGGCCGGGGGCCGACAGCGCCCTCGCTTCCGACCGCGTCTACTTCGTGATGACCGACCGGTACGCGAACGGCGACCCCTCCAACGACTCCGGCGGCCTCACCGGCGGCCGCAGCGTCACCGGCTACGACCCGACCTCGTCCGCGTGGTTCCACGGCGGCGACTTCAAGGGCCTCACCGGCGGCTGCACGGACCCGGTGCACGGGCTCCAGCGCATCAAGAATCTCGGCTTCAACGCGATCTGGCTCACTCCGGCGGTCGTCAACCAGGTCTCGCAGGGCGACTCGGGCGGCTACCACGGCTACTGGGGCGTCGACTTCACGAAGGTCGACCCGCACCTGGGAACGGACGCGGACTTCGCCGGCTTCATGTCGTGCGCGCACAGCCTCGGCATGAAGGTGATCCTCGACGTCGTCGTCAACCACACCGGCGACATCATCCAGCTCGAGGGCGGCGCGTACCTACAACGGCGCGCCGTACCGCGACTGCCACGGCAAGGTCTTCGAACCGGCCCGGTACGTCGGCAAAAGCACCTTCCCGTGCCTGAGCGCGAAGAACATGCCGGAAATCCCGTTCCAGCTACCCGGGCTCGGGAACGTGAAGAAGCCCGCGTGGCTGAACGACGTGACGAACTACCACGACCGCGGCAACGTCGACTTCTCCTCGTGCAGTCAGAGCTGCTACGAGCAGGGGGACGTCTACGGGCTCGACGACCTCTTCACCGAGAAGCCCGTCGTCGTCAACGGGCTGATCCAGATCTACTCGGACTGGATCACGAAGTACAAGCTCGACGGGTTCCGCGTCGACACGGCGCGGCACGTCAACGCCGGGTTCTGGCGGCTGTGGATCCCGAAGATGATCGCGGCTGCGAAGTCGGTGGGCGTAAACGACTTCCAGATCTTCGGCGAGGTGCCGATCACCGACACGGTCGAGCAGTCGACGTACGTGCGCAACCGCGGCCTGCCGAGCGTGCTCGACTTTCCCTTCCAGGACGCGGTCGCGGGCTACGCCTCCGGCGGCTCGAGCGCGCTCGGGGTGCTGCACCGGATGCAGGACGACGACTACTACCGCCTGCCCGAGGGCGCCGACCCGACGCCGCCGACGTTCCTCGGCAACCACGACATGGGCCGGGCGGCATTCGAGATCTCGCAGCAGGGCAGCGGCCTCACCGGCGACGCGCTGCTGCAGCACACGATGCTCGGCTACGACCTGCTCTATCTCCTGCGCGGCGCGCCGGTCGTGTACTACGGCGACGAGGTCGGGATGATCGGCACCGGCGGCGACCAGGCGGCGCGGCAGGACATGTTCCCGACGCAGGTGCCGGAGTGGCAGACGCAGCCGCGGATCGGCAGCCCGCCGATCGGAACCGGCTCCTCGTTCGACGTCACGACGAATCCGATCGAGCTCGAGCTGAGGCAGCTCGGCGCGCTGCGCGACGCGAACCCCGCGCTCTCCACCGGCTGGACGGTCGTCCGCTACGCGAAGGGAGGGCTGCTCGCGGTCAGCCGCATCGACCCCGCGACGAAGCGGGAGTACCTCGAGGTGTTCGACAACAGCGCGGACGCCGCGAGCGTCACCGTCACGACCGCGACGCCGTCGTCGACCTGGACGCCGCTGCTCGGCGGGGGTGCACCGGTCTCGAGCGACGTGGCCGGCACGCTGACGGCTCGCGTGCCCGCCGTCGGCGCGGTGCTGTTCGAGGCCGACTCGACGATCCCCGACCATGCCGCGGCAGCGCCGAAGCTCGTCGTCAGGAGCGACGACCTCAGCAACCTGTGGGCGGCGACGGCGACCGTTGCCGGCAACCGGCCGGTGAGCGTCTCGTTCGCAGTCCTCCGGGCCGGATCGCACACGTGGCAGCGGCTCGACGTCGACACGTCGCCGCCGTACCGCGGCTTCCTCGACCCGGCGAAGTTCGGCAAGAACGAGCGCGTCCAGGTGGTCGCGATCGCGCGCGCACTGGATGGGAGCACGGCCGTCTCCGCGGTGGTGCCGTTCCGCGTTCGCGGCCGCTGACCGTTTACACACGCCTTACGTGTGCCAGCGGTGCGGCTTACGGGGCGGGACCACGTTGCGGCTCGACGGACGACCCTCCCCTCGACGTACGGAAGGAACACGACGATGAAGCGGCTCATCCCCCTCGCTCTGATCGCCCTCGCACTCGCGGCCGTGCCTGCCGCATTTGCGGACGACGGCACGAATCCGCCGAGTACCGGCACCCAGCCGGCGGCGACGGCGACACCGCGGGCCGGCGGCCCGGCGCAGCGCTTCCAGATCCTGCGCCAGCGCATCCAGCTGGCCGGGCTTCGGTTCGCGAAGCACTGCAACGGGAACGCGAGCAGCGTCCCGCAGGCGTGCCTCGACTTCGCGCAGAAGGTCGAGCAGCGGCTGCAGAAGCTCGACTCGAACATCCAGGCGCGGATCGCCAAGCTCCAGCAGAGCGGGAACGCTGACAAGCGGGTCGCGCAGCTGCAGAAGATCGACGCGCGGGTGCAGGCGCTCGCGCAGAAGGTGCAGGGCTGGCTGAACGGAACGGGCGGCTCGTCCAGCTCGTCCCAGTCGAGCACGAGCGACTCCGCGCTCGACCAGGCGGCGGCGGGTCTCGGCCAGCTGACCCAGCAGGCCGGAGGCAACGGCTAGTCCTGAGCCCTGTGGTCGCGACGGGCCATCGCTGCGGTGGTGGCCCGTCGCTAGCGTCCTGGGTGTGGGGTTTCTCGCCGTTCCGGGTCCGTTCGCCTTCGCGCTCACGACCGAGCGCTATCGCGCGTTCGGACCCGACCTCGCGAACCTCTGGCACGAGGGCGGCTTGCACCGCGTCGTCGGCGGCCGGGAGGTGCGGATCGAGGCGGCGCCCGGCGGTGTCGAGGTGGAGCCGCTCGACGCCGAGACCGAGCCTGTCGTTCGCACGTTGCTCGGGCTCGCGTTCGACCTCGATGCCTTCTCCGCCTGGGCGGCCGGCGACGAGGTACTTGCCGGGCTCGTGCCGCAACTCGCCGGGTTCCGGCCGACGCTGACGCCGGACCCGTTCGAGATGCTCGTCGGCGCGATCGTCGCGCAGCAGGTCTCGCTCTTCTCCGCACGCGCGATCCAGAGCCGGTTCGTCGAGCGGTTCGGCGAGCGCGCCGAAAAGGCGTGGGCGTTTCCCTCGCGGGGACGCATCGCAGCCGCCCACGAGGACGAGCTCTTCGCCGTCGGCTTCACACGCCGCAAGGCGGAGTACGCCGTGGGGCTCGCGCGCTCCGAGCTCGACATCGATGCGCTTGCCGGACTCACCGACGAGGAGGTGAAGGACCGCCTCACCGCGCTGCGCGGAATCGGCGAGTGGACGGCCGACTGGTTCCTCGCCCGTCACCTCGCCCGGCCGCACGCCTGGCCGTGGGGCGACCTCGTTCTGCGAAAGACGGTCGCCGCGCTCTATCGTGGGCTCGACGTGCGGGAGGCAGGCGCCCGCTTTCACCCGTTCGAGAACCTCACAGCCCACTACCTCCTGCTCGCACAGCGCGTCCCGTGATCCGCATCGCGACCCTCGACGATCTACCCCTCGTCCGCGAGCTCTGGCTCGAATTCGAAGCCGAGGTCCCCGACGAGCCGTGGCGCGACGACGACAGCGACGACGACCTCGCGGCGCTGGACGGCCGTGTGCGCGACGGCGTCGTGCTCCTCGCCGAGCAGGATGGGCAGGCGGTCGGCCTCGCGGTCGCGGCGAAGACAGGCGCGCAGCGCGGCTTCCTCGACGTGCTCTACGTCCGTCGCGCCGCCCGCCGGCACGGCGTGGCGGCCGAGCTCGTCCGCGAGACGGCCGCGAAGCTGCGAGAGGAGGGGGTCGAGATGCTCGAGCTCGAGGTGCTCGCGTCGAACGCGGCCGCAAGGGCCGTCTACGAGGGCTGGGGGTTCGCTCCCGTCGAGCTGACGCTCGTCGCACCGCTCGCCGCGCTCGAGCAGCGGGTCGTGCCGCGTGCGGTCGGCCCGACCTTCGGCTCGATCCACGTGCAGACGGACGACAGCGGCTCTGTCGAGCGGGCGGTGCACAAGGTGCTGCCGCGGCTCGGCCCGTCCGCAGGCACCTCGGTCACCGGGCCGCGCAACGGCTGGGTCGCGGTCCACGACGAACTCTGCGACCGCGAGCCCAAGCTGCTCCAGCGACTCGCGCGGGAGATCTCGTATTCCCTCGCCTCGGTCGTGCTCGGGATCGGCGTCGAGGAGGGAGCCGTCGTCCGCTACAACCTGTGGGACCGCGGCTCGAGCGTCGACGAGTACCTGTCGGTCCCCGAGTACTTCGGGGAGCTGCCGCCCGGCGACGTCGTCGCGCTCGGCGCGAACCCGACCGTCGTCGCGCGGCTCACGGGCGCAGATCCGGGACACGTGCGGGAGGTGGCGCGCACGGCCGCAACCCTGTCCGCATTGCCGCCGGCCGAGGAGCTCGTGGCGGCGATCGCAGAGGTGATGGGCGTGGCCGAGGCAGGGCACGGCTGGGTAGCGTCCTAGTCATGCTCACGCTCTACGACGCTCCCCGCTGCCCCTACTGCGCCCGTGTGCGCATCGTCCTCGCCGAGAAGGACGTCGAGTACGAGGCGATCGAAATCGACCTCGCCGACCGTCCGGCCTGGATCTACGAGAAGAACGCCGGCGGCCGCGTGCCGGTGATCGAGGAGGACGGTTGGGTGCTGCCGGAGTCGGCCGTGATCATGGAATACCTCGAGGAGCGCTATCCGGAGCCGCCGCTGCTCGCCGCCGATCCGGCCGACCGTGCGCTCGCGCGTCTGTGGATCTTCCGGCACGACGACTTCACGAGGCCGTATTACGCGCTTCGGCGCGGCGAGGGCGACGCGCTGCAGCGCTTCCAGGAGCAGCTCGGGAGGCTCGACCGCGCGCTCGAGGAGCGCCCGTGGCTCGGCGGCGCCGAGTTCGGGCTCGCAGACGCGGCCTATCTGCCGTGGCTGCTGCGCGCGCGCGACCTGCTCGGCGTGGAGCTCGACTCGTTCCGGGCGCTGTCGGCGTGGCTGGAGCGGCTGCTGGCACGGCCGGCGGCCGCCGCCGAGGCCGAGCTGGTGGCGGCGCTGTGACGGCCGGATCCGACTTTCCCCGCGTCGTCGACGCGGCCTGGCTCGCCGCGCATCTGGGCGAGGACGGCCTCGTCGTCGGCGACGTGCGCGGCCCGAACGCGCACATGCGCGGCCACATTCCGGGCTCTCGGCCGCTCGTGCTCGGCTCGCCGCCGCCGGGAGCCGACGAGGCGACGGTGCACGAGCTCGCGCTGGAGATCGCGCTGCGCCTGCGCCGGCACGGGATCACCGGCGAGGAGCGGCTCGTGCTCGTCGATCGCGGCGACGGCGTCGGGGCGATGCCCGCCGCGCAGCTCGCAGAGCTCGCGGGCCATCCGCGCGTGGCGATCCTGGTCGGCGGACTCGCCGCCTGGGAGGGCGAGCTCGCGGAGGGGCCGGTCGAGCTCGAGCCCGTCCGCATCGCGTCGCTCGCGCCGAGCCCGCGCGCGCTGCCGACGCGGCAGGAGCTCGCCGGGCGGCTCGACGATCCCGAGCTGACGCTCCTCGATGTGCGCCGCGAGGAGGAGTACACGGGCCGGCGCGGGAGCCAGTGCGACCCGCGCCAGGGTCACATCCCCGGCGCACGTCGCGTCGACCTGGAGGCGTTCTTCGCCGCGCCCGGGCGGCCGCAGCCGGCTGAGCGCATCCGCGAGCTGGTCGGTCTGCCGGAGGGGGCCGAGATCGTCGCGTACTGCCACTCCGGCTCGCGCTCCGCGCTCGCGACGCTGGCCCTCCGCAGCGCCGGCTACGACGCCCGTAACTACGCCGGCTCGTGGCACGAGTGGAGCCGGCACCCCGACCTTCCGCTCGAGAAATAGGCGCGGAACCTCCGGTCTCTCGCGCGCCTGCTGAGGTTGTGCTCCGCTTGCAGCTCGGGGCGATTGGGTCCGGCAGCGCGGCGGTCCGTTTGGGCGAGCGGTGAGGCGACCCCCGGGGTCAGACCCGGGTCAGGCACCGTAACGGAACCGTTACGGCTTCCCGGCTCAGCGGTGGCCGCTGCGCCGCGAACGGATCTGGCCGGCGAAGGGAGCAGGCTGCGCGCCACGAGACGTCTGTCCAAGACGTGCCTCGCGGGCGCGGTCGCCCTTCGCCCGGATCTCAGCGACCCGTGCCGCGATCTCCGCCTTGCTCGCTGTCTTCTTCTGTTTGCCCATGTTGCCGACCCCTGGTGTCACACCCGGGTCAGACACCGTAACGGAACCGTCACGGCTTTCGGGCTGAGGACGGAACCGTCAGGGCCTACGAGAGCGCAACGAGCGCGACCCCGCCGGCCACCACCGCCGCGCCGGCGAGACGCTGCGGCGTCACGCGCTCGTGCAGGAACACGGCGGCGAGCAGGGCGGCGACGACCACGCTCGTCTCGCGGACGGCGGCGACCGCCGGGGCGGGGGCGAGGCGGAGCGCGGCGAGCACGAGCGCGTACGCGCCGAAGGTGCCGACCGCGGCGGCGACCGTCGCCCAGCCCGCCTGCGCGCGCAGCACGGCCGCACCGCGACGCGCGACCAGCCACCCGCACGCGATCACCGCGGACGGCGTCATCGTCACTTCGAGGTACGGCAGCGGCGACGCGTGGTGCAGCCCCTCCTTGTCGACGAGCGTGTACGCCGCGATGCAGCAGCCGATGGCGAGGCCGACGGCCAGGCCCTCGGCGCGACGGGCGAGCCCGCGCACGAGCAGCACGCCGGCCACGACGAGGAGCACGCCGGCGGTCTCCCCGCCGGACACGCCCCGCCCGAGCACGACCGCGCTGCCAAGCAGCACGAGCGCCGGAGCGGAGCCGCGCGCGATCGGATAGACGACGGACAGCTCCCGCCGCCGGTAGGCCGCCACGACGAGGAAGAAGTAGACCGTCTCGAGCATGCTCGAAGCCGCCATGTACGGCCACGCCGCGGCGTGCACGTCCCACGTCAGCGCCGCCACTGGCGCGAAGACCACGATCGCGAGCCCGAGCGCGGCGGCGGTCGCCGCTCCCACGTCGCGGGCGCCGCGCAGCAGCGCGTTCCAGCACGCGTGGAGCACCGCTGCCGCGAGTGCCAGGCCGAGTGCGTCGAGCGGCAAGTCAGGCCGCGCGCGCGAGCACGCGTTCCGCGGCCTCGAGGAACGCGCCGCACAGCGCGCGCCCGAGCTCGTTCCAGCGGTCGATCTTGGCGGGTATCGCAGCCCGGAGCGCGCCGGGATCGGGCGGCGGGTCGTTGCCGTCGGCGATCCAGCCCTCGAGCTGCGCCGTCGTCACCTCCGGGTGGAACTGCACGCCCCAACAGGCGTCGCCGAGCCTGAACGCCTGCGTGCACGCGTCGCTGCGCGCCAGCTCGACCGCCCCCACCGGCACGCCGTAGGTGTAGTGGTGCCACTGGAGCGCCTCGAAGCGCTGCGGCAGGACGCCCGCGACGGGATCGTCGACGCCGGCTTCCGTCAGCTCGACGCGGCACCAGCCGATCTCCGGCACCGCGAGCGGGCCGACCCAGGAGCCTGCGGCGCGTGCGAGCAGCTGCACGCCGAGGCAGATTCCGAGCACCGGCGTCCGCCGCGCCACGAGCTGCTGGAGCCAGATCGTCTCGTCGCGCAGCCACGGGTGCCGGACGTCCTGGTCGGCGTGCATCGCACCGCCGAAGACGAGCACCGCGTCGTAGCCGTCCAGCGGCTGCGGCGGCGCCGTGCCCGAGGCGAAGCTCCACTCGTCGAGGCGGTGGCCGCCTCGCTCGATCTCCGGCGCGAACAGCTCCGCCCGGGCGTCGCTGCCGTGGATCAACGAGAGGACGTGCATCCGCGGATCCTAGGCGCTCGTGCGGATACGGTTCACGTCGAGCAGGCGGCGGAGCTGTTGCGCGTTCGTCGCTGCTTGCGAGATGCGCCCGAGCGGGTTCTGCGGATCCTGCGCCGTCGCGTTGTTGTTGAAGAACGCGAACGCCTGCTCCGCCTGCCCGGCGAGCTCCTGCAACGGCCCGACCCACTCGCTCAGCTCCTCGTCGGAGTAGAGGTAGTCGAACCGCTCGGCAGCCGAGCCGCCCCGCTTGTTCCACGTGCCGAGGTTGCGCCCGTGGAAGCGGACGTAGGCCGTGCGAGAGGTCACCGCGGGAACGGCCGGGACGAGGTTCTTCGCCGTGTCGGAGCGGGGCGAGTCGACGGTCACGTAGCTCGCACCGAGACGTTCGAGGAACGCGAACGTCTCCGCACGGTTGTCGTCGTCGAGCCAGGAGCGGTGGCGGAACTCGACGAGCATCTCGTCGGCGCCGAGCTGCGCGCGGGCCCACTCGAGGTACTCGAGCGAGGACTCCTTGTAGACGACGTAGGACGGGAGCTGGAAGAGGACTCCGCCGAGCTTCCCCGCGTCGCGCAGCGGCCGCAGCGCGGCGAGGAAGCGACGGAAGATCTCGCCGCGAACCTCCCGCCGCGGTCTGTCGACACGGCCGCGCTCGTCGACGGGCATCTCCGCGCGGAGATCCTCGGGCATGACCTCCACCTTCACCGGGTGCCGCGTCATCAATCCGAACGCCTTCACGTGCATCGTGAACCCGGGCGGCGTCCGCTCTGCCCAGCCGGCCACCATCGCCTCGTCCGGCAGGCGGTAGTACGTCGAGTCGACCTCGACCGTGTCGAAGAACTGCGCATACCAGGCGAGGCGCTCCTTCGCCGGCAGCTTCGGCGGGTAGAAGTACTTCGAGAGCGCCTCGTCCGCCCACGAGCACGTGCCGATGCGAATTGCGGGTGCCAGGCCCTGCAGGTTAGTGCAGGGCCTGGCACCCGGAGGTTCGCCTACGGCTTGAGCTTCGCGACGGGGCTGGACACGGTCCACGCGCCGAGCGTCGCGCTGGTGCAGCCGCCGGGCGCGACGGTCGCCGGCAGCGGCGTCGCGCAGCCCTGGGCGGTGGCGTCCCGTTCCTTCACGGTGGCGGTCGCCTTGAAGTAGACGGGCTTCTTGCCGGTCAGCTTGCCCGACGCCGCCCACCCGCCGGTCGCGCTCGTCGTCGCGCCGCCCGCCTTCGCGAGCTTCGTCGCCGAGACGCCGCGCTGGACGGTGACGATCGCTCCTGCGACCGGCACGCCGCCCTCGGCGGCTGCGCCGCTCACGACGTACTTGCCCTTCTTCTTCGTCGCCTTCAGCGAGAGCGACGGCGATCCGGCGAGCGCGCGCGCTTCGAACGTGCCCGCGAGGTTCGGCGTGCCCGCGCCGGGAGTGTAGGGCGTGAACAGTGTGTGCCACGCGAGCAGGCCCGGTGCCGTCGGCGCGGTGAAGACACCCTTCACCGTGAACTCTGCGTCGAGGAGCTGGGCGCCCTCGAACGAGCGTCCCGGCGTGCCGACGGGGACGTCCCACGGCGGCAGGCAGATGAGCAGCTGATACGCACCGAGACCGGTCGCGGCCCCCGCGGTCGGGTCGACGTACAACGGGAGCACGATCGACTGCCCGGCGACGCTGAGGTTCAGGTTCCAGACGGCTGCGTGCGTACCGGGCGCGCAGACGTCCGCCGTGTGTGTCGCGGGATCGTCGGTTGTGACGAGGCCGGTGAGCGGCAGCGTCAGGCCGACGTCGTGGCCGTTCGCGGTTGCGTCGACCGTGCCGATGTTCGTGTTCGGCGCGGCGCCGAGATCGGCGGTGTACCCGGCCGGCACGAAGATCGAGATGGCGGCGATCGGATCGGTCGTTTGCGGCACGTTGATGTGGATCGTCGTCGCCGTGCCGGAGGTGGAGACGGCGATCGTGGCGATGTTGGCCGCGAGCGCCGAGCTCGCAGCGACGAGCGACGCGGCGATCGCGGCGGCGACCAACGCTGTGCGCGCGGATGCTCTCATCTGCAGCAGTCCTTTCTTCGATTCACGAGGTCTTGAGCGGCTTCCCGAGCACGTTCCAGTAACCGTGCAGGTAGCGCACGAGGTAGGTCTTCCCGATCGGGTAGTAGTTTGTCGGGCTCGTCGTCAGCTTCAGCCCCGGCAGCAGGAACGGATTCGCCTCGTTCATGTGCGTCGCCGCCTGGAGCAGGCTCTGACGCGTCGGATTGCGGCCGGCGTGCTTCAACGCGTCGACCATCGCGTACGCGGCCATCATCCCGTACAGGTGCGCGACGGCCTTCCAGTCCTCGTTCGGGAGGTACTTCTTCATGATCTGCCGGTAGAGGAGGACGCCGGCTGACGTCTGCTGTGTCGGGTTCGTCGGGTCGTGCAGGAACGCGGTCGAGGTCGCGCCGGCACCGGCCTGCGCGCCGGCGTTGACGTGCACGATCTGCATCACCGCCGGGTCGATCGAGATCGACGTGACGTACTCCGTCGGTTTCCAGCCGAGCTTCGCCGCCGAAACGAACGCCTGGATCGCCTGCGTCGGCAGGGCGAAGATCACGAACGTGTCGGCGCCGGCTGCCTTCAGCTGCTGCACCTGCGAGTCGACCGTGACGTCGGTCGGCTCGTAGCTCGCCGTCGCCACGATCTGTCCCGCGTGTGCGCCGAGTCCATGCTTGAGCCCTGCGAGCAGGTCGCTGCCGTACTCGTCGTTCTCGTAGAGGACGGCGATCTTCGCCGCCGGGTGATCGGCAGCGATGAGCCGGCCGTAGATCGCGCCCTCGCCCATGAAGCTCGGCAACAGCCCGAGCGTCCACGGGAACTGCGCGTGCTGCGCCGCGATCGAGGTCGCGCCGCTGCCGACGAACAGCTCGGGCACCTGCATCTGGTTGAGATAGCCGCGGATGGCAAGCGAGTGCTCGGTGCCGATCGTGTTGAAGATTGCGAAGACCTTGTCCTGCTCGACGAGCTGTCGCGTGAACTGCACCGTCTTCGCGGGATCGTAGGAGTCGTCCTCGACCTTGTAGACGATCTTGCGTCCGAACACGCCGCCGTGGCCGTTCACGTACGAGAAGTACGCCTGCGCCCCGGTGAGCACCGGCTCGTACTGCGACTCGGGCCCCGACAGCGGGCCCGTGCCGCCGAGCAGGATCTGCGTCGGCGTGACGCCCGGCGTGTCGGTGCGGCCCGCGCCGGCCGCCGGCACGGCGAAGAGACACGCGGCGAGGATCGCGACCAGTGCCCGTCTCAACGCGACACGGCCTTCGTGAGCACCGAGAGATCGAGCGTCTCGCGGCCGATCGTGATCGACGAGCCGGGCTGGACACCGTCGAGGTAGAGGGCGTCCGCGCTGTTCTGCACGGTCGAGGTCGCGCCGACGTAGACGACGAGCTTCGCGCCCGCCGGCACGAGGACGCTCTCGTTCAGCAGCCGGATCGTCGCGACGCCGCTCGCCTGCGTCAGCTTGATCCCGCCGGCGCTGATCGGCGTCGACTGTCCGGCGATCGTCAACACCGCGACGAGCCGGTCCCAGCCCTTCGCGCCCGAGTAGCGCACGGTCACGGTCGAGTCGCCGAACGTCTCGTGCGGACCGCCGGTCAGCCGCGCGCCGCGCACGACCTTGCCGGTCGGCGCGATCGTCGTCGTCCCCGGCAGCGCCACCGATGCCTTCTTCGTCGCCGGCAGGCCCGCGAAGGTCGTCGTCTTGCCGTCCCACGGATCGTGCGCGAGCTGGACCGTGGCCGGCTTGTCGACGCCGTTGGCCGTGCCCTTGAGGAAGCGGTCGAACCACTGCACCGCGAGGCCGAGGTACGTGGGCTCCTCCGCCGGCGGATTCGGCGCGGGCGAATGGCCGAGATCGCCGAGGTAGAGGCGCTTCGGCCCGGCGAGCGACTTGAAGGCCGTCTCCGCCTGGTCGATGTCGAACAGGAAGTCGTGCCGGCCCTGGATCAGCAGGGTCGGCGTCGAGATCGAGGAGAGGTGCGTGAGCACCGAGCGGGGCGCCGCGAGCGCGGATACCTGCGCCAGGCTCGAGCTGGTCACGAGGCCGGGGGTCGCCGCGAGCAGGTCGGGGTCCCAGCGGCTCTGGGGAACGAGCGAGGCGAGCAGCTCGACGAGGCCCGACTTCGACAGGCCCTGCGGCGCGAGCGACGTCACGAGGTTTGTCCACGTGATGATCGGGACGATCGCCTTGAACGGGACGCCCGCGGCTGCCGCGTTCCAGACCGCGCCGCCGCCGAGCGAGATGCCGAGGGCCCCGATCTGCGTGTCCGAGATCTCGGGGCGCGCCGTGAACCACGTGTAGAGCATCTGCGTGTCGGCGACGTCGGCCGGCCCGTCGAGCCCGAACAGCCCGCCGGAGGCGCCGTGGCCGCGGGCGTCGCACATGAGCGACGCAAACCCGGCCGGCGCGAGGAACCCCGTCGCGATCGGCTCCATGTCCTCGTGCTTGCCGCCGAGACCGTGGAAGAGCAGCACCCCGGGCCAGCCCGTGGCCGGCGGCGTCCCGTCCGGCTCGACGAGCGCGCACGCGAGCGGCGTCCCGTCGGCGGCGGTGATGGTCAGCTCCTGCGGGGTCGCGGCCACCGCCGGGCCCGCTCCCGAGAGCGCGCCGAGGACAACGGCGAGGAGGGCGATCCGGCGACCCACGACGGGCGCAAGCGTAGCCCTTTTCCCCGCGGAACTAGAATCGCCCGCATGGACTCCCGCCCCGTCGGCGTGTTCGACTCCGGAGTCGGCGGGCTCACCGTCCTCCACGAGTGCCTCGTCACGCTCCCGCACGAGGATTTCGTCTACCTCGGCGACCACGCCCGCCTGCCGTACGGGCCGCGCGCGCTGCCCGAGATCCGCCGCTTCGCGCGCGAGATCGGCTTCTTCCTCGAGGCGCAGGACGTGAAGCTGATCCTCGTCGCATGCAACACCGCGACCTCCGCCGCGCTGCCGCAGCTTCAGGAGGAGCTTGCGGTACCCGTGGTCGGCGTGATCACGCCTGAGGCGCACGCCGCCGTCCAGGCGACGCGCAACCGGAGGATCGGTCTGCTCGCGACGCAGGCGACGGTGGAGGCCGGCCGCTACCGCGAGCTCGTGCAGGCGCTCGACGCCGGCGTCTCGTTCCACCAGGTCGCATGCCCGCGGCTCGTCCCGCTGATCGAGAGCGACGACCCGTACGGCGCCGTGACGGAGGAGGCCGTGCGCGAGTACGCCGAGCCGTTGAAGGCGGCAGATGTCGACACCGTCATCCTCGGCTGCACGCACTACCCGCTCATCCGGCCGGTCTTCCAGCGCGTCTTCGGGCGCGACGTGACGCTCGTCTTCTCCGCGGAGGAGACCGCGCGCGAGGCCGCCGAGACGCTCGCCCGCAAGGGAATCGAGAACGAGACGGCGCGCATCGGCGAGGTCCGGTTCCTCACGACCGGCGACCCGGCAGCGTTCCGCGAGATGGGCCGCCGCTTCCTCCAGTTCCCGATCGGCGAGGTCGAGCACGTCGCGCTCACCCGGCTGGCGGAAGCGGGGGCGGCGGCATGACCGCCCGCGCCGACGGACGCCGCGCCGACGAGCTGCGGCCGATCGCGCTCGAGCCCGACTGGCTCGAGCAGGCGCACGGCTCCGCGCTGATCACGCAGGGCAAGACGAGGGTGCTCTGCACCGCGATGATCCAGGAGGAGGTGCCGCGCTGGCTGCGCAACCAGGGCCGCGGCTGGATCACGGCCGAGTACTCGCTGCTGCCGGCGTCCACGGGCGACCGCGTCGAGCGCGAGGCGTCACGCGGCAAGCAGCAAGGCCGCACCGTCGAGATCCAGCGCCTGATCGGCCGCGCGGTCCGCGCCGTCGCGGACTTCCGCGCGCTCGGCGAGCGGACGATGTGGCTCGACTGCGACGTGCTCCAGGCGGACGGCGGCACGCGCTGCGCGGCGATCTGCGGCGCCTACGTCGCCGGCATGCGCGCGCTCGAGCGCTTCGGGCTCTCGCGTACCTTCGTCGACTCCGTCGCCGCGATCTCCGTCGGCGTCGTCGACGGCGTCGCCCTGCTCGACCTCGACTACTCCGAGGACTCGAACGCGGAGACCGACATGAACGTCGTCATGACCGGCGACGGCCGCCTGGTCGAGGTGCAGGCGACCGCCGAGCGTGACCCGTTCACCCGCGAGCGGCTCGACGAGCTGCTCGCGCTCGCCGAGGCCGGCATCGCGGAGATCGGCGGCCTGCAGGGCGAGGCGGTGGCGGTTGCACTTCCTTAGCGCCGCCGCAACCGTTCCGTCGCTCAGCTGGCCGCACGTGCTGTTGCGGCTCAGCCTCGCCGCGGTGCTCGGCGGGGCAGTCGGAGCGGAGCGAGAGCTGCGCGAGCGGCAGGCCGGGCTGCGCACGCACCTCGTCGTGTGCGTCGGCTCGGCGCTGTTCACGCTCGTCTCGGCGTACGGATTCCGCGACTTCATCGAGGCTGGGAACGCGTACGCGCGGATCGACCCGACGCGGATCGCGGCGCAGATCGTGACCGGTATCGGCTTCCTCGGCGCCGGCGCGATCATCCGCCAGGGCCTGTCCGTGCGCGGGCTGACGACCGCGGCGACGCTCTGGCTCGTCGCGGGGATCGGCATGGCGTGCGGCGCCGGCTACTACGACGCCGCTCTCATCGCAACCCTCGGCGCGCTGCTCACGCTCGGGCCGCTGCGGATCTTCGCGTTTCGTGTCATTCGCCGCTTCCGCCCCGAGGTCGACCGGCTGCTCGTCGAGATTCCCGCCGGCGGAAGCCCAGCTCCGCTGATCGAGACGATCGAGCGGCATGGCGGGCGCGTCGTCTCCCTCGACGTCGCGCAGGAGGGAGACCGCCGCAGCGTCGCCGTCGAGGTGGAGATGCACAAGTCCGCCGCACCTCTCATCGTCGCGAACGTCGCAGACATCGACGGTGTGCTCGAGGTGCGATGGATGGAGTGACGCGGGCGACGTTCTGCTCTCGCAATGCGCACAAGGCGCGCGAGCTCGAACGGCTCTTGCCCGGCTGGTCGCTTCAGACCCTCGACGCCGACGGCTGGCCCGACGAGACCGGACAGACGTACGCCGAGAACGCACGCGCGAAGGCGCGCTTCGGGCGGCGGCACGGCGACCCCGGCACGTGGATGATCGGCGAGGACTCGGGAATCGAGGTGGACGCGCTCGACGGCCGCCCCGGGCTGCACTCGGCGCGGTACGCACCCGAGGGAGCGCCGGCGATCGCGAGGCTGCTCCGCGAGCTCGACGGCGTGACCGACCGCCGCGCGCGCTTCGTCTCGGAGCTCGTCGCGCTGTCGCCCGCAGGCGAGGAGGTCTCCGGCACCGGCATCCTGGAGGGACGGATCGCCGCCGAGCCGCAGGGAAACGGAGGCTTCGGGTACGACCCGGTGTTCATCCCCGACGGCGAGGAGCGCACGGTGGCGGAGCTCGGTGACGAGTGGAAGGAGCGGCACTCACACCGCTCCCGCGCCGCACGGGCGTTGCTCGCCGCGCTCGGCGCGGCGCTCGCTCTCGTCGCCGCCGGCTGCGGCGGCAACCCGAAGACGGCGGACCGCGTGCTGGCGGCCTTCTTCGCGGGCGGGCCCCGGGCGCGGCAGCTAGGCCTCGTCTTCCCGCACAAGCCGGGCTCGGTCACGTGCGTGCTTCAACCCCTGGCGCCGGCGAAGCCGCTGCAGGCGACCTGCGCGACCGACGTCTCGCTCGTCAAACCCGACCGCGCCGTCGTCATTCTCACCGAGGCGTGGAATCACGGTGCGCAGGCGCACACGTGGTTCTTCTTCATCCGCCGGAGCGGTGTTGTGGAGTCCGTGGTGCAGGAGGGGGCGGCGGCACCGCAGGCACGCCGCTAGGCGCGGCGTGCGCGCGCGTTGCGCTGCGCTGCGCCTTCCACCAGTTCAGCTCCGCGCCGAGCACGATCACGTTGGCCATCACGTAGAGCCAGAGGAGCAGGATCACCGGGCCGCCGAGAACGCGCAGCGTGACGTTGACGTCGGCGAAGCGCACGAACACCGGCAGCACCTGGAAGGACGCCTCGAGCACGATTGCCGCGCCGATCGCCCCCGGGAGCGCGTCGCGCAGGCTGAGGCGCTCGTTCGGCAGCAGCCGGTACACGGCGACGAGGAAGAGGAAGACGCCGAGCAGCGACACGGCGATCGAGACGACGTATGCGACGGCGCTGTTGCCCACGAATCCCGGCGCGTACTGCTTGAGCACCTCGACGCCGAGGGCGCCGACGACGAGGCTCGCGAACAGCGTCACGAGCGAGCCGAACATCACGGCCGCTGCGAGCCGCTTCCCGCGCAGGAAGGGACGGTTCGGGCGGCCGTACACGATGTTGAACGCCGACTCGAGCGCGCTGAAGAGCGACAGCGACGACCAGAGGAGCGCGACGGCGCCGATCGCGCCGAGGGCGGTTGCGTTGTCCTGCACCTTGTGCACGAGCGAGAGGATGCTCGTGAGCGAGCTGCCCGGGAACGCATGGCTCAGCTCGCGGACGAGGAAGTCCGAGGCGTCCGCACGGTGCACGAAGCCGAGCAGCGCCAGCGCCAGGAAGACGAGCGGGACGAAGGAGAGCAGCGCGAAGTACGCCACCATGGCGGCGAGATGCGTGCCGCGGTCGGCGAAGAACTTGGCGACGAGCGCTCTCTTCCGGATCCGCACCTGCTCCAGTTAACACCGTTGGGCCGTCGGCGAGGGCCGAGTTCCACTAGCCTCAGCGGGGAATGGACCCAGCCCAGGCACTCGCCGACCTGACCGAGATCTCATCGCAGATCGAGGCCGCCGTGCTCTTCGGCGCGGACGGCGCGGTCCAGGGCTCGACGCTCACCGACGAGGACGCGGCCCGCGCGCTCGCGACCGCGGGCGGCGCGCTGGTCGAGAACGCGACCGGCTTCCGCACGGGCGGCGGCGAGGTGACGCAGCTCGAGGCGTCGACCCATGCGGGGAGCGTCTTCGTCGTCTGCGACGGCCCGCGCCGGATCGCCGCCGTGACAGGCCCCGATCCGACGGCCGGCCTCGTCTTCTACGACCTCAAGAGCTGCCTGCGCGGCGCAGCGGCGGAGGACGAGCCGAAGCCGAAGCGGCGCCGGCGTGCCGCCGCCGGCCCGGTCGAGGAGGGCGCCGGTGAAACGTAAGGTTCTCGGCCTGCTCGGCTTCGGGACGGGCGTCTTCGCCGGCAGCGTGCTCTACCGCCGGGCGACGGGCCGGCGGCGCGAGCGTGTCGACGTCTACTTCGACGACGGCTCGATGGTCTCGTTCGTGGACGGCTCGCCCGAGGCCGAGAAGCTGCTGGCCGCCGCGCGGGACGCGTTCGGCGCCGTGCGCCCGTGACGTCCGAGGAGCTCGCCGCCGCTCTCGTCGAGCACGCCTACCTCGAGGGTGACTTCGTGCTCCGGTCGGGAAGGCGCTCGCGCTACTACCTCGACAAGTACCGCTTCGAGACCCGGCCCGACCTGCTGCGCCCGCTCGGGGAGCGGATCGCCGCCGCCGCCCGCGAGCATGCTCCGGAGGCGACGCGCCTCGCCGGACCCGAGCTCGGCGCCGTCGCGCTCGCGGCCGCGGCCTCGCTCGAGTCCGGGCTTCCGTTCCTGATCGTGCGCAAGGCGGCGAAGGAGTACGGGACCACGAAGCGGCTCGAAGGGCCCTACGAACCGGGCGAAACGGTCTGCCTCGTCGAGGACGTCGTGACCTCCGGCGGCGCGCTGCTCGACTCCGTCGAGGCGCTGCGCGAAGCGGGCCTCGTCGTCCATACGGCGGTCTGCGTGGTCGACCGCGAGGAGGGCGGCGCTGATGCGCTCGCGCGCCAGGCGGTGCGCTTGCGGCCCCTGTTCCGGGCAGGAGAGTTGCTTGCCGGGGCGAAAAGCCCCGCAAACCGCATGGTTGAGCCGTAAGTGCGACCCTGGTAGGGTCAAGATGGCCCGTTCGAACCGAACAAGGACAGGAGGAGAGGCACGTGACCAAGCAGGAGTTCGTTGCGGAAGTGGCACGGCGGAGCCAGTTGACGGCCCGCGACGCAGGAAAGGCCGTCGACGCGTTTCTGGAGGCGATCGTGGATACGTTGAAGGACGGCGGCGAGGTCGCCTTCACGGGCTTCGGCAAGTTCTCGACGCAGCAGCGCGCCGCGCGCATGGGAGTCAATCCCCGGAATCCGGGCCAGAAGGTTCATATCCCGGCCGCGCGCGTACCGAAGTTCTCGGCCGGCAGTGGACTGAAGTCGGCCGTCAAGGGCGGCTGACAGCGCCCGGGCCCGTCTCCTCCGAGGATCGACGAGGGGCCGCGTGAGCGGCCCCTCGCGCTTTCCGGGGCTCGGAGTAGATTGGGCTGCGATGGCCCAGGACGTGCACGCGGCCGCCTCGGTGTCGGTCACGCACTTCGCCGACCGTCTCGCCGAGGCCGTCGAGCGAAAGCGGAGCCAGCTCGTCGTCGGACTCGACCCGGTCGTCGACCTGCTCCCGCTCGAGCTGCGCGGCGAGGCCGTGCTCGGCCGCTCACACGCCGCCGCGGCGTGCGAGCGGTTCTGCTGCGGGATCGTCGACGCTGTCGCCCCGTACGCCGTCGCCGTGAAGCCGCAGTCCGCGTTCTTCGAAGCGCTCGGCGTCGACGGAGTGCGTGCGTTCGAGCAGGTGTGCGCGTACGCGCGGGCGGCGGGACTGATCGTGATCGCGGACGCGAAGCGCGGCGACATCGGCTCGACCGCACGCGCGTACGCTGCGGCGTTCCTCGAGGCGCGCGGGGACGAGCCGCCGCTTGCTGACGCGCTGACGGTCAACTCGTATCTCGGCCGCGACGCGGTCGAGCCCTTCCTCGCGGCGTGCCGGCGCGAAGGGGCGGGGATCTTCTGTCTCGTCAAGACCTCGAACGCAGGCGGCGCCGAGGTCCAGGACGTGACGCTCTCCGACGGCTCGCTGCTCTGGCAGCACGTCGCGGGGCTCGTACGGGAATGGGGCGAGGAGCTCGTCGGCGAGCGTGGGCTCTCCGCGGTGGGGGCGGTCGTCGGCGCGACCTTCCCGAGCGAGGTCGCCGAGGCGCGGCGCCTCCTCCCGCAGGCCGTGCTGCTCCTGCCGGGCATCGGCGCCCAGGGCGCCGGCCCGGAGGACGTCGCCTCGGCGTTCACGAGCGGGCCGGCGAGTGCCGTCGTCGCCGCCTCGCGCTCGGTCATCTATGCGTACCGCAGCGGCAGCTCGGACTGGCGCGCCGCCGCCGGCGCGGAATCCGCCCGGCTCGCGCACGAGGTCTGGGCCGCATCCGGCTGGTAGAGGTGCGCGACTCCCGCTCGCGCCGCCGTGTCGCGCGGTACGCCGCGCCGGCGGCGTTCCTGCTCGGCGTCACGATCGCCGTGCTCCTGATCCGCTCGGGGCTCGGCGGCGGCGGCGGCACACCGCAGCCGACGCTCGGGCCGGTGACGCGTCCGGCCACCACCCAGGTGACGTCGACCGGCGCGTCGACGACCGCGTCGACGGGCTCGACGACGACGGCGGGCGCGCAGTTCTACACCGTGCGCCGGGGCGACACCTTCGGCGCGATCGCGGCGGCCGAGGGCACGACCGTCGCCGAGCTCGAGCGGCTCAACCCGGGCGTCAGCTCGAACACCCTGCAGGTCGGCCAGCGAATCCGCCTTCGCTAGGCGGAAACCTTTGGCCGCGTTGGCCTCCGGCCTTCGGGGCCCGCCGGGCCGGAGGTACGCTCCCGGCCGATGCGTCGACTCTTGCCGGGCGTCTTCGTCGTACTGCTCTTTGCCGGCTCGGCGCACGCAGCGGTCGCGGTTCCGCAACCCGATGCGAGTGCGTTCTATGTCGTCAACGCCTCGAACGGCGAGGTGCTCGCCGCATACGACGCGGACGAGCGGCTGCCGATCGCGAGCATCACGAAGCTGATGACCGTGCTCGTCGCGCTCCCGCGCCTCGAGCTCGACCAGGTCGTCACGGTTCCGGCGCGAGCGGCGCGCGTCGGCGGCTCGCGCATTCCGCTGCACGCGGGGCAGCAGGTCACGGTGCTCGACCTGCTCAAGGGGGCGCTGATCCAGAGCGCCAACGACGCAGCCGACTCGCTGGCGGCCGCGGCCTCGGGGAACGACATCCCGCTGTTCGTCTCGTGGATGAACGAGCGGGCGCAGAAGCTCGGACTGCGGGACACGCATTTCGTGCGGCCCGACGGGCTCGACTCTCCCGGGCACGTCTCGAGTGCGCGCGACGTCTCAGTGCTCGCGCGCGTGGCGATGCGCGTGCCGATCGTGCGCTCGATCGTGCGCGAGCACAGCGACGTGATCGAGGACGGCGCCTTCACCGTGCACACGTGGAACGATCTGCTCGGTGTCTTTCCGGGGCTGATCGGCGTCAAGACCGGGCACACGGACAAAGCCGGCTGGTGCGAGGTGGCGGCCGCGCGGCGGCAGGGCTACACGATCTACGCCGTGATCCTCGGCAGCCCCACGCGGGCTCAGCGCAACGCCGACCTCGATCGGCTGCTCTCCTGGGGGGTCTCCCGGTACAGGACGCTGACGCTCGTCGCCCCGAAGGCCTATGCCTCGGTGTCCCTGCCCTACGGGCTGCCCGCCGTGCCGCTCCTCGCCTCGAAGCCGCTCGTGCGCGTCGTCCGGACGGGGCGCCCGCTCGTCCAGCGCGTGATCGTCTCGTCCGCGGCGGCACTGCCCGTCCATCGGGGGCAGCGGCTGGGCCGGGTCGAGATCTGGGCCGGCGGCAGGCTGCTCGGCAGCCGCCCACTCCTTGCCTCCCGGTCGGTCACGCGACCGGGATTGGCGGGCAGGCTACGCTGGTACGCGACCCGGACCGTTCACGACCTCTGGGGCGTCCTCCCGTGATCGTCACCGTCACCCTCAACGCCGCCGTCGACCGCACGCTGACCGTGCCGAACTTCCAGCTCGGCCACCGGCATCGCGCGAGCGCCAGCCTGACGCTTGCCGGGGGCAAGGGGATCAACGTCGCGCGCGCGCTCAAGCGCCTCGACGCGCCGGTGGTCGCTGCCGGGCTCGCAGGCGGCAGCACCGGCGACCGGATCGTCGAGGCGCTCGCCGGCGAAGGGATCCTCAACGACTTCGTCCGCATCGCCGACGAGTCGCGCACGTCGATCGCAGTCGTCGACCCGACGACGGGCGAGCTGAGCGAGATCTACGAGTGGGGCCCGGCGGTGCGCGCGGACGAGCTGGAGACCCTCCTGGGCAAGCTCCACTACCTCTCGCGGGTCGCGTCGTTCGTCGTGTTCTCGGGCTCGCTGCCGCGCGACGTCGAGGACGACTTCTACGCGGAGGCGATCCGGACCCTCAACCGGCGCGGCGTCCAGTGCGTGCTCGACTGCGAGGGCGAGCCGCTTCGGCGCGGAGTCGAGGCCGAGCCGTTCCTCGTCGCGCCGAACCAGCGCGAGGCGGAGAGTCTCGTCGGCCAGGAGTTCGAGAGCGACGAGGACTTCCTGATGGCGCTCGAGACGATCGCCGACCTCGGCGCACGGAACGTGCTCATCACCGAGGAGACCTCGTGCTTCGCTCTGTTCCGCGAGGAGCGGCAGGTGCGCCGGCTGCGCGCGTCCGTGACACGGATCGAGCCGACGGCATCGGTCGGGGCCGGCGACGTGCTCGTCGCAGGGTTTCTCGCCGCACGTTTCAACGACCGGCCGCTCGACGAGGCGCTGCGCAGCGCCGTCGGCTGCGCCGCCGCGTCCGTGCTCGAGCTCGGTGCCGGCCGCTTCGACTTGCGCGAGGCCGCGAAGCTCGCCGCCGAGGTCGTGCTCGACGAGCTCGACCCGGTCTCTGCCTAGTACCGGGTCGACCTCTGCGAGGCCGACCCGTTCTGCGATGTGCTCCGCTTGGGGCCTGGGGCGCGGGTCGCGCGCGGCGCGGTCGGTGGTGCCTTCGGCATCCCCGACCGCGTGGATCCGCCTCCCGCCAACGCGGCTCCGCCGCGTTGGCGTCCGGCCTCGGCGGTCCCGGCGGGCGGGCGCTCTTCAACCGGCTGCAGGCACCGTGAGGCTGCGGATCCGGCCGCGGCCCTTGATGTTCTCCGCCCAGGCGACGCGGTTGCCCTCGACCGACAGCCCGATCGGCGTCGCAGCGGCCTGCGCAAGCGTGCTCACCCGCTTGGCGGCCGGGCTCACGGCGCGAATCGAGCGGCCCACCTCGAAGACGATCAGCCGGTCGCTCGCCGAGAGCTCCGGGCGTGTCGTCCTCGGCACGGAAACCGAGCCGTTCAGGGCGCTCGTCCCGAGGTCGTACCACGCGAGCCGCAGGCCGGTCGGGGTCTGCTCGAGCGTTGCGAGCAGATGCGGGGTGAGCGCGATCGCGACCGGCGTCCCCTGCGGCTCCACGCTCGCGACGAGCGTCCCGGACGCGGCGTCGCGTACCTGGACGGGCATCTCCGCCGAGGCCAGCGGCGCTCCGTGCACACCGAGCTTCGCCGTCTGCACGTACGCGACGTTGCTTCCCGAGGCGGCGACGTTCACCGCGGCCGACGTCCCACGGACGAGCGCGGGCTCCGCGCGGCCGGCCACGCGGTAGACACCGCTCCCGTCGGGGTTGACCCTCAGGGCGCATGCTTGGGGCGCACCGGGGTTGGAGAGGCACGCGACCTCGTTCACGTAGTCGACTGAGGTGACCGCGTAGACGAGGGTGTCGGTGTCCCCGGCGATGCCGCCGAGCCACAGCCCGGCTCCGCCCGTCGTGTGCGCGAGCTCCTGGTAGCGCCGCTCGTTCGGATCGCTGAAGCCGGCGCCGATGACGTAGTCGAACGGCAGCGGCGCCGGTGCGGCCTCGCGGAGCGTCCAGAGCGCGTTCGTGCCGGCGAGCGCCAGCCGCACCGGCGGGACGACCTCCCAGCGGCAGGTGACGTTCTGGGTGGTCTTGGCGGGCACCGCGGTCTTCGTGCCGTCGACGGGGTCGAGGATGACGACCTGGTTGCACGAGCCTGCGCTCGGCGTGAAGAAGGCGAGCAGCCGGCCGTCCTGGGCGAACGCGCTGATCAGCTGGTGGGGCTTGGCCTGCCAGAGAGTCTGTGGGCGTGGCGCCGTGGCGGCCGTGGGCACGACGGCGGCCGCGAACCCCAGCGCGGCGAGCAGCATGCGCATCGCCGTCACGGTAGCCCGGGTGTGTTAGGAGGGTGTGTAGGGCGAGCCGCGTCCGCGGGCGGTGGTAGCATCGGTCTTCCTTGAAAGTTCTCGCGCAGCACCGCGACTTCGAGCCCAGGCGACCGGACGGTGCCTGGGCTTCGTGCATGAAGGGAGGGTCGGCATGAGCGCCGAGCTTCGCCCGGACGATGTCCTGCGGCTGCTGGAGCTGGACCGGAAGTTCGCGAAGGAAGGACTCACCTTCGACGACGTGCTGCTCGTGCCCGCCGAGTCCCACGTGCTGCCGAACGACGTCTCGACCCGAACGAGGCTGACCCGCACGATCGAGCTCAGCATCCCGATCGTCTCGGCAGCGATGGACACCGTGACCGATGCGCGGCTCGCGATCGCACTCGCCCGCGAAGGCGGGATCGGCGTCGTCCACCGAAACCTGTCGATCCAGGATCAGGTGTCCGAGGTCGACAAGGTGAAGCGCTCCGAGGCCGGCATGATCGTCGAGCCGGTGACGTTGCCGCCCGCTGCGCTCGTGCGCGACGCGCTCGAGCTGATGGCGCACTACAAGGTGTCGGGCGTCCCGATCACGGACGAGCACGGGATCCTCGTAGGGATCCTGACGAACCGCGACCTGCGCTTCGAGGACGACGTGATGCAGCCGGTGTCGGCGCTGATGACCGCGCGCAACCTGATCACCGCGCCCGTCGGCACCACGCTCGCCGAGGCCGAGGAGATCCTCCACCGGCACAAGGTCGAGAAGCTGCCGGTCGTCGACGCGGACGGGAAGCTGTGCGGGCTCATCACCGTCAAGGACATCCAGAAGAAGATCCAGTACCCGCAGGCTACGAAGGACGACCGCGGCCGGCTGTGCGTCGGCGCGGCGGTCGGCGTCGGGCCGGACGCGGTCGAGCGTGCGCAGGCGCTCGTCGCAGCAGGGGTCGACGTGCTCGTTGTCGACACCGCGCACGGTCATTCGTTCGGCGTGATCGAGATGGTGCGCAAGATCAAGGACGCCACCGCAATCGGAGTCGTCGCCGGCAACATCGCCACGGGAGAGGCTGCTCAGGCGCTGATCGACGCCGGCGTCGACGGCGTCAAGTGCGGGATCGGTCCGGGTGCGACGTGCACGACGCGCGTCGTCGCCGGCGTCGGCGTTCCACAGGTGACGGCGATCTACGAGGTCGCCCAGACGGCGGCGCGCGACGGGATTCCGGTCGTTGCCGACGGCGGCCTCTCGTCGTCGGGAGACATCGCGAAGGCGATCGCGGCCGGCGCCGACGTCGTCATGACCGGTTCGATGCTCGCGGGCACGGACGAGGCGCCCGGCGACGTCGTCGTCTCCCAGGGCGAGCGGTACAAGGAGTACCGCGGCATGGGCTCGCTCGGCGCGATGAAGGCGCGCGGGTATTCGAAGGACCGGTACTTCCAGAACGACATCGAGGACGTGGACAAGCTCGTGCCCGAGGGCATCGAAGGCCGTGTCCCGTACAAGGGGCCGCTCGCGCCGATCGTCCACCAGCTCGTCGGCGGCCTGCGCCAGGCGATGGGGTACTGCGGCGCGGCGACGATCGAGGAGATGAAGGCCGCGCGCTTCGTGCGCATCACGAGCGCCGGCCTGCGCGAGTCGCACCCGCACGACATGACCATCACCAAGGAGGCGCCGAACTATCGCCGCTGAGGGCGCGCAGGTCATTCAGTTCCCCGGGCCGGAGGATCGCCCCGTGCTCGTCATCGACCTCGGCGGGCAGTACTCGCAGCTGATCGCGCGCCGCGTGCGCGAATGTCGTGTCTACTCCGAGCTCGTCGCCCACTCGATCTCGCCCGAGGCGGTGCGCGCGCGCAACCCGTACGCGCTGATCCTCAGCGGCGGGCCCGCGTCGGTGTACGCGGAGAACGCGCCGCGCGTCGACGCGCGGATCTTCGAGCTCGGCATCCCGACTCTCGGCATCTGCTACGGCATGCAGCTGATGGCGCAGGACCTCGGCGGCCGCGTCGACCGCACCGGCGTCTCGGAGTTCGGCAGGACATCGCTCAACGCCGCGGGCGGCGCGCTGTTCGAAGGGCTGTCGGGCGAAGAGACCGTGTGGATGAGCCATCGCGACTCCGTCGCGGCCGTACCCGAGGGGGCGGTCGTGACCGCGAGCTCCGAGTCGACGCCGATCGCCGCGTTCGAGGCGCGCGACCGGCACCTCTACGGCGTCCAGTTCCACCCCGAGGTCGTGCACACGGCGCACGGGATGGAGGTGCTGAAGAACTTCCTCTACGAGGTCGCGGACGCGCCGCCCGCGTGGACGCCCGCCGCGGTGATCGAGGAGCAGGTGGAACGGATCCGCGCCCAGGTCGGCTCCGAGCGTGTGCTCTGCGGGCTGTCCGGAGGCGTCGACTCAGCCGTCGCCGCGCTGCTCGTGCACAAGGCGGTCGGCGACCAGCTCACGTGCGTGTTCGTCGACCACGGGCTGCTACGCAAGGACGAGGCCGAGCAGGTGGTCGAGGCGTTCGGCGAGCATTTCCATGTGCCGCTCGTGCACGTCCAAGCGCAGGATCGCTTCCTCGAGCTGCTCGCGGGCGTCGAGGATCCGGAGCAGAAGCGGAAAGTCATCGGCCGCGAGTTCATCCGCGTCTTCGAGGAGGAGGCGCGCCGGCTGGGCGACGTCAAGTGGCTCGTGCAGGGAACGCTCTACAGCGACGTGATCGAGTCGGGCGGCACAGAAGGGGTCGCTGCGACGATCAAGTCGCACCACAACGTCGGCGGGCTGCCCGACGACATGAAGCTGCGCCTCGTCGAGCCGCTGCGCCTCCTGTTCAAGGACGAAGTCCGGCGCGTCGGCGAGGAGCTCGGCATGCCGGAGCGGATGGTCTGGCGCCAGCCGTTCCCGGGGCCGGGCCTGGCGATCCGGATCATCGGCGACGTCACCGCGGAACGGCTGCAGATCCTGCGCGAGGCGGATGCGGTCATCCAGGAGGAGGTCCGCCGCGCCGGGCTGTACCGCGACCTCTGGCAGTCGTTTGCCGTGCTGCCGGCGATCCGCTCCGTCGGCGTGCAGGGCGACGAGCGCACGTACGGCTACCCGGTCGTGATCCGCGCGGTCACGAGCGACGACGCGATGACCGCCGACTGGGGCCGCCTCCCGTACGACCTGATCGAGACGATCTCGAGCCGCATCGTCAACGAGGTCGCCGGCGTCAACCGCGTCGTCCTCGACGTGACCTCGAAGCCGCCTGCCACGATCGAGTGGGAGTGAACCGCGAGAAGTGCTGCGCACTTCTCGCGGGGTCGGGTTGTGCTCCGCTTTTCTGACGTGGGTGCGCCGTGCCGTGGCGCGGCCGGTGGTGGCTGCGCCATCCCCGTCCGCGTGAGGTCGGCCTCCGCCTAACGCCTGCGGCGTTAGCCTCCGGCCCTCGGGCCTGCGCCGGTCGTGCGCGTACCGGTAGCGTCGCGTCTCGTGACCGACTGGAGTTCGTCTTTCGTCGCCCGACTTGCGGCCGCGGCTGTCGGCTCGACCTACAACCAGTACGCGCAGTCGGAGCTTCGTCGCGAGCGGCTGCGCGCGTATCTCGACGCGCGGGTGGACGCTGCCACGATTCTCATCGGCGAAGCAGCGGGGTACCGCGGTGCGCGCGTGAGTGGCATTCCGTTCACATCCGAGCGCCAGCTCACCGGCTCGGGGCCGGCCGAGGCGAGCGCGACCGTCGTCCACCGCGTGCTCGGCGAGCTCGGCCTCGAGGACGACGTCCTGCTCTGGAACGTCGTGCCGACCCATCCGGGCACGGCCGCGTCGAACCGGCCTCCGACGCCTGGCGAGATCGAAGCGGCGCGGCCGTTCCTCACGGAGCTCGTCCGGGGCCGCCGTGTCGTCGCCGTCGGCCGCGTCGCCGCCGCGGCGCTCGACGCGCCGTACGTCCGGCACCCCGCACGCGGCGGCGCGGCGGCCTTCGCGGAGGGCCTCCGGCGTATGCTCGGCCCGTGAACCCGGCCGTCCGGACGAACGCGTTCCTGCTCGCCGGCGGCCTCGTCTGCAACTCAGGGATGTTCCAGCTCTCGGCCGCGCTGAGCTCGTTGACGCTCGTGGCGGTGACCGGGATCACGGGCATCCTCGGTCTCGGTCCGGCGATCTTCCTGACAGCGGGCGGCCTCGCGGTCGCGCCGGCGGGCCGGCTCATGGACCGGGTCGGGCGGATGCCCGTCATCCGCGGCAGCTACGTCGGTGCCGGCGCCGGCTGCGCCGTCGTCTCGGCCGGCTGCCACCTCTCGTCGGCGGCGCTCGTCGCGCTCGGGCTCGCGCTGGTCGGCGCGGCCGGCGCGGTCGTGCAGCTCTCGCGCGCCGCCGCGGCCGAGATGTTCCCGCCGGAGCACCGCGCACGCGGCATGTCGTTCGTCCTCTTCGGCGCCGTCTCGGGCGCGATCTGGGGGCCGGTGCTGTTTGGCCCGCTCTTCGGCAACCGCGCCCTGGTCGCGCACGAGCTCGCCTGGCCCTGGCTGCTCGGCGTGCCGTTCGCCGCGCTGGGCTTCTTCATCTCGTCCTTCGTCCGTCCCGACCCCAAGGCGATCGCCGCCTCGTACCCGGAGGAGCGCCACGAGCCCGGGCAGGCCTCGCCGCTGGTCGAGCTCCTCCGCCGGCCCGGCGTGCCGGCCGCGCTGATCGCAGCCTGCGCGAGCTACGCGGTGATGGCCGGTGTGATGAACCTCGCCGGCTACGTGGCGGTCGGGCGGGGCCACCACGAGGGCGACGTCTTCACGATGATCAGCATCCACATCGTCGGCATGTACGGCCTCGTACTCGTCGTCGGCGACGTCATCGACCGGTTCGGCCGGCGCCGCCCGCTCGTCGGCGGGCTCCTGCTGATGGCGGTCTCGAACGTGGCGCTCGCCTGGTTCGGCGGCGTCGGCGGCATGAGCCTCGCGCTGCTCGGGTTGGGGCTCGGCTGGAACTTCAGCTACGTGGCCGCCACGACCGAGCTCGTCGCCCTGACCGCTCCCTCCGAGCGGGGACGGCTCGTCGGCTTCTCCGACCTGCTCTCGAGCCTCGTGGCGGCCTCGCTCGCCCTGCTCGGAGGGCTCGTCTACAGCGCCTCCGGGGCCGCCGCGCTCGCCCTGTCGGCGGCCGCGCTCGCGGGCATGCCCGCGATCTGGCTCGTGACCAGGCCTTCGCCGCTCGCGCCGGTGCCGGCCGAGTAGCGCGATTTCGCTACAATCCTGCCCCGGCGGTCGCCCTGACGGCCGCTTTTCCTATGAAGACCTACAGCGCCAAACCCGGAGAAGTCACGCGCGAGTGGTATCTCGTGGACGCCGACGGCAAGACCCTCGGCCGCTTGGCGACCCAGATCGCCGACACGCTGCGCGGCAAGCGGAAGCCGCAGTTCACGCCCCACATCGACACGGGCGACTTCGTGGTCGTGGTGAACGCGGAGAAGATCGCGGTCACGGGCAACAAGCTCGACCAGAAGATGTACCACCGGCACTCCGGCTACCCCGGCGGGCTGTCGAGCCGGACGCTGCGCGAGCAGCTCGGCCGCCGCCCCACCGAGGTCATCCGCATCGCCGTGAAGGGGATGCTTCCCAAGAACCGGCTGGCGCGGCAGCAGCTGACGAAGCTGAAGGTCTACGCGGGGCCCGAGCATCCGCACGCCTCGCAGAACCCGCGTCCCCTGAACCTGGAGCAGTGACTTGAGCCAGATCGCCCAATACCGTGGCACCGGTAAGCGCAAGACCTCCGTCGCCCGCGTGATCCTGCGCCCGGGCGAAGGCACGACGTGGGTGAACGGCCGCACGATCGAGGAGTACTTCCCGCGTTCGGTCTGGCGGACGATCGCCATCTCGCCGCTGCGCACCGCCGGGCTCGAAGGCCAGTACGACCTGCGCGTGCGCGTGCACGGCGGCGGGCTCACCGGCCAGGCCGGCGCCGTCCGCCACGGAGTCGCGCGGGCGCTCGTCGAGGCGAACCCGGAGCTGCGCGTGCCGCTGAAGCGCGAGGGCTACCTGACGCGCGACGCACGCCAGGTCGAGCGCAAGAAGGCCGGCCTGCACAAGGCGCGCAAGGCGCCGCAGTTCTCCAAGCGCTAGTCCGTCTTGCTTCGTCGATTCTTCGGCACCGACGGTGTCCGCGGAGTCGTGGGTCGAGACCTGACGCACGACCTCGTTCAGAGGCTCGGCAAGGCGGCGACGCTCTGGCTGGGCGGTCGGGACCGCCGTGTGTTCGTCGGCCGCGACACGCGGGCGTCGAGCGTCGAGCTGGAGGAGGCGTTTGCCAACGGCGTCGTCGCGGCCGGTGGTTCGGCCGTCCTCGCGGGCGTCCTGCCGACCCCGGCCGTCGCGCTCCTCGGCCTGGATCTCTCGGCCATGATCACGGCGTCGCACAACCCGCCGGAGTACAACGGGGTGAAGCTGTTCCAGCCTCACGGCGACACGGTCGGGAAGCTCTCCGACCGGGACGAGTTCGACATCGAAGAGCTGCTCGACGCTCCCGAACCGGGCGGCGGCGAGATCCTCCGGGTCGACGTCGCCGTCGACAGCTACCTCGAGCACGTGCTCGAGCGCTTCGGCTCCGATCTCACCGGCTTCCGCGTCGCGGTCGACTGCGCGAACGGTGCGTACTCCGCCATCGCACCGCACGCGTTCGAGCAACTCGGCGCCGAGGTGGTCGCGATCGGCAACGAGCCCGACGGTGACAACATCAACGTCGGCTGCGGCGCCACCGACCTGTCGTATCTGCAGCGGACGGTAACGAGCTCCGCCTGCGATCTCGGCGTCGCGTTCGACGGTGACGGCGACCGGATGCTCGCGGTCGATGCGAACGGCAACGTCGTCGACGGCGACCAGATCGTCGCGATCCTCGCGCTCGCGCTCGGTGTCGACACGGTCGCGGTCACGACCATGGCGAACCTCGGGTTCCATCGTCTGATGGAGGAGCAGGGGATCCGCGTCCTGACGACAGACGTGGGCGACAGGTACGTGCTCGAGGCTCTGCACCGCGAGGGCGCGATTCTTGGCGGCGAGCAGTCCGGCCACGTCATCTGCCTGCGCCACCACGTCACCGGCGACGGCCTCACCGCCGCACTGCTGCTGTGCGGCGCGCTCCAGGGCCGGAGCCTCGCCGAGGCGGCCGGCGTGATGGAGCGGTACCCGCAGGCCAAGCAGAACATCTCGCGCCGGGAGCGGGGTCCGCTGCCACCGGCGCTGCTCGAACGGATCGATCGGGTCAACGAGGAGCTGAACGGCGACGGGCGCGTGCTCGTGCGCCCGTCGGGGACAGAGCCCGTCGTACGGGTGCTCGCGGAGGCGGCCACCGTGGAAGAGGCCGAAACCCTCTGTGCTAGGATCGCCTCGCTCGTGAACGCAGAGCTCGGCTGATCTTCCGCGACGGTGCGGGCGATCCTGTAGCCGGGCTCACTGCATTTTCGAGGGAGGTTTTCGCACCTCGCGAGCGGACGGAAGGAGCGGTCGAGATGTGCGGAATCATCGGATACGTCGGTACGAGGAATGCGAAGCCGCTGCTGCTCGAGGGGTTGCGCCGTCTCGAGTACAGGGGCTACGACTCCGCCGGCATCGCGTTGCGCGAGGACGACCGGCTCGACTACGTCCGTGCGGTCGGCAACCTCCAGAATCTCGTCGAGGCTGCGGGAACGAACGGTTCCCGGTCGCACCACGGCCTCGGCCACACCCGCTGGGCGACGCACGGCGGAGTTACCGAGCAGAACGCACACCCGCTTTCCGGCTGCGACGCGGCGAAGGTCGCGATCGTTCTCAACGGGATCGTCGAGAACTACCGCGAGCTGAGGGACGAGCTGCTCGTGGAGGGCCATACGTTCACTTCCGAGACGGATGCGGAGGTCGTGGTGCACATGCTCGAGCGCGAGCTCGACGACGATCTCGCCGCAGCGCTGTCGCGCGTGTACACGCGGCTCGAGGGGCATTTCTCCATCGTCGCCATCCACCACGACCACCCCGATCTGCTCGTCGGCGTGCGCCAGCAGACGCCGCTCGTCGTGGGTGCGGGCGACGGCGAGATGTTCATCGCCTCGTCGGTCGCCGCGTTCCTGAGCGAGACGCGCCGCGCCTACTTCCTCGACGACGGTGAGGTCGTCGAGGTCACGCCTGCCGGCGCACGCTTCTTCCGCGACGGCGTCGAGGTCGCGGGTCATGAGGTCGAGGAGGTCGACTGGGACGTCGACGTCGCCGAGAAGGGCGGCTACGAGACCTTCATGCTCAAGGAGATCTACGAGCAGCCCGAGGCGGTGCGCGAGACGATCGGTGATCGCGTGCGTGGCCACGATCTCGTGCTCGAGGCGCTCGGGATCAGCGAGCTCGAGATCCAGAACCTGCGCCGGATCGTGATCGTCGCGGCCGGGACGTCGTACCACGCCGCCGTCGTCGGGCGCTACGTGATCGAGGAGTGGGCGCGCGTGCCCGTGGAGCCGGACATCGCAAGTGAGTGGATCTACCGCAATCCCGTGCTGTCGAAGGACACGCTTGTCGTCGGCATCTCGCAGTCCGGGGAATCGCGCGACACCGTGAACGCCGTCAAGCTCGCGCGCGAGCTCGGCGCGCACACTCTCGGAGTCACGAACCTGATGGGCACGCAGATCACGCGTGAGGTCGACTCGACGATCTACACGCGCTGCGGGCTGGAGGTCGGCGTCGCCGCGTCGAAGACGTTCACCGCCCAGGTGTCGTTGATGTACCTGATCGCGCTGAAGCTCGCGCAGATCCGGCGCACGCTTCCTGCGGACGAGATCGACTTCATTCTTGACCGCGTGCACGAGCTGCCGGACAAGATCGCCGAGTTCCTCCACGGCGACCACCCGATCGACGACATCGCGCAGCGGCTCTACGAGAAGTCGTTCTTCCTCTACCTCGGCCGCCACATCGGCTTGCCGGTGGCGCTCGAGGGCGCGCTCAAGCTGAAGGAGATCTCGTACATCCCCACCGACGCGTACTCGGCAGGCGAGATGAAGCACGGTCCGATCGCCCTGCTCGAGGAGGGCACGCCGGTCGTCGTCGTCGCGACGAACATCCACGTGTACGACAAGATCGTCTCGAACATCCAGGAGACGCGCGCGCGCGGCGCGCACGTGATCGCGATCGCCACCGACGGCAACGAGGACATCCAGCACCATGCCGACGACGTCATCTACGTGCCGCGCACGCCGGCGTTCCTGCAGGCCGCCCTCGCCGTCGTGCCGCTGCAGCTCCTCGCGTACAAGATCGCACGCCTGCGCGGCCTCAACGTCGACCAGCCGCGCAACCTCGCCAAGACCGTAACGGTGGAGTAGACCAACCTCTGCAACGAGGTTTCAACCTGGTTGCGGTCTTACTGAGGGGCCGGCTCGGGCCATCGGGGTCGTCCGGGATGCCGCTGCGCTCGCGCGGAGCGACGGTAGAAGCAACATTGAGCTAGGACCTCTCAGCCAAGAGGCCGGCGCAATCGCTTCGTCTCGCTGCGGCGCTTCTTCTCCTCCAGGCGGCGCTCCTTCGAGGCCGCCGTCGGCTTCGTCGGGCGGCGCTTGCGTGGCACCCGCAGCGCCTCGCGGAGGACGTCGGTGAGCCGCTCGACGGCGAGCTCCTTGTTGCGGAGCTGACTCCGCTCGTCCTGCGCGACGGCGCGCAGCACGGGGCCGGCCTTCGCCACCACTCGCCTCTTCTGCGCCGGCGAGAGCGCGGTGGACGCCTCGACGTCGAAGACCGCCTCGACGCGCGTCTCCGACTTCTGCGCATGCTGGCCGCCGGGGCCGCTCGAGCGCGACGTCCGCAGCTCGATCTCCGCGACGGGCACGGTCACCGTCCTCGTGACGCGAATAGACTCGGAAGCGTCCATGGCGGCGATTCTCCTTGACGTCGACGGGGTCATGCACGTTTCGGGCGAGCCGATCCCGGGCGCGGCCGAGGCCCTGGGCCGGCTCCGCCGGGCCGGGCACCGCCTGCGCTTCGTCACGAACACGACGACTCGCTCCCGGATTCAGCTTGCCGAGCTGCTCCGCAACCAGGGCGTCGAGGTCGAGGACGACGAGGTGCAGACCGCCGCCGCGGCGGCCGTGGTGGCGCTGCGCGGCAAACGCGTGCTCGCGCTGACGATGCACGCACTCGTCGCCGACCTCGAGGGGCTGGAGCTCGTCGGCGAGAACGCGGACGCGGTGCTGATCGGCGGCGCCGACGAGACGCCGGAGACGAACCTTGTCTTCTCCTACATGAACCTCGCCCGCGCCTTCTCCGAGCTCGAGCTCGGTGCGGAGCTCTACTGCCTTCATCGCAACCGCTGGTGGCAGACGAAGCGGGGCCCGCTGCTCGACGCGGGCGCCTTCGTCGCCGGCCTCGAATACGCGTCGCAGATCGATGCCATCGTCCTCGGCAAACCCTCCCCCGCGTACTTCGGGGCCGCCTGCGAGGCGCTCGACGCCGACCCGGAGATGACGTGGATGGTCGGCGACGACCTCGAGAGCGACATTGCCGGCGCGCACGCGTTCGGCATGCGGACCGTGCTCGTGCGCACGGGCAAGTTCCGGCCGGACCAGGTCGAGGTCTCGCGGATCGCGCCGGACGGGATCGTCTCCTCGATCGGGCATCTGCCCGAGTGGCTCGAGCGCCACCTGTGACCCGCGTCGGCACCGACCTGATCGAGATCGCGCGCGTACGGCGCTCGCTCGACCGCTACGCGCGCTTCCGCGACCGCTGCTTCACGCCGGCCGAGCAGGCGTACTGCGACTCGCGGCCGAACCCGGCCCAGAGCTACGCGGGCCGGTTCGCCGGGAAGGAGGCGGTGGGCAAGGCGCTCGGCTTCGGCGTCGCCCGCGCGTTCGCCTGGAAGGAGATCGAGATCGTCGGCCGGCCGAAACCGTCGGTGCAGCTTTCCGGACGGGTGGCTGCCTGGGCGGCGCGGATGGGGGCGGGTTCGATCGACCTGTCGATGACACACTCGCGCGAGCTCGCCCAGGCGGTCGCGGTCGTGGACGATGCCTGAGGGGCTCGAGCCGCTCTACGCCGCAGCGGAGATGCGGGCGGCGGAGGCGCGTTACCCGAACTACCCGGACTCGGTGCCGGAGCTGATGGAGCGGGCCGGGTCGGGGGCCGCGCGCATCGGTCTGGGCCTCTTCCCCGAGGCGGGGCGCTGGACGATCGTGTGCGGCGGCGGCTCGAACGGCGGCGACGGGCGCGTGATGGCGCGCCACCTCGAGGCCGCCGGCCGGACGGTGCGGATCGTCGACGCGAAGGCGGGCGAGACGGAGCTCGGCGACGGGGACGTGATCGTCGACGCGCTCTTCGGCACGGGCTTCGCCGGCGAGCCGCGGGAGGACGCCGCGGCGCTGATCGGCCGGATGAACGCGGCTGCCGCTCCGGTGTTCGCGATCGACCTGCCCTCGGGCGTCGACGCCTCGACGGGCGAGGTTGCCGGCGCAGCGGTCGACGCCGCTGCGACGGTTACGTTCCACGGGCGCAAGGTCGGACTTGTCGTGGCGCCGGGCCGCTTCCACGCAGGCGAGGTCCACGTCGCAGGCATCGGGCTCGAGCCGGCGGAGACCGAGCACCGGCTCGTCGGCGTCGCGCTGTTGCGCGAGGTGCCCCGGCGCGGCGAGGCGGACAACAAGTACACCGCCGGGCACGTGCTCGTCGTCGGCGGCTCGACCGGACTGACCGGTGCGCCGTCGCTCGCTGCGATGGCGGCGATGCGCGCGGACGCCGGCTACGTCACGGTCGCCGCACCGGAGTCGACGCTTCCGGTTCTCGAGCAGCGCCTGCTCGAGGCGGTGAAACGGCCGCTGCCCGAGCTGCACGGTGTCGTCGCGGACGGCGCCGTGGACGTCGTGCTCGAGCTCGCTCGGAGGGCATCCGCGGTCGCGCTCGGCCCCGGCCTGGGACGCGGCCGCGGCCCGCACGAGCTCGTGCGGCGTGTGCTCGCCGAGGTCGAGCTGCCGGTCGTCGTCGACGCGGACGCGCTCTACGAGCTCGAGCCCGGGGACTGGCCGGGGCCTCGCGTGCTCACGCCGCACGAGGGCGAGCTGGCACGGCTGCTCGGCCGGACGTCGCAGGAGATCGCCGCGCACCGGCTCGCCTCCGTGCAGGAGGCTGCCGAACGCTTCCGGTGCGTCGTCCTGCTCAAGGGCGCCGACTCGCTGATCGCGGCGCCGGGACGCGGTGTGCTCGTCTCCGCGCTCGGGCTGCCCTCGCTCGCGACGGCGGGAACCGGCGACGTGCTGACCGGGATCGTTGCCGCGTTCCTCGCCAAGGGGATGGAGGCTCAGCTCGCCACGGCGTGTGCTGCCGCCGCGCACGAGCTGGCAGCGGTCGAGGCCCCGCAGCGGACGGGGCTCGTCGCGAGCGACCTCATCGAAGCGCTGCCCCGCGTTCTCGACTGATGCACCGCTCGGAGCTGACGGTCAACCTCGGCGCGCTCCGGCGGAACGCGCGCACGCTCCTGCGTTCGCTCGAAGGCGCCGAGCTCTGGGCGGTTGTCAAGGCCGACGGCTACGGTCACGGGGCGGCCGACGCGGCGGGCGCTGCGATCGGCGCGGGCGCCTCCGCCCTCTGCGTCGCCACCGTGCCGGAGGCGCTCGCGCTGCGACGCGACTTCCCCGTCGCGCGCATCCTCGTGATGGGTCCGGCCGGCAACCGAGAGGTCGGCCAGGCGCGCGACGCCCGGCTCGAGCTCGCCGTCTCCTCCGGCGAGATCCCCGCGGGCGTTCGCGTGCACCTGAAGCTGGACACCGGCATGGGGCGGTGGGGACTCTCCGAGCTGCCGGTGCCGCCGGTCGAGGTCGTCGGCCTGATGAGCCACCTCGCCACCGCCGACACCGACGCGCCCTATACGGAGTGGCAGATCGAACGGTTCCGCGTCGCGACCGCGCCGTACTCCCACCTCACACGGCACATCGCGAACAGCGCGGGTGCGCTGCGCTACCCGTCGTCGCGCTTCGACGCCGCGCGCTGCGGGATCGCGCTCTACGGCCTCTCGCCGTTCGGCACCGACCCGGCCGAGGACGGACTGGAGCCGGTGCTCGGGTGGAGGAGCCACCTCGCGCAGACGCGCCTGTTGCGCGCCGGAGAGAGCACCGGCTACGGTCGCCGGTACGTCGCCGAGCACGACACGTGGATCGGGATCGTCCCGGTCGGCTACGCCGACGGCTTTCGCCGCGACCTCACCGGCACGCACGTGCGCGTCGCCGGCGAGCTGCGCCCCGTCGTCGGCACCGTGTCGATGGATGCGATTGCGGTCGAGCTCGACCGGGAGCTTCCCGTGGGCGCCCCGGTCGTGCTGATCGGTCACGGTGTCCTCGCCGAAGAGCACGCGCGCGTCGCCGGCACGATCACGTACGAGCTCCTGTCCCGCGTCAACAGCGACCCCGCGAGAGCGCGCCGTGTCATCGTCGACGCCTGACCGTTTCGCCAGGACCGCGGAGCGGTTCGCCGCACGGCAGGACGAGCGCGCCGCCGCGCTCGCGGAGCGCGTCGCCGGCTTCCTCCTCCCGCGTGGGGACGAGCGGGCGCTCGACGTGGGCACCGGTGCCGGCGCGCTCGCCTTCGCCCTGGCCCCGCTGGTCCGCGATGTCGTCGGCGTCGACCGGGTGCCGGAGCTGCTCGAGCTCGCGCGCGAGCGGGCCCGCGGGCTCGACAACGTCACCTTCGTCGAGGGGCACGCGGAGAGCCTCCCGTTCGAGGACGCGTCGTTCGACCTCGTCGGGACGCTGCGGACGCTGCACCACGTCCCGCGGCCCGAGCTCGTCGTCGCGGAGCTCGTCCGGGTCGCCCGCCCGGGCGGCCTCATTCTCGTCGTCGACCAGATCGCGCCTTCCGACCCGCTCGAGGCGATCGCGGCCGACCGGTTCGAGCGGGCCCGCGACCCCGGGCACACGAGGCTTCTGCCCGAGATCGACCTCCGCCAGCTGTTCGAGGCGAACGAGCTCGTTCTACTCCGCGACCGTCACGACCCCGAACGGCGGGAGCTCCAGGCCTATCTCGACCTGGCGGGCTGCGAGGGCGAGGAGCGGGCGCGGGCGCTCGCACTGGCCCCGGACGGCTTCGAGGTGTACCTCGCTACGCTGGGCTGGTATCTGTTACGGAAGCAGGCGGTCGACCGGCCCTCCCACACGTAGTGCCAGCATCCGACAAACACTCCGAGGACCGCTCCCGACGCCGTCTCGTCTGGGCGGTGGCCGCCGCGCTTCTCCTCGTTCTGCTGCCGCTCGGCGGCGGGGCGTCCGCCGCGACGAGCAGCGGCGCAAACGGCGACATCGCCTTCGTGCGGGGCGGCGACCTCTATCTCGTCAGCACCGGCACGGTGCTCGTTTCCGGCGCGATCGACCCGTCGTGGTCGCCGGACGGAAAGAAGCTCGCATTCTCGCTCGGCGGCGCGATCGAGACGTGCGCCCTCATCGGCACCACGTGTGCGCCCGCCGCGCTCGCGACGCCCGCCTCAGGGACCGAACCCGTCTGGTCCGCGGACGGCACGAAGATCGCGTTCGTCAACTCGGGCAACATCCATACGGTCACGTCGACCGGCGCCGGCGACACGACGATCGTGACCGGCACCGATCCGAGCTGGTCGCCCGACGGCACGAAGATCGCGTACACGAGCGGGGGCTCGGTCTTCACCTGCACGGTCTCCTCGTGCTCGGGAACGCAGCTTGTCTCGGCCGGCAGCCAGCCCGCGTGGTCGCCCGACTCGGCGACCATCGCGTACCAGGCGGTGTCCGGCGGCCATTCGCAGATCTTCGTGATTCCCGCCGGCGGCGGTACGGCGACGCAGGTCACGGGAGCATCGCCCTCGAGCTTCGCGACCGACGAAGAGACCGCGCCGAACTGGTCGCCTGACAGCGGCAGCATCGTCTACGCGGACAGCGTCCACGGAATCCAGGACGTGACGCAGGGAGGCGGCGGGGTCTGGGGTACTCCCACGACGCGGGACAGCAACACCGCCGACGCGACGCCCGACTGGCAGACGATCGCGCCGCTGGCTGTCGCTCCGCCGTCGATCTCGGGCGGCTTCGCACCGCAGACCGGGCAGCAGCTCTCCACCACGAACGGCACCTGGAGCGGCGCCAGCTCCGGCGGCTACTCCTACGTCTGGCAGCGCTGCGACTCGAGCGGCAACAACTGCTCGGCGATCGGCGGCGCGACCGCGTCGACCTACGCCGTCGTCTCGGCGGACTTGGGGAACACGCTGCGGACCGTGGTGACCGCGTCGAACATCGCCGGCTCGACGGCCTCTTCCGCATCTGCCGCAACCGGCGTCGTCACGCTGGCCGGCTCTGTCAACCCGCCGGTGAACACCGTCGCCCCGGTCATCACTCTCCCGACCGGCGAGACCGTGCCGGAGCTGGGCGACATCCTCTTCGCGTCGGCCGGCACGTGGACCGGCTCGTTCCCGATGACGTTCGCGTACTCGTGGGCGAAGTGTCCGGCCGCCGACCCGCTGAACGGGCCGTGCACCGCGATTCCGGGCGCGACGCTGAGCTTCTTCACGGTTCCGGCGGCGCTCTACGGCTACCGCATCCGCGTCAGGGTCACCGCCAGCAACTCCGCTGCCGTGGTGCCGCAGACCTCGGCGGCCACGGAGGTCGTCAGCGCGACCGCGCCGAGCCTGTCGGTGACGCCGGCGATCCAGGGGCAGAACGTCGTCGACCAGACGCTCTCGGTTGGAACCGGCACGTGGTTCGGCTCGACACCGCTGACCTTCACGTACCAGTGGAAGCGCTGCAACCCGGTCGGCGACCTGGCGTCGTGCGTGCCGATCGCCCTGGCGACGAAGAGCACGTACGTTCCGACGACCGCGGACATCGGCTTCTCGCTGCGCGTCTACATCACTGCGACCAACCCGGCCGGCGCGTCCACAGGGTTCACGAACCACACCTACCCCGTCGTCGACAAGCAGCACTTCAAGCCGCTGCCCGTGAGCCCACCGGCGATCGCGGGAACGCTGCAGATCGGACGCCAGCTCACCGCTGACGCGGGTTCTTTCGACGGCGACACTCCGATCACGACGAAGCTCCAGTGGCAGCGCTGCGACGCGACCGGCGCCGCGTGCCGCGCCATCGCAAAGGCGACGAAGGTCGTCTACTTCCCGACCGTCAACGATCTCGGCTCGACGCTCCGCTTCGTCGTGACCGCGAAGAACGCGTACGGCACGACGGTCGCGGACTCCGAAGTGACCGAGCCCGTGCTGGGCGTGCCGCCGCACCGGCGCGGCCGCCGCATCGTCGGCACGAACGGCCCCGACTATCTGACAGGCGGCGGGTATGACGACGTGATCCTCGGCGAAGGCGGCAACGACGCGATCTTCGGCGGTGCGGGCGACGACCGGCTCTACGGCGGCCCGGGCAACGACGTGATCACAGGCGGCGCCGGTGCGGACAGGATCTACGGCGGCCCCGGCTCCGACACGATCTACGCCAACGACGGCGAGCGCGACTTCATCGACTGCGGAGCCGGCCGCGACCGGGCGGTCGTGGACTCCGTGGACGTCGTGAAGAACTGCGAGGTCGTCACCGTCGTGGGCAGCTCGTCCACGGGCACCGCACCCAGTCCGGGCACGGGCTCGCCCGGCTCGCCGTAAGGATTAGCGCGCCGCGTCGAGCTCGGAGAACGCGTCGCGGAGTTGCGCCCGCTCGGTCTCGAGCTCGGTGAAGGAGAGCATCAGCCGCCGCTCGCCCTCGGCCGTCAGGCGCAGGTGAGCGACACGGGCGTCGGTCTGCGACTGCTCGCGCGCGACGAGCCCGGCCTCCTCGGCGCGGCGCACGAGCTCGGTGACCGTGCTCTGGGCGAGCTGCAGCCGCTCCGAGAGCTGGGTCACGGTCGACTGCTCGTCGCCGCCGGGAGCCCCCTTGATCATGAGCAGCAGCAGGTACCGCTGCGGCGTCAGGCCGGACTGCCGCGCCACCCGCTCGCTGCGACGCAGAAACTGGCGCAGGGCGGCACGGAGCTCGGCGACAGCCATCACGTCGTTCACCCCGAGGCGCTCCATAGTCATCGCCCTCCGATCTTACTCTGTCCCTTGCGAACGGCCAATACGCGCGCGAAGACATTCGGGAGCAACGCCTGGAGAGGAGCAGCCGGGGCGTAGAAGCGCGGGACGGTCGTCTCGCCACGGCCGCGCTCGAGCGAGTCGAGCACGTGCTGTGCGATCTTCTCCGGGCCCACCACGAGGCGGCGCAGCGGCGCCGGCAGCCCGGACTGCGGGAACCCTTCCGTCTCGACGAAGCCCGGCTTCACCGTGTGCACGCGGATGCCGCGGTTGCGCAGCTCCGCCGCCGCAGTACGGGAGAACGCGAGCTGCGCGAACTTGGACGCCGAGTACGGACCCGACGGCGGGAACGCCACGTCGCCTGCGACGGACACGATGTTCACGACGTCGGCGGGCGCCGCCGCCTCGAGTCCGGGCAGGAACGCGCGCAGGCACCACACGCTGCCGAGGTAGTTCGTGTGCAGCGCGCGCACGATCGAGTCGGGGTCGCCGTCGAGGAAGCTCGCGCGCGCAGGAATGCCGGCGTTGTTCACGAGCAGATGAATGCGCGGATGACGGTCGAGAACGCGTGCCGCGACCGACTCGACCACCGTCCGGTCGGAGACGTCGCAGAGCTCGTACTCGCTGTCGGTCTCCGCGGCCAGGGAGCGGAGCCTGTCTTCCCGCCGTGCCAAGAGAACGCAGTGCCAGCCGTGGCCGGCGAGCGCGCGGGTGAGCTCGGCTCCGATGCCCGACGACGCCCCGGTGACGACCGCGATGCGCTTCTCTACTTGCGACACACGCTCACGATACGCCGCTCGGTGACCGCGTGACCGCCGGCGTCGACCGCGACGGCCGTGAGCGTGTGCCGGCCGTGCGGCAGCGCCGCCGTGCCCAGGGTCGTGCCCCAGAGCCCGGACGCGGCCTTGCCGACGACCGCCTTCTGCTTTCCGTCGACGGCGAAGCGCACCTCCTTGACACGGCGGGTCGAGCTGGCCGCGACCACGAGCCGCTGGCTCTTGGCGAGGCACGAGCCGGCGGCGGGGAGGATCCAGTCGACCGCGGTGCCGGCGACGACGTGCAGCTCGCTGGTTGCCGTGCGCGTGTTCGGCATGATCGCCGTACCGACCGTGTCGATGTTCTTCGCCTCCTGGAAGTCGGAGGAGACCATGCGCAGCGAGGTCGTCCCGGGGCTCAGCGCCGGTGCGGTCGCGGGCAGCGGGAGGACCGCGATCCCGGTGACGGGGTCGTACGACGTGGCGCCGACGAGGACTCCCCGATAGCCGATCGTCAGCGACAGCGGGTCCACGCCCGACTGCGAGTCGAGCGTCTGCAGGACGATCGTCGGCCGCCCGCCGGAGACGCGTGTCGTCAAGAGCTTCACCGTCGGGGGTGTGACGTCGTTCACCCAGGAGCGCAGAACGTAATGGCCGGTCTCGCTGCGCCCGGTGAACCGGTCGGTGCCGGAGTCGACCGAGACGTAGAATGTCTGCTGTCGGGGGAACGAGACGCCGGCCGCCCCCACCGCGGCGAGGTAGTCGTACGTGAGCGCGTTGACGTCGACCGGCGTGCCGGCGTAGCCCTGCACCGTGTTCTCGTCCTCCGCGCTCAGGTACCAGGGGTCGATGCGCGCGCCGCGGGTCTCCTGGACGACGGAGACGCCCGCGTTCGCGGCGGGCCCGGCGACCGCCGTGACGTAGACCGTCTCGGCACCGTCTTCGACCATGAACGGCGCGTCCGGTGCGTTCCCGAACGGAGCCACCGGGTAGCGGTACGCGTCGACGCGGTCGACGCCCTTGCGCGTGTCGCCCGACTGGCTCTTTGCGAGCTTCACCAGGGGCGCGCCTGCCAGGGCGGGATGGTCGACGAGGAAGAAGTACGGAACGCGCCGCGTCACGGCGCCCTTCTGCAGGACGACGAAGCCGTAGTCCTCACCCGTGGGGGCGCCCGCGGCGGCCCGTGCCACGACCGGGAGGTCGACCTCGCCGCCCGGCGGGATGTCGATCGTGCCGGTCACGTCGAGCGCCGTCCCGGGGGTCGCCGCCTGGGGCATGAGCTCGACCTGCCAGGTGCCGGCGCCGCCCCCGGCGTCGGTCAGGCGGACGAGCAGTGCCCGGCTCGCGGGGCCCTGGAGCACGTTCAGGTCCTCGAAGGAGAGGGAGACGGGGTCGGTGAAGAGCTGCGGGTCGGCCGCGCCCGGCAGCGAGACGAGACCGCCGCCCTCATGCGTGACGGGCGCCTCCTGCGTGCGCGCGGTGTCCGCCCAGGCAGGGCCGGCCGTCGAGACGAGCGCCGACTTCACCTCCTCCGGCGTCCACGACGGGTGCAGCTCGAGCAGCAGGGCCGCCGAGGCGGCGACGTGCGGCGTCGCCATCGAGGTGCCGTCGAAGACGGCGAAGCGCGACTGGCTCGTGTTCTCGAGCGTCGCGGAGAGGATCTGCCCGCCGGGCGCGCTGACGTCGGGCTTCAGGTCGTGGCCGAACGCCGTCGGGCCGGCGGACGAGAAGCTCGTGATCACGCCGCTGCGGCCCGTCGCGAGCTCGAAGGGGCCGCTGCTGACGCGAACCGTCGTGCGTCCGCCGTGTGCCGCCGTGTAGGCGCGGAGGTCGCTGCCGTCGAGGTCCGCGATCATGCCGCCGGGAACGGCCATACGCACGGGGATCCCGTTCGCCTCACCGGCGCGGTTGTCCGAGAGGATCAGCCCGATTGCGCCAGCGGCGCGGGCCTGCTCGGCCTTGTCGACGAACGGGCAGACTCCGCGTTCGGCGAGCGCGATCACCCCGTCGAGCGAGTGGGCCGGCAGGGTTCCGTTGGGCGAGGCGAGGTTGCCCGCAGGCCCGCAGAGGTGCCGCTCGACCGGCTTCCCGTCCGTGCCGACGATCGAGCCGACGTCGACGAGCGTCTGGTCGGCCGATCCCCAGGACGCGGGCGCCGCCGTCGACGCGGCGCCGATGAACGGGATCCCGTGGAGCACGCTCGGCGCGCCGGGCGCCGTCACGTCGAGCGACGCTCCGAACACGTGCGCGTTCGAGACGGCGGCCACAGAGATCGCGTCGGGTGCGGTGCCCGGCGAGCCGGCGGAGCCGTCGCCGAAGTCGTCGCGGTCGTTGCCGGCCGCGATCACGGGGACCACGCCTGCGGCCGCGACGTTGTGGATCGCCTCGATGAGCGCGTCGTTCGCGGGGTCGATCTGCGGCCCGCCGCCGGAGAAGTTGATCACGTCCATGCCGTCCGCCACTGCCGCCTCGAACGCGGCGATGATCTCCGGCGTGTTCGCGACATGGCCGAGCGGGGTGGGCACGGTGAACACGCGGTAGTTGCCGAGCCACGCGCGGGGGGCGACGCCGCTCAGCCCCGTCACCTCCGGGTGGTCGGCCCCGGCCGGCGCGGTCGTGCCGGAGTCGCCGGCGGCGATCCCGGCGACGTGCGTGCCGTGGAAGGACGAGGCCGGGTCGAGCGGGAGACGGCCCGGCTTGCCCGAGTTCGGGCCGGGGAAGACCTTCGCGACGATCACCTTCGGCGTCGTGTACTTCGTGTCGCCCTTCGGGAATCCGGTGGGGTACGAGAAGCCGGCCGGGCTGAAGAACGGGTTCGTCGCGTCGATCCCATCGTCGACGACGGCGATCTTCATGCCGGTGCCGTCGGCGCCGCGTGTCTCCCGGAGCACGTCTGCTCCGATGATCGAGGGGGAGCGGTCGAGCGCGAGCGTGTACGCGACGCTCGGATACACGCGCGTGATCGACGGTTGGCGGACGAGGGCGGGCAGCTGCGCCGAGGGGAGCGAGATGGTGAGCGCGTCGAGGATCACGTGGAAGCGGCGGCCGATGCGCGCCTGCGGGATTGCCCGGCGCAGCGCGGCGGCGACGCGGGTCTGTTCCTCGTCGATCCGGCGCAGGTACGCGCGGGCCGTGGACGAGCTGAGGTCGAGCTTCTGCCGCGTGCCCGCCATGTAGAGGTTGCGGCCGAACCTCGCCGCGAGCGGAGGCAGCGGCAGGTCGGCGATCACGCGGAGCCGGCCGGACGGGCTCGACTGTGGAATGACCCCCGCCCGCACGCGCGGGAGCGTCCGCTCGCCGAGCGTCCGCTGCACCGGCACGGGCTGGGCCGCGGCAGGCAGGACGGTGACGAGCGCCGCCGAGCAGGCGAGAAACGGGACGACGCGGCGCAACTGAGCCTGAGGCTAGCGGACGTTCGCCGCCGCCGGGATAGGATCGCGCCGATGGCCGGGGCATTCACAGGCAAGCGCGCGCTCGTGCTCGGGGTCGCGAACAAGCGCTCGATTGCGTGGGCGATCGCGCAGCAGCTCGCCGACGGCGGCGCCCGGCTCGCGTTCACCTACCAGGGTGAGCGGATCGAGCAGAGCGTCCGCGACCTCGCCGCGACCGTCGACACCGCGCTCGTCACCGAGTGCGACGTTCGCTCCGACGAGGACCTGGCCCGCGTCTTCGGCGAGGTGGGCGAGGCGTTCGGCGGCGGGCTCGACGTCCTCGTCCATTCGGTCGCCTTCGCGGCGGCGGAGGACCTCGAGGGCCGCTTCACCGATACACCGCGCGACCGCTTCTGGCTTGCGCTCGACGTCAGCGCCTACTCGCTCGTCGCGTGCGCGAGGGCGGCCGAGCCGCTGATGGAGAGCGCCGGAGGCGGCTCGATCGTGACGATGACCTACCTCGGCGGCGAGCGGGCCGTGCCGCACTACAACGTGATGGGCGTCGCGAAGGCGACGCTCGACGCCTCGGTGCGCTACCTCGCGTGGGATCTCGGCCAGAAGAACATCCGGGTGAACGCGATCTCCGCCGGCCCCGTCCGTACCCTCGCGGCCCGCTCGATCGCCGGCTTCCCGACGATGGAGGCGATCGTCGAGGAGCGCGCGCCGCTGCACCGCCACGTCTCGGCCGAGGACGTCGGCGCCGCCGCCGCCTACCTGCTGAGCGACGCTGCGAGAAACGTCACGGGTACGACGCTGTACGTCGACAGCGGGTATCACGCGATGGGTATGTAGCGGCCGCGGGCGCTCAGGAACAGGACCGGCAGCTGCGAGGCGGCGCAGATCTCGCGGCAGAAGTCGAAGCTCGATCGGCCGGGCAGTCAGGCCCGGTACCGAGCGCCCGGGCCGCCTCCTCGGCGTCGCCGGCATGGAGGACGCGGAAGCCGTCAGCCTCGAGGAAGCCGCGCATCAGCGCCGGGGCGGGCCAGAGACGGCATGCACGACCACAGTGTCGCCCACGTCGCCGCCGCGAGCGCGATTTCACGGATTCTTCGCACGCTGTTCGCACGAGGTCGAAGTCTCCGCCCGACCATGAGAGACAGCATGGGCGCGAGCGACGAGCAAGAGGCTCCGATCACGGCGAGGGCAACCACGATCGAGCGACCGAAGCGGGGTGGGCGATCGTGGCTGTCCCTCTGCTTCCCCGCCGTCGTGCTCGCGGGCCTGTCGTTGCTCGTGTCGGCGTGCGGCGGCTCGCCGGGGAGTCACGTGGCGCAACTCGCCTCCACCTCAACCTCGGCCACAACCCAGAGCAGTACCGGCCCGGCCGGGACGGGCAAGTACGCCGCCTCGCTCGCCTACTCGCGCTGCATGCGTTTGCACGGAGTGCCCAACTTCCCGGACCCGAAACAGGCTGCCGGTGGGGGAATCCAGTTCTCGGGCTCCAGGTCGGGGATCAACCCGCAGTCGCCCTCGTTCATGTCCGCTCAGCAGTCCTGCAAGCGCCTGCTGCCGGGCGGCGGCCGGCCGACTCACGCCGACCGGCAGAAGGCGCTCGCTCGGATGCTTCACATCTCGCAGTGCATGCGGGCGCACGGCATTTCGGGGTTCCCCGACCCGACGCTCTCGCCCCCGTCTAGCCGGGCCGGCTACAGTCAGATCAGCAGCAACGGCGTCGCGTGGCTCGCGATCCCCGACTCGATCGACGTGCGATCGCCGGCGTTCGAGCAGGCAGCAGCCGCGTGCAACCTTTGAGTGCCCGGCTGACAGACTCCTCGAGGGCCGCACCGCCACGAGTAGGCGATGGTTTGCCGGATCAGCTGTCGGTGGACTTGATCAGGAGCGGCACTGTGTCTTTTCCGTCGATCTCGTAGTAGATGCCGGGGAAGGTCTCGAACTTCCCGCTGATGTTGTTGTGCAGATGCGACTCGTTGAACGTCAGGGCGCCCCACCCGGTGTTCACGACGTCGAAGACGGCGCCGCCGCCCTCTCTGGCACTGTTGTCGTTCATGATCGTGCCGGCGATCAGCACGTTGTCGTTCTTGCCGTCGAGGTAGACGGCGCCGCCGCTGCCGCCTCCGGGCGTGCCGCTTGAGGCCGGGTTCGCCCCCCAGCCGACGGCCTTGTTGTCGATGAACCGGCTGTTGAGGATGTTCCACTGGACCTGGATGCTGCTCAGTGCCCCGCCGTTGGAGCAGCGGCCGCCACGGAACGTGTCGCCGGTGATGTATACGGGGCGGTTCTTGTACTGGGCCAGGGCGCGGATTGCGCCCCCGCCGAGATCAGGGCCGTAGGCGTAGCAGCGGTTGTCGATGAACCGCGAGTTGACCGCCTTGAACTGGCCTCCTTCGACGTAGATGGCTCCGCCGCCGTCGACCCCGCCGTACCAGCACTTCGGGATGTTGGCTGTGCAGGTGGCCTGATGCGTGTCGTCGTAGCCGTCCTCGAAGGTGATGTTTTGCACGACGATCCGTGGATACGGTTGGTTGACGCAGTCGTCGGTTGACCAGGTGCCTGCGCAGGTGTCCGAGTACAGGATTCGGTGCTTGCGGCCTCCGCTGAGAGTGATCAGGCCGCCGCCGTCCAGCACGACCAGGCGGTGGGTCTTGAGCACGCGGGCGGTCGAGGTCATCACGATGGTGACGGGCCCAGGCCCGCAGTTGAAGGTGATGACGCCGCCCGCGGCCACGTCGCGTGCCACGGCGGCCGACGTGCAACTGGCGGGCCGGCCGGTGCCGATGACGTGGTCGGGATGCGCCGTATCGACCGCGCGGCCGGCCGGCGGCACATAGAAGTGCCCCTCGGGGTTGCCGAAGTCTGGCACCACTGCCGTCGACGTGTTCCCCGCGGTTGCCGGCATCGCACCGAGCCCGATGGTGAGGGCTCCGGCGCCGATCAGGGCGCCACCGATCCTGGCGACCGCGATGCGACGCGCCAACCGAAACGACCGCAAACGACTCAAGCACGTCCCCGAATCGCGGTCTCCGAACGCGTGATCGACACTGCGGGCCGCTCCTCCTCAGTTTGCAGAACGCAACCTGGTTGCAGCCGTGAGCCATCCGCCCTGCACCACCAACAGCAGCAACGGCACGAACGCGGCGAGCGCCAGCCAGGGCGCGAGCCGGATCTCCTCTTCCGCGTAGCCGACGCGGACGAGCGGCCCGGGGCCTACCGCCGCGCGGATGCGGCTGACGGCCGCGCCGAGCTGCGTCTCGGAGAACGCCGGCCAGCCCGCGCGGCGCAGCGTGACGAGCGCGTCGGGCTGCGACGCGCGGTAGCTCTCGAAGCCGCGCTGGAAGATCCGCTCGCCCGGGCGCCAGAAGCGCACGACGACCGGCGTCGTTCCCGCCTGCTCGAGCTGCCGCAGCACGGTGTGCGCCTCGAACGGATGCGTCTCGGCGTCCGAGAGGACGACGAGGACGCGCTTGTGCACGTTGGGTGAGAAGAAGCGGCGCACCGTCTTCTCGTTCAGCGAGTCGAACGTCGTCACCCAGCGATCGATCGTGAGCGCCGGCGGCGGCTTCTGGATCCCGTACGCCTCGTCGAGGACGAGGTCGTACGCACGCGGGTCGTTCGTCGGGAACAGGTAGGGCAACAGGCGGTTCGTCAGCGAGCTCAGGCCCATCGGCACGCCCGGCAGCTCGGCCTGCAGCCGGCGCGCGAACGCGGCGGCGCGCTGCCAGCGCTCGGGGCGGCCCGGCGCGGACGCGGCGAGCATCGAGCGCGAGCTGTCGAGGGCGACGACCACCTGCACGTCGGTGCGCACCGTGCGCTCGTGCTGGAGCCGCAGCGACGGGCGCGCGGCGGCGAGGCCGAGCAGGCCGAAGAGGCACGCAAGTGCGACCGGCCGGGCGAGCAGGGCGACCAGCCGCGGCTCGGGGAGGCCGAGCGCCCGGCGCGCCCGGCGTGCGGTGCGGAGCCGGAGCAGAGCGACGGCGAGGGGGACGGCGCCCGCGAGGGCCGCCAGCGCGGCGAGCGGTTGCGCGAACGTCAATCCCATCAGTAGCCGCTGCCGGTGGCGTAGATGCCGGCGTGGTGCTCCTGGCCGTTCGCCGCGGCCGTCTTCTTCTTGCGCTGGTCCTGCGTGGTCGGCGTCTTCTTGCGCTTCTTCGCGGACGGCTTCGGCTTCGACTGTGCCTGCTGCTGGCGCAGGAGAAACTCCAGGTCGTACTTCGCCGCCTCGTTGCCGGGGTCGCTGCGAACGGCGTCGCGGAAGTCCTCGCGCGCCTGCGCGAGCACGGTCGCGGTCGGTGCCTGCTCGCGTGCGGGCAGGACGGCGCCGAAGCCGGAGCCGGCCGAGTAGGCGAGCAGCGTTCCGGCCATGACAAGAGCCTGCGCCCGCTCCGCGTGCGAGCGCAGCTGCGGGATCAGCTTCGAGATCGCGACCGGGCCCTTCGGGTCGCCGGCCGCCGCCTGGAGCGCAACCGCGCCCCGGTAGACGCCGACGATCTCGTCGAAGGCGTCGGCCCGGTCGGCGTCGAGCAGAGACGCTGCGACGCGGTCTGCGAGGCTCCGATGCCGCACCGCCACCAGTGCGCGCCCGGGCCAGCCCGGGCCCGCCCGGCCGACGGCCGCGGGCGTCGCGAGCACGGCGCGGCCGAGCAGGGCGAGAACGACCGAGACGGCCAGCAGGGCGACGCCGGCCGCGGCGCTGACGACGCGTCGTCTCACGCGCGCCCCCAGGTGAGCGGATGCAGCACGAGCTCGTAGAGCGCGGCGAGAAGGGCGAGGACCGCGACGACCGCGACGAGCGGCGCCGCCGACTCTCGCGGCTTCGCCACGAGCTGCGCCGGATCGAACGTCTGCGTAGCCGCCTTGTCGACGAAGCCGGAGTTCGGCAGCTGAAGGAAGCTGGCGCTCGACTGGGTGCTGCCCTTCGTGTCCGGCGTGACGGTGATCACGCGCAGGTCGATCTGCTCCCGCTGGTACTGCGCGACGATCGACTGCAGCTTCGGCAGGTCGACGACGCCGTCGACGAGGTCGCTGACGAGCAGGACGTGCCGGCCTGCGGCGGGCCGGCGCAGGAGCATGCGGCGCGCGATCGAGAGCCCGCTCGAGATGACCGTGCCGCCGCTGAACGACGGCGTCCAGGGATAGTCCTGCGGCGTTCCGTGAGCGAGCAGCATCAGCCAGTTGCGCAGCGCCTCCACGGGCGCCGCGATGGGCAGCGCCTCGTACCCGGTGTCCGAGAAGACGACGAGCCCGAGCGTCCGTTCGCTCTTCTTCGTCAGGCCGAGCAGCGCGCCCGCGATCTGCCTCGACGCCGCACGCGTGCTGCCGGAGAGGTCGATGACCACGACCGTGCTCCCACCTTGCGGCAGCACGTCGGCGCCCGCGCTCCCCGTCCGTGTCAGGAGCACTGCCGCCGCCGCCAGGGCGACGAGCGAGGCGGCGAGGAGAGTCCAGTGCAGGCGCGTACGCCGTCGGAGAGCCGAGAACGGGGCCGGGTCGGCGAGCGGCAGCAGGCGCCTGCTCATTCGTCCACCGCCGTTCGCACGCGCTCCGCCAGGTCGGAGATCGCGCCCGGTTCCGGCTCCTGCGGCGACCAGGCGAGGACGCGGCTCTCGAAGCTGAGCGACTCGTCCAGCGGCTCGAGCTCGCGTGCGAGCCGCTCGAGCGTGCGCCGCCGCCGGCCGATGTCGCCGTTCGACGTGGTGAGCTCGCCGAGGATGCGCTCGAGCGGGCTCCTGCGGCGGCCGCCGCCGATCTCCAGCAACGGGAGCGCCGCGCCGGCGACCAGCGCCAGGCCGCCGAGCGCGCCCACCAACCCGATCGCGAGCAGCAGCCAGCCTGTCACACCCGGCGGGAAGCGGTAGCTCGGGTGCGCCTGCGGGACACCGACGCGCAGGACGTCGTGGTCGAGGCCGGCCGCCTCCAGTCGTGCGTGGACGCGCAGCGCCGGCCAGGCGACGACGAGCCTGCCGCCGTGATACGCGATCCGCAGGCGCGGGAAGCGGAACGTCGCGGCCGTGCTCTTCGGCAGGCACGCTGCGTCGAGGCAGTCGAGACTGTCGACGACTCGCACGATCGAGATTCCTCCGGCGCGCCGAACAGATCGCGTGCTGGACGTGACCGCGAACGGCGTGAAGCGTGCGTCCAGCGTCACCGAGCGCGGGTCGACGCGCCGCGTGTCGACGAACACCTGGATCGTCGCGACGACGGAGTCGCCGAACTGCGGTTCGCCGGGCGTCAGCGTCCTGAGCACCGCGACCGGTCCGCCGCTGAGCCGGACCGCGCTCTGCGCCGGCCGCCGCAGTGCTGCGACGGCGAACAAGGCCGCGAGGCCGGCTGCGACGACCAGCGCGGCGAGCGCGAAGGCGCGACGCGCGCTCAACGCTGCCTCAGGCGCCGGTGCCGCCGGTCGTGCCAGCGCAGGAAGGCGGAGAGGATGTCGAGCGGCTCGTGGCTCGAGAGCAGGACGGGATCGACGTCGAGCGCCGCGAAGCCGTCGAGGAGCGCGCGCAGCCGATCCTCGTTCGCGCGCCGGCGCTGCGTGGCCTCACGGCGTGTCAGGCGCACCGGGCCGCTTGCGACCGGGAGCATGAGTCCGCCGACGTCCGGGAACGACTGCTCCCAGCGCGGATCCTGCACGATCACGGGGACGACGTCCCAGCCCTGCTCGGCCGCCATCCGCCACAGCGCGGCGGGCGGCGGCTCGAGGAAGTCCGAGAGCACGAACACGAACGTGCCGCGTGGCAGGTCGTTGTGCGCCCGCACGAAGTGGCGGAAGCCGAGCGCGAGGTTGTCCTCGGGTGCGGTCCAGGCCGTGCGCGGCAGCTCGCGGTCGCGGATCCGGATCGCGTCGCCCTGCTTCCGCGGCGGCAGCCAGCGCGGGGCGTGCGGATCGGCGAGATCGAGGTAGCCCGGCAGCCCCTGCGCGGCGATGGTGCTGTCGACGATCATCCGCCCGGCGGCCGTCACCGCGGCCGGCTTGCGCAGCCAGGGCAGCTCGGGCGGATAGAGGCGCATGGCGGGCCGCCGGTCGGCGAAGACGACGACGCGCGGGCTCTCCTCGGAGAAGTACTCGCGAACGATGAACTCATCCGAGTCGCGCGCGCTGGAGAGCCGTGCGGAGGCGCCCCAGTCGATCGCGTGCATGCTGTCGCCCGGCTGGTACGGACGCGAGCTGGCCATCTCGTAGCCGGTGCCGCGGTGCGTGCTCGTCCGCTCCCTGCCGAAGACGCCGATCCCGCGGCGGAGCCCGAGCAGCGGGAACGTCTGGCGCTCGCCGGTCACACTCGCCCGCTAGCCGGCGGAGAGGACGGCGCCCGGCCACGGTACGAGCTCGCGGCAGCGGCGCACCAGGTCGACGTCGTTGCCGTTCTCGCCGCCGTCGCCGTCGAGGCGGTACGGGTTCAGCAGCACACGGTGGGCCAGCACCGGCTCGAAGAGCGTCTCGACGTCCTCGGGCAGCACGAAGGACCGGCCGTGGAGGAGCGCCCAGGCGCGGGCTGCCCGCTCGAGCGCGAGCGAGCCGCGCACCGAAGCGCCGACGCGGACGATCTTGAGCTCCCGCGTTGCGCGGACGAGCTCGACGAGCCAGCGCTGGATGATCGGGTCGATGTAGACCTCCTCGGTTGCCGCCTGGACCCGCCGCATCTCGTCGATGTCGATGGCGGGACCGAGCGCGCTGAGCGGATGTGCGTGGCGCTGCTCCTGCACGATGCGCAGCTCGTCGTCGGCGTTCGGGTAGCCGAGGGTGGTGCGCAGCATGAAGCGGTCGAGCTGCGCCTCGGGCAGCGGAAACGTCCCTTCGTGGTCGAGCGGGTTCTGCGTGGCGAGGATGAGGAACGGCTCTGGCAGCAGGCGCGTTTCGCCGTCGACGGTGATCTGGCCTTCGGCCATCGCCTCGAGCAGCGCCGACTGCGTCCTCGGCATCGCGCGGTTGATCTCGTCGACGAGCACGATGTTGGCCGAGAGCGGGCCGGCCCGGAACTCGAACTCGCGCTCCTTCTGGTTGTAGACCGACAGGCCGGTGACGTCGGTCGGCTGCAGGTCGGGCGTGCATTGGATGCGCGAGGCGCGCGCGCCTGCCACCGACTTCGCGATTGCGCGGGCCAGCACCGTCTTCGCCGTGCCGGGCACGTCCTCGAACAGCACATGCCCGTGGCAGAGGAGCGCGGCGATCACGAGCCTGATCTCCTCACGCTTGCCGCGAACGACGAGCTCGACGTTCTCGAGCAGACGCTCGGCGAGGGCGGCTGCCGCCGTCACCTCGGGGCTCGGCTCGACGTGCTTCGTGAGGATCTCGTCCTTCAACGCACCCATCTCCCGCTCGCAGGCTAGCTCGTCACCGAGCGGGTGGTGCGCCGGCGGCTGCCGCGCGCGAAAGTATGATCGGCGGGAGAGGAGATTCTGTGGCGGAGAAACCGGGTCGCGTTCCGAGGGTCACGATCAGCGACATCGCCAAGCGTGCCGGCGTGTCGAAGGGAGCAGTCTCCTACGCACTGAACGGGCAGCCGGGCGTGTCGGATCGGACGCGCGCCCGCGTTCTCGCAATCGCGAACGAGCTCGGCTGGTATCCGAATCGTGCCGCGCGGGCGCTCTCCGCGGCACGTGCCGACGCGTGCGGGCTGGTGATAGCCCGTCCCGCACGGATGCTCGCTCTCGAGCCGTTCTTCATGGAGTTCATCGCCGGCGTCGAGTCGGAGCTGTCGGCCCACTCGGTCGGGCTGACCCTCCAGCTCGTGGACCACGTCGACGAGGAGATGGGCATCTACCGCCGCTGGTGGGCCGAGCGAAGGGTCGACGGGGTGATGATGGTCGATCTTCGTGTCGACGATCCCCGGGTCGACGGTCTCGTCCGCCTGGGCCTTCCCGCCGTCGTCGTCGGCCCGCTCGACGGAGCGCTGCCTTCGGTGTGGCACGACGACTCGATCCCGATGAACGAGGCCATCCACTACCTGACCGCCCTCGGCCACCGGCGGATCGCCCAGGTGGCCGGGGTGGGAGAGTTCATGCACACGAGGTCCCGCATCGCGGCGTTCCGGGCGGCCGTGGAGGACTTCGGGCTCCCGGCCGTCGTCGTCGAGACCGACTACACGCCCGAGAGCGGCGCACGGGCGACGAGGAAGCTGCTCTCGGGCCGGGACCGGCCGACGGCGATCGTGTTCGACAGCGACGTGCTGGCGGTGACCGGCCTCGGCGTCGCGCACCAGATGGGATTCGCCGTTCCGGACGACGTCTCGATCGTGGGGTGGGACGACTCGCTCATCTGCCAGGTCGTGCACCCTCCGCTCACGGCCGTCACGCGGGACATCACGGCGTACGGAGTGGCAGTGGCGCGCCGGCTGCTGGCGGAGATCGACGGAACCGCCGTCGGCGACGTCGAGGCGGAGCGCGGCGTGCTGACGCCGCGGGCGAGCACGGGCAGGGCGGGGCCGACCACCTTCGCCGCCGTGCAGGGCGGCCGCGCGCGCTAGCGGCGGACCGCACCACTTAACCGGATTATTCCTGATCGCTGCCGCGCTCTGCGCTGCCGCAAGCCAGCGGTATGTCCGCTCTTCCGTTGACACAGGTTTGACACTGAACCGGATAAGTGATGGACTTGCAAGCGGATGCGGTGGGTGAGCGGAGTCGACGGTGACGGCCGCAGGGCGCTGCCGACGGCGCCGTGGGTCGGAGCGAATTTCTGGTCCCGGACCGGCGGGCCCCGCATGTGGGCGCACTACGACGCGACGGTCGTACGGGAGGAGCTCGAGACGCTCGCGCGGCACGGGCTGAACATGACCCGGTCGTTCTGCTACTGGCCGGACTTCGTCCCGGAGCCCGAGACGCTCGACGCCGAGGTGCTCGACCGCTTTCGCGACTTCCTCGACGCACACGTCGAGCTCGGCCTCGGCACCGTCCCGACGTTCATCGTCGGCCACATGTCCGGCCAGAACTGGGATCCGTCCTGGCGGCAGGGACGCGACCTGTACACCGACGTCTGGCTCGTCTCGCAGCAGGCCTGGTTCGCCGGCGAGATCGCCGGCCGTTTCGGCGACCATCCCGCCGTCGTCGGCTGGCTCGTCTCGAACGAGATGCCGCTGTACGGCGGCAGCGCTCCCCGCGAGACGATCGCATCCTGGGCGCGGCTCGTCGTCCAGGCGGTCCGGGCCGCGGGCGCGACGCAGCCCGTGTCGCTCGGCGACGGAGCCTGGGGCATCGAGGTCTCCGGAGTCGACAACGGCTACTCGCTGCGGGACCTCGCGCCGCTCGTGGACTTCATCGGCCCGCACGTCTACCCGATGCAGGACGACCAGCTGCGCGAGTTCCTGTCGGCCGCGTTCGCGTGCGAGCTCTGCGGCGACTTCGGCAAGCCGGTCGTGCTCGAGGAGTTCGGGCTCACTTCCGACTTCGCAGCCGACGACCACGCTGCCGCGTACTACCGCCAGGTGCTCTACACGACGCTGCTCGCGGGTGCACGCGGCTGGATCGCGTGGAACAACTGCGACTACGACGACCTCAGCGAGCAGGATCCCTACAGACATCACGTCTACGAGCTCCACTTCGGTCTCACCGACCGCAACGGGCGGCCGAAGCCGCAGCTGGCAGAGCTCGAGGAGTTCTCGAAGCTGCTGGCGCGGCTCTCCGCTCGCGGCTGGGAGCCGGTCAAGGGTGAGGTCGCGATCGTCGTACCGGAGCATTACGAGCGGGAGCTGCCGTTCACGAGTCCGCAGGTGCGCGAGGACATGCGCGAGAGCCTGCTCCAGTCGTATGCGGCGGCGCGCGAGGCGGATCTGCCGGTGGCCTTCGTGCGCGAGCGGGACGGCCTTCCGCCGGGCGCCAAGCTCTACCTCGCGCCGTCCACGAAGATCCTCACCGCGCCGGGGCTCGACCGGCTGCGGCGGCTGGCGGAGGCGGGCGCGACCGTCTACCTCTCGTACTTCGCCGGCAACGCGAGCAGGCAGCGCGGCCCGTGGCTGACGTGGCTCGAGGACATCTTCGGCGTTCGGCATCGCCTGCGTTACGGGCTCGTCGACCCGATCGAGGACGAGCAGGTGACGTTCGAGTTCGTGGAGCCGCTCGGCGACATCCAAGCGGGCACTGCCCTCGCGTTCCGGGTGAGCGGAACTGCGAACGGCCGGGCGTTTCTTCCCGTGGAGACGGCCGGTGCCCGCGTTGTCGCCGTGGACGGGCTTGGGCGTCCTGCCCTCCTACGCCATCAGCTCGGCACCGGCTCCACGATCTTCTGCACGTATCCGCTGGAGCAGATGGCCGCGGCCTCGCCGCGCATCAATCCGGAGGCGACGTGGCAGATCTACTCCGCGCTCGCGACGGAGGCTGGGGTCGCGCGGCCCGTGCGGGTCGACGACCCGCGTGTGCTCACCGGTCTCGTCCGCAGCGGCGGCGGCGACACGGTCGCGCTGTTCGTCAACTGGTGGGACGAGCTGGTGGAAAGTGTCCCCCTCCTTTCAGACGGGATCGAGCTCGACGGCATCGACGGACTCCTTCGACTGGAGCCGTTCGCCGTCGCAGCCGTCCCCTGCAGCGGCCCTGGCGGGCACGGTCAAGGCTCGGCTGTGCTGGCCGCCCACGAAGGGAGTGATGCCCGAGCCTGAGCCGCAGTTCCCGGTCGTTTTCCCACGCAAGAGGAGAGGTCACGAGATATGAAGCGTGTTTGGAGACAGACGACTGTGGGCCTCGCGCTCGTGGCGTTGGCCGCAGTCGCCATCACAGCCACCGGCGCCGGTGCGACTCCGGCCGGGAAGCTGAGGCCGCTGGCGAACTATCCGCGCAGCCAGACCCTGATCACGAGCGGGACGCAGTGGGGCAACATCGCCGGGACGAACCCGTATGTCGGCAACTATGCCGCCGGCATGGTCGGGCTCGTCAACGAGACGTTGCTTCGTTTCGACCCGGTCAAGGGCACGTACATCAACTGGCTCGCCCAGTCGGCGAAGTTCACGGGGCCGAAGCAGTACACGGTCGTCGTGCGCTCCGGCATCAAATGGGCAGACGGGAAGCCCTTCAAGGGCAGTGACGTCGCCTTCAACGTCAATCTCGGGCGCTTCAACACGGCGTTCTGGAACAACCTCTACGTCAACCTGAAGCAGCCGGTCGTGGTCCACGGCAATACGGTGATGTTCAACTTCAAGGGGACGCCGAACTACGTGCAGTGGCAGAACCTGATGTGGAACCTGCCGATGGTCAGCCCTTCGCAGGCGAAGAACTCGATCACCAACGCGGCGAGCCTGACGACCTACAGCCCGGGCAACCCGATCGGCACCGGCCCCTACCAGATGGACTCGGCCGGCTACGACCCCACCACTCGCGTGGTCTGGGTGAAGAAGGCGCACTGGTGGGCCTCCGACCTCGGGATCTCCCCGTCGCCGGCTCCGAAGTACATCATCGACCTCGTCAACACGAGCAACACGAACGCCCTCTCGGGCGTCCTGTCGGGCATCGAGGACCTGAACAACAACTACCTCCCCGGCGTCAACACGCTCGTCGACCAGGGCAAGGTGGTCACGTACTTCCCCAAGGCGCCGTACATGCTCTCGGCGAACACGGCCTGGCTCGAGCCGAACACGTCGGTCAAGCCGCTGAACGACCCGGTGTTCCGCAGGGCTCTCGCCGAGGCGATCAACGTCAACCAGGTCGTGACGCAGGACTACCAGAACCTCGTCCTGCCGGCGAACCCGACCGGCCTGCTGCCGACATGGAGCAAATACGTCAATGCGGCGGCGGTCAGTGCGAACGGCTTCCACTATGACCCCGCAGCTGCTGCTGCGGCGCTGACGAAGGCCGGCTATCCGAAGGACAGCTCCGGCATGTTCGAGAACAAGGACGGGTCGAAGATCGACCTCGACATCTCCGTTCCGCAGGGCTGGTCCGACTGGGAGGCTGCCCGCGACATGATCGTGGCCTCGGCCAAGGCCGCGGGGATCCGGATCACGGCCAAGGTGAAGGACTTCAACACCTGGCAGAGCGACCGGAACACGGGCAACTTCGACCTGGTGATCGACAACAACTACCAGATCAGCGACAACCCGTGGACGTACTGGAACGGCATCTATCACCTCCCGGTGATCACGTCGGGAACCGGCCAGACGTTCGCGAACTTCGAGCGCTACAGCAACCCCGACGCGTGGAAGCTCGTCCAGCAGTTGGACAAGACTCCTCCGTCGAACACGTCGTTGATCAAGACGATCAACACGCAGCTGCAGACGATCGAGATGAAGGATCTGCCCATGATCCCGCTCTGGTACAACGGGGTATGGGCGCAGTTCACGTCGAAGTACTGGACGAATTGGCCCGCTTCGGGCACCAGCCGCCAGTACTTCCCCGCCATGTGGCGTGGCTACCTGCAGATGACGGGGCTGGACATGATCACGCACCTCAAGCAGAAGTAAGACGCGTCGACCGCCGTCGTCTCTCCCGCCTGCAGCAGCGGCGGGAGAGACGGCGGCCCCTGATCGAGACGAACCGACCGGTG
>CAWBIQ010000014.1:0-80108 GCA_963788875.1 uncultured Actinomycetes bacterium
ATTCGGCGCAGCGACTCTCATTCGATGAGGACGTTGTCGGCGCCGGTCGTCTTGATCCCCGCCATGTAGTCCTCACCGGCGCGGGTGCGGAACCGGTAGACGCCCGGCGCGCTCAGCTCGAGCGTGGTCGTTGCGCCCATGTAGTTCACCAGTCCCGGCGCCGCCGCTCCGTGCATGACGGTGCCCATCGGCATGGTGGTGCCGTTGTGCATCGCCACGGGGCTACCCGCGAGCTTGATCAGGCGGTGCGCCATGACGTCGTCGTCGATGACGGTGACCGTGGTGCCACGTGTGACTGTGAGCTTCTGAGCGGCGGCGAAGGGGCCGCCGTTCACCGACCAGGTATGGCAGTGTGCGAGCTGGTGGCGGATGAGGACATTCGCCCTTCCCGCAATCGCCGCCGAACCCGCTGCTCCGGTAGCCGCCCATCATTCCCGGGCCGTTGCCTGGGCCTTGCGCGCCGGCGCTGTCGCGGCCGAACAGGAAGAAGCCGCCGAGTGCGACAGCCACCGATGCGGCGAAGACGAGAGCGAGGGCAGAGGGGCTACGGCGCGTCATCACGGGCTCCTTCTCGATCGGGGGATGCTCAGGGTCCGGTGCGAAGCGCTTCAGCGTGTCTTCGTGAAGCGCTGCACGGCTTCGAGCAGCCGGTTGCTTTCGCTTGTGCGTCCGTTTCGTCACCGCTTGCGAGTGCTCCGGCGACGCAGTGCTTGACGTGTTCGTCGAGGATCAGGTACGCGAAACTGTCGAGCGCCGTGTTGACCGCGGCGACCTGGGTGAGGATGTCGATGCAGTAGCGGTCGTCCGCGACCATTCGCTCGATCCCGCGCACCTGTCCTTCGATTCGGTGGAGGCGCTTCATCAGCGCGTCCTTCTGGTCGTGGTACCCGTGGTGGTGCGTGTCCTCGTGGGTGTCGGCGGCGGCGCTCACGCGGCGACCTCGTACCCGACCTCGTCGATCGCGGCGACGATCGCGGTCTCGTCGAGCGGCTTGCCCGTGACGGTGACCGTCTTCGCGTCAAGGTCGACGTTGACCGTCTCGACGCCGGCGACATTCGAGAGCTCGCGTGTTATTGCGGCGCGGCAATGGCCGCAGGAGATGTCCGGGACGCTGTGGCCGTACTGTGGAACGGCGGCATCAGCTTCGGCGGCGTCCTCGCCTTCGTCTTCGCCGACCTGATCATCCTCCCGATCCTCGACATCTACCGGCGCTACTACGGCTGGAGGATGGCCCTCTTCCTGTTCGGGACGTTCTACGCAACCATGGCCACGGCCGGGCTGGTCGTCGAGTTCGTCTTCGAGGGGATCGGCCTCGTCCGCCACACGCGAAACGCGAAGGTCGTCGAAGTCTCGGTGACTGATGAACGCGCCGATGGGCGAGCACGAGCACGCCCACTGATCGCGGCTGGATCTACCCGGGTGGCCGCGCACGCGGCTACCGGACCGTGCCACTGAATGGAGGCAGGCCGCGATCGGCGTTTGCCCGCTCAGGGACCGAGGCGCGGACGGAGCAGCGGCATCACGTCGTCGGGCTCCGGGTAGCGACCGATCATCGACTTCGTGAAAACCAGCTCGTCGCCGACATGGACATCGAAGATGCCGCCCGTTCCCGGCACCAGTTCGACGGCGCTGATGCTCATCTCAAACTCTTCGAGAATCCGCGCTGCCAGACCGACAGCGTTTGGCCGCGCACCTCAAGGAACGCAATACTCGACGCGAACGACGGAAGCACCAGCCATGAGCCGATGCTATCGCCCAGGGACATCGAGGACGATCGAGTGCGCCCGTGCGTGGCTCATGCCGCTCGACGCGTACGGCTCCGGGCGCGCTCGTGTGCCCCGCTACGGCGGCGCCGCTTGGTGGCGCGTCCGTCCATGAAGTGCTCGGTGAAGCCGTCGAGTCGTCGGCGCTGCCGGAGCGCCGTGAGGCCGTAGGCGGCGGCCAGCACCGGCTGCGGCGAGGAGCGCCGTGGTGATCCCGGCGGTGAGGGCGGCGAAGACGAACCCGAAGCCGAGCAGGGCGGCCGCGTAGCGCTCGACGATGCTGACCATTCCTGACCCCTTCAAGCAAAGTTCCTGCCGAGCGGTCGCGTTCTTCGTGCGCCCGACGATTCCTCCGCGCTCGGTGGCCGCTCGCCCGTGCGCGGGAAGGCGTCGCCTCTAGAGTCACCGCGCCGATCCCCTGCGTGGTTTCTACGGCCTCGGGGTCATGGGCGCACCGGATGGCGCGGGCCCTGCCAAACCCTTCAATGGAGATTGAACAAACCACCGTCCGCGCGAGCTGTGATCGCGGCACACCCAGCCGAACCGCATCGCCTCGCTCCGTGCGCTCGCCGACCCGGTGCGGCTCGCGCTCGTCGACGAGCTCGCCCGTCCGGACGCGTGTGCCTGCGAGTTGCGGAGCGGCTCGGCTTGTCGGCACCGCTGCTCTCCCACCATCTGAAGGTGCTGCGCGAGGCGGGGCTGGTCCGCTCGCGCAAGGTCGGCCGGCGGGTCGAGGTCGACGCTCGACCGTGAGGCGCTTGGCCGGGTCGCCGGGTCGCTCGTCGGGGAGCGGGCGGCATGACCGCGCTCGCGTCTCGCGCCCGGCTCGCGCGGGACCGTCATCCGCTCTGGCTGCTCGGCGGCGGCCGCGGTCGCCTGGCTCGCGCTCTACGAGGCACTGCGTGCCGTTCTGGAATCACCTGCTCTACGGCCTCTTCGCGATGCCGCGCGGCGCCGCGCTGGGCCGATGCCCTCCACTTCTTCTGCTACGACACGACGAAGATCCTGCTGCTGCTGGTCGGGATCATCTTCGCGGCCCGCATCCTGCGCAGCTTCCTCTCGATCGAGCGCACGCGCGCCCTGCTCGGCGGCAGACGGGAAGGGGTCGGCAACGTCGCCGCGGCCGGGCTCGGCGTCGCGACGCCGTTCTGCTCCTGCAGCGCCGTCCCGGCCTTCATCGGCTTCGTCGCCGCCGGAGTGCCGCTCGGGGTGACGCTCAGCTTCCTGATCGCCAGCCCGATGGTCAACGAGGTCGCGGTCGTGCTGCTCTACGGGATGTTCGGCTTCAAGATCGCCGCGCTCTACGTCGGCTCCGGCCTGCTGATCGCGATCGTTGCCGGAGCCGTCCTCGGCCGGATGCGGCTGGAGCGCTACATCGAGCCGTTCGTGCTCGAGGCCGCCGCGAAGGCCGGTGCGCCAGGCGTGGTCGAGACGAAGCCGACCTGGGCGGAGCGGTTCGAGCTCGGCCGCGACGAGGTGAAGCTGATCGTCGGCAAGGCCTGGCCGTACCTGCTCGTCGGGATCGCGCTCGGCGCCGTCATCCACGGCTGGATGCCGACCGACTTCTTCGCCCGCCACGCCGGGTCGTCGAACCCGCTCGCCGTCCCCTTCGCCGTGCTGCTCGGGGTGCCGCTCTACTCGAACGCCGCCGGAATCCTGCCGCTGATCGCGGCACTCCACGCAAAGGGCCTGGCGATGGGGACGCTGCTCGCCTTCATGATGAGCGTCGTCGCGCTCTCGCTGCCGGAGATGATCCTGCTCCGCCGCGTCCTGCGCCCGCAGCTCCTCGCCGTGCTTCATCGCGGTCGTCACCGCCGGCATCCTCGCGACCGGCTTCCTCTTCAACGCCATCCTCTGAAAGGAGACTTCTCCATGTCGACGATCAAGGTGCTCGGGAGCGGCTGCGCCAACTGCCAGCGGCTCACCGCTCTCACCGCAGCAGGCTCTCGCCGAGCTCGGCCGTCCCGAGCAGGTCGAGAAGGTCACCGACTACGCCCAGATCGCCGCGTACGGCGTCATGAGCACCCCGGCGCTCGTCGTCGACGACCAGGTGCTGATCGCCGGCCGCATCCCCGGGCTCAGCCCGCTCAAGGACGCACTCGCGGAGCGTCTGGCAGCAGTGGCGTGACGGAAGCTGTCCCGCTCCGTTTCGTAAGATCGCGCCGTGCGCGAGATTCAGACAGGACTCTGGCACTGGCAGGCGCCCCACCCGGACTGGAAGCCGGGGGAGGGCTGGGACGAGCTGGTCTCGTCCTACGCGATCGACGACGGCGGGCGGCTGCTGCTGTTCGACCCGCTGGCCGCGCCGGGCGCGATCGAGGAGCTCGCGGCCGGGCGCGAGACGGCGATCGTGCTGACGTGCCCGTGGCACGTGCGTGACGCACAAAGCCTGGCGGAGCGTCTGGGCGCGTCGCTCTACGTGCCGCCGCCGGACGAAAGCGACCCGAACCCGGTCGCAGGACACGTGTTCAGGTCTGGCGACCGGTTGCCGGTCGGTGTCGAGGCGCTCCCGGGGATGGAGCCGAACGACCTCATGCTCTGGATCGAGAGCCGCCGGGCGCTCGTCGCCGGCGACACGTTCATCGACCGCGGCAACGGCCTCGAGTTCCCGGTCGACTGGGCGGACAAGGGCGTTCCGCCCGAGCAGATCCTCGAGGGGCTGCGCCCGCTGCTCGCGTTGCCGGTCGAGCTGGTGCTCCCGACGCACGGGGCGCCGACCGGCAGAGCAGCGCTCGAGCGAGCGCTGTCCTGACGTCCTCGCGCGTCCTCGAGCGCGCTACCCTGACCGTATGAGCAGCCTGCACGTTCCACCCACCGCCGAGCTCGAGCGGGCGAGGCGCGACGCGGCGGTCGCGAGCGTCTTCGTGGCGATCGTGACCGCGTTGCTCGCGGTGGTCGGCAGCGCCGTTCTCATCGGCCTCAGCGTGTTCGTCATCCTCCTCGGCGTCATCTTCTGCCTGACCGTCGTCGGCATCGTGATCGGCCTGCCGTTGATCCTGGTGGGCGTCCTGGGAATCGCAGGCGGGATCATCGGCGGCACCGGCGGCGTGCCCTTCGCCCTCGTGCTGGGCGCGGGTGTCGGCTTCGTCTACTACCGCTCACGCGTGAACCGGATCGAGCGGGCCCGCTAGGCCCGGATCGTCAGCTTCGCCCGCACCGTCTCGGTGCGGTAATGCACGGCGAGCGTGTACGTACCCGCCGCGAGCGGGTTGCCGAGCCGCGCGGCGCGGGAGACGGCGATCTTCGCGGTACCAGGGCCGATCACGTCGCACATGACGCCGACCGGCGGCGGCATCGTGATCGAGAGCGTCCGGCCCGCGAGCTTGACGCTCCTCGGCCGCTTGCCGTCGACGGCGATCGCCGACGCCCTCATCGTCCGCGGCAGCCGCGCGGCGGCGGGGAACGTGAGGGCGAGCGGGCCGCCGCGCAGCTGCCCGCACTGGAGCTCGGTGTGGAGGGAGACGACGAGCGCGACCGGACGCACCCCCGCGTGGACGTTCGACAGGCTTGCGGACGCCCAGTCCGACCCTTCGGCTCCCGGCGGCGCCGCGGCTGCGACGGCTCCGGTCGCGAGGGCTACGCCGCAGATGGCAGCGCCGACGACCCTGAGCACGCAGCCCAGGCTAGCAGCCTCGTTGCGGGTTGCACGGTTTACGCCGGTCGGTCAGGATCATCCAGCCAGCAGCCGGGCGCCGTCAGTCCCGGCCGTCCAAGACCTCAGGAGGGGGAGTCGCACATGCAGTCGATACGCCTCAGGCGAGCCGTCGCCGTGATCGGAGGCGCGATGACGATCGTCACGCTCGTCGTCGCCGCAGGCGCCTCGGCGCGGACGAACGGCCCGTTCGACTCGGGCCGGCACGTCCTGCGGGGATCCAAGCCCGCGTGGACCGCGGTCGCTCCGCAGACCGCCGCCGTCCCGTCGAGTCAGCTCGTGCACGCGAGGGTCTGGCTCACGCCGAGAAACGCGGACCAGCTCGACGCGCTGGCGCAGGCTGTCAGCGACCCGTCGAGCGCCCAGTACGGCCAGTTCATCTCCGCGGACCAGTACGCGGCGCAGTTCGCGCCGACGGCCGACCAGGTCGGACAAGTGACGCAGTGGCTCCAGCAGTCGGGCCTCAGCGTGACCGCGACCGGTCCCGACAATCACTTCGTCGCCGTCGCCGGCAGCGCGTCCGCGGTCTCGGCCGCCTTCGGAGCATCGCTCGCCAACTATCTCGTCAACGGAAAGCAGGCGCAGGCGCCGGCGACCGACGTGTCGGTGCCCGACTCGCTCGCCGGGCTCGTCACCGCGGTCACCGGGCTCAGCACGCTCGGCCACGCGGTGAAGCCGGCCGACTTCGGCGCGCCCGACGCGTTCGCCAACGCCACGCCGTGCTCGAAGTACTACGGCGAGCAGACGGCGCGGTCGCTGCCGCGGTTCCAGCACCAGACGCTGCCGTACGCCGTCTGCGGCTACACGCCCACCCAGCTGCGCGGCGGCTACGGCGTCGACAGGTTCGGAAACACGCAGAGCCTCGGCCGCGGCCAGACCGTCGCCATCACCGACGCGTACGACGCGCCGTCGCTGCTCGCCGACGCGAACACGTACTCCGTACGGCAGGGCGACCGGCCGTTCTCGTTCGGTCAGTTCCAGGACCGGAGCGTGCCCGAAGACGCGTCCACCGGCAACGACTGCGGCGGCAACGGCTGGTACGGCGAGCAGACGCTCGACGTCGAGGCTGTGCACGGGATGGCTCCCGGCGCCAACGTGCTCTACTACGGCGCCGCGAGCTGCTACGACGACGACCTCCTCGCCGCGCTGTCACAGGTCGTGCACGACAACAAGGCCTCGATCGTCACCAACTCGTGGGGCGAGCCGACGTTCGTCGTGATCAACGGCCAGCTGATCGAGACGATCGACGACAGCCTCGTCGCCGCGTACGAGTCGATCTTCAAGCAGGGCGCCGTCCAGGGGATCGGCTTCATGTTCTCCTCGGGCGACGACGGCGACGAGCTCGCTGCGTGGGGCTACTCGCATCCGGACTATCCGACCGGTGACCCGTGGGTGACCTCGGTCGGCGGCACGTCGCTCGCGATCGGCCGGAACAACCAGCGGCAGTTCGAGACCGGCTGGGGCACGGAGAAGTACGGCCTCTCGAGCGACGGGAACAGCTGGGTCCAGACCGTTCCGTTCCTCTACGGAGCCGGCGGTGGGATCAGCCAGGTCTTCCCCGAGCCGGCGTACCAGCGCGGCGTCGTGCCGCGCTCGGCGACCGGACGCGCCGTGCCCGACGTCGGCATGGACGCCGACCCGACGACCGGGATGCTCGTCGGCGAGACGCAGAACTTCTCGCTGCCGAGCCGCTTCGGGCCCGCGGGAGTCCACTACGGCGAATACCGGATCGGCGGCACGAGCCTCGCCTCGCCGCTGTTCGCCGGCGCCGAGGCGGTCGCCCAGGCGAACGAGGGCGGACGGCGGATCGGCTTCGCCAACCCGCTCATCTACTTCCTCGCGCGCGTGCCGGGCGAGTTCTACGACGTGACGCCGCAGGGCGACCCCGGCAACGTCCGGGCCGACTACGCGAACGGCCAGAACGGCAACGACGGGATCCTCTACTCGGTGCGGACGTTCAACCAGGACTCGTCGCTCACGACGGGACGGGGCTGGGACGACGTGGCGGGAGTGGGAAGCCTCACTCCGCGCTACTTCGACTGGTTCTCCGACCTGCACCGGTAAGCGCTGAGAGGCGGGCCGGAGCTTCGCGCTCCGGCCCGCCTACTCGTAGAGCGTGAGCACTGCGAGCATCACGTAGAGCGCCACGAGCGCCGTCCCTTCGAACATCGCCGCCTGGCCGTCGCCGGTGATCTGCCACACGGCCAACGCGGCCACGAGCAGCGCGCCGATGTAGACGGGCGCGAGGGAGAAGGTGAGGGGCGTCGCAAAGAGGAGCGAGACGAGCACGAGCGCCGGGAAGAGGAACGCCGCGACCTGGGAGACCGAGTTCTTGACGACGGAGATGGCGAGGTCGGCCTTGCCCTTCCAGGCCAGCATCACTCCTGCGACGTTCTCGACCGCGTTTCCGGCGATGCCGACGACGACGATCCCCGCGAACGCCTGCGAGAGATGAAGGCGCTGCATCGACGGGGCGAGCGCGGCGACGAACCAGTCGGAGACGAATGCGGAGCCGACACCGCCGGCGCCCAGGAGCGTGAGCGAGGCTGCGAGGCCGACCCTCGCCACGTCGGCTGACCGCTCGTCCTGCGCATCGGAGCGCAGGTACGGCACGAGCCACGCGAGGTACGTGACGAGCAGGACGGCCGCACCCGCGATCGAGATCGCCTTCACGTGGTGAGAGGCGTGGTCGTTGGCGGAGACGGAGACGCCGATCAGCACGATCACGAAGCTCGCGAGGATCAGCAGCGTCGCCGTGTCGTTCGGGAGGCGCGCGTTGAAACGCATCAGGTTCTCCCGTGACCGCCAGGCGCCGGCGACGATCACCAGGCCGAGCACGAGCAGCGCGTTCGCGAACAGGCTGCCGAGGATCGAGGTCTGGGCGACGACCGTCTCCCCGGCCCGCAGAGCGAAGACGACGATGAAGAACTCCGGGAGGTTGCCGAGCGTGGACTGCAGCACGCCGGTCACCGCAGGCCCGAATCTCTCCCCGACCTGCTCGGTCGAGAAGCCGACCAGCCACGCGAGCCCGGCGAGAGCGAGCGTCGCCGCCGCGAAGGCGGCGAGCGCGGTCACCGGCGCGTAGCGGCAGGCGGCGGCCCCGGCGGTCGCGACGGCCACGAGCCCGACCAGGAGTCGCTCGCGACGGGAGAGGGCGGCGAACGGGTTCACGCCGCAACGCTAGTCGCGCGGCGGCTTCTGCGATAGAACTTGCGCGGATGGCCGAGGAGCTTTCGCGCCGGGCGTTCCTCGAACGGACGGGTTTTGCCGCGCTCAGCGCGAGCGGGGTGTACTCGATTCTCGACGAGATCCTCGCGCCGCCGGCGCGGGGCGCGACGCTGGCGGGGCCGCTTCCCCCGGAGCAGCATCTGCTCGAAGGCGTGCGCGTCGTCGTCGACGAGGGCATCGCCGTGGTGGTTCCGCCGCTCCACCACCAGATCGTGACCGGGAAGCTCACGGTTGGCACCGGCAAGAGCGTGCTCCGGGACGCGCGGCGCGCGCTCGAGGCGGCGCTGCACGGCGTCGACGGCCGCTACCGGCCCGCCCCGAGCGGCCTCGGGGTGATCGTGGCGTGGGGGATGCCGTACTTCCGGAGGTACGTGCCGGCGGTCGGCGGCCGGCGCTTCCCCGACTACCTCCCCGTCGACCGCGCGGCGTCCGCCGCGGCCGGCGCGACCGTGTACGCGTTCCAGGACGTGAGCTCGTTCCCGAGCGACCCGGCCGGCCTCGTCCTCGAGGGGAACGACGTGTGCTTCGTCTTCCAGAGCGACTCGCTCGCGCGGATCGCAGCGGGCGCGGACGCCGTGCTCAAGCCGCTCCGCGGCCTGGTCGAGCTGACGAGCATCCGGAAGGGCTTCGTCGGCGGAGGATTCGACGGATCGCGGAGCATCCCGAAGGAGATGGCGATGCGTGCCGGCGTGCCCGGCGCCGGGCTGATCCCGGAGCGTGCCGAGCTCTTCCTCGGCTTCACGTCGACCCAGAAGAGCGCCCTCGGCCCCGACCGGATCGCGAACACCGAGACGCTGCCCGGCCTCACCGACCAGTGGCCGAGCGGCTACTTCAGCAACGGCACCACCATGCACGTCTCGCACCTCTTCGAGAACATCGAGCTCTGGTACGAGACGAACGACTTCACCCAGCGAGTCTGGCTCGCAACCGATGCGAGCCGCGCGGCGAACAACGTGTCCGAGGGGACGCTGACGCTGCCGGAAGGGCCGGGTGACGTGCAGACCGAGGCGCTCGTCGCGCAGTTCGCACCCGACGCGTCGAGCGCGATCGTCGGCCACAGCGCGTCGATGCAGCCCGTCAACCGTCTCCAGGCGGAGGTGCGCGACAACTACGGCACGGTACGGCCGGTGGGGACGTCGATCCTGCAACGCGGCGACTTCAACACGCTCGACAATCCCTTCTTCTGGACGTCGAGACCGCGCGTCGACCGGCACGCCGCCGCGCCCGCCCTCGGGCTTCACTTCCTCGCGTTCGCGCCCACGAGCGACTTCTTCCGCCGTCTCCGTCTCGCGATGGACGGGCGCTACGCGGACGGGATGACGCTACCGCTCGCGCCGCAGTCGCCGAGGCTCGGCATGAACGGCGTGATCACGGCGACGCACCGCCAGAACTTCCTCGTCCCGCCGAGACGGCACCGATCCTTCCCGCTGACCGAGCTGCTGTAGCTCTCAGCGGCCGCCGGGCGTGACGTATCCGCTCCAGGTCGGAGTGGAGCTGCCCGTCGCGTACCACGCGATCCAGAGCTGCTGGAACGCCCACCAGGTGATCTGGACCGTGCCGCCCTTCGAGCACCGGGCCGGGCCCGTCTCGCGCAGCGTCAGCACGCGCCCCGACTGCTGCAGGAACGCGAGCTTGCCCGTGCACTTCTGCTGCGCGTACGCGATCGTGCCCGACTTGTTGCTCTTGTACTTCGCGTTCACCGTGACGACCACGGGGGTGGTCGCGTCGCCGGCCGCCGTCTTCACGGTGCCCTTCCAGACGCCGACCCACAGTGGGGCCTTCGCCGCCGCCGCGCTCGACGCCGAGCAGAGAGCAGCCGCGAGAACGAGCAAGACGATCCGATGCATGCCTGCCTCCTGTTCGAGGGCGCTTCGCCTCTGACTTAGCGCCGAGGCGCACGGCTTCGAATCCGGGTGCTCCCCGATACCCGTTCGGGGCACGCCGCCCCCTGGATGTCAGATGAGGCGGCCTACGCGGCGGGGAACCCGACGTTGACGATGGTGTCCGGATACCCCGGGGCGGTGACCTTCACGACCGGATAGATCGTGTGCTCGACGGGATGCGTCGCGTGCGGATTCGTGATCAACACCCTCACCTTGAAGGTGAACGGGAACGGATGCCCTGTCGGGCCGGTGTGCTGGACGGCGCCTCCGAGCGAGATCGTCACCGTTCCGGCGACCGCCGCCCCGGTGGTCCTGTCCTTTGCCGTGATGTCGACGGTCACCTGCTTGTTCAGCGGCATCGGATGCGGCGAGGACGTGCACACGAGCGCCTTCGCCGGCGCGGGCGGTGCGACGTTGTTCTTCGTCGAGACCAGCCGGTAGCACGTCGGATTGACGGGCGCTCCCTGCTTGGAGCTTCCCGCGGCGAGGTTCACCGTGCCCCAGCCGGCATTTCCCTGGTCGGGGACCTGCGCGCTGTTCCACGAGACCGTCCAGGTGCCGTTGCTCTGCCGTACACCGGCGCCGATCGGACGCCAGGCCACGGTGTGGATGTCGTTGGGATTCGTCGCGTAGTACGCGGTGAAGTTGACCGCGTCGACGTCGGGGAAGGGCAGGAAGACGAGGTCGGCGACGCCGCTGAGCACGGCTCCGCTCGCCGGCGACTGCCAACCGGGCGGCGGCGTCGTCCCGTCCTCGAAGAGATCCGACGGGTCCGCGGCCGTGTACGGGACGGTGAAGAAGCCGAGGACGTTGTGATCGCCCGTGGAGTAGTTGAACGTCGTCGTGTGCTGCGGGTTCGTGTGGTCGAACGAGATGGTGACGTCGTCGTCGTCCGGATGGTTGGAGTCGTAGACCCACACCGTCGTGTTCGAGCCCTGGTCCTCGTAGCCGTAGGCCAGAACCTGGTGGTTCTGCCCGAGATCCACAGGGTTGGTCGAGTGGATGCAGACGAGGCCGAGCGGGCACGGGTGGCCGCCGTCGATCGTGTTGCGCAGGATCGGCATCGAGTCTTCGATCGTGTGGTGCGCGAGCCCGACCACGGTGGTGATGCCCAGTGCCTGGTCGTCGTGGCCCGGCAGGTTCATCCACGTGTAGTACTGCGCCACGCCGCTCGGGATGTTGAAGCTGTCGAACAGCCGCTTGACGATGTAGTTGAACGCGGGCGAGGTTCCGTCCGGGTTCGTCGTGGTCGCCGCCGGCAGCCGATGGGCCTCGAACAGGTCCCGGACGACGAACGCCATCCCGCCGCAGAGCCCGTTCGAGGCGTCCCCGATCGAGATGTCGCCGAACGGCGTCGGGAGCTTCAGGTCCGGCTCGCTCGGCCAGGAGTTCGGGTAATGCAGGCCGTTCGTGCTCGGCAGAAAGTTAGACAGCTTGCCCACGTGTGCCTCCCCAGGTTCCGCCCGCCTTGCTGGTGAAGCGACTCTACGGCAGCCCGATCGCCCTGCCAAATGGCCGCCGGGAGCGCTGCGCCCGCGCGCAACGTACGAATTCCGTCACGCATTCTCCCGGAGCGCCCCGCTAGGCTGGGCCGAATGCCCGGGAGTGACGGAGGGGTCGTGTCGGCCGCGGTCGAGGACGAGATCCGCGTCACGCTCTCCCCCTCCGGGCCGCGCTACATCTCGCCCGACGCGGAGTTCGCGGTCTGGTCGGCGACCCTCGGCGAGGAGCGCGACGGCGTGCCTGTCACGCTCACCGGCGCGCTCGGGCACGTGACGCCCGGCGACCAGCTCGTCTGCACCGGTGCGTACGCGGACCACCCGCGGCACGGCGTGCAGTTCGTCGTCGCCTCCTTCCACTCGACGCTGCCGCAGACCCCGGAAGGGATCGCACTCTGGCTCGTGACGCGCGTTCCCGGCGTGGGACGCACGTTCGCGCGCGCGATCGTCGAGCACTTCGGCGCCGAGAACGTCTTCGCCGAGCTCGACCGCAACCCGGAGCGCCTGCGCGAGGTGCGCACGAGGGCGGGCCGCGCGATCTCGCACAAGGCGGTCGAGCGGGCGGTCGCCGCCTGGCGCGAGGTCGCGACCATCCGCGAGGTCGAGGCGTTCCTGTACAGCCACGGCATCAGCGCCGGGCTCGCCGCCCGGCTCGTGCGCCAGTACGGCGAGGATGTCGTCGCGGTGCTCACCGGCGACCCGTACCGCCTCACCGAGCTGCCCCGCATCGGCTTCAAGATCGCCGACCGGATCGCCCGGACGCTCGGCGTCGAGCTCGACGACCCGCAGCGGCTGCGCGCCGGCCTGCGGTTCGTGCTCGAGGAGGCCGAGGCGAACGGCAACACCTTCCTGCTCCTCGACGAGCTCTGGCACGAGGCCGGCCGCCTGCTCGGGGTCGGCGACCCTGAGCCGCTCGAGGCGGCGGTGCGGGCGCTCGTGCTCGCCGCCGAGCTCGTCGTCGAGCGCGACCGGGTCTATCGCAGCGAGCTGTGGGAGATGGAATGCAGGCTCGGGCAGGCGCTCGGCGAACGGGCCCGCGCCGAGCCCGCCGAGCTGTTCGCGGAGCCGCGCCGGCCCGAGGTCGACGTCTCGGACGAGCAGTGGGGCGTCGTCGAGCTCGTGCGCACGCGGCGGCTCGTGCTGCTCACGGGGCTTCCCGGCTCCGGAAAGACGCACACCCAGCGCGTGCTCGTGGACATCGCCCGGCGGGCACGCAGGCGCGTCCTGCTCTGCGCCCCGACCGGCAAGGCCGCCCGGCGCATGCGCGACCTCACCGGCCACGACGCGATGACGATCCACCGCGCGCTCGCATACTCGCCGCTCGAGGACGTCTTCCAGCGCGGCGAGCTCTGGCCGCTCTCCGACGACTACGACCTCGTGATCGTCGATGAGGCGTCGATGCTCTCGCTCGAGCTCGCCGACGCGCTCTTCGCCGCCGCGGGCGACTGTCACGTCCTGCTCGTCGGCGACACGGACCAGCTGCCGCCGATCGGCCCGGGGCGTGTCCTCGCCGACCTCGTCGCGAGCGAGGTCGTGCCACGCGTCCATCTCACCGCCATCTACCGGCAGGCGGCGCGGTCGCTGATCATCCAGAGCGCGCGCCGGATCAACGCGGGCGAGCTGCCGTTCCTCACCTTCGAGGAGGCGCGTGCCGCGCTCGGCCCCGACGCGGAGTTCGACGAGGACTTCTACTTCGTCACGCGCAACGGCCCCGAGTCGATGCGCGAGGCCGTGCTCGACGCGGTGTGCGAGCGCATCCCGCTCCGCTTCGGACTCGACGCGCGCACCGACGTGATGACGCTTGTCCCGATGCGCCGCGGCCCGGTCGGGATGACGTCGCTGAACGAGGAGCTCGAGCGGCGGCTCAACCCCGGCGATCGCACCGTCGTTCTCGCGCGCGCCGGCCTGCGCGTCGGCTCGCGGATCGTGCAGACGAAGAACGACTACACGGCGGGCAGGGAGGTGATGAACGGCGAGGTCGCGTTCATCCTCGGCTACGACGACGAGGAGGGAGACGTGCGCCTCTCGCTCGACGACGGCGAGCGAGAGCTCGTCGTCCCCGTCTCGGCGCTCGAGACCTACGACCTCGCCTGGGCGCTCACGATTCACCGCTCACAGGGATCGCAGTTCCCGGCCGTCGTCGCCCCCTGGTCGATGGCCTACTCCGTGATGCTCTCGCGCGCGCTCCTCTACACCGCGGTCACGCGCGCGCAGCGGCTGTGCATGCTGATCGGCGAGCGCCGTGCGGTCGCAGCGGCGCTCGCGCGCAGCGAGCAGCGGCGTCGCAACTCGGCGCTCGCCGAGCGCATCGTCGATGGCTCGTGAGGGCGGAGCGGGCGGACGGCCGTCCGCCCGCGTTACTCCGGCGGCGGTGGCGGCGGTCCGCCGTGGGCGGTGAGATCGCCCATGCCCTGCAGGAACTCGTCACGTCCGAGCTCGCCGCGCGCGTAGCGCCAGCGCAGCACGTCGAGAGGATCGTGCCGGGGGCCGGCACCCGCGAAGGCGAAGTGCCTTGGTCCCGGCCCGTGCCAGCGGTGGCGGCGGCGGCCGGCGAACCGCGCGACGAGCATCGCTCCGACGGTGAGCACGAGGAGCAGGACGAGCGCGAACGTCACCCAGGCGAGGGCATTCGGACGGTCCTGCTGGTAGTGGAGAGTCATGGGGGCGAAGCCGAAGCCGCCCCGCTGCTGAAACGGAGTGGGGTTCATGGGTCGAGCGTACGGCCGGCGGCTAAGGGCTCGCTAAGGAGCAAGTTGCATCTGCGACCCGCGTTGCGTACGGTCGAATGGCCAGTGCACGCTCACCTGATCAGGTTCCCGCGGCTGTCGCCGGTTCGTGAAACGAGCATGCCGGAGCGGCTGTTCGCCGCTGCCGTCTTGGCCTACGCGTCCGTGTTCGTCGTGAACCTCGTCTACAGCCGACCGGGTCTCGGTCTCGGCCAGATCTTCTATCTGCCGATCGTGCTCGTCGCCCTCGCGAGCGGGCCGTTCGCAGGCGCCGGCGCGGGACTCTTCGCATTCGTGCTGTACGTGGTCACGCTCGTGTTCACGTCGCAGTTCGCTCACCACGGCATCGCGGAGATGCAGCTCTCGATCCGATTGGCGATGTTCACGATCGCCGGCGCGACGGTCGGCTACTTCTCGGCGCGAGGCCGCGGCATGATCCGCGACTCGCTTCACGTCCTCGAGGAGCTGCTCCTGATCGCGCGGCGCGACGTGAGCACGGGCGTCTCCACCGGTGCACGCTTTGCAGACGTCGTCGACCGCCAGCTCGGCCGCCGCCGGCCGGTCGTGCTGCTCGTCGGCGAGCTCCAGTCGGAGACGCGGCCGCTCTCGCTCCTGAAGGACGAGCGGCAGTTGCGCGACGCGCTGGCGCTCGTCGCCGGCCGGCTCGGGCCGGACGACGAGCTGGCTCGCATCGGTCCCTCGCAGATCGCCGTCGCGGCGGTCGGCCGCGACGCCCGCTGGGGCCGCGCCGCCGCCGCCGAGCTGGAAGAGACGCTGCGGGCATCCGGGAGCGACGCGACGTTCGGCTGGGCGGTATCGCCGGGCGACGGCGCGGACGTGCTCGCGCTCCTGTACGCAGCGGGGACGAAGCTCGCAGCCCGCCGGTTCGTGCGAGGCGACTGGCAGCCGTCGGCTGAGAGCGCGGGTCTCGTCGCGTCCGTCGAGGATCTCGCCGCGCACCGAGCGCGGGAGCGTTAGCGCCCGGCGGCCAGGGCGACGCGGCGCCCGCGGGCGTCGACGTACACATACGGGTGCTCGTAAAGCTCGAGCGCGTCGTCCTCGGGCGTCACGTCGAGCTCGACCACCTCGCCGGTCTCGTCGTCCTCGAGGACGACGGCTGCGCGGTGGGTGCGCCGGCTCCAGAAGAACGAGACGTGCGTCGACCCGGAGTCGCGGTGCGCGAGCTCCTTCGGATGTGCGTCGAAGCTCAGCCGGCGGATCATCGGCGGATCGGAGGGGCCGCGGGGGAACGGCCCCTCCGGGGCGAGTGCGGTGTGACCTGCATCCCTGCCGGAAGGAGACCGCTGCGGTCACGCGATGGCTGGGCGGATTCGACGGCGGTGAGGGCGGGAAGCACGGAGGTCATGCCGTTGTTCTACGCCGGCGCGCGCCAAGCGGGGGCAAGGAAACGGCCAAGAAACGGCCGCGGTCGGCAAGGATCCTGCTGCGGGGAGCGCGCTTCCTGACGGCGCAGGCGCGCGCTCCCGCAGCGTGGGGGTCAGACGGTGGTGACGAGCTCGCGCTCGCGCTCCGCCGCCACGACGTCGCGGGCAGGCGGGATGGCGAGGACGGGGCAGCACGCGTCGTGCAGCAGCCCGCGGGCGACGCTGCCGAGCACCGCGGCCCGGAAGCCGCCGTGACCGTGCGTGCCGACGACGATCAGGTCGGCCTCGATCTCGCGGGCGGCCTTGGCGATCAGCTCCGGAATGTCGTGCGTCCCGGTGATCACCTTCAGCTCGACGGCGACGCCGAGCTCGCGCGAGCTCGGCGACCTGGTGCTCGATCTTCTCGACGCAGATCGGGCTCGTCCGCCAGCAGCGGCGCGCCGCCGAAACGGCCCTTGAGCAGCTCGTTGGCGTGGACGGCGACGATCTTCGAGTGGTGCTGTGCGGGCGAGCTCGATGCACTGCGGAACGCCCGGTCGGCGAGCTCGGATCCGTCCGTCGCCCAGACGATGGTCTCGAACATCGGGATTCCTTTCGTCGGGTGGCGGCACGATGCCGCACGCCCACGCTTGAAGGATCGCCCACGCAGCCCCCGCTGCCATCGGTTGCGGCCCCGATGGGGGCGCTCGGAACTACCGAGAGGTGACGGGCGGCCGCGGCACGTGCCGCGGCCGCCTCGGCAGGCCGGCGTCTAGGCCCCAGCGGGCGCGTGATGATGCGGAGGCGCCGTCTCGTAGCCGGCCTCGATGCGCGCCAGCTCTTCCTCGGTGCCCTCGCACGACCGGGCCCTTGAACCACTTGCGCGCCGACAGCGATCCACCAGCCGCCGGCGAGGACGATCACGCCGCCGACCGTGATCGGCGCGTAGTTGACGACGTTCCAGTCGAAGCCGCTGTGCCACGGGATCCCCGTCGGCACGGTCGGCATGATGAACAGGATCGCGATCAGCGATGATCCACAGGATCGCGATCGGGTTGATCCACTTGTAGTGGTTGCCGAGCGTCCACGCGCCGGGCTCGAAGGCGTCGCCGGCGCGCCAGCGGAGGTAGATCGGGATCCCGTACGCGATGTAGAGGCCGATCACCGCGATCGACGTCCCGACGAGATAGCCGACGGTGTTGTTCCAGTACGTCGGCAGCATCAGCAGCCCACGAGAGCACCGCGATGGCGATCACGGCGTTGACCGGCACGCGATGCGTGCGCGAGACCTTGCGCCAGAACGTGCGTCCGCCGGGCACGGCACCGTCGCGCGAGAACGCGAACATCATCCGTGACGCCGCCGTCACCGACGCGAGCGCCGCAGAAGAACTGCGCGACGCAGGCGATGACGAGCAGGAACTCGGCCCAGTGGGTGCTCATCGACGTGCTGCCAGATGTACGTCACGTCGAAGCCTCCGGCGCCGAGCGTCCCGTTCGACGTCGGGCACCGCGAACGTGACCGCGACGAGCAGGATGAAGCCGAAGATCACCGACATGACGACGGACATGACGACGCCGAGCGCGGCCGCGCGCGAGGCCTTGCGGGTCTCCTCGCTCATGTGCGCCGACGCGTCGTAGCCGGTGTACGTGTACTGCGCCATCAGCAGGCCGATCCCGAACACGAACCAGAAGACCGGGCTCGAGAAGTTGTGGCCGCTGAAGCCGGAGGCGTTGATCGTGTTGCCGAAGACGAAGCCGACGGACTGGTGGTGGTTCGGGACGATCGCGAGCACGAACACGATCACGACCACGCCGATCATGTGCCACCACGCCGAGATCGAGTTGATCATCGCGAGCAGGCGCACTCCGTTCAGGTTCAGGAGCAGATGGGCGGCGATGATCGCGCGTGAAGGTGAGGAAGAGCGTGTGCCTGTCCGTGCTGACGCTCGGGAACCAGAGGTTCATGAGCGACGTCCAGAAGATCGCCGCGCCGTAGTCGATCGCCGCCGTGACGCCGATCTGGCCGATCAGGTTGAACCAGCCGGAGAACCAGCCCCAGGCCGGAGAACCGAGCTTCGACGACCAGTAGTAGATCGCGCCGGCGGTCGGCATCGAGGACGCGACCTCTCGCCATCGCGAGCGCCACGAGGACGACGAAGACGCCGACGATCAGCCAGCCCCAGGTCACGGCGACCGGGCCGCCGTTCGTCGAACGCGATGAAGTACGACGTGAGGCAGCCGGCGAGGATCGAGATGATCGTGAACGAGATGGCGAAGTTCGAGAACCCGCCCATCTCGCGGTACAGCACCTGGGCGTAGCCGAGCTTGTGCAGGGTCCGCTCGTCCTCGTCGGGCGTGTGGATCCCAGGTGCCTCCGAGCTCATGCAGCGCCTCCCTGTGTGGATCGGAGTCCGTGACTTGACGCACGAAGGTACTGCGCCAGGCGGACGTTTTCAAGACGGCGACCCGGCCCGGCGCGTTGGATCGGATTCCTCAACACCCGGAGCTCGCGCCCGGCCACCGCCGACCGCGTTCCTATTCTCCGGGCATGAACATCTACAAGTACGCCCCGCACCCGCACATAGCGCACCGTCGGGCACTGGGTCCCGTCAAGATCGCGGACCAGTACGAGCGCGGGAGCGGCTTCAGCCGCTTCAACACGATGCTCGCGCTCAAGGTCACCGCGATCGTCGGGACGATGGTCGCCGCCTACCTCTTCACCGCACTGGCGCTCGTCAGCCTGCCCTCCGCGTTGAACAGCGGCAATCTGATCATCATCGTCGCCTGGATCGCGCAGACGTTCCTTCAGCTCGTGCTCCTCCCCGTCATCATCGTCGGCCAGAACGTGCAGGCAGCTGCGTCGGACAAGCGCGCCGAGCAGACGTACCTGGACGCCGAGGCGGTCCTTCACGAGGCGCAGGAGATCCAGAAGCACCTCCTGGAGCAGGACAAGGTGCTCGGACAGCTGATCGCGAGTCTGGGCGCGGCAGGCGCACCCTAGGAGGTCGGCCCAGGCCCGGTCGGCGCACCCGACGCCGGTGTATGGTCGGGCCATGCTGACGCTCGACGAGCTGAGGGTGGACGTCGAGACCGGCGCCGTCGACACCGTCATCGCGGCGTTCACCGACATGCAGGGCCGGCTGATGGGGAAGCGGCTCGACGCGGAGTTCTTCCTCGAACGAGCTCGACGCCGGGCACGCAGGTCGAGGGCTGCAACTACCTGCTCGCGCTCGAGATGGAGATGGACCCGGTGCCGGGCTACGCGATCGCGAGCTGGGAGACGCGGCTACGGCGACTTCGGGCTCCAGCCCGACCTCGGAGACGCTGCGGCGGATCCCGTGGCACGAGGCGACGGTGCTGGTGCTGTGCGACGTCGTCTGGCACGACGGCACGCCGGTCGCGCCGTCGCCGCGGCAGGTGCTGAAGGCGCAGGTCGCGAGGGCGCGCGCGCTCGGGCTACGAGCCGATGTTCGGCTCGGAGCTCGAGTTCTTCCTGCTTCCGCGAGAGCTACGCTCGAGGCGCACGCGAAGCACTACCACGACCTCACGCCGTCGGTGCCGTACATCCTCGACTACCACATCCTCGCCTCGAGCTACGACGAGCCGTTCCTGCGCGAGGTGCGGCACGCGATGAAGGCGCCGGGATGGTCGTCGAGTCGTCGAAGGGCGAGGCGTGGCCGGGGCAGCACGAGATCAACTTCCGCTTCGCCGACGCGGTGAAGCGCTGCGGACGACCACGTCGTCTACAAGACCGGGATCAAGGAGATCGCCTACCAGCACGGGCGTCTCGGTCACGTTCATGGCGAAGCCGGACCACGACGTGGGTCGGCTCGTCGTGCCACATCCACTCGTCGCTGTGGCAGGACGGCAAGGCGGCGTTCGCCGGCGAGTCGGACGTGTTCAAGCACTACCTCGCCGGCCAGATCGCCTGCGCGGCCGAGCTGGCGATCTTCCTCGCGCCGACGATCAACTCGTACAAGCGCTTCGCCGCGGGAAGCTGGGCGCCGACGACGCTCGCCTGGGGCCACGACAACCGCACGTGCGGCTTCCGCATCGTCGGACACGGCTCCTCGTTGCGCGCCGAGACGCGCATCCCGGGCGCCGACGCGAATCCGTATCTCGCGTTCGCGGCGCTGCTCGCCGCCGGGCTGTACGGGATCGAGCACGAGCTCGAGCTCGGGCCGGCGCTCGAGGGCAATGCGTACGAGTCCGACGTGCAGCGCTTCCCGCACGCGCTGCGCGAGGCGATCGCGCGCGCTCGAGCACGGGCACGGTCGCGCGGCAGCTGCTCGGCGACGAGGTGGTCGACCACTACCTGAACTACGCGCGCACCGAGCAGCGAGCTGTTCGACAAGACGGTGACGTGCTACGAGCGGGAGCGGATGTTCGAACGTGGCTGAGCCGTCCGTGGTCGGGATCACGACCTACGTCGAGCCGGCGCAGTGGGGGCACTGGCAGCTCGACGCGGCGCTGATCCCGTACGATGTACGTGCAGGCGGTCGAGCGGGCGGGCGGCCGTGCCGCTGCTCGTGCCGCCGGTCGAGGGCGGCGTGGAGGAGACGCTCGACGCTCTCGACGGGCTGCTGCTCTCCGGCGGCGCCGACCTCGACCCGGAGACGTACGGCGCCGACGCGCACCCGGAGACGAACGGGACGTCGTGCCGGATGCGCGACGACGCCGAGCTGGCGCTGCTCGAGGGCGCGCTCGCGCGCGACATGCCGGTGCTCGCCGTCTGCCGCGGCTCGCAGGTGCTGAACGTCGCCCGCGGCGGCGACCTCGATGCAGCACCTGCCCGAGGTGCGTCGGGCACGAGGCGCACCGCGAGGCGAAGGGCGTCTTCGTCCGAGCACGACGTCGCGGATCGAGGACGGCTCGCAGCTCGGCGCGCTGCTCGGCGAGCGCACGACGGTGAAGTCGCACCACCACCAGGGCTTCGGCACGGTCGGGCGAGGGCTGCGTCGAGGCTGCGTGCGCCGACGACGGCACGATCGAGGCGGTCGAGGCTCCGGACAAGCGCTTCGCGGTCGGCGTGCTCTGGCACCCCGAGGCGGGCACGGACGCGCGGCTGTTCGAGACGCTCGTCGCGGAGGCGCGCGCGCTACCGCGAGGAACACCGCGCATGACCGCCGTCGTCAACCCCGCGACCGAGGAGACGATCGCCGAGGTCGCGCCGCCGAGCGTCGAGGAGACCGACGCCGCCGTCGCGCGCGCGAAGGCGGCGTTCCCGGCCTGGCGCGCGGTCGCGCCGGCCGATCGGGCCGCGGCTGCTGCGCCGGCTCGCGACGCTCGTCGAGGAGCACCACGAGGAGCTGTCGCGGATCGAGTCGCGCAACGTCGGCAAGCCGATCGCGCGGCGCGCGCGGCGAGGTCGGCATGGTCGCGCAGGTCTTCCACTTCTACGCGGGCGCGGTCGACAAGCACCACGGCGAGACGATCCCGGTCGCGGGCGGCGTCGACATGACGTTCCGCGAGCCGCTCGGCGTCGTCGGGCTGATCGTGCCGTGGAACTTCCCGCTCAACATCGCGTCGTGGAAGCTCGGCCCCGCGCTCGCCTGCGGCAACACGGTCGTGCTCAAGCCGGCCGAGCTGACGCCGCTCTCGGCGCTGCGGCTCGCCGAGCTCGCGCTCGAGGCCGGGCATCCCGGAGGGCGTCGTCAACGTCGTCGCCGGCAAGGGCTCGGTCGTCGGGCAGCGGCTGATCGAGCATCCCGACGTGGCGAAGATCGGCTTCACCGGCTCGACCGAGGTCGGCCAGCAGGTGATGCGCGGCGCGGCCGGCACGATCAAGCGCGTCACGCTCGAGCTCGGCGGCAAGTCGGCGAACGTCGTCTTCGCCGACGCCGACCTGGAGAAGGCGGCCGCGGCGGCGCCGTACGCGGTGTTCGACAACGCCGGCCAGGACTGCTGCGCGCGCTCGCGCATCCTCGTCGAGCGCTCGCCTACGACCGCTTCGCCGAGCTGCTCGTCGAGGCGACGCGCGAGCGTGAAGGTCGGCGACCCCGAGGACGACGACGACCGAGATGGGGCCGCTGATCTCGGCGGCGCACCGCGAGACGGTCGCGTCGTTCGTCGAGGGCGAGCCGCTCTTCCGCGGCGACGCGCCGGACGGCAGCGGCTTCTGGTACCCGTGCGACGCTCGTCGAGGCGTCGCCCGACGACCGGATCGCGCGCGACGAGGTCTTCGGGCCGGTCGCGGCGCTGATCCCGTTCGCGGACGAGGCCGAGGCGGTGCGGATCGCGAACGACTCCGCCTACGGGCTCTCGGGCTCGATCTGGACGCGCGACGGCGCGCGCGCGCTGCGCGTCGCCCGCGCGATCGACACCGGGCGTGCTGTCGATCAACTCGAACTCGTCCGTGCGCGTGTCGACGCCGTTCGGCGGCTTCAAGCAGAGCGGCTTCGGCCGCGAGCTCGGCATGCACGCGATGGACGGCTACAGCGAGATCAAGAACGTCTACTACTCGACGGAGGACTGATGGGTCGTCTGGACGGCAAGGTGTGCGTGATCACGGGCGCCGGCGGCGGCATGGGCGCCGACGCGGCGATGCTCTTCACCGAGGAGGGCGCGCAGGTCTGCGTCGCCGACGTGAACCTCGAGGCCGCCGAGGAGGTCGCGGCGCAGGTCGGCGGGCGTTCGCGGTGCAGGTCGACGTCGCCGACGAGACCTCCGTGCAGGCGATGTACGCGCGCCGCGAGCGCCGCTTCGGCGGCATCGACGTCCTCTACAACAACGCCGGCATCTCGCCCGCCGACGACGACTCGATCCTCGACACGACCTCGAGGCGTGGGAGCGCGTGCAGGCCGTGAACACGCGCGGCGTCTACCTCTGCTGCAAGCACGGGATTCCCGTACCTGCTCGAGCGCGGCGGCGGCTCGGTGATCAACGTCGCCTCGTTCGTCGCGCTCGTCGGCGCCGCGACCTCGCAGATCTCGTACACCGCGTCGAAGGGCGCGGTGCTGTCGATGAGCAAGGAGCTCGGCGTGCAGTTCGCGCGGCAGGGTGTGCGCGTGAACGCGCTCTGCCCGGGGCCGGTCGAGACGCCGCTGCTGCTGCGGATCTGGAGCGAGACGCCGGGCGCGGCCGAGCGCCGCCTCGTCCACGTGCCGATGGGGCGGATGGCGAAGCCGCGCGAGATCGTCAACGCGGCGCTCTTCCTGGCGAGCGACGAGTCGTCGTACGTGAACGCGTCGACGTTCGTCGTCGACGGCGGGCTCACCGCCGCGTACGTCACGCCGGAGTAGCGGTGCCGACAGACCGCAACCAGGTTGAAACCTGGTTGCACTCGCGCGCGTGTTAACTAGGCAGTGCTATTCGTTGCCGACGACCTGGACGAGCCAGCGGCGGTCGCGCTCGCGGTCGAGCTCGATGAAGAGCACGCGCTGCCACGTGCCGAGCTGCAGCTCGCCGTTCGCGGACGGGCACCGACTCGCCGGCGGTGCCGAGCAGCATCGCCATGCAGTGCGAATGGCCGTTGCCCTGATCCATGTCCTCGGGGCAGATGTTCTCGGTGCGGCGGTCCCAGTCGTCGTGCGCGTAGTAGCTCTCGCTCGGCACGAGCCGGCGCAGCAGCTCCGCGAAGTCCTCGAGGAAGCCCGTCTCGAACTCGTTGACGCGGACGCAGCAGGTCGTGTGCGGCGAGTAGATGCAGGCGATCCCCTCCTGGACACCGCTCGCGCGGACCGCCTCCTGCACCTCCTCCGTGATGTCGGTGACCGTCAGGCCGCCGGCCGTCCGGAGGCGCGTCTCGTGCTGAAAGACCTTCACAGCGCCCCATTGTGCGGCATAGCGAGCCCGGTTTGAACGGAGAACCGCCTGTCTCAAGAGAACCTGCAGCGATACCCTGCGCTGCGAGCGGGCCCGTAGCTCAGCTGGTTAGAGCAGGGGACTCATAATCCCTTGGTCCCTGGTTCGAATCCAGGCGGGCCCATCGCCGTCGCCAGGGCTTCGGCCGCCGGCCGGGGCACCCCGATGTGATGACCCTGCGCGTAGTCGACGCCGATCGTGCGCAGCAGAGCGGCCACTTCTTCGTTCGGAACGTGCTCGGCGATCGTCTGCTTGCCCAAGCCCGTTGCGATCGAGACGAGGGCCTCGACGAGCAGCCGGTCGGTCGGGCTCGTGGCGAGGTCGCGAACGTACTGGCCGTCGATCTTGAGGTCGTCGAAGAGGAGGTTCTTGAAGTAGAAGAACGAGCCGAAGCCGGCACCGAAGTCGTCGAGCGCGAGCCGGCAGCCGAGGCGGCGGAGCTGCTGGGCGAAGGCTCTGGCCCGCTCGATGTTCGAGATCACGGCGGTCTCGGCCACCTCGAACACGAGGCAGGAGGGGTCGACCGACGTCTCTGCCAGGAGGCTCTCGACGAGCGTCTCGAGCTCCGGGTCGCCGATCGAAGCGCCGGAGAGGTTCACGTCGAGCACGAGCCTGTGTCCGGCGCGCGCGTGCTCGTCGAGAAGCGCGACGGCCCGGCGTACGACCCAGGCGTCGATCGCCCGGATCAGGCCGAAGCGCTCGGCCGCGTAGAGGAAGACGGCGGGCGGCAGCGGCTCCCCGGTGCGCTCGTCGCCGAGCCGGAGCAGGAGCTCGTACCGGCACGTTTCGCCGGTGCGCAGATCGCGGATCGGCTGACAGTCGAGCGTGAAGCCGTCTTCGGCGAGGGCGCGGCGGATCCGCTCCGCCTCGACGAGGCGGGTCGACGCACGCTCGCGGTGGCCTCCGCCGGGCTGATAGAGCGAGAAGCGGTTGCGTCCGCCTTCCTTTGCCTCGTACAGCGCGAGATCCGCGAAGGCGAACATCTCGAGGTCGGTGAGGTCGCCGAAGAGGGCGACCCCGATGCTCGCCGAGATGTGCACCGTCTCCTTGCCGATCACGGCGACGTGACGGTGCAGAGCATCGACGAGCTCGCGTGCGACAGTCGACGCCTCGGCAGCGTCGGCCCTGCGCAGGAGCAGGCCGAACTCGTCGCCGCCCAGCCGCGCGAGCAGGTCAGTCCGGCGCACGCGATTCTGGAGCAGGCCGGCAAGGCCCTTCAGGAGGTCGTCCCCCGCCCTGTGGCCGAAGGTGTCGTTGACGTCCTTGAAGTTGTCCAGGTCGATCAGCAGCAAGGCGCCCGTCGTGCCGTACCGCGCGACCTGCGCCACGTGGAGCTGAAGCTCCTGCTCGAAGCGCCGCCGGTTGACGAGACCGGTGAGGAAGTCGTGGTCGACGAGATACGCGAGGTGCGCCTCGAGCTCCTTGCGCGCGGAGATGTCCTGCACCTGCGAGATGAGATACAGCGGCTCGTCGTGGTCATTGCGGACGAGCGAGACCGTCAGCAGCACCCAGGTGTAGTGGCCCCAGCCGTGGTGGTAGCGTCGCTCCACCTGGTAGCTCGTGATCTCTCCGGCGAGCAGCCGCTGCATATCGCCGGCGTCGAGGTCGACGTCGTCGGGGTGCGTGATCTCTCGCAGCGTCGTCGCCGTCAGCTTCTCCGGTGCGTAGCCGGTGATGCGGCAGAGAGCGTCGTTCACCTGCAGGACGCGACCGGTGGTGTCGACGAGCGCCATGCCGATCGGCGCGTGCGTGAAGGCGCTCTCGAAGGAGCGGCTCGACGCGAGATGCCCGGCGGGGGCCTCCGCCTGCGAAGGAGGGTCGCTGTCGAATCGCGTGCGATCGACCATGGAACCCTGCAAAAGGGTACAGGGACGCCCGGCGTGCCCCGCCCCGACGCCGCAGACGGGGGACGTCCCTTGATCGAGTGATTCTCCGTGCCCCTCACCCGACCGGGGGATGAAACACCCCGTAAGCGACATACGGTTAGGCCCGGAGCCAGGTGGCTCCTGCGGCAAATGCGGTTACTGCGGCCTGCGCGTTAGCGCAGAAGGGAGTTCTTTGATGAAGCCAAGCTCGAGTGACGTGGGCTCGCGGGCCAACGCACTCTGGGGCAGAGGAGGCCGGCACGGCTCGCGAGGCCGAGTTCGCCCTGTGGCTGGGGGCGTTGCGGTGCTCGCGGCAGTGGCGGCACTTGCGCTGCCCGCGGCCGGTGTGGCTGCGGCATCGCCTGGCGCTGGGACTCCGGGATCGCTCTCGGTGTCCGCGAATGCGTTCGGTGTGTCGAGCCACCAGGCGGCAAGCCTTCCGCACGTTGGTGGTGCGAACGGCCCCGTCATCCCGGCGAACCTGCTCAAGCAGGTTCAGTCCAACCCCAAGCAAACGTTCCACCTGATCCTGCAGGGCAAGGTCGGCAGCGTCTCTGCCCTCACGCGCGCTCTGCATGCGGTCAGCAGCAGCCGGACCGGTAAGCCGTTCAAGTCGATCCCCGGCCTCACGGTGACCATCAGCGGCAAGGACCTGCTGAAGGTCGCGCAGAAGTGGCCGAATCTGCTGTCGGCGATCACGGTCGACCAGACGATGAAGACGACGGACTTCCAGGACGGAACGATGTGGCCTGGATCCACCGACGTCGCGTCGCTCGCCTACCAGACCGACCAGAACACCGGCGAGGTGCTCGGCCCCGGCCCACAGGCGCCGGCGGTCGCGGTCATCGATAGCGGTGTCGACGCTACCGACACGGCCGATTTCGGCTCCCGCGTCGTGGCGACGGCGGACTTCTGCTCGCTCTGCTCGGACAGCGGTTCGGGTCTCGACCTCGAGGGACATGGAACGATGGTCGCGGGCGTGCTCGCGGGCTCGAACGACATGCTCCCCGGGGCTGCGCCGAACGCTCCGATCGTCAGCGTCCGCGTCGCGAACGCCGACGGCGAGTCGATGGAGAGCGACCTCATCAAGGCGGCCGACTGGGTCCTCGCTAACAAGGACACGTACGGCATCAAGGTCGTCAACATCTCGATGGCAGGCTCGTCGCCGACGAGCTTCCGGTTCGACCCCCTCGACCAGGCGGTGGAGCAGCTCTGGCTCTCCGGCGTCACGGTCGTCGTGGCCGCCGGCAACTTCGGAGACGGCAGCCCGGTCGACATGTCGGCCGCTCCTGCCAACGATCCGTTCGTGATCACGGTCGGCGCTCTGGATCAGAACCAGACAGCCGACCCGCTCGACGACACGGTTGCTCCGTGGTCGGCCTTCGGCTTCACGGCCGACGGCTTCTCGAAGCCGGACATCGCGGCTCCGGGTCGCTACATCATCATGCCGGTGCCGATGGGGACGACCATTCCCAACACCGTGCCGGATCGCGTGCTCATGCCCGGCTACATGTGGATGTCGGGTACGTCGTTCGCGGCCCCGATGGTTGCGGGCGCAGCTGCTCAGATCCTTGCCCGGCATCCCGACTGGACGCCGGACCAGGTGAAGGGCGGGCTGATGCTGACGGCCACCTACCTGGGCAACGTCGACTGGCAGGCGGCTGGCGTCGGCGAGGTCGACGCAGCATCGGCAGCAAACCTGACGTCCACTCCTCCGAACCCGAACGAGAATCTCGACACGTTCGTGGGCACTGACCCCTCGACCGGCCTGCCGGAGTTCGATGCGGCTGCCTGGGCGAGCGCGGTGTCCTCCGACGCGGCGTGGGCCTCGGCGGCATGGGCGAGTGCAGCGTGGGCCAGCGCGGCATGGGCAAGTGCTGCGTGGGCGAGTGCGGCGTGGAGCTCCGCTGCTTGGGCTTCCAGCGTCGACTCGGCCGTAGTGTCCACCGAGTCCAGCTTCACGGAAGCGACATACAGCCCGTAGGTCGCTCCGGCTGACAACGGGAAACAACATGAGCGGTGGCGGCCAGATCGGCCGCCACCGCTCGTTTTGAGCTATAGGGAAGGAATTAGAACGCCGATACCGGATTCGAGCATCGACCTTCCCCGCTTCGGCGTACACGCGAATGCATCTGCGGTCAGACATAGTCCTCCGTCCGCCACCTTCGGGGTGGCTGCTCGCCGCGCTCGTCGCCGTCCTGCTCGGGCTGCCGGCCAGCACCGATGCGGGCACCGGTAGCTACCCCTCGCCGCTTTACCTCTCCAATGCGCCATCGAGCAAGCTGACGGGCAGCGACACGCTCATCTCGGCAACAGCGCCGCAACAGCCGGCGACCACCCCGACGACCTGCACGAGCTTTCCCTCTACCTGCCCGGTCGGCGGTCTGACCGGGACGTATCAGTACGAGTACACGCTCTGGGACTCCGTCGGCGGCGAGACGGCTCCCAGCGCGACGAGCACGTCGCCGAACGTGTCGAGCAAGCAGATAACGGTGAACAATCTTCCGACCGGCGCCGGCGTAAACGTCTACCTCTACCGCGCGAAGTCGGGTGGCTCCGGCAGCCCGACGCAGTTTACCCGCGTCGTGACACTGATGAGTAACTCCTCGGCGTCGTACACCGACAACATGTCCGACGCGACAGCCGCCACGCAGCCGCTCCTGCCCCTGTCGCAAAACCGGATCCCGCAGAACACGACGGGCTACCAGGACTTCTCCCCCGGCAACCAGGCCCCGGCGTCGGCGACGACGGCGATGGACACGAGCTCCTTGACGACGCCGAACGGCAAGGGCTGGATCGTCGATGGTGACGGTGGCGTAAGCTACCCGGCCGGTCAATGGGCGTTCCAGATCAAGCTGAAGCAGAACGCGAGCCTCGTGGGGACACCACCGGCCGGAGGTATTGCCCACCTCGTCGTCGGCATGTGGGCGGTCACGCTCTCCGGCAGTGCGATCTCGGGGTCGAGGATGCTCGTCGATCCGACCTGCTCGGTCAATCCCCCCCCGGCCTGCGACTCTGAAGGGGCTGGTGCAGGCGAGGACACGACGAGCTTCATCACCTCGAGCGGGACGTCGACGATCGTCCATACGGCCACCGTGAGCCAGTTCTCCCTGGCGAGCGACGAGCACCTGTACGTCCAGTTCTGGCGAAACGAGGCGTCAGCGCAGACGGCTGGTAGCGCGGCAAACGAGCTCGCGACGATGTTCGTGTACGGCGGGACGGCGCAGATCACGCCTCCGGCGGCTCCGACCCCGGTCCCCGATCCTCCGCCGCTCGTCTCGCCGGCCGATGCGGCGCGGACGGCCGACACGACGCCGGATCTCTCCGCCACGTATTCCGAGTCCGACGGCAACCCGGGCACACTTGCGTTCCAGCTCTGCTCCAACCAGGACTGCAGCACAGTGGTCCAATCGGACACGACATCGAGCCTTGCGAGCGGAGCGACCGGAACCTGGACGCCGACCGCGCTCGCCGAGGGCACGTACTACTGGCGAGTGCAGGCGACCGACTCGCTGAGCAACGCCTCCGGCTGGTCGAGCACGCGCAGCTTCGTCGTCGACACGACGCCGCCCGGGACGCCGACGCTCGGCGCCCCGGCCGACGGGACGCGCGTCAGCAGCTCGACACTGAATGCGACCTTCGTCGACTCCGACTCGACGGATCGCGGCATCGTCGACTTCGAGCTGTGCAGCAATGTGTCTTGCTCGGGGATCCCAACCACCGACACCTCGGCTTCCGTCAGCGGCGGTACCGGCGTCAGCTGGACGCCTACCGGGCTGGTTAGCGGCACCACGTACTACTGGCGCCTCCGCGCAACGGATACCGCGGGCAACCAGACGAGCTGGACGCCGACCGAGAGCTTCGTCCTCGACACGAACCCACCCGGGACGCCGACCCTCGTCGCCCCTGGGGTCGGCGTGTACCTTCCCGCCGGAGCGGGGCTGAGTGCGACCTTCTCCAACTCGGACAGCGGCGACAGCAGCACCGTCGACTTCAAGATCTGCTCGGACGTCAACTGCAGCACCGTCCTGATGAGCGGCTCGTCGTCGAGCGGCCTCGCGGACGGGGCGACCGGCAGCTGGATGCCGACGGGCCTCGCCGACGGCACCTACTACTGGCAGGCCCAGGCGCGGGACGAAGCCGGCAACCGATCCGCGTGGTCCACGGCCCAGGAGTTTCTGCGCGACGTCACGCCGCCCACGACGCCGACCCTTCCCGCGATCCCGGAGCACACCACGACGGTGCCGACTCTGACGGCGACATACGCCGATCCGCCGGCGAACGACGCCGGCACGCTGACGTTCCAGCTCTGCTCCACCAGTACGTGCACGAGCGTCCTCCGGAGCAGTTCGAACGCGCTTGCGAGCGGCGCCGGCGCGAGCTGGACACCGCCGGTCAGTGGCGACGGAACCTACTACGTGCGCGTCGTCGCGGAAGACGCGGCCGGGAACGTTTCGTATTCGGCCGTGAGCGTCTTCAACCGAGACACGACGCCGCCGCCCGCGCCCGTGCTCGGCACTGTCTCGGGCATGCGCGTGCACGCAGCGCCGCAACTCATCGCGACCGTGATCGAGCCGAGCAATCCCGGCGACTCCTCGCGGCTCCTCGTCGAGCTGTGCACCGACCCCGCGTGCACCTCGATCGCCACGACCGGCTACTCCGGCTTCGTCTCCGTCGACACGCCGGCGGGCTGGCAGGCCCCTTCGCTTCACGACGGTGTCTACTACTGGCGCGCGCTCGCCGAGGACGCGACGGGCAACCAGTCGCCGTGGTCGGCCGTCGCCAGCTTCGTCGTCGACACCGTCGCGCCGGCCGTGCCCGCGCTGGGAGGCCCGGCGGCCGGCGCGGCCGTCAACACGCCGCACCTGACCGGCGTGCCGGGCACGCCGGCCAGCGGAGTCGGGTTCGAGGTGTGCGCCGACGCCGCCTGCGCGAACGTCGTCGCCAGCGGCTACGCCTTCAGCCCGGCCACCGGCGCGGCTCCGAGCTGGACGCCTACGGGCCTCTCCGACGGCACGTACTTCTGGCGGATCGACGCGCACGATCTCGCCGGCAACGCCTCCGCCTGGTCCGAGACGAAGAGCTTCGTCCTCGACCAGACGCCGCCCGGCATGCCGCGCGAGCTGAAGGCAAAGGTGACCGGGATGACCCTCACGCTCCGCTGGCGGACGCCCAAGGTCGCCCGCCACCTGGTCGGCTATGCGCTGCTCGTCAACGGCAAGCGGATGCGAACTCTCACCCTCAAGACGCACATGGTGCGGATCCAGCTCCGCCGGAGCGAGACGCGCGTCTTCTCCGTCGTCGCCGTCGATGCCGCCGGGAACGTCAGCCGGCCGACGAAGCCGGTCGGGGCGGATCCCCGGCACTAGCACCTCACCCCGCGCGGCGACGCAGACAGCGGCCCCGCGTCTACGCTTGCGGCATGTTCAGCTTCGGCAAGCCGGCGACGATGGTGACGGCCGAGGAGGCGCTGCCGGGTCGCGCGGAGGCGATGTACGTGCCCGCGCGCCACGCGGTGCTCGGGACGCCCCTGGCGCCTCCGTTCCCCGACGGGCTCGAGCAGGCGATCGTCGGCATGGGCTGCTTCTGGGGCGCCGAGCGCGTCTTCTGGCAGGCTCCGGGCGTCTACACGACGGCCGTCGGGTACGCGGGCGGCTTCACCCCGAACGCGACCTACGAGGAGGTCTGCTCCGGCCGCACGGGCCACACCGAGGCCGTGCTCGTCGTCTTCGACCCGAGCCTGACGAGCTACGAGGAGATCCTGCGTCTCTTCTGGGAGAACCACGACCCGACCCAGGGGATGCGCCAGGGCAACGACCGCGGCACGCAGTACCGCTCGGCGATCTACTGGACGAGCGAGGCGCAGCGCGAAGCCGCGGAGGCGTCACGCGCGCTGTTCCAGCAGGAGCTCGACCGCGCCGGCTACGGCGAGATCACCACCGAGCTCGCGGAGGCGGGGCCGTTCTACTACGCCGAGGACTACCACCAGCAGTACCTCGCGAAGAACCCCAACGGGTACTGCGGGCTGGGCGGGACCGGAGTCGCCTGTCCCGTCGGCGTGCGCGCTTCGTAACGTCTACGACTGCGACCAGGTCGCGACGACGTCGCGACCTGGTCGCTGCCGTTCACCGCTACGCCGTCTCGCCACCGTCGATCGAAATGACGGAACCGGTGAAGTACGCGGCGTCGTCGCTCGCGAGGAAGGCGAAGAGGGCAGCGATCTCCTCCGGTCGCGCGTGCCGCCCGAGCGGGATCGACGCGTCGACCTGGGCGAGCATCGCCGGCGTGTACTCCGCCTCCTGCATCGGCGTCAGCACGTAGCCGGGGCAGACCGCGTTCACGCGGATCGCCGGCGCGAGCTCGCGTGCGAGCGTGCGCGCGAGCAGGATCACACCCGCCTTCGACGCGTTGTAGTCCGCGTAGAGAGGATGGCCGGAGAGCCCGTTCGTCGAGGCGGTCATGAGGATGACGCCGCCGTCGCCGGCGCTCATCCGCCGCGCCGCCTCCTGCGCGCAATGGAAGACGCCGGTGAGGTTGACGTCGAGCACCCGCCGCCAGTCCTCCGGCCGGATCTCGAGGAACGGCTTGCGGATCGAGATGCCCGCATTCGCGACGAGGACGTCGACGCCGCCGAGCAGCTCGTCGACTCGGCCGAACGCGCGCGCCACCTGCACCTCGTCGGCGACGTCGCAGAGCAGCGCGGCCCCGAGGCCGGGGATGCGCGCGTGCGCGGTCTCCACCTCGCGCTCGCCGACCGCGATCGCGACGACGCGCGCCCCCTCCGCCAGGAAGCGCCGGCTCGTCGCCTCGCCGATGCCGCTCGTGCCGCCGGTGACGACGACGCGCTTTCCCTCGAGCCCGTTCACGCCGCGACAATGTACTCGTGAGCATGTTCCGGCCGTCCGCGCGCACGACAGCCCCCGACGGGCGCGAGTGGGAGGTCTACGCCTACCGGTTCACGCGGCCGCCGCGCGGGAAGCTCCGCCGCTACCCGCTCGACCTCGCACGCGCAGCCCTGCGCGCACGGCGGTCCAACGTGTGGACGATCGAGGCGGTGACGTGGGGCGGGCACCACGAGCGGCACCGCTGGGTGACGACGACCGAATACCGGCCGCAGGTGCTCCTGCAGGTCGAGGGCAGTCTCAGCGCGGCGCCGATCCACGCCCACGCAACGCCACCTACATCGGCTGAAGGCGCTCCGCGAGGTAGCGCAGCGCGCCCGGGTAGCGGTACTCGATGCCGCTGTGCGTCGCGTCGAACAACTCGAAGAACACGTCGGTGACGCCGATCCGCTCGAGCGCCGTACGGAACGCCTCCGCGCCGACGTCGAGGAAGAACTGGTCTCGCTTGCCGGCGTCGACGTAGATCGCGCGCAGCCCGCGCAGCGCGTCAGCGTGCCGCTCCGCCATCCGCACCGGATCCCAGGCGAGCCAGCGCTCCCACACGTCGGGGCGCAGCTGCCCTGTCTCGAGGTCGAACGGCAGCTCAACCGATCCGTCCGCGTTTGCCGAGTAGCACGCGGCCATCGCCCACGTGTTCAGCAGCGGGAAGTCGGTGGGCTTCGTGAACGCCGGACGCGAATGGAAGTCCTCCCAGAACGCGTCGAACGAGCCGTTGTAGTCGCGGAGCGCACGCACGGCCTCGCGGAAGTCGGGCATGTAGCAGTGCTCGAAGAGCGCGTCGCCGGCGTGTGTCGCCAGTCCGCCGAACAGGTCGGGGCGAAGCATCGGCGTGACCATCGCGCCGTAGCCGCCGCTCGACTTGCCCGCGATGCCGCGGTGCGCCGCCTGCGCCAGCGTCCGGTAGCGGGCGTCGACGAACGGGACGATCTCCTCGCAGAGGTACGTGTGGTAGTTGCCGACGCCGGGGGAGTCGAGGAACTGGGAGCCGCCGTACGACGTCCACGCGTCGACGAAGACGACGAGCGCCGGCGGGCAGCCCTCGCCGGCGAACAGCCGGTCGACGAGCTCGGGCACCGTCGGGCGGAACGCGGAGCGGTTCCGCCACATGTCGAGCTGGCCGGTATGCCCCTGGATCAGGTAGAGCGAGGGAAAGCGGTGGCCGGGCTCGGCGTCGTAGCCCGGCGGGAGGTACACCCAGAGCGGGCGCGCCACCGGGTCGCCCAGCGGATTGCCGACCAGCGCCTCGCTGACGAGCTCGTGCTCGTCGAAGCGTCCGGCGGCGTCCCGCGACCACGGCTCCACAGGCGCGATTCTCCCATCCCGCCGTCGGGCGGTGCGGCTACAGTCGAATCGATGTCCGGACCGCGGCTCCTGACCGTCTTCTCGCTCGGCGCGGCCGTCGCCGTGCTCGGCGCCGGGTGCGGCCACACGACCACGGCCGTCTTCACGGCGACCGGCACGGTGAAATGCCTCAGGGACAAGGGTTTCACGCACGTCACCACCGACCGGCTGAAGGTCGGCCTCATCGCAGGCGTGGCCGAGAACGGCGGCATCAAGGCGACCGCTCCCGGCGGCAACGTCCTCACGATCGCGTTCGCCCAGAGCGCGGTCGACGCCGTCTCGACGAAGCAGGCCTTCCGCGAGAACGCGTCGCCCTTCTACAAGCGCCACATCGCCGACATCATGGAGTCGCAGCGGAACGCCGTGCTCGTCTGGACGACCTCCCCGAGTCAGGATCTGCTGAGCACCGCGCTCGGCTGCCTCGCGCCGTAAGAGCTCGAACCAGAATGACGGCTGAGCCGTCTGGCCGCGCTGGGCGGCGCGATGCCGCGTCCTCAGTCGCGCCCGTAGCTTTGGCTACGAGCGCTCCCTGCGTCCTTGCCTCGCACTCGCCCATCACGACCAGCCGACGAGCATCATTCTGGTTCGAGCTCTAACGGCCCCGCTACACTCTCGGCATGGCCGAGTTCGGGACGATGCGGGTCAAGAGCGGCCTCGCCGAGATGCTCAAGGGCGGGGTGATCATGGACGTGGTCAACGCCGACCAGGCGAAGATCGCCGAGGCGGCGGGGGCCGTGGCGGTGATGGCGCTGGAGCGCGTTCCCGCCGACATCCGCGTCCAGGGCGGCGTCGCCCGCATGTCCGACCCGGAGATGATCCGTGAGATCCAGGAGGCCGTGAGCATCCCGGTGATGGCGAAGTGCCGGATCGGCCACTTCGCCGAGGCCCAGATCCTCGAGGCGCTCGAGGTCGATTACATCGACGAGTCGGAGGTACTGACGCCCGCCGACCTCGAGCACCACGTCGACAAGTGGCGCTTCACGGTGCCGTTCGTCTGCGGCGCGACGAACCTCGGCGAGGCGCTGCGCCGGCTCACCGAGGGCGCCGCGATGATCCGCACGAAGGGCGAGGCGGGCACGGGCGACATCGTGAACGCGGTCACCCACATGCGCGCCGTCTTCGGCCACATGCGCAGGCTCACCTCGCTGGCCGAGGAGGAGCTGTACGCGGAGGCGAAGAAGCTCCAGGCCCCGTTCGAGCTCGTCCGCTGGGTCGCCGAGCACGGCCGGCTGCCCGTCGTCACCTTCACCGCCGGCGGCATCGCCACCCCGGCCGACGCGTCGCTCTGCATGCAGCTCGGCGCCGACGGCGTCTTCGTCGGCTCTGGGATCTTCAAGTCCGGCGACCCGGAGCGGCGGGCGAAGGCGATCGTCGAGGCGACGACGCACTTCAACGACGCGGAGATCCTCGCCCGTGTCTCCGCCGGCCTCGGCGAGCCGATGGTCGGCATCTCGACGGCCACGCTCGACCCGAGCCAGCTGCTCGAGACCCGCGGCTGGTAGCTGCGCCGTCCGGCGCGTCCCTCAGGATTCCATACGTGCAGGCGGCGAAGCCTCGCTGGACGACGGCGTCCTTCCTCGTGTACGCGGGCGGGTTGACAGTGCTCAGCGCGGCGCTCGCGGCGCTCAGCTACCTGTCGGGCCACTACGGGAAAGCGGCGTACGCCGGCTGGGCTGCGCTCGTGCTCGTCGTCCTCTACGTGCTCGCCCACGTGTACCGGCGCCGGGGACGATGGCTCGCTTCCGGGATCTTCGCCTTCGCGTCGGTGATCGCCTGGGCCCTGTTCGTCGGTGCGCTCTGGAGCTGGTTCGGCTGGCTGTCCGGCGCCTCGGCGTCCTCGTTCGGCCACTTCTCCGTCGCCCGCCTCTCGCTCGAGCTGCTGATCCTCGCGGCCGCACTCGACGACATGCGGCGCTTCCGCTTCCCGTTCATCGCCTCGATCGCGGTCTTCGTCGGGTGGTTCTTCCTCTTCGACCTGCTCACCGCGGGCGGCAACTGGGGAGCGGTCGTGACGCTCTTCGTCGGCTTCGCCTATCTGATCGCGGGCGCGGGGGCGGGCTCCCGGCCCGCGGCCTTCTGGCTCCACTTCGCCGCGGGTGCGCTGATCGGCGGCAGCGTCCTCTACTGGTGGCATTCGGGCGACACCAGCTGGGCTCTGATCTCGGTTGCGTCGCTCCTCTACGTCTGGATCGCCTACGGCTCGAAGCGGTCGAGCTGGGCGGTCTTCGCCACCATCGGCTTCCTCGCCGCCGGCGCCCACTTCGCGACCGAGTGGTCGCACAACACCGTGTCGCTCTCGCCGGCCGGAGCGGTGAGCTCGGTCAGCGGCTGGGTGCCGGCGCTCGTCTTCGCGTTCGTCGGCTTCCTGCTCGTCGTGCTCGGCCTCGCCTCGCGCCGCGACGCGCAGCCGGCGAAGCAGTAGCCCCGCACTACACTTTCCCCGTGGAGAAGCCGCTTCGCATCGGCGTCCTCGCCCTGCAGGGGAACTTCCGTGAGCACGCGGCGGTGCTGCGCCGCCTCGGCGCCGAGCCGGTCGAGGTGCGGCTGCCGGAGCAGCTCGAGGGGCTCGACGGGCTGATCGTCCCCGGCGGCGAGTCGACTGCGATCGGGAGGCTGATGCGCCTGTACGGGGTCGACGAGGCTCTGCGTGGCTTCACCGGCCCGATCTTCGGCACGTGCGCCGGGATGATCGTGCTCGACCGCGACCACCTCGGGCTCGCCGACATCCAGGTGCGCCGGAACGCGTTCGGCCGGCAGGTGCGCAGCTTCGAGGCCGACCTCGAGATCGGCGACGGTGGAAAGCCGCTGCGCGCGGTCTTCATCCGCGCGCCGTGGATCGAGGATGCAGGGCCGGACGTCGAGGTGCTCGCCGAGGTCGACGGCCATCCGGTGCTGGCGCGGCAGGGACGCATCCTCGTCGCGGCGTTCCATCCGGAGCTGACCGACGACACGCGCATTCACGAGCTCTTTCTGAACCAGGTACGGGAGGCGACGAGTGTCCGGGCATAGCAAGTGGTCGACGATCAAGCACAAGAAGGGCGCCGCCGACGCGAAACGGGGCCAGCTGTTCACGAAGCTCACGCGCGCGATCATCGTCGCAGCGCGAGAGGGAGGGGGCGACCCCGCTGCGAACCTCGCGTTGCAGAACGCGATCGAGAAGGCGCGCTCGTACTCGATGCCGCGCGACACGATCGACCGCGCGATCGCAAAGGGCTCGGGCGCCGACGCGGACGCGAGCCAGTTCGAGACGGTCGTCTACGAGGGCTTCGGCCCGAGCGGCGTCGCGGTGATCGTCGAGGCGCTCACGGACAACCGCAACCGTACGGCCGGCGACGTCCGGCACACGTTCACGAAGAACGACGGCAACCTCGGCGGCTCCGGCGCGGTCGCCTGGCTGTTCGAGCGGCGCGGGGTCGTGCTCGTGCCGGCGGCCGGCGCCGACGAGGACGAGCTGACGCTCGCCGCGGCCGAGGGCGGGGCGGAGGACGTCTCGCTCGACGGCTCCACGTTCGTCGTCACGACCGCGCCCGAGCAGCTCTCCGCCGTGCGCGAGACGGTCGAGGCCGCCGGCTTCACCATCGACTCGGCGGAGCTGACCATGGTGCCGAAGACCACCGTCGAGGTGGTCGACGAGGGCGACGCGAAGAAGGTGCTGCGGCTGATCGACCAGCTCGAGGAGAACGACGACGTCCAGGACGTCTGGGCGAACTTCGACATCCCGGAGGCCGTGCTCGAGCTCGTCGCAGGGTAGGGCGTCGGGAAGGGGTCGTCCGACTCCCGGCGTACCGTTTCGGCGTGAGAGTCCTCGGCATCGACCCGGGAACGGCTGCTTGCGGGTACGGGATCGTCCACGAAAGCGGCGGGCGCCTCAAGGGCATCGTCCACGGGTGCTGGTCCACACCGGCCGGCGCACCCATGGAGCTGCGGTTGAAGACGATCTTCGACGGCGTGGCGGGCCTCATCGCCGAGCACGCCCCGGATGCGGTCGCCCTCGAGGAGTCCTACGTCGGCGCCGACGCCCGCATCGCGCTCTCCGTCGGCCAGGCGCGCGGCGCCGTGCTCGTCGCGGCCGCCATCGTCGGCGTGCCGTGCGCCGAGTACGCGCCGGCACGCGTGAAGCAGGCGGTCTGCGGCTACGGGCGCGCGGAGAAGGCCCAGGTGCAGCGGATGGTGCGCGCCATCCTCGGCCTGGACGAGGTGCCGACGCCGAACCATGCCGCGGACGCGCTCGCCGTCGCGATCTGCCACGCGCTCGCCCCGCCGCTCCTGAAGATGGTCGGGTGACGTCGTGATCTCGCGTCTCAGGGGAAAGCCCGTCGCCTCGACGCCGGACGGGCTCGTGCTCGACGTCGGCGGCGTCGGCTACCTCGTCGCCGCAACCCCGTCGGCCGTGCGCAAGGCGAGCGGGGCGGACGAGGTCGTCGTCGAGACGTACCTGTACGTGCGCGAGGACACGCTCCAGCTCTACGGCTTCGCCGACCGCGCCGAGCGCGAGCTGTTCGTGCTCCTGCTGACCGTCAACGGCGTCGGCCCGAAGGTGGCGCTCGCCGTCGTCTCCGGGTCCTCGGCCGACGAGCTGCGCCGAGCGATCGTGCGCGAGGACACCGCGCGCTTCCAGGCGATCCCCGGGATCGGCAGGAAGATCGCGGAGCGGATCGTGCTCGAGCTGAAGGAGAAGGTCGGAGCGGGCGCGCCGGGTATCGCGGCCGCGGCACCCTCCGACTCGCACGTCGTCGCCCGCGACGCGCTCGTCGAGCTCGGCTACTCCGTCACCGACGCCGAACGCGCGCTCGCCGACACCGATCCGGAGCTCCCGGCCGAGGAGCGCGTGCGGCTCGCCTTGAGGACGGCAGCATGACCCAGTTTCTCGCACCCGTGATCGCGGAGGAGGACGACGAGCTCGAGCAGACGCTCCGTCCGCGCCGGCTCGGCGACTTCGTCGGGCAGGACCGCGTGAAGGAGCAGCTCGGGATCGCCCTCGCGGCCGCGGCGGCGCGCGGCGAGGCGCTCGACCATCTGCTCCTCGTCGGGCCGCCCGGTCTCGGCAAGACGAGCCTCGCCTACATCGTCCACGAGGAGCTCGGTGTCGGCATCCGCACCGTCGCCGGGCCGGCGCTCGAGCGGAAGGGCGACATCGCGGCGATCCTCACCGCGCTCGAGCCGCGCGACGTCCTCTTCATCGACGAGATCCACCGGCTCAACCGCTCGATCGAGGAGATCCTCTACCCGGCGCTCGAGGACTTCCGGCTCGACATCGTCGTCGGCCAGGGCCCGGCGGCGCGGACGCTCACGCTCGACCTGCCGCCGTTCACGCTCGTCGGCGCGACCACGAGGACCGGGCTGCTGACGACGCCGTTGCGCGACCGCTTCGGCATGACGTTCCGCCTCGACTACTACGAGCCGGCCGACCTCGGCACGATCGTCCGCCGTTCCGCGCGCATCCTCGGCGTGGAGGTCGAGGACGACGCGGCAGACGAGATCGCGCGCCGCGCGCGCGGCACGCCACGGATCGCGAACCGGATCCTGCGCCGCGTCCGCGACGTCGCGGAGGTGCGGCACCAGGGAGCCGTGACGAACGCGATCGCGCGCGAGGCCCTCGAGCTGCTCGAGGTGGACGAGCTCGGGCTCGACCGCGAGTCGCGCCAGCTCCTGCAGACGATCGCCGGCAAGTTCGAAGGCGGCCCCGTCGGGCTGAATACGCTCGCCGTCTCGTTCGGCGAGGAGCCGGACACGATCGAGGACGTGTACGAGCCGTATCTGCTGCAGCTCGGCTTCATCCAGCGCACGCCCCGCGGCCGCACGATCACGAAGCTCGGCCGCGACCACGTCGGCGGCCCCGAGCACGAACCCAAGCTGTTCTGATGCCGGAGCTCTGGACGCCGGTCATGGAGGGCCCGCACGAGGCGTTCGTCGAGCGTCTCTACCGTACGATCGCGAAGTTCGCGGAGACGGCGGGTGTGAAGACCCCGGTGGTCGAGGTCGAGCTCGTCGACACGTCCCGCTTCGTGCTCGATCGGATCGAGCCGGAGCCGGGGTTCGGGATGATCACGATCTACGTGCACGGCGTCCGCGACGACGCGCCCGACGCGATCGTCATCCCGGTGGGCTCGATTCGCCGGATCGAGATGCGCAAGGCGCCGGAGGACCGCGTCACCCGCTTCGGCTTCTCCGTGCCCGAGGCGTAGCGCTATGCCGGCGCAGGCGCGAAACGCACGCGCCTGGCCGCGGCGACGAGCCAGGGCGCGACGAGCAGCGCCATCACGTCGAACCAGACGTACCCGCTCGCAACGCCGCTCGGCGGGTTCCCGTCGGGGATGCCGAGGCCGGGGAGCGACACCGCCCAGCGCCACGTCCCGATCGACGTCCCGTACAGCTCGAGCGCCGCGACGACGAGGAACACGCCCGCGTACGTCGCCCGGAACGCGCGAGCGCCAGAGGAAGACGCACAGCAGCGGCACGCACATCGCGCCCGCCACGTCGAGCCGCGGCAGCACGGTCAGCCCGGCCAGCCCCCAGCCGACCGAGCCGACCGCTGCGGCCGTGACGAGCAGGCGCTTGCCCAGCACGCGGCCGAGGGCGAGCCCGCTCAGGTAGACGAGCCCGTGCGCGGGCGGGATGAACCACGGCAGGTTGTGCAGCCGGTAGTGGTAGACGCCCCAGACGATCGCCCCCGTCACCTCGCCGACGGTGGCGAACGCGACCACCCCGAGCGCCTGGGCGCGCGCCAGCCCGGGCAGCGGGCGCAGCGCGGCCAGCAGCACGAGCCAGGTGAGGACGCCGAGCGCGCGCTGCCCGCCGAGACCGACCTGGGTGTCGACGGCGAGCAGCGCGGCGAGGTACGCCGGGCCGGCCGCCGCATACCAGCGCGGCGGACTCACCGGCGGTACTGCACGTCGCGCCAGCTGGGCATCGGCAGCAGCTCGAGCAGCGGGCGCCCGCCGTGCGGGTCGCGGTAGGAGAACTCGGCCTCCTCGTCGTCCCAGCCGACCTCGAGCTTCCCCTCCTTGACGTGGTGGTCGAGCCAGGCGCCGCGGAAGACGAGCTTCTTCAGCCAGTAGACGAGCGACTCGCCCTCCACGAGGGAGACCTCGTCCCAACGGCGAACGAGATAGCGGCCGAGCGCGCTCCGGGGGTCTTCGATGGCGTCCCGCTCGACGAGCTCGACCAGGTCGGCCGTCTCGTCGTCGTCGAGCTCGTTCCCCGCAAGGAGACCGAGCTTGACGGCTGCCGCCGTCACCCGCTGCTCGAAGTCGCCCGCGTTGAAGCTGAAGCGGAAGCCGAGGAACTCCACCAGATAGTCGTCGCCGGAGCTGTAGTTCGCCTCCGAGTCCACCGCCGAAGCGTACCCTTGCGTCGTGCGCGCGTTCCGCCTCCCGGCAGCCCTGGCTGTGATCTCCGGACTCGTCGTCCTGACCGCCTGGATCATGGCCTGGCCCGTCGAGCGGGCTGTCTACCTCGCCCCCGTGATCGTCGTCGGCGTCGCCGCCGTCCTCGGGCTGCTCATCCTCTGGGGCCGGATCGCACTCGAGTCGCTCCGCGAGAGCCGGCGGCCGAAGCTCGTGCTCGGGCTCTGGCTCGCCGGGATCGGGCTGATCGTGCTGCTGACCGTGCTCGGCGTCGAGCTGCCGCGCGAGGGCTAGGGGGTCTAGCACTCGTTCGAGGGGTCAGGCGGCGTCGAGCCCGGCCGATACGATCACCCAAGCTGCGGTTGTTCGATTCTCCCGGAGGTGTGGAGTGAAGAGAGTCGTTTTCACCGCAGCGCTCATCGGGCTCGTCGCGGCCGCCGTCGCCGCCGCGCCCGCAGGCGCTCGCCGGACAACGCAAGCGCCGGGTGCCTGGTGCGGAGGCACGCTCTGGAAGCTGATGACCTTGAGCGACACCAGCAACAAGTCCGTGAACTGGACACCGACTCCGACCGGCATCGCGGACATTGCGAAGCTGACCGCACCGACTCGGATCCTCGCGTCGCGCAACAACATGTTCGAGAAGCAGCGGTGGCAGGTGACCGCTGTGATCGAGCGCTACCGCATCCAGTCGAACGGCGAGATCGCGCTGGAGATGAACGACGTTCACACGTCGACGTACATGAACGCGTACATGCCCAACCCGCACTGCTTGACGAAGACCACGCGCGACCGCGTGGACATCGTCGCGGCACGTACCGCGTTCACGAAGGCGTGCGGAGCGCCGGTCGCGGCGTGGCAGACCCTCGGGGCGACCGTGACCATCTCCGGCGTCGGCTTCTGGAACCCCGTGAAGACGACGCTGGGCGCGCTCGGGAACGGCGCCGAGCTCCGGCCCGTCACGAGCTTCAGCCTGCTCGAGGGTTGCGGGAAGTTCTGAGCGCGCCGGGGAGGGCGTCGAGCAGCCGCTCGACGTCCTCCCGGCTCGTGTAGGCGGCGACGGAGATCCGCAGCAAGTCCTTCTCCGGCCGCGTCACGGGAATCTCGATCCGCTCGGCCCAGAGTCGCCGCTCGAGCTCGGCGCCGTCGCAGTCCGGCGGCAGGCGGACGCCCGCCATCTGCGCCAGCAGCTCCGGCGGCGCGATCGGCTCGGTGCGAAACAGCGCACATAGCGCGTCCCGCGCGTCGAGCGCGAGCGCACGGCAGCGCTCCCGCACCTCGTCCCAGCCGCGATCGCGCTGGAAGGCGATGGCGTCGGGCACCGAGAGATAGGCCGCGGGGTCGTGCGTCCCCTGCCGTTCGGTGCGCGAGACGAACGTCGCCGGCTCCCGGTAGCCCCAGCTCACGATCGTTCCGTCGACGCGCTCCTGGTGTTCCGGCCGCACGTGGAGGAAGCCGGCGCCCTTCGGTGCACAGAGCCACTTGTGGCAGTTGCCCGCATAGAAGTCGGCGCCGAGCACGTCGAGGTCGACGGGCACCTGGGCCGGGCCATGCGCGCCGTCCACGATCGAAACGAGCCCTTCCGCGCGGGCGCGGTCGACGATCGCCGCGACCGGCAGCCGCAGCGCCGTCGCTGAGGTGACGTGAGAGACGAAGACCGCGCGCGTGCGTTCCGTCCGCCGCGCGAAGAGGGCCGCCACGACGTCCTCGTCGCGAGCGATCGGCAGCGGGAGGCTCGCGCGGACGAAACGGGCTCCCCGCCGCGCGCACAGCCACTCCCAGGCGAGCTCGCAGGCGCCGTATTCGAGCTCGGTGGCGAGGATCTCGTCGCCGGGGCGCAGCTCGAGCGAGCGGGCGGCCATGTTCACGCCCGCGGTGGCGTTCTGGACGAACGTCAGATCGCCGGCGGCGGCGCCGAGGTAGGCGGCGAGCGCGGCGCGCGCCCCCGCGAGCAGATCGGGCAGCCTGCGGTCGACGAAGTGCACGGGCTCACGCTCGAGCTCGAGCTGCCACGACTGGTAGCGCTCGAACACCGGCCGCGGGCAGGCGCCGAACGCGCCGTGGTTGAGGAAGGTCACCCCCGGGTCCAGCAGGAACTCCTCGCGCAGCTCGGCTGCCGTCGACATACGCGGAGTCTAGGATCGGCGGTCTTGGGCGAGGGGGTCCTGACGGGTGGCGAAGAGTCGCCGGCGCGCGGGCCGTGGCGGCGCGCCGCCCGGCGCTACCTCCGCTACCCGCTCGGCGTCGTCGCGCTCGCGCTCCTGCTCGCGATCGTCGTCGCGGGCCTCCTGGGAGGTCGCATCGCCCACTATCCGGTCAACTTCGTCGACCTGCAGCACCTGAACGAAGCCCACGGCCCGACGCTCGTCGCCCACCACCTGTTCGGGACCGACTACCTGGGGCGCGATCTCCTGAGCCAGCTCCTGTACGGGCTCCACACGTCGATCCTCGTGGCGTTGCTCGTGACGATCGCGGCGACGGCGTTCGGCGTGCTCGTCGGCGCGATCGCCGGCTACGCGGGCGGCTGGCTCGACCTCCTCCTGATGCGCGGCGTCGACCTGGTCGTCACCCTGCCGGCGCTCGCCGCCCTGCTCGTGTCGATCGTCTACTTCTCGCCGCTGACCGCGACCCGGATCGGCATCGTGCTGAGCCTGTACATGTGGACGACGGTCGCCCGCGTCGTGCGGGCGAGCTGCGCGCTGCTGCGCGACCGCGAGTTCATCGAGGCGGCGCACGCGGCCGGCGCCTCCGCGCTGCGGATCGTGGTCCGGCATCTGCTGCCGAACAGCGCCGGCCCGATCATCGTCGCCGCAACCACCGTGTTCGGCCAGGTGGTCGTGCTCGAGGCGACCGCGGACTTCTTCAACGTCGGCACGAGCCAGGTCAGCGGGCCCACGCTCGGCAATCTGATCGCAGACTCGACGAAGTACGGGAACATCGGGCTCGCGCCGTGGTGGACGTACACGATCCCGGCGCTCGTGCTGATCACCCTGCTCACGTGCGTGAACTTCGTCGGCGACAGCCTCGACGACGCGTTCGGCGCGGCCTGATCAGTCGAGGCGCAGCCGCGGGTCGAGCAGCGCACAGGCGATGTCGCCGAGGATGCCCGCGACGACGACGATCGCAGCCGAGAGCACGAGCGAGGCCTCGATCAGGTACGGGTCCGCGTTGAGCAGGCCGCCGGCGAGGAAGAGCGACGCGAGGCCGTGCAGGCCGAACACGTAGTCGGCGGCGAGCGAGGCGCCGAAGACGGCGCCGAAGTCGAGCGCGATCACGGTCGTGAACGGGACGAGCGCGTTGCGGAGCGCGTAGCGCCTGACCACGAGCCGTTCGGGCAGGCCCTTGCCGCGGGCGACGACGGTGTAGGGCGCGTCGAGCGTGACGATCAGGGCCGTGCGGAGATAGCGGCTGTACGCCCCGATGAAGCCGAGCGCGACCGCAACGGCCGGCAGCGTCATGTGCTGGGCCCAGTCGCGGACGCCGTGTGCGGTGAAGCCGAGGCCGGGGGTGGGCGTGCCGCCGATGGCGAACGGCTCGAAGTGCCACGAGTTCGCCATGGCGACGAACGCGTGCTGCAACAGCAGCGCGAGCAGGAAGGCAGGCATCGACCAGGACAGGTAGGAGACGCCGCGCAGGCCGAGGTCGAGCGCGGTGCCGCGGCGCCGGGCCGCGACCGTGCCGACGAGCACGCTCGCGAGCGCGACGATCACGATCGCGATCCCGATCAGCGCGAGCGTCGTGATGAACGCGTGCTCGACCTGCGGCCAGACGGCCGAGTTGTCGACCACCTCCCGGCCGAAGCCCCGTCCCGTGAAGAGGCCTTTCAGCCAGAGCCAGTAGCGGACGACGACGGGGTCGTCGAGGTGCGCACGCTTGCGCATGGCGAGCACCTCCGGCGCGTGCGGCGTCTGGAAGAAGCTCCAGAGCGGGTTGAGCGCGGTGGCGAACACGAGCCAGGTGAAGAACGAGACCGTGGCCATGACCACGACCCCGAGCCCCAGCCGCCTGACGAGGAATCGCAGCACCGGGGCGAGCATACGTACCGCCTCCGACCGTGGGCGTAGCATCGGGCCGAGGGTGAGCGAAGGCGCCGAGACCGGGGCGGAAGGGGTGGGCCCCCGGTCGCGCGGGCCCTGGCGGCGGGCGGCACGCCGCTACGCCGGCCGGCCGGCAGGGGTGGTCGCGCTCGCCGTCCTGCTCGCGCTCGTCGGGATCTCCGTCGAAGCGGGCCGCGTCGCGTCGTATCCCGTCAACTTCGTCGATCTCGCGCATCTGAACGAGGCGGCAGGCCCGACGCTTGCCGGCCGTCATTTCTTCGGCACGGACTATCTCGGCCGCGATCTGTTCAGCCAGACGATCTACGGGCTGCGGACGTCGCTCTTCATCGCGCTGATGGTCGGCGCCGCCGCGGCAGTGGCCGGCGTGCTCGTGGGCGCCGTCGCCGGCTACGCGGGCGGCTGGCCGGACGCGATCCTCATGCGCGGAGTCGACCTCGTCGTGACGGTCCCGGTGATCGTGGTGACGTTCGTGTCGTACTCGTACTTCAAGCCGCTGAGACCGAGAGAAGTCGGCTTCGTCCTCATCCTGTACATGTGGACGACGGTCGCGCGTGTCGTCCGCGCAAGCTGCGCGAGCCTGCGCGAGCGCGAGTTCGTCGAGGCTGCGCACGCGCTCGGAGCCTCGCCGCTCCGGATCGTCATCCGGCATCTCCTCCCGAATTCGATCGGGCCGGCTCTCGTCGCCACGACCGCGGTGATCGGGCAGGCGCTCGTGCTCGAGGCGACGGTCGACTTCTTCAATCTCGGCACGACGCAGCTCGCAGGGCCGACGCTCGGCAACCTCGTCGCCGACTCGACGAAGTTCAACGTGCCGATCCAGCAGGTGCCCTGGTGGAGCTATGCGTGCCCGTCGCTCGTGCTCGTGCTGCTCCTGCTGTGCGTCAACTTCGTCGGCGACAACCTCGACGACGCGCTCGCAGGAGCCTAGGCCAACCGGATGCGCGGGTCGAGCAACGCGCACACGACGTCGCCGACGATGCCGGCCACGACGACGATCGCCGCCGTCACGACGATCGCGGCCTCGATCAGGAACGGGTCGGCGAGGTTCACGACTCCGTTGTAGACGAGCCCGGCGAGCCCGCCGAGGTTGAAGACGAAGTCGACGGCGATCGTCGCCCCGAAGATCGCGCCGAAGTCGAGCGTCATCGCCGTCGTGAACGGGACGAGCGCGTTCCGGAGGGCGTGGCGGCGGATCACCGCCCCCTCCGAGAGCCCCTTGCCGCGCGCCACCCAGGCGTACGGCTCGTTGAGGGAGACGAGCAGCGAGGAGCGGAGATAGCGGCTGTAGACGCCGACGAACCCGAGCGCGACGGCGAGCGAGGGGAGCGCCAGACGCTGGAAGGCGTTGCCGAGGCTGGTCGGCGGCCCTTCCTGGACGAACTGGGCGAGATGCCAGGAGCTCGGAGCCGCCGCGAAGCCGTGGATGAGCCAGAGCGCGAGCAGGAACGTCGGGACCGACCAGACGAGGTACGAGGTGGCGCGGAGCCCGACGTCGAGCGGTGAGTCGCGCCGCCGCGCCTCGACGGCCGCGAGCAGCACGCTGACGAGGACGATGACGACGAGCGAGAAGCCGAGCAGCTCGCCCGTGTGCTCGAGGGTGATCCGCAGCGCCGTGCCGATCGGCGTCTGGTCGACGACCGTGCGACCGAAGCCCTGCCCGGTGAACAGCCCTTTCACCCATAGCCAGTAGCGGACGAGCAGCGGATCGTGCAGATGCGCCCGCTTCGCCATCGCGACCGCTTCGGGTGCGTTCGGATTCCCGAAATACCGCCACAGCGGATTGAGCGCCGGCACGAAGATCAGCCACGAGAGGAAGGACAGGGCCGCGACGACGAGCGCGCCGAGCCCGAGCCGTCTGACGAGGAACGCCAGCACAGCCTCGAGAATAGAGGTCGAACCGGCTCCATCCGACCCTCCCCGTACCGTGAATTCACGATGCACGAGGGCACCTGGACGATCCGTCCGTGTCCGCACCGGGTGCAGGCCGAGCTGGCCCAGACGCTGGGAATCAGCGAGCTCACGGCAGGCGTCCTCGTCCGGCGCGGCTACGGCGACCCCGAGGAGGCGCGCGCCTTCCTGGACGGCGAGATGACGCCGCACGACCCGTTCCTGCTCGGCGACATGCGCGCCGCCTGCGAGCGGATCCGCGCCGCGGTCGTCGACGGGCGCCGTATCTGCGTGCACGGCGACTACGACGTCGACGGCATCGCCGCCACGACGCTCGCCGTCCTCCTGCTGCGCGAGCTCGGCGCCGACGTCGTCTGGCACCTGCCGAGCCGCTTCGACGAGGGCTACGGCGTGCGCAGCGAGACGCTTGCCCGGCTCGCCGACGAGGGCGTCGGACTCGTGCTCACCGTCGACTGCGGCATCACCGCCGTCACGGAGGTCGCCGAGGCGAAGGAGCGCTGCCTCGAGGTGATCGTCACCGACCATCACCGGCCCGGCGAGACCCTGCCCGACTGTCCGATCGTCGCGACGCGGCCGTCCGGCTACCCGTTCCCCGAGCTGTGCGGCACCGGCGTCGTCTACAAGCTCGGCCAGGCGCTCTTCGGCGTCGAATCCGAGATCCCGAAGCGGCATCTCGACCTGGTCGGGCTCGCGACGATCGCCGACGTGGTGCCGCTCGTGGACGAGAACCGGTCGCTCGCGATCGCCGGCCTGCGCTCGCTTGCGCGTACGCAGAAGCCCGGGCTGCGGGCCCTCATGCGGGCCGCCGGCGTCGATCCCGCCGCGGTCGATGCGGGCGCCGTCGGCTTCCGGCTCGCGCCGCGGATCAATGCCGCCGGCAGGCTCGGCCACCCGCGCGCGGCGCTCGAGCTCCTGCTCACCGAGGACGCAGAGGACGCGCGGCGGATCGCCGACTCGCTCGAGGAGCTCAACCGCGAGCGGCAGGCGATCGAAGGCCGGATCCTGCGCGAGGCGATCAAGCAGGTCGAGAGCTGGCCGGAGGCCGAGCGCCGCCGCCACGCCTACGTCGTCGCCGGCGAGGACTGGCACGAAGGCGTGATCGGGATCGTCGCCTCCCGGCTCGTCGAGCGCTTCAACCGCCCCGTCGTGCTCATCGCCGGCGGCGAGGGAGACTGGAAGGGCTCAGGGCGCTCGATCGCCTCGTTCGACCTGCATGCCGGCCTGGCGGCCTGCTCGGAGCTCCTGGAGCGCTGGGGCGGCCACCGTGCCGCCGCCGGCCTCTCGATCAAGCCGGAGCACGTGGCCGAGTTCGCGGCGCGGTTCGCGGAGCACGCGGCGGGGCTCCTCGAGGACGAGGACCTGGCACCGCAGACCCGGATCGACGCGATCGTCCCGCGGGGCACGCGGTTGACGCTCGAGCTCTGCGCCGAGCTCGCGCGCCTCGCCCCCTTCGGGCTCGGCAACCCCGACGTCACCCTGCTCGCGCCCGGCTGCGAGCTCGGCGAGCTCTCCACCGTCGGAGAGGGCAAGCACCTGCGCTTCCGCGTGCGCTGCGACGGGGCCGACGCCGGCAGCGCGATCGCCTTCGGCTACGGCTCGCAGCTCGACGCCTACCGTCGCCAGGGCCGCTACGACGTCGCCTTCCGGCTCGCCGAGAACCGCTGGAACGGCACCGTCGCGCCGCAGCTCGTCGTGCGCCGCGTCTTCGGCGCCGGTGAGCGCTACGGCGAGCTCCGCGACTGGCTCGTGGCCGAGTACAGGAAGCCGGCGGAGGCGCGGGCCGCCGAGGCCTCAGCGATCTTCGCCGAGCTCGAGCTCGACGAGGCCGGGCTCGGGAGAAGGCACCTGCTCGACTCGCAGCGCTTCCGTGCGCTGCTCGCGGGTGCGCCCGCCCTCGCCCGCGCGGCTTAGAAGACGCCGATCTCGATGGTGCGGGACGGCACCGTCTGCTCGTTCAGCCACCGGGCGACGGCCGTCGCGTCGGCCGCGTCGTCGTAGACGCGCAGCTGCTCGTGGGCCCCGTTGCCGATGGCGAGGATCTGGTCGACGAGCTCGAGCTCCTCCGCGCAGCCGAGCGCGTCCGCCGCCGGCAAGCAGCGCTCGACGAGCGCGCGGATCGCTTCCACGGCCGACCGTTCGGTGTCGTCGGCGAGGTCGACGAGCCGGGCCTCGAGCCCGTCCCTCGCCGCGCGCCGGCGGTTCTCCTCGAGCACGACATCGGGGGTCGTCGGCGAGATCTCGCCGCACTCGAAGGCACTGCCGAGCGTGGCCACGAGCGACTGGATGAGCGCCGCGATCGCGGCGACGTTCGTCACGTGGGTCTGGGCGTCGCAGATCCGGATCTCGACCGTGCCGAAGCGCGGCTGCGGGCGGACGTCCCACCAGATGTAGGTGTAGTCGGGGAAGCAACCGGCCCGAACCCCGCTCTCGACGATGTGCTCGAACTCTGCGAACGAGCCCAGCGCCGGCGGCAGACCGCTGCGGGGCAGGTCACGGAGGATCTGCGCGCGCGTCGACGCGAGCCCTGTCGGCCTGCCCTGCCAGAAGGGGGAGTTGGCGGAGAGCGCGAGCAGCTCGGCAAGGTGGTCGCGCAGCCCGTCGGCGCAGGCGATCGCCTTTGCCGCGGAGCCGACGCCGACGTGGACGTGCAGCCCGAAGACGGGATGCCGCGCCGCGAGCCACCCCAGGCGCTCCGAGAGCTCGGCGTAGCGAGGGCGGTCGGTTACCTCCTGCTGCTCGTAGCCGGAGCAGGGGTGCGTACCTGCCGACGCGATCCCGGCGCCCGCATCGGCGGCGATGCGGATCAGCCGTGCCCGGAGGTCGACGAGGTCGTCTACGGCCTCCGCGACGCTCGCGGAAATGCGGGTCGACACCTCGACGGTCGACTGCATCAGCTCCGGCTTGACACGCTCCTCGAGCGCGTCGCCCTGCAACGCGGCCAGGATCGGCTCGATGCCCGAGACGAGCTCGAACGTCTCCGGGTCGACGAGCTGGAGCTCCTCCTCGAGCCCGAGGCTGTACGGCGTGCTCGTGCCGAACTGGGTGCGCACGGGGTCAGCGCCCGGGTGTCGCCGGCAACGACTCGGTCAGCATCGCATCGAGGATGAACTCGTCGTACCCGAAGAGCGTCGCGGCGATCGACGAGATCCGCCTCGCGCCGTCCAGCGGTGTCAGCTGCCGTCGCTCGACGGCGACCCTGATGTTCTCGACGAGCAGCTCGGCGGCCTGCCACTTCGGCTCGATGCTCTTCGCGAACTCGTCGGGACTCATCGCGGCGTAGTGGAGAACGAGTGAGGTCGTCCTCGTACGCGTCATGTCGGGCACCCCCTCTGCCGCGGGACTGGGACGGGTCGTGTCCAGGTCTTTCTAGCGGCTCGGCTGGACGGCCGCGGCCGTCAGAAGGGCCGGGAGCCCGCAAACTGCGGAAATCAGAAGGCGCCGTTTTACAGAGGTTTTACGGCACGCGCCCGACGAAGATGCCCCAGCCGAAGAGCGCACGCTCACGGCGCAGGTACGCCTCGCGCTGCGCCTCGTGGCGCTCGCGGATCGCGACCGAGTCCTGCTCCCGCGGATGCTCCGCGAGCCACTCCTCGAGCGCGCGCCAGTGCAGCGACTCGTACGTGTCCCAGTCGTCCTCCGAGGAGGCGATCAGCGTCACGAGCGCGAGGCCTGCCGCCTCGACGCGGGCGACCGTCTCCCGGAGCGGTACATAGCCGTCGTCGTCGACCCCCTCCGGCAGCGGCCAGGCGCGCCAGAACGGCTCGCCGACGACGACGTGGCCGCCGGGTCGCACCGCCGGCACGAGCGCCGCCAGCGTCCCTTCGAAACCGTGCCAGACGAAGCTGGCGCCGAGGCAGAGCGCTGCGTCCCACGCGCCGGGCTCGAGCGTGAAGGCGGCCGCGTCTCCCTCGATGATCTCGATCCGATCGGTGAGCCCCGCCGCCTGCACGCGCTCACGGGCGACGGCGGCGAACTCCGGCGCCCGCTCGACGCCGACGACCCGGCAGCCGAACGTACCGGCGAGCAGCAGCGCGGGGCCGGCCTTGCCGCAGGCGAGGTCGACGACGCGGCTCTCCGGAGTGAGGCGGAGGCGCTCGCCGAGCAGCCGGATCTTCTCCGGGCTGGTCGGGTTCTGGAGCTCGTGGTCGCGCTCTGCGACGTCGAAGTACCAGGGCATGGGTGAAGCCTACGTACTCGGCCGCAGCGTGTCTGGGTCGACGCACGGATGCCGGGGGCTTGTGCCTGGCGTGACGATACGGTCATGAACGCTCCCCCGTACAAGATCAAGGTCGTCGAGCCGATCACGCTGCCGGATGCGGAGCGCCGGCGCGAGGCGCTCGCGGCGGCCGGCTACAACACGTTCCTGCTCCGCTCGGACGACGTCTTCGTCGACCTGCTCACCGACAGCGGCACCGGCGCCGTCTCGCAGGAGCAGCGCGCCGCAATGGAGCTCGGCGACGAGTCGTACGCCGGCTCCCGCAGCTTCTTCCGGCTCGAGCGCGCCGTGCGCGAGGTCTACGGCTACAAGCACGTCGTCCCGACGCACCAGGGCCGCGGCGCGGAGCATCTGCTCGCGCGCGTGCTCGTACGCCCGGGGCAGCTCGTTCCCTCGAACCTCTACTTCACGACCTCGCGGGTGCACGCCGAGCTCGCGGGCGGGATCTGGACCGACGTCTCGATCCCCGAGGCGCGCGACCCGGAGTCCACGCATCCGTTCAAGGGGAACATCGACGTCGCGAAGCTCGACGAGCTGCTCCGGCGGCAGGGTCACGTCCACGTCGCGTTCGTGCGCCAGGAGGCGTGCCTGAACATGGCCGGCGGGCAGCCGTTCTCGATCGAGAACCTCGCCGAGGTACGCGCGCTGACGCTCGACCACGGCGTGCCGTTGATCCTCGATGCGACGCGCAGCTCGGAGAACGCGCTCTTCGTGAAGCGGCGCGAGCCCGGCTACGCGCAGCGCTCGCTGCCGGAGATCATCAAGCTGATCGCCGATCTCAGCGACGGCGCGATCTTCTCGTCGAAGAAGGACCACTTCGTGCCGATCGGAGGACTCGTCGCGGTCAACGACGACACGCTCGCCGAGCGGCTTCGCGAGCTCGTCGTCGTGTACGAGGGCTTCCCGCACTACGGCGGCATGTCGGGCGCCGCCATGGAGGCGCTCGCACAGGGGATCCACGAGGCGGCAGACGAGCGCATCGTCGGGCACTACGTCGACCAGGTCGCGTACCTCGCGTCGCTGCTGCGCGAAGCGGGCGTGCCGATCGTGCTGCCCCCGGGCGCGCACGCCGTGTTTCTCGACGCGAAACGCTTCCTGCCGCACCTTTCGCAGGAGCAGTTCCCCGCACAGGCGCTCGCCGCGGCGATCTACCTCGCCGGCGGCGTCCGCACGATGGAGCGGGGGATCGTGTCCGGCCAGCACGGCAGCGACCCGTACGACGGGCTCGAGCTCGTCCGGCTGACGCTGCCGCGCCGCGTCTACACCCAGGAGCACCTCGCGTACGTGGCGGAGGTGGTCGCCGACCTCTACGCCCACGCGCGCGCCGTGCCCGGCCTGCGCATCACGTACGAACCGGAGCACCTGCGCTTCTTCCAGGCGCGCTTCGAGCCCCTCGCGGCGTTCGCGGTCGTCTAGGCGCCGATCGACACGCGAGCCGTCGGCCGGGCAGGACTCGGCCGGACGGTCCGAGCCTGCTCGTCGAGAACGGCGAGCGCGCGGACGAGCTTCGCGACCGTGCGGACGTCCCGGCGGCGAGACAGGCGCATGGAGGCGAAGATTCGCGCCTCCGGCCGCCGTTCCTGCCCGGAGTACAATTTGCAGATGGCAACGCTGGAGACGGGCGAACGACATCACGGCCTGCTCGTGGCGCTGCTCGCCGAGGTCGAGAACTACAGCACCTCGATCGACCGCGACCTCGTCACGCGCGCCTTCTCCTTCGCCGCTGCGGCCCACGAGGGGCAGCAGCGCCGCTCCGGCGTGGACTTCATCGAGCACCCCGCAGGGGTCGCGCGCATCTGCGCCGAGCTGCGCCTCGACGAGCAGACGATCGCGGCCGCGCTCATGCACGACGTCGTCGAGGACACGGACACCGACATCGACGAAGTCCGCGCGGAGTTCGGCGACGAGATCGCGCGTCTCGTCGAAGGCGTCACCAAGCTGACGAGAATCAGCTTCCAGAGCCGCGAGCAGGCCGAGGCCGAGAACTACCGCAAGATGATCGTCGCGATGTCCGAGGACGTCCGCGTGATCCTCATCAAGCTCGCGGACCGGCTGCACAACATGCGCACGATCGAGTACCTCGGCAAGCAGAAGCAGATCCAGAAGGCGAAGGAGACGCTCGAGGTCTACGCCCCGCTCGCGCACCGGCTGGGCATCCACGCGCTCAAGTGGGAGCTCGAGGATCTCGCCTTCCACACGCTGCATCCGCGCAAGTACGAGGAGATCACGACGATGGTCGCCGAGCGGCGGGCCGACCGCGAGGGGCACGTCGCCGAGGCCTCGGACGTGCTCGCCGTCGAGCTCGCGAAGGTGGACATCCCGGCCGAGATCTCCGGCCGCGCGAAGCACTTCTACTCGATCTACGACAAGATGGCGAAGAAGGGGCGCGAGTTCAACGAGATCTTCGACCTCACCGCGATGCGCGTGATCGTCGAGCGCGACGGCGAGGAGGGGACGCGGGACTGCTACGGCGCCCTCGGCCTCATCCATTCGTTGTGGAAGCCGATGCCGGGCCGCTTCAAGGACTACGTCGCGATGCCGAAGTTCAACGGCTACCGCTCGCTGCACACGACGGTGATCGGCCCCGAGGGCCGGCCGCTCGAGATCCAGGTGCGCACGCGCGAGATGCACGAAACTGCCGAGCTCGGAGTCGCAGCACACTGGGCGTACAAGCGCGGCGGCAAGAGCAGCGCCGACGCCGAGTGGCTCTCGTGGGTGAAGACGCTGATGGACATCCACGCCGAGGAGGCGGATGCGCGCGAGTTCGTGAAGTCGTTCCGTACCGACCTCTTCGACGAGGAGGTGTTCGTCTTCACGCCGAAGGGCGAGGTGAAGACGCTGCCCGCCGGCGGGACGCCGATCGACTTCGCGTACGCCGTGCACACGGACGTCGGCCACCGGACGGTCGGCGCGAAGGTGAACGGCCGCATCGTGCCGCTGCACTACAAGCTGCGCAGCGGCGACCGCGTCGAGATCCTGACCTCGAAGGCCGGGCGCGGCCCGTCGCGCGACTGGCTGTCGCTCGCCGCGTCGTCGCGCGCGAAGAACAAGATCCGGCAGTTCTTCTCGCGCGAGCAGAAGGAGGATCTCGAGGCGAAGGGCCGCGAGTCGCTCGAGCACGCGCTCAAGGCCCAGAACCTGCCGTACCGGAAGCTGGCCGGCTCCGCCGTGCTCGCGGGCGTGATCCGCGAGATCGGGCTTCAAGAAGGCGGAGGAGTTCTACGTCGCGCTCGGCTCGGGGAAGCTGACCGCCGCGAGCATCGTCAACAAGGTGCTGCAGCGGTTGAAGATCGAGGAGGTCGCCCACGAAGAGGCGGTCACGCCGCGCAAGAAGCCGCGTGCGCGGGACGCACTCGCGAGCAACGACCTACGGCATCAACGTCGTCGGCGTCGAGGACGTCCTCGTGCGGCATCGCGAAGTGCTGCACGCCGGTGCCGGGCGACGAGATCGTCGGCTACATCTCGCTCGGCAAGGGCATCACCATCCACCGCGGCGACTGCCCCAACGTCCGCTCGCTGATGCGGAACCCCGAACGATTCACGCCGGTCGAGTGGGAGGGCGGCACGACGCAGAGCTTCCGGGTGCAGATCGCGGTCGACTCGTGGGACCGCTCGCGGCTGCTGGAGGACATCGCCCGGACGTTCGCCGAGTACGGCGCGAACATCGTCTCCTACGGCGGTGCGGTCGAGGACCAGATGGCGCGAAACTGGTACGTCGCGGAGGTCGGCGACGTCAAGGCGCTGCGCGGGCTGTTGACCTCCCTGCGCAACGTCGAAGGCGTCTTCGACGCGTACCGCGTAACCCCGTCGTAGGGCCGGGATTCCTACGGATGTAGGCCTCCGGGCCCCGTGCAACGCTCGGGGGGAGCCCTTGAGGAGGTAGAAGACGATGGACGGGCCCCTGCTCGTCGCCTATGCGTCCAGCCACGGGTCGACCCGCGAGGTCGCCGAGGCGATCTGCAGTCCGCTCCAGGAGACGGGCCTGCGGGCGCACCTCCGGCCGGCGATGGATGTGCGCGACCTCGACGGCTACGACGCGGTCGTGCTCGGCGCCCCGCTCTACATGGGCCGCTGGCACCGGCATGCCCACGCGTTCCTGCGCCGCCACCAGCGCGCGCTCGCCGGGAAGCCGCTCGCCGTCTTCGCGCTCGGGCCGATTCACGACGACGTCGAGAAGGAGTGGTCGGACGCGCGCTCCCAGCTCGACGCGGCCATCGCCCGCCACGGGGTCGAGCCGCACGTCGTGGAGATCTTCGGCGGCCGGGTCGACCCGTCGCAGCTTCATTTCCCCTTCTCGAAGATCCCGGCAGGCGACGCCCGCGACTGGGACGCGATCGCCGCGTGGAGCGAGGCGCTGCCCGAGGCGCTCGGGCTCCGTGAGCTGCCCGTTCGGGTCTAGCCGAGGCGGCCCCTCGAACGAGGGATCGACCTCGCCCGCCAGGGGGTACCCCCAATGGGGGATAGAGGCGATGAGCCGTTTATCGAAGCCGTGCCCTTCACTCGAACGAGGGATTGGCGCCACCGTTCCGGCGTTCCCTGAAACGAGGGATCGACCTGATTCGGGTATCGGATTACAACGTGTAGGGGGAGGCGGGCACTAAAGCTGCAGCGCCCGGTCGGCGAGGACTCGGCCGGGCGCGCAGCTCCCGCGCCGCGCTCTGCTTCCTAGGACTCCCAGGGCTCGCCGCCGGTGTCCCAGCCGACGAGGCAATGGCCGGCCACCAGCGCGGCCACACGCGCGAGGAAGGCGGCGTCCGCAGGCGGCGCGCCCTCCACGGCGAGTTCCGCGACGCGTGCGCCCTGCCACGCGACGGGCACGTGTGTGCGGGACTGCCCGGACGGCGTGCCGGCCTCGGGGCCGAGCGCGAGATCGTCCTCCTCGACGAAGAGGATGCCCGCCCACGGATAGCCTGCCTGCTCGTGCAGCGCTGCGACCACGCGGCGGAGGACGTCGTCGGCGTCGCCGCCCTCCTCGACGATGCCGTCGATCGCCTCGAGTGCGTCCGCCTGTGTCATGCCTCGGCGTCGTCCGCCTCGAACGCGAGGACGCGCGCCCGGTAGTCGTCCGGCACGGCGCACGCGCGCCGCTCCGCGAGATCGACGTAGACGAGAGTCTGGTGCGCCGTGACCATCAGCTCGTCGTCCTGCACGCGGTACGCAGCGAACTCGAACGTCACGCTCGTTCGTCCTACGCGCGCGACACGGGCGAAGATCTCGACCTCGTCGTCGAAGACCGCCGGTGCGAAGTACTCGACATTGTTGGCGCGCATCACGAACTCGCCCGGTCCGTGCCGGCGCAGGAGCCCGAGGGTGCGGTGGTACTCGACGCGGGCGAGGTCGAAGTAGGGGTTGTAGCGCCCGTAGTAGACGATCCCCTGTGCGTCGGTGTCCGAGAAGCCGACGCGCGTGCGGGCGCTGAGCTTGAACGGCGGCTTCATCCGCGGCGCCCGTCGAGGCGGAGCGGTCGCGAAGGATCCCATTGAGAGCCGCAACGGCGGCGCAGGACGAGGAGCATCGCCACGCTGCTGTTCTACCGCTACGAGCGGATAAGCGCCAGCACCTCGTCGCGCTTCGCTTCCATCAGCTCACGCGAGCGCGCCTCGAGGTTCAGGCGCAGCAGCGGCTCCGTGTTCGACGGGCGCACGTTGAAGTGCCAGTCGTCGAAGTCGACCGAGAGCCCGTCGAGGTGCGTGACGCGGCCGCCCTGGCCGAAGTGCTCCTTCAGCTCCTGCAGCTTCAGGGCCACGTCGCCGACCGGCGTGTTCAGCTCGCCGGTGATGAAGTAGGTCTCCCGGAAGGCGCGCAGGAGCTCGGAGAGAGGGCGGCCCGCCTTCGAGATCACCTCGAGCATCATCAGGAACGGCACGACCCCGGTGTCGGCCTGCGAGAAGTCGCGGAAGTAGTAGTGCCCCGACACCTCGCCTGCGAAGGCGGCGTCCTCCTTGCGCATCCGGTGCTTGATGTACGCGTGGCCGACTCGGTTGGCGAGCGGGACACCGCCGGCCCGCGTGATCGTCTCCGGCACCGCCCAGCTCGCACGAACGTCGTAGATGATCCGCGCCCCCGGCTCCTTCGCGAGCACGGACTCGGCGAACAGCGCCGTCGCGAAGTCGCCCGGCACGAACTCGCCCGTGTTGTCGACGAAGAAGCAGCGGTCGGCGTCGCCGTCGAACGCGACGCCGAGGTCTGCGCCCTCCTCGAGCGTCTTCGCAACGATGAACTCGCGGTTCTCGGGCAGGAGCGGATTCGGCTCGTGGTTCGGGAACGAGCCGTCCGGCTCGAAGAAGCAGCGCACCACCTCGACGGGGAGCCGTTCCAGCACGGGCGGCAGCATCGCGCCGGCCATCCCGTTCGCCGCGTCGATCACGACACGCAGCGGCCGCAGCGCGGACACGTCCACAAACGACGTCACCCGATCGACGTATGCCGGCCAGACGTCGTACGGCGTCACCGTCCCCGCCGGCCCTGTCCGGCTCCCGGGCGCCGGCCAGGGCCCGGTCGCGCACGTCGAGCAGCCCCGACTCCCCGCCGACGGGCAGCGCCCCGCGGCGGACGATCTTCATCCCCGTGTACGCCTTCGGGTTGTGCGACGCGGTGACGACGATGCCGCCGTCGAGCCCCAGCTCGCCGACCGCGAAGTAGAGCATCTCCGTCCCGATCAGGCCGAGGTCGAGCACCTGCGCGCCGGCCTCCGCCGCCCCGCGCATGGCCTCCGCCTGCATCGACGGCCCGGAGAGCCGCATGTCGCGCCCGACCGCCATCCGCTTCGGCTCGAACTGCTCGACGTAGGCGCGTCCGATCGCGTACGCGCCCTCCTCGTCGATCTCCGCCGGATAGAGCCCGCGGACGTCGTACGCCTTGAAGACCTTGGGCTCGAGCACGCCCCTGATGCTATGGAAAACGGCGCGGTAGCCGAGACCCTGGCGACTACCATACCGGGGGTGGAGCGGAAGCTGGCCACCGTCCTCTTCGTCGACCTCGTCGCGTCCACGGAGTTCGTCGCCGGGGACGATCCGGAGGTCGTGCGCCGCCGCGTGAGCCGCTTCTTCGACCAGGTCTCGCACTGCATCGTCACGCACGGGGGAACGGTCGAGAAGTTCGCGGGCGACGCGGTGATGGCCGCCTTCGGCATCCCGCTCGCGCACGAGGACGACGCCGAGCGCGCCGTCCGCGCCGGCCTGGCGACGCTCCAGCGGGTCACCGAGCTCGGCCTCGAGGCCCGGGTCGGGATCGAGTCGGGCGAGGTGGTCGCCGACGACAGCGAGTCCACCTTCGCCACCGGCGAGGCCGTCAACCTCGCCGCGCGCCTCCAGCAGGCTGCGCAGCAGGGTGAGATCCTCGTCGGCCCCGGCACCGCGAGCCTCGTCCGCGACCGCGTCGAGCTCGAGCCGGTCGGCCCGCTCGAGCTGCGTGGCTGGCGGGAGCCCGTGAACGCGCACCGGGTGCTGTGCGCCGTGGAGCTCGGCGCGCCCGTCCGCCCGCTCGCCGCGCCGCTCGTCGGCCGCGAAGCGGAGCTCGAGCTGCTCGAGAACACGTTCCAGCGCACCGTGCGCGACCGGCGCGCCTCGCTCTTCACGATCTACGGGGACGTCGGCGTGGGGAAGAGCCGGCTCGCGCGCGAGTTCGCCGCCTCGGTCGAGGGCGCGACCGTCCTCTCCGGCCGCTGCCTTCCGTACGGCGAAGGGGTCACGTACTGGCCGATCGCCGAGATGGTGAAGGCGTCCGCCGGGATCCGCGACGACGATCCGCTCGAGGAGGCGCACCAGAAGCTGCGGGCCTGCTGCGAGGACGAGGCCGTCGCCGACCTGCTCGGCCTCGCCGTCGGCGTCCTGGAGGCCGTGGAGGGCGAGCGGAACCAGCAGGAGATCGCGTGGGCCGCGCGCGCCTGGGCGGAGCAGCTCGCGCTGGCGCAGCCGCTCGTGCTCGTGTTCGAGGACGTCCACTGGGGCGAGGAGCCGCTGCTCGACCTGATCGAGCACCTGGCTGCCTGGGTGCGCGAGGCGCCGCTGCTTCTGCTCTGCCTCGCGCGCACCGAGCTGCTCGACGTCCGCCCGACCTGGGGCGGGGGCCGCGTCCGCTCGACCGCGATCGAGCTCGAGGGTCTGCAGCCGGACGAGAGCGCGCAGCTCGTCGAGGCGCTGACCCGCGAGCTCGAGCTGCCCGTCGACACGGCGACCGTGCTCGCGAAGACGGAGGGCAACCCGCTCTTCGTCGAGGAGACCGTGCGGATGCTCGCCGAGCGGCCGCGCGGCGGCGCCGAGCGGATTCCCGACACGCTCCAGGCGCTGATCGCCGCGCGGATCGACCGGCTGCCCGTCGCGCAGCGGATCCTGCTTCAGCGCGCCGCCGTCATGGGGCGGATCTTCATGAGCGGCGCGCTCGCACACCTGTCGCCGGAGATCGAGAACGCCGGCGACGCGCTCGACGAGCTGCTGCTGCGCGACCTGCTCGTGCACGAGCAGCGTGCGACGATCAGCGGCGAGGACGCCTTCAAGTTCAAGCACGTCCTCATCCGCGAGGTCGCCTACGCCGGGCTCGCGAAGAGCGCGCGGGCCGAGCTGCACCACGGCTTCGCGGGCTGGCTCGGCGAGCGCACGGGCGACGAGCTCGTCGAGATTCGCGCCTTCCACCTCGACCAGGCGACGCGGCTGCTCGGCGAGCTGGACGGCGCAGCGCCTGCGGAGCTCGCCGAGGAGGCGGCGGAAGCGCTCACGCACGCCGCCCGGCGTGCCATGTCGCGGGAGGCGTACCGGAGCGCACGCAAGCTCCTGCTCCGCGCGATCGACCTCGCGCCGACGCTCGAGCGCCGCTATCTCGCCGGCAGGGCGGCGTGGCGTCTCGCGGACATGACGGCAGTGGTGATCGAGATGAAGGAGGTGGCCGCGGCGGCGCACGAGGCGGGCGAGCTTCGGCTCGAAGGCCGCGCTCTGACCGCGCTCGCGGAGGGGACGCTGCACCACGCGGCCGACGCCATGACCGCGCGGCGGCTCGTGGCCGACGCGGTCGAGGTGCTGCGCGACGAGCCGCCGGAGATCCGGTTCGAGCCGCTCTGGGTCGCGTCGCAGGTCGCCGCATGGTTCGGCGACAGTGCCGAGTTCGAGTTCTGGGCGAAGCTCGCGCTCGAGGCCGCGCGCGCCGCGGAGCGCAAGGACCTCGAGGCAGTCGTCACGCACGGCCTCGCGACCGCGTACATCAACCGGCTCGAGCTGGAGGAGGCAGCGCCGCTCGTGGCCCGGGCCGCGGAGCTCGCGGAGGCGAGCGGCAGCATCCTCGGGCGGGCTTCGTCGCTCAGCGTGCGCGGCTGGCTCGACCTGCTCAGCGAGCGCCCGGCGGAGGCCGAAGCGGCGTTCACCGCCGCGCGCGAGCTCTACGCGGAGACGGGCAACACGACGCGCGAGGCGGTCGTCACGATGATGCTCTCGCGCACGGCGCTCGCCGACGGCGATCTCGACCGGGCGGAGAAGCTCCTGCGCGACGTCGTGCGGACGCTGAAGGGGCTCCACGACCGCGGCTCGCTGTGCGAGGCGCAGCGGATGCTCGCGATGGTGCTCGTGCGGAAGGGGCGGCTGGACGAGGCGGAGCGCTTCGCGCTCGAGGCCCGCGAGACGGTGGGGCCCGAGGACCGGGTCTCGCTGTCGACGACGAGGCTCGCGCTCGGCGTCGTGCGCGCGGCCCAGGGGCGGGACGACGAGGCGGAGGCGCTGCTGCGGGAGTCGGCGGACGCGCTCGCCCAGTACGGGCTGCGCGCGCCGGAGCGGGAGGTGCTCTTCTACCTCGCCGAGTTCCTGCGCGAGCGCGGGCGTGACGAGGAGGCGGCGCTCTACGAGGCCCGCTGCGCCGAGCTCGCGCCGGCCAGCACGGCGCCGATCGCCTGAGTCGACGCCTCGTCGGGCGACTCGCTGATCACCGTCGCCGGCCGCTCGAAGCGGGCGAGCGCGTCACGCAGGGGCTCGGCGCGCAGCGTTCCTTCCCCGTAGGGCAGGTGCTTCGTCTCGTTGCGGTTCGCGAAGGCGATGTCCGAGAAGTGGATGTGGAAGGGGATGCCGGGCGCGAGCAGCGCGTCCACGCGTGCAAGCGGAGCCGCGAACGCCTCGACCTCCGTGAACGCGCCGTCGCTCGTGGCGTGCATGTGCGCGAAGTCGAGCACCGGGCGGACGAAGTCCGTTCCCGCCGCGATCTCGAGCACGTCGTCCACGCTGCCGAGGTCGCGGACGCGCCCCATCACCTCGACACCGAAGGGGACGAGCCGGTCCTTCTTCTCGAGGCGGGCGCGGAGGTCGCCGAGCTGGGCGACGACGTCGGCGATCGCCTGCTCCCGCTCGCGGCCGAGGAAGAAGCCCGGATGGACGACGATCAGCTCCGCCCCCGCGGCCTTCGCGATGCCGGCGGTGTGGTCGAGCATCCCGAGGGCCATGTTGAACTTCTTGCCGCGGTCGGCATGGCCCATGAACGCCGCCAGCGGTGCGTGCACCGAGAGGGCGATTCCGACCGCGCGCAACGCCGCTCCGAGCTGCGGTGCGGCCTCGTAGTCGAGCCAGAAGCCGCCGGCGAAGCCGATCTCACACGCGGTGTAGCCGGATGCGGCGAGCGCCGCGGCGGCGCCCTCGAACGTCTCGGCTTCCGGGAGCCCCGAGGGACCGAATCGTGTGACGCCCACGCGAGGAGCGTACGTCAGAGGCCGAGCGCGAGCGCGACCCAGAGCAGCGCGACGAGAATGAGCGGGCCGGCGGCTGCGGCGAACGCGACGCGCTGTCCGCGGACGAGCCGGTAGGGCCGCGGCAGGGCGCGGTGGGCGAGCAGTGCGAGGAAGACGAGCACGAAGGGCAGGAGCAGCGCGTTGAGGATTTCGACGTTCACAGCGAGCCGGACGAGCGAGCCGCTCGCGAGCACGAGCGCGGCGCCCCCGGCGACGACGGCCGTGTACAGCGCGTAGAAGGGCCGGGCGTGCCGGATCGAGCGGTTCAGGTCGCGCGGCTTGCCGAGCGCCTCGGCCACCGCCCAGGTCGCGGCGAGCGAGACGACGATGCCGGCGACGAGCGCCGCACCGCCGATCCCGAGTGCGAGGATGACGCGGCCCGCGGTGCCGCCGAGCGCGGGGGCGAGAGCGGTCGCGAGCTGGCCGATCGTGCGCAGCGGCCCGGCGCTGTGGAGGCGGGCGGCCGCGGCGACGAGCACGGCTCCCATCACGATCTGCGTCACGACCGCCCCGGCGACGACGTCGAGCCGCGCCACGCGGAGGTTCCGGGAGGTCAGCCCTTTCTGCACGATCGCGCTCTGCTGGTAGAAGATCATCCAGGGCATCACGACCGCGCCGACGTTCGCCGCGACGAGCGCGAGGTAGCTGTGGTTGCCGAGGGGCTGCGACGACACGAACCCGCCCGCAACGGCGCCGGCATGCGGGTGCGCGAGCACCGCCGCGACGACGAACACGAGCTCGAGCGAGCCGAGCGCGAGCCCCACCACCTCGACACGCCGGTAGCCGCCGGTGACGACGAGCAGGACGAGGGCGGAGGCGGCGATCGGCACCGTCGCGGCCCGCGGCACGCCGAACAGCTCGCCGACGCCGGCGAGGCCGGCGAACTCCGTGACGAGGGCGCCGAGGACGGTCACGACGAGCGTGGCGACGGCGGCCGCCGCCCACGTGCTGCCGAAATGCTCGCGGATCAGCTCCGTGAAGCCCTTGCCGGTGGTGATCGCCAGCCGCGCCGAGAGCTCCAGCACGACGATGAGCACCGGCACGAGGGCAAGCTGGACGAGCAGGAGCCGGTAGCCCCAGGTTGCCCCTGACTGAGCCGCTGTGACGACGCTGCCGGCGTCCGTGTCCGCGAGCATCACCATCAGGCCCGGCCCGACGACGGCCAGCAGAAGCGGGAGGCGGACCCTGGGCATGGGACCAGCCTGCCCCGCGCGCGGCCGGGTCGCATCCGCAGCCGCCCGGAGCCCCTTGCGGGGCGTCCGCAGGTTCCGTCCGACCCCTTCTCTACGGTTTTCGGCATGGCCAACCACCCCTCCCGGATCGACCTGCTCGAGCTGGACATCGACCTCCGCCTGACCGATCTCTGGCGGGAAGCGGCCGACATCTCCGAGTGGAGCCTCGACGTCGTCGCAGCCTTCATGCGGGCCGCCTACGGCAAGGGCTATTGCGACGCGCTGACCGAGGACTCGCCCGGCTCGCTCTGCCACGACCACGGCTACCGCGTCCCCGGACGCGCTGCTGCCGCCTGAGACGCTGCGCGTTTCAGGCGGGGGAGAGGTTGTGCTCCGCTTATGTGACGTTAGCCTCCGGCCCGGGCGCCGAGGGGAGGTTTACGGCCGCCGGCGGTCGACGGCGGCGGCCAGGTCGCGGCGCGACCTGGTCGCAGTCGTAGACCCTGGGCCTCGGTACACTCTCGGCTGTGCGTCGGAGCCCGGCCCGCCTCGTCATCGCGCTCTCGGTGGCCGCCGTTCTGGCGGTCTTCATCCTCTACACCGCGATCGCGGGGAATGCGACGACCCAGCTCTCGCCGAGCGCGCTCGACGGTGCGACCGGGCACGTGGCGCTCATCGGCATGGTTGTCGGCAAGCCGACGGGCGACTCGCACAGCGCCGCCGGCATGCGCTTCCGGCTGAAGGACGTCAGCGGCACGTCGGCAGCTCGCGTCCTCGTCGACTACCACGGGAGCGTTCCCGACCTCTTCAAGCCAACCGCGCACGTCGTGCTGAGCGGCAGGCTCAAGAGTGGCGTCTTCGTCGCCGACACGGGCTCGCTCGTGACGAAGTGCCCCTCGAAGTACGCGCCCGCGAAGAGCAAGAAGACGTAGCTTGGCCGCGCTCGGCCGCGTCGCGCTCCTTCTGAGCTTCGGTCTCGTCGCGTACGCGCTCGTCGGCGGCTCGTTCGCCGCGTACACGCGCCGGCGCCGGCTCGCCGTCTCGGCGCAGAACGCGCTCCTCGCAGCGTTCGGGACGACGCTCGTCGCCGCGGCGGTGCTGCTCTCGGCGCTGGCCCGGCACGACTTCTCCTTCGTCTACGTCGCCGCGCACACGAGCCGCTCGCTGCCGCTCGGCTACACCCTCTCCGCCTTCTGGGGCGGCCAGGAGGGGTCGCTCCTGCTCTGGCTCGTGATCCTCACCGGCTACGCGGCTCTGGCCGTGTGGCTGAACCGCCGCTCGCACCAGTTGATCGCCTGGGTCGTGCCGGTGCTCGGCGGCATCGCCCTCTTCTTCGCCTTCATGCTCTGCTTCGTCTCGAGCCCGTTCAAGCAGGCGGTTGCACCTGCAGACGGGGCGGGGATGGTGGCGAGCCTGCAGAACCCCTACATGCTCGCCCACCCGCCCATGCTCTACCTCGGCTACGTCGGGCTGACGATCCCGTTCGCGTTCGCGATGGGTGCGCTCCTCTCCGGGCGCACCGACGAGCGCTGGATCGTCGCGACGCGGCGCTGGACGCTCGCCGCGTGGACGTTCCTCGGCGTCGGCCAGCTGCTCGGCGCGCACTGGGCGTACGTCGAGATCGGCTGGGGCGGCTACTACGCGTGGGACCCGGTCGAGAACGCCGCGCTGATGCCGTGGCTCGCGGCGACCGCATTCCTGCACTCGGTGATGATCCAGGAGAAGCGCGGGATGCTGAAGGTCTGGAACATGGTGCTGGTCGCGCTCGCCTTCAACCTCTCGATCCTCGGCACGTTCCTCACGCGCTCGGGTGTGGTCAACTCGATCCACTCGTTCTCGCAGAGCTCGATCGGCGGCTGGTTCCTCGGCTTCATCGTCGGCTGCGTCGTCTTCTCCGTCGGACTCATCTACCTGCGCCTCCCGCTGCTGCGCGCGCGGACGAAGCTCGAATCGCTCGTCTCGCGCGAAGCCACGTTCCTCTACAACAACCTCCTGCTCGTCGCGCTCGCGCTCACGATCCTCTGGGGCGTGATGTATCCGCTGCTGACGCAGGCCGTGACGGGCGAGACCCGCTCCGTGTCGAAGCCGTACTACAACTTCTTCCTGCACAGCTTCGGTCTACCCCTGCTGCTGCTGATGGGGATCGGGCCGCTCGTCGCCTGGCGGCGGGCGTCGCTGCGCGCGCTCGGAAAGACGTTCGCGATTCCGGCGGCCGCTTCGCTCGTCACCGGTGTCGCGCTCATCGCGGTCGGTCTCGGCAGCTCGACCCCCGGCCTGCTCGCCTACACCTTCTCCGCGTTCGTGCTCGCGTCGATCGTGCTCGAGTTCGTGCGCGGGTCGCTCGCCACAGGATCGCTCTGGCGGCTCGTAGGCAAGAACAGGCGCCGGTACGGGGGCTACGTCGTCCACGCGTCGGTGCTCCTCCTCGCGATCGGGATCGCCGGCTCGAGCGCGTACCAGACGATCCGTGAGCGCGGCCTGAAGGTGGGCCAGTCGATGGAGGTCGCCGGGTACACGCTCACGTACCGGTCGCTCGAGAACACACAGCATTCGAACTCGCAATCGACGAGCGCGACGGTCGACGTCACGCGCGGCGGCTCGCATGTCGCCACGCTCCACCCCGGGAAGAGCTTCTTCCCGGTCGAGCAGGACTTCGGCAACGACGTCTCGATCTACCACGACCCGCGCAACCTCGGCGACGTCTTCACCATCGCCGACCAGTTCGACAAGAACGGCACGCTCTTCCTCAAGGTGCTCGTGAAGCCGCTCGTGAACCTCGTCTGGGCGGCTGGCCTCCTCTTCGTCTTCGGCTCGCTCGTCACCCTCTGGCCGGATGCGGTCGAGCAGCGCCGGCTGGCCCAGCGCTACGAGGGTGCCGCTGCGGCGAGGACGTGATGGCGCTCGCGCTCGCCCTTGGTGCCATGCTCGCCGCCCTTGTCGTCGTGTTCGTCGCGCGGCCGTTCCTGCGCGAGCCGGTTCCCCTGAGCGACCGCCTCGACGAGCCCGGCGCGGTCGACCGGTTGCGACTCGAGCGGCTCGAGGAGCGCGACCGCGCGCTCTCGGCGCTCAAGGAGCTCGAGTTCGACCATCGCACCGGGAAGGTCACCGACGACGACTACCGCGAGCAGGTCGGACCCCTGCGGCGGCGCGCCGCGGAGACCCTGCGGGCGCTAGAACCCCGAGCCGACGCCCGGCCGGCGCAGGTCGGCAGCAGCCGCTAGGCGGGCGCCGGGGAGGGAGGGCTGTGCGTGCGCCGAAAGTGTCCGCTATGGCGCGCCGCGTCCTGCTCCTGCTTGTCCTCGCGTTGGGGCTTGCGGCGCCTGCGCTCGCGGGTGACGGCCTCGGACAGCAGAAGGCGACCCTCGACGCGAAGCTCGCCGCGGTCCAGGCGAAGATCGCGCGCGAGCATGCGCGCGAGTCGGCGCTGAACGGACAGATCGGCGGGCTCACGACGCAGATCCGCTCGCTCGAGGCGCGCGTCGGGGACGTGTCGAGCAAGCTCTCGGCGCTCCAGGCCGACGTCGCCTTGCACCAGCGACGGCTCGCGAAGCTCAACGAGCTCTACCGCCTGCAGACGACCCGCTTCCGCAACCTCCGGCGCGAGTACACGATCTCGGTGCAGCGGCTCGACCAGCGGCTCGTCACGATCTACAAGCAGAGCAGCCCCTCGACGGTGGAGATCCTCCTCGCGGCGCGGAGCTTCCAGGACGTCCTCGACGAGTTCGACTATCTCGGCGCGATCGCGGCGCAGGACAAGAAGGTGGCCGCCCAGGTGGCGACGGCGAAGCGGGCCGTGGAGCGCGCGCGGGCCAGGACCGCGGCCATGCGCCGGAGCTTGCAGCAGGAGACGCGCGTGATCGATGCGCGCGCGCAGCAGCAGGCGATCCTGCGCGGCGAGCTGCTCTCGAGTCGCGACAAGCTGGCGACCACACGGGCAGGCAAGTCGCACGCGCTCGTCGCGACGAAGGCGCAGGAGCAGGCAGAGATCCAGGAGTCGCAGGCGATCCAGGCAGCGAGTGCGGCGATCGCCGCGAAGCTGCAGGCAGGCTCGTCGACCTCCAACCAGACCGCGGCGACCCCGTCCGCCGCCGGGTTCATCTGGCCGGTGTCGGGCCCGATCACGAGCCCCTTCGGCATGCGCTGGGGAACGCTCCACCCGGGCATCGACATCGGCGTCCCGACGGGTACGCCCATCCACGCGGCGGCGGCCGGCACCGTCGTCTACTGCGGCTGGGAGGAGGGCTACGGCAACCTCGTCGTGATCGACCATCACAACGGCCTCGGCACGGCGTACGGTCACCAGTCGCGCATCGCCGTCAGCTGCGGCCAGAACGTGAGCCAAGGTGACATCATTGGCTACTCAGGCTGCACGGGCTTCTGCACGGGGCCCCACGTTCACTTCGAAGTCAGAGTGAACGGAAGCCCGGTCGACCCCCTCGGCTATCTCCCGTGATGGAGCTCCGCGACCTGGTCTCAACCTGGTCGCAGCCGTTGACCTCCGCTACACGTTCAACAACCGCAGGTCGGGAAGCTCGCGCCAGCGCTCGTCGAGGTCGAACCCGTAGCCCACGAACAGCTCGTCCGGCACGACGAAGCCGACGTAGCGGACGGGCAGGTCGTCGACCAGCCGGCGGTAGGGCCGGTCGAGCAGGGTCACCGCGGCGATCGACCGTGGCTTCCGCAGCTCGAACGTCCGCACGAGGTAGTTGAGCGTGAGCCCTGTGTCGATCACGTCCTCGACGACGATGACGTCGCGGTCGAGGATGTCCGCATCGAGGTCCTTGAGCACGCGGATCTGCTCGTGGCCGCCCATCTGTGCGCTGCCGTAGCCGGCCAGCTCGACGAAGTCGAGGCCGTGGAGCATCGGCATCGCCCGCGAGAGGTCCGCGAGGAAGACGAGGCTCGCCTTCAGCGAGCCGACGAGGATGGGCTCGCGACCCGCGTAGTCGCGGGTGATCTCGGCCCCGAGCTCGCGCACGCGCACGCCGAGCTCGTCAGCCGACAGGTAGACCTCCCCGATGCGCGGGTCCGCGGCTGCTCCTCTACGACGCCAGGTCGAGGTGGAAGTGCTGCGCGAGGCGCTCGAGGTCCCGCTTGTAGAAGAGCTTGATCTTGACCTCGGGATAGCGCTCACGCAGCTTTCGGAGCTTCCGGTTCTTGCGGGTGACGAGCGACTGCTTCATCACCGTGATCTCGACGTAGAGGTCCTGGTCCGGCAAGTAGAAGTCCGGCGCGAACGCCTCGACGACGCGCCCGTCCTCGTCCTCCTCGAGGACGAACGTGGTCGGCTCGTACTGCCACGGCACGCCGTAGTAGTCGAGGACCTTCGCGCACTCGAGCTCCGCCTGGCTGGCGAAGCGCGGCGGCTCGGTGCCCCGATATACCTGGAACGCAGGGGTGTCGAGCCCCATCTGGAGCCACGGTAGCGACCGGGTCGGACGGCCCCGAGGACGCTTTCTCCGCAGGGCGCTCGAGACGAAGTGGTAAACAAGGGCGATGGCACGGATCAGCCTCGTCCCCCAGAAGCGCGAGTTCTTCGATCTTTACAACCGGGCCGCCGCGAACGCGGTCGCGATCGCAGAGGCCCTGACCGAGCTGCTGGAGCGCTTTCCGGAGGGGAGCGCCGAGCGGGCGCGCGAGATCAAGGAGCTCGAGCACGAGGGCGACCGGCTCACGCACGAGGTCGTCGACCTGCTCAACCGCACGTTCGTGACGCCTTTCGACCGGGACGACATGTACCGGCTCGCGGGTGTGCTCGACGACATCTGCGACCACATCGACGAAGCCGCCGGCAAGGTCGTCGACTACGGCGTGCGCGACGTCCGCGAGCAGGCACGCCGTCAGGCGGACATCATCCACCGCTCGGCGAAGAAGCTCTGCGAGGCGATCAACCGGCTCGAGGGCTTCAAGGACTCCCGGCGCCAGCTGATCGAGCTGCGTGAGCTGGAGGACGAGGGCGATCGGATCTCGCACGACGCGATCGCCGAGCTGTTCACCGGCAAGGTCGACGCGCTCACGCTCGTGCGCTGGAAGGACATTCACGAGCAGCTCGAGGAAGCGGTCGACGCCTGCGAGAACGCGGCCGACGTGCTCGAAGCGATTCTTGTCAAGAACCGCTGACACGGTGTGAGCGGCACTTTGCTGCTCGCGGTCGTCGTCGTCGTCGGGCTCGGCTTCGATTTCACAAACGGCTTTCACGACACCGCCAACTACGTAGCGACGTGGGTCGGTACGCGCGCGCTCGCGCCGCGAACAGCGGTCGCGGTGTCGGCCGCGGCGAACCTCGCCGGCGCGTTCGTGACGACCGCCGTCGCGAAGACGGTCGCCCAGGGGATCATCGACACCGGTCTCGCCACGAACGAGACGGTGCTCGCCGCGCTTGTCGGCGCCATCGTGTGGAACCTCGTGACGTGGCGGCTGGGGCTGCCGTCGAGCTCGACCCACGCGCTCATCGGCGGGCTCGTCGGGGCGGCGCTCGTCCAGTCCGGCGCCGGCGGCGTTCAGTGGCGCGGCGTCTGGGAGAAGGTCGTGCTGCCCGGGGCCGTGTCGCCGGTCGCCGGCTTTGCCGTTGCGTTCGTGCTCGTCGTCCTCGTCTACCGGTTGTTCTCATGGCTGACGCCGGGCGTCGCGAACCGCAGCTTCCGCCTGGGACAGCTCGTCACGGGGACATGGGTGGCGTTCACGCACGGCGCGAACGACGCGCAGAAGACGATGGGCGTGATCGCGCTCGCTCTCTACACGAACGGGAGCATCTCGCACTTCTACGTGCCCATCTGGGTGAAGGTGACGGCCGGCCTGACCATCGCCGCCGGCACGTACGCCGGCGGGTGGCGGATCATCCGGACGCTCGGCCAGCGGATCTACAAGCTCCAGCCGGAGCACGGGTTCGCCGCCCAGCTTGCCGCCGGCTCGACCCTCTTCGTCGGCACCCATTTCGGCTTTCCGATCTCGACGACGCACGTGGTCACCGGCTCGGTGATGGGCGCGGGCGCGACTCGCCGTTTCTCGGCGGTCAAGTGGGGCGTGGCGGGCAGCATCGGCATCGCCTGGCTCCTGACCCTTCCCGCGGCCGCCCTCGTCTCCGCCGCGCTCTATTACCCGGTACACGCCGTGTTCTAGTCTTCCGCCATGCCGTCGACGAACAGTGGGCGACCGTTCACCATCGTCCAGTTGTCCGATCTGCATTGCGGCCAGCAGTTCTTCCTGGCGAACCTGCTCGAGCGTGCTGTGTCCGAGGTGAACGACCTCGAGCCGGACGTGGTCGTCGTTTCGGGCGACCTCACGTCGCACGGGTTCAAGGACGAGTACGCGCTCGCGAAGGGCTACCTCGACGGCATCGAGTGCGACTCGATGGTCGTGATCCCGGGTAACCACGACTCGCGCAACGTCGGCTACGTCCATTTCGAGGAGTTGTTCGGCGAGCGAAACTCCGTGCTGCGGGTCGGCGCTGCGACGATCGTCGCCGTCGACTCGACCGAGCCCGATCTCGACAACGGGCAGATCGGCCGCGGCCGCTACAGGTGGATCGAGGAGCAGTTCGCGGCGCCTGCCGACCTGAGGGTGTTCGTCCTCCACCACCATCTGCTGCCCGTGCCGGGCACGGGAAGGGAGCGAAACATCGTCAACGACGCCGGCGACGCGCTCGAATGCCTCCAGCGCGCCGGCGTCGATCTCGTCCTCTGTGGGCACAAGCACGTGCCGTACGCCTGGCGGCTCGAGGATCTGTTCGTCGTGAATGCGGGCACCGTCTCCTCGGCGCGGCTGAGAGGCCACGGCCGTCCCTGCTACAACGTCGTCGAGGTCTCCGGTAGCCACGTCGACGTCTGGCGCAAGTATCCGTTCCACGAGCAGGAGCGCATCATCCAGTTCTCGACGGACTCGAAGACGTTCGAGAAGTACACGGCCCGCATCGAGGGCGAGGTGACGTACCGGTGAGGGCGATCGTGCTGATCGACGGCGAGCACTACGCGCCGGTCGTGCGCGCGGCGCTCGCGGCGCTGCCGTACGACGTCGCCGGGGCGCTGTTCGTCGGCGGGACGGAGAAGCTGCGCGGAGGCGACGACTACGGCGTGCCGCTCGTGACGACGCTCGACGAGGTGGAGGCGGACCTCGTCTTCGACCTCTCGGACGAGCCGGTGCTCGGCCCGCGCGAGCGCTTCCTCTGGGCGTCGCGATCGCTCGCGCTCGGACTGCCGTACATCGGCGCCGACTTCCGTTTCGAGCCTCCCGTGCTGCACGAGGCGAGGGTGCCGTCGCTCGCCGTGATCGGGACCGGCAAGCGCGTCGGGAAGACGGCGGTGGCCGGCCACGCCGCCCGCGTGCTCGCCCGCGACCGGGACGTCGTCGTCGTCTCGATGGGGCGGGGAGGCCCGCCCGAGCCGGAGCTGCGGCGGACGGCGCCCACGGTCGACGAGTTGATCGACCTCGCCCGCGCCGGGCGCCACGCGGCGTCCGACTACCTCGAGACAGCGGTCTTTGCCGGCGTGCCGACCGTCGGCTGCCGCCGTGCGGGTGGCGGGCTGGCCGGCGCGACGGTCGACTCGAACGTCCTGGAGGGCGTGCACGCCGCCGCCGTGCTCGAGCCCGACCTGCTCGTGCTCGACGGGAGCGGCGCCGCACTGCCGCCGATTGCGGCTCAGGCGCGCATTCTCGTGACGAACGGAGCGCACGACGTCCGCGAGGGCCTCAACGCCTATCGCGTGCTCGTCTCCGACCTCGTCGTCGACACCGGCGGCGCCGACCACGACGCGGTCAGGGAGATCAAGGACGTGCCCGTGGTGCGCGCGGAGCTCCGCCTGCGCCCGGCCGAGTCGCTCCGCGGCCGCCGCACGGCCGTCTTCACGACCGGCCCGGCACCCACCGGCCATCTCGACGGCGACGTCGTTCACGTCTCCCGCAACCTGGCTCAGCGCGACACGCTGCGGGCCGAGCTCGGGCAGGTGGACGCGGAGGTGTACCTCGTGGAGCTGAAGGCGGCCGCGATCGACGTCGTGGCCGAGGCGGCGCTCGCGCGTGGGGCCGAGCTCGTCCTCGCGGGAAACGACGTCGTCGCCGACGGCCTCGACGAGCTCCTGCCCGGACTCGTCCCCATGGGGGCGCGCGCATGACCGAGGCGCGGCGGATCATGCCGCTGCCGCTCGGCGGTGAGCACGGCCTGCCCTACTCGCGCGGCCTGATGGCGCGCGCGCTGATCGCCGTCGGCGTTGCGCCGGACCGGGCCTACGTGCTCGCCCGGCGCGTGGCCGACGAGCTCGAGGCGCGCGGCTGCGACGTCGTGGAGCTCGAACGGCTCGGCACGCTGGCGATCGAGAGCCTCGGGGAGGTCGAGGGCGGAGAGGCCGTGCGGCAGCTGCGCCGCTACCAGCAGCTGCGCGAGCTCGAGCAACCGCTCGTCATCCTCGTCGGAGGCGCCACCGGCACCGGCAAATCGACGATCGCGACGGAGATCGCGTACCGGCTCGGCATTACCCGCGTGACGTCCACGGACTTCGTCCGCGAGACGATGCGTGCGTTCTTCTCGCACGAGTTCATGCCGTCGATCCACTACTCGAGCTTCGAGGCGGACGCGGCCGCACCCGGCGCGGACCACCCGCTCATCGCCGGCTTTCTCGAGCAGTCGCGCCAGGTGCTCGTGGGTGTGCGCGCCTCGATCGAGCGCGCCTTGCACGAGGGCTGGTCGATGGTCCTCGAGGGCGTCCATCTTGTTCCCGGGCTCCTTCCGCCGCTCGACGACAATGCGCTCGTGACGGCGTGTGTCGTGAAGATCGAGGACGAGACCGCGCACGCGCAGCATTTCTTCATGCGCGAGGCCGGCACCGAGCGGCCGATGACGAGGTATCTCGACCGGTTCCGGGAGATCCGGCGCCTCCAGGAATTCATCGTCGAGCAGGCCGAACGTGAAGACGTGCCGGTGATCGAGAACGAGAACGCCGAGCGCGCGACCCGTGCCGTCGCCGATCTCGTCCTCTCGGCTGCGGAGCGCGTGTGACCGACACCCACATCGAGCCGGCCCCCGAGCCGGCGCCCACGGGCCAGCAGGAGCCCTGCCTGTGCCAGTCCTACCTGCGCGCAACGGAGCGGGCGGCGCTCGCCGCGGCGCGCTGGCTCGGCCGTGCCGACCAGACTGCGGCCGAGGAAGCCGCCGCGAGCGAGATGCGCGCGATGCTCGAGCTGCTGCCGATCCACGGGCGCGTCGTGCTCGGCTCCGTCGACGACGTGGGCGGCCTGCGTGTGGGCGCGTCGTTCGGCGCCGGCGGCGTCGAGGTCGATCTCGCGCTCGACCCGCTCGAGGGCCGCGGCGTCGTCGCGCGCGGCGGCAACGGCGCGATGTCGATGATCGCCGTCGGTGAGCCGGGCCACCTGATGACGCTGCCGCAGATGTACATGCGGAAGATGGCGGTCGGCCCGCGCGCACGCGGCTCGATCGATCTGCTGCGACCGATGGGCGAGAACATCGAGGCGATCGCCGAGGCGTTCGGCCGCCGCGTCAACGATGTGACGACGATCGTGCTCGACCGGCCGCGCCACCACGACCTGATCGAGGAGATCCGCGCCGCCGGTGCCCGGATCAAGCTGATCCAGGACGGCGACGTCACCTCGTCGATCTCCGCGTCCATCCGCGGCACGAACGACCACCTCGCGGTCGGGATCGGCGGCACGCGCCAGGCCGTCCTCTCCGCGGCTGCGCTTCGCTGCCTCGGCGGCGAGCTGCAGGCGCAGTTCTGGCCGACCTCGCGCGGCGAGATCGACGAGCTGCGCGAGCTCGGGATCGAGGACTACGGGCGCGTCTTCCGCACCGAGGATCTCGCGCCGGGCGAGGTGATCGTGGCCGCGACCGGCGTCTCCAACGGCGACCTGCTCCGCGGCGTGCGGTACCTCGCCGACAGCGCCCGCACCCATTCGCTGCTCATGTGCACCCGCTGCAACTGGGTGCGTTTCGTCGACGGCATCCACTTCTTCGCCCGCGAGCGGCGCGAAGAGGTGCGGCTGCTCGGCTACTGAGGCATCCGCTCCGCGGCCGCGCGGCGCTCGCTCTCGTCGTGGCGCCTGCCCGCGCGGAGGAAGAGCCAGGCCAGCACGATCACGACCAGCACCGGCACGACCGCCGAGGCCAGCAGGACGCCGTTCATGACCGTGGAGCTCCCGCTCGCGAGCATGGAGCCATCGTAGACCGTGTCTGACACCGGGCCATGGCTACACTGGCCCTCATGCCCAGCAAGAACGAGGTGCTCGAGGTGCTCCGCCAGGTCGAGGATCCCGAGCTCGGGATGGACATCGTCGACCTCGGCCTGCTCTACGACGTCGAGATCGAGGGCCCGAAGGTGAAGATCACCTACAGTCTCACCTCGATGGGCTGCCCCGCCGGGCCGCTGATCGCGGGGGATATCGACCGGGCCGCGCGCGAGGTGCCCGGCGTGGAGGAGGTCGACCTCGAGCTCGTCTTCGACCCGCCGTGGACGCCGGACCGGATGTCCGACGACGCGAAGTTCATCCTCGGCTTCGGCTAGACGGCGAGCTCTCCCCGCGGCTGGTCGTCGTCGAGCTGGTACGCGCTCTCGCCGTGCATCGCGGCGTCGAGCCCTCGCTCCGCCTCCGTCCCCACGCGGACCGGCGTGATGAGATCGATCACACGCAGCGCCACGTACGTGAAGACGAAGGCGTACGCGGACGCGCCGAAGCCGGCCGCGACCTCCTTGCCGAAGAAGGTGCCGGTGCCGTGGATCAGACCCTGCGCGCCGTTCGGGTTGATCGACGTGCTTGCGAAGATGCCGAGCAGGATGATCCCGAGCGTGCCACCCATCCCGTGGACGCCCCAGACGTCGAGCGCGTCGTCCCAATGCAGCTTGTTCTTCAGCTGGATCGCGTAGTAGCAGACGACACCGGCCGTCATCCCGATCACCACCGAGGCGTAGATCGGAACGAACCCTGCCGCCGGCGTGATGCACGCGAGCCCGGCGACCGCGCCGGTCAGCAGCCCGACGAAATGGGGCTTCTTCGCGTACCACCACTCGACGAACAGCCACGTCACCGCTGCGAACGAGGCGGCGATGTCCGTGTTGAGGAAGGCGGTCGCGGTGATGTCGTCGACCTTCAGCTCGCTCCCCGCGTTGAAGCCGTACCAGCCGAACCAGAGCAGGCCGGTACCCAGCGCGATGAACGGGATGTTGTGCGGCACGTCGAAGAACTTCCGCCTGCCGACGTAGAGGACGGACGCGAGCGCCGCCCAGCCCGCGCTCGCGTGCACGACGATCCCGCCGGCGAAGTCGCGAACACCCCACTGCGCGAGCAGGCCGTTGCCCCAGATCATGTGCACGAACGGGTAGTAGACGAACAGCTGCCAGACGACGAGGAAGATGAGGAACGCCTTGAATGTGACCCGGTTCGTGAACGCGCCGGTGATCAGGGCCGGGGTGATGATCGCGAACATCATCTGGTAGGCGATCAGCACGGTGAGCGGGATCCCCGACGGCGCATAGATCGAGTGCGGGCTCACATGGCGCAGGAAGGCGACATGGAAGTTGCCGTAGATGCCGTCTGCGCCGCCGCTGAAGCACAGCGAGTATCCGACGAGCCACCAGAGCACGGTGGTGATGCCCATCGAGGCGAAGCTCTGGATCATGATCGTCAGCGTGTTCGAGCGGCCGACGAGCCCGCCGTAGAAGAAGGCCAGCCCCGGCGTCATCAACATCACGAGGCTCGTTGCGACGAGCATGAAGCCGGTGTTGGCGCCGTTGATCATCGTTCTCCCTTGTCTCGTCCTGTCCGCCGTCCCGATGATCGCGCGGCCGCCGGTCGGCGCGGATCGGTGGAAACTCCTGACGTACAGGCGTAGAAACGTCTGATCTCGGGCCTGGTGATCGTGCCGCCGCCGGACACCGCGGCGGCCACCCGGGGCTACGCGGCCCGGACCTACGCCAACGAGATCAGGCTGTCCTGAGGGGCCGGTGGGCGTCTGCCGTTGATCCGTTGAGGGCGCGTCACGCTCCCGTGACGGTCCCGTTACGGTGCCTGACCCGGGTCTGGCACCGGGGGTTCCGGGCTACTCGGGGATGCGCAGGACGATCTTGCCGAGCTGCTGGCCCGCCTCGAGGCGGGTGTGCGCGGCCCGGATCTCCGCTAGCGGCAGGACTTCGTCCACGACCGGCCGCACACGACCGCCGGCGATGAGCTCGTACACGGCTTCGAAGTCGGCCTTCGTGCCCATCGTCGAGCCGAGGATCGTCAGCTGCTTCCACCAGACGCGATGCAGGGCCGCGGGCGGGTTCGGCCCGCTCGTCGCGCCGCAGACGGCGATCCGCCCTTCGACAGCGGCGATGTCGAGCGACGTCCGCCAGGTGGCCGCGCCGACGTGCTCGACGACGACGTCGGCGCCGCGGCCGCCGGTCGCCTCGCGCACCGCCGCCTTCACGTCGCCGCCGGCGTGGTTCACCGTCGCCTCCGCGCCGAGCTCGCGCGCCCGCGCCAGCTTCTCGTCGCTCGAGGAGGTGACGATCGCGTGGGCGCCGAGCGTGGTCGTGAGCGCGAGGGCAGCGGTGGAGACGCCGCTGCCGATCCCCCAGATCAGGACCCATTCGTCCGGCTGCAGGTGAGCGCGGGTGACAAGCATCCGGTAGGCCGTCTCGAAGACGAGCGGGAACGCGGCGGCGTCCTCGAACGAGAGCCCGTCGGGCAGCGGGTAGACGTTCGTCGCCGGCACCGCGATCAGCTCCGCGTTCGTGCCGTCGCCGTGCTCGCCGATGACGTGGATCCTCCCGTGCCCGGCCTCGATCCCGGGGTTGAGCACGACCGGCTGCCCCGGCTCGAAGCCCTGCACGCCCTCGCCGAGCGCCTCGACGACGCCGGCGCCGTCCGCGCCGAGGATGCGCGGCTTCGGCGCCGACGGCTGGCCCTTGCGGATCCAGATGTCGAGATGGTTGAGCGCCGAGGCGCGCAGCCGGACGAGCACCTCGCCCGGCGCCGGCGCCGGATCCGGCGCCTCCTCGAGCACGAGCACCTCCGGCCCGCCGTCGCTGTGGATACGAACCGCACGCATGAGGGGCAGACTATCCGTGTGAGGGCGGACGAACTCCGGGAACTCGCCTACGGGCTCGGCCTGGACGCGGTCGGCGCGGCGCCGGCGGCGCCGTACCTGGAGACCGAACGGCACATCCGCGAACGCCGCGCACGCGGCCTCTTCGCGGACATGAAGTTCACGATGGCGCGGCCCGAGGAGTCATGCCACCCGGAGAGGCTTCTCCTCGGCGCCCGCACGGTCGTCTCGGCGGCGCTCTGCTATTACGCGCCCGAGCCGGAGCGCTCGGCCGGCCACGGACGCCTGCCGCGCTACACGTGGCACGACGCGTATGCGGAGCTGCGCGAGAAGCTCGACGCGCTCGGCCGCGAGATCGGCGGAAGCTACCGCGTGCTCGTCGACGCGAACCAGCACGTCGACCGGGAGGGCGCAGCCCGCAGCGGCGTCGGCTTCTACGGCAAGAACACGCTGCTGATCACGCAGCGGCACGGCTCCTGGGTCGTGCTGGGGACGCTCGTCACCGACGCCGAGCTCGAGCCGACGCCGCCGCTCGACCTCGACTGCGGCGCCTGCCGGCTCTGCGTCGAAGCATGCCCGACCGGGGCGCTCGACGAGCCCGGCACGCTCGACGCGGGACGCTGCCTCTCGTACTGGACACAGGCCGCGTGCGCCGATCCCCGAGGACTACCGTGTGCACCTCGGTGCGCAGGTGTACGGCTGCGACATCTGCCAGGACGTGTGCCCGTGGAATCGCGGGGTCGAGAAGCGCCGTAGTGACGCGCCGCCCGGCGGAGGCGACGAGCCGCACGTGTCGCTCGTCGATTGGCTGCGCGCGGATGCGGCAGAGCTGGCACGGCGCTATGACCGTCTCTACGTGCCTCGAAACGACGCGCGCTGGCTGCGCCGGAACGCGCTCGTCGCCGCAGGGAACAGCGGCGGCGACATGGAACGTGGAGTGGTGGAGGAGTATGCGAGGCACGAGGACGAGCTCCTGCGCGAGCACGCCGCCTGGGCGCTCGCGCGGCTGGAGGAGCGCGGTGCCTGACCGGGGTGTCGACGCGCTCGAGGCGGCGAACCGCTGCGCCCGCGCGCTCGGCTCGTCGCTCGAGCTCGAGAACGCGTTCGGCGCGTTCATCGGCGAGCTGAGCGGCCACGTGCCGTTCGACCGGACGGCGATCGTGCTCGTCGACGAGGACTCGGCGACGACGATCGCGACGGCGGGTCGTGGCGCGAACGAGGTCTTTCCGCCGGGCGCCGTCGGTCCGCTGCAGGGCTCGGTGCTCGAGCGCGTGCTCGATGGGGAAATCGTCGTTCGGCGGGATCTCGCCGAGTCGGAGTTCCCGGAGGACGAGCGTCTCGTCGCCCTCGGCCTGCACAGCGAGCTCGTGGCGCCGCTGCTGCTCGGAACGGAGCCGATCGGCATGCTCTCGCTCTCGCGCGCGGGCGCAGACGCCTTCTCCGCGGAGGAAGTCGAGCTCGTTGCGCTGCTCGGACGGCTGGTCGCGACCGCGGTGCAGAACATCCGCGCGTACGAGGCGGAGCGCGCGACGGTCGAGGAGCTGCGGCGGTTGTCGGCTCTGCGCGCCGACTTCGTCTCACTCGTCTCGCACGAGCTGCGCAGCCCCCTGGCGGCGGTGATCGGCGCGGCACGCACGCTGCAGGAGCGCCGGGACGAGCTGCCCGCCGAGCAGCGCGACCAGCTGCTGAGCCTCATCTCCGGCGAGGCGAGCCGGCTCACGGTGCTCGTCGCCGACGTGCTCGACACCTCGCGCATCGAGGCGGGCACGTTCAGCTACCAGTTCGGCGAGGTCGACGTCGCGGCGCTGATCGAGGACGTCGTTGCGACCGCCGCCGTGCGCCAGGCCGAGGTGGCCGTTCGAGCCGTCCTCGTGGAGCCGCTGCCGCCGGTCGGAGGCGATCGCGAACGCCTCCGGCAGGTGTTGACGAACCTGGTCGAGAATGCGGTCAAGTATTCGCCCGAGGGTGACGCGGTCGAGGTGAGCGCCGAGTGCGACGACCGCCACGTCCGCGTCGCCGTCAGCGACCGCGGCCCCGGCATTCCCGGCGACCAGCACCAGTTGATCTTCCAGAAGTTCGGCCGGGCCCAGGTGGAGGGTGGCTCGAAGCCGGGCACCGGCCTCGGCCTCTTCATCGCACGCTCGATCGCCGAAGCGCACGGCGGGACGCTGGAGGTTCAGTCGCGCCGCGACGGCGGCGTGACGTTCACGCTCTCTTTGCCGTTATAGGCGAAGGTCTACAACTGCGACCAGGTCGCGACTGCGTCGCGACCTGGTCGCTGCCGTCGGTTACGCCTTGACGCGCATCCTTTCGACGCCGAGCTCCTTGGCGAGCTCGCGTGCGCGGTTTGCGACGCGTACGCGCAGCCCCACCGGCTCGAGCACGACCGCCTCGCCGCGCTTGGAGAGGATCTCGCTCACGAGCCACTCGTCGCTGCCGACCGGGATGTCGCGCACCGCGCCGCCGTCGGCGAGGCGCCGTGCTCCGCGCTCGATCTCGTAGCGGGCGATCTCCTTCGAGTAGAGCACGCGCGCCGTCGTCGCGCCGCGCAGCCGCGTGGGCTCGAAGCCTTCGCGCGGCTCGAACTTCTCGCGCGTCAGCTTCGCGCTGCGCATCCGGTCGAGCCGGAACGAGCGCTCGGCGCCGCTCGTGCGGTCCCA
>CAWBIQ010000015.1:0-509543 GCA_963788875.1 uncultured Actinomycetes bacterium
GCCATCGACCTGTTCCCCACGCCCTTCACGCCGAGCGGATTCGTCGGGCTCGGCGCCTCGATCCGGTCGATCTCCCACGACGGGAGCTCTGCCGCGGCCGGGACGAGGTAGTTCGTCATCGACGACGTCAGGAGGTTCCCGTCCTCGTCGTAGAGCGCCTCCTCGTAGAGCGCCTGCGACGACCCCTGCGCGAGGCCGCCGTGCACCTGCCCGTCGACGATCGTCGGATTGATCACCGCTGCCGACGTCGTCGACCGCGACGTAGCGCAGCAGCTCGACGAGCCCGGTCTCGGTGTCGACCTCGACGACGGCGACGTGAGCGCCGCCGGGCCAGGAGAAGTTCGGCGGGTCGTAGACGAAGCGTCGCCTCGAGCCCCGGCTCCATCCCGTCCGGCAGGTCGTGCGCCGTCCAGGCCGAGAACGCGATCTCCTTCAGCGTCACCGTCCCGTCGCCGGCCCGGAGAACGTCCCGCGGTCGCGCGCGAGCTGCGTCACGTCCACCCCGAGCCGGTGCGCGGCGATCCGCTTCGCCTTCTCGGCGATCCGCTCCGCCGGCGTAGTAGAGCGCGACGCCGCCGACGGCGAGGCTCCGGCTGCCGTACGTGTCCATGCCGAGCGGGACGACGCGAGGTGTCGCCGTGCAGCACCTCGATCTCGCCCATGCTCGTAGCCGAGCCGGTCGGCGACGATCTGCGCCAACGTCGTCTCGTGGCCCTGGCCGTGCGGCGAGGTGCCGGTCAGGACCTGCACCGTGCCGGTCGGGAGGCAGCGGATCGTCGCCGCGTCCCAGCCGCCCGCGCCGTAGCGGATCGCGCCGAGGATCTTCGACGGCGCGAGGCCGCACATCTCGACGTACGTCGAGAGGCCGATCCCGAGCCGCTTCGAGTCGCCGCTCGCACGCCGCTCCGCCTGCTCGGCGCGCAGCGAGTCGTAGCCCGCGTTCTCGAGCGCCCGGTCGAGCAGCGCGTCGTAGTCGCCGGAGTCGATCGTCAGCCCGGCGGCGATCGTCGCCGGGAACTCGCGGATGAAGTTCAGCCGCCGGAGCTCGACCGGATCCTTGCCGAGCGCGCGCGCGAGCGCGTCGACGGCGCGCTCGATCGCGTACGTCGCCTCCGGCCGGCCCGCTCCGCGGTACGCATCGGTCGGCGTCGTGTGCGTGAACACGCCGGTGCACTCGAAGCTGTAGCCCTGGATGTCGTACGCGCCGCCGTAGAGCCACGCGCCGAGCAGCGGAACGCCCGCCGTGACGAGCTGCAGGTACGCGCCCATGGCGGCGACCAGGCCGCACGCGCGACCGCGGTGATCTTCCCGTCGCGCGGTCGCCGCGAGCTCGATCTCCTGCCACGACGTCGCGTCCGTGGATCGTCGCCAGGTAGCCCTCGGCTGCGTGTCTCCGTCCACTTCACCGGCCGCCCGAGACGGCGCGACGATCGCGAGCGCGAGGGCCTCCTCGCGCGTACACGTTCAGCTTCGAGCCGAAGCCGCCGCCGACGTCGGGCGCGATCACGCGCATCTTCGACTCGGGGATGCCGAGCGACGCAGCTGCAACGCGAAGCGGGCGATGTGCGGCATCTGCGTCGTCGACCACAGCGTGAACTCGCCCGCTGCGGGCAGCGGCTGCACGAGATCGCGCGCGGCTCGATCGCGTTCGGGATCAGACGGTTCTGGCGGTAGCGCTCGCGTGACGACGACGTCCGCCGTCCGCGAACAGCCGGTCGACGTCGCCCCGTCTCGAGCTTCCACGTGTAGCAGCTCGTTCGTCCCGAAGCTCCTCGTGCACGAGCGGAGCGCCGTCCGCGAGCGCCGCCTCCGGACGTCGGCGACCGCCGGCAACGGCTCGTAGTCGACCTCGACGAGCTCGGCCGCGTCCTCGGCCGCGGCGCGGCTCGCGCGACGACGACGGCGACGCCGTCGCCCGGCGTAGCGCGCCTTGTCGGTCGCGAGCGGGCAGTGCGGCGGAGCCTTCGTGTCCTCGGTCGGCAGCCATGCGCACGGCAGGCCGCCGTTCCAGTCCTCGGCGAGATCCGCGCCGGACCAGGCCGCGATCGACGTCCGCGTGCGCGAGCGCAGGCGCGACGTCGACGCTCCGGATGCGCGCGTGCGCGTACGGGCTGCGCACGACGCGAGGTAGACCGATGCCGGGCAGCCGCATGTTGTCGACCCACTGCGCCTGTCCGTGCAGGAGCTTGCGTCCTCCTTGCGCTCGACGGAGGCGCCGATCGACGTCCCGGTTGCGACCTCGGCGGCGCGTCATCGCCGCCACCGCCGCGATCGCGTCGGACGATGTTCTGGTAGCCGGTGCAGCGGCAGAGGTTGCCCTCGAGTCGCATGCCTGATCTCGTCCGCGCTCGGCCTGCGGATTCTCGGAGAGCAGGCTCACGGCGGCGAGGACCATCCCGGAGGTGCAGTAGCCGCACTGGAGCGCGTGGTGGTCGTGGAAGCTCTCCTGGAGCGGGTGGAGCGAGCCGTTCGTCGCCAGGCCCTCGATCGTCGTGATCTCGTGCCCGTCGGCCTGGACGCCGAGCACGTTGCACGACTTCACGGATTCGCCGTCGAGCAGCACCGTGCAGGCGCCGCACGACGAGGTGTCGCAGCCGACGGTCGTCCCCGTCAGCCCGAGGCGCTCGCGGAGCACGTACACGAGCAGCTCACGCGGCTCGAGCTCGAGCTCGTGGAGGACTCCGTTGACCGTGAGCGAGACGTTCCCCACAGCCCCTCCTTTCGACTCCCGGACGGCGGCGGCGCCGCCGGAAGGCCGAGCATACGGTGTGGGTGCAGCTCTGGTCTAGCCGCGAACGGACTTGAGCTGGCGCTCCATCTCGCGGCGCGCGTCGCGGTCGGCGATGTCGCGCCGCTTGTCGTGCAGCTCCTTGCCGCGGGCGAGCGCGATCTCGACCTTGACCCGGCCGTCCTTGAAGTACAGCCGCGTCGGGACGAGCGGTCAAGCCCTTCTCGCGCACCTGCCCGTACAGCCGGTCGATCTCGCGCCGGTGCAGCAGCAGCTTGCGCGGCCGGTCGGGATCGTGGTTGGCGCGGTTCCCCTGAACGTACTCGGCGATGTGGACGCCCAGGAGCCACGCTTCTCCCTCGCGCACGTCGGCGAACGCCTGCTGGAGCGAGGTCTTGCCCTCGCGCAGCGACTTCACCTCGGTGCCGGTCAGCACGACGCCGGCCTCGATCGCGGTCGAGCAGGTTGTAGTCGTGCCGCGCGCGGCGGTTGTCCGCGATCAGCTTCTCGCCCTTGGCCCTGGCCATCGGGCAAGTGTAGGGCGCGCCTGCGGGTTCTAGGCCGCGTCGGCCAACGCGCGCCGCACCGAGTGGAGCAGCGTCGCGTTCAGGTCGTCCGCGTCTTCGCGCAGGAACGACCCGACGGCCTCGAGCACGGCACGCCTCGCGGCGACCGGCAGCTCGCCGAGCTTCGGAGCGACACGGAGCAGCTCCTCGCGCCAGTCGAGCACGCGGTCGACGGAATCGCACGGCATGAACCCATCGTGGTTACATCCTTCCGCGTCCCTCATGGGGAGTTTACCGCAGACAACGTGGTCGGATGGGGCAGTCGTCGTTCCCGCCAATGGGGGATGACACTCCGGCATCGCGTGCTAGGCGCCCGACGCCGGCCAGCTGGAAGAGGACAGTGGTTTCACGAACAGCTCGTCCTCCTTCCAGAGGTGGACACGGATCAGCGCGTCGAGCCCGTAGAGGAGCTCCTGGAGCGTCGGCACGTCGTCGTCGTCAGCCTCGGCCAGCTTCGCGATCCAGGAGCGGATGGCCAGGTGGTCGTACGCCATCGCAGCCGCTGCGAGCGGCGAGCCGCCCCGCGTGGCCGCCTGCGGGTAGAGCACCTGCTCGTCGACGTGCGTGTGCGGCTCCACCCGTTCCTGCAGGAAGGCGACGAGGTCGGCGACGACCGCGAAGCGGGAGGCGCTGTCGAGGCTGGGCAGCAGCCGGGCCGCGGCGCGAAGCTCATCCGTCCAGGCGCGGAACTCGTCGTGCCTGCTGGTGAAGTCGTCTGCCTGAGCCATGGCTGCAGCCTGCCCCGCACGGCCCCAGGGCTGCATCGGCGGCGGCACCGAGGGCCGCTGCGGGTTTCCCCCTACCGCCGTCCGGCCCGGTAGCCGCGGGCCATGAAGCAGCGGTCGCAGAGGGTGGCCCAGGGCGCCGTGCGGGCGCCGCAGGCACGGCAGCGGCCGATCGTCGGGTCGTTGATCTCCGCCCGCAGCTCCCGCACCACCTTTGCGGCGGCAGCCTCCTCCAGCGCGGCCGCCTTCTCGATCGTCACGCCGGCGACGCCCGGGTACTGGAGGGCGAACCAGCGCAGGATCGAGGCCTCACGCGCCGCCTGCTCCGCCTCGGTCAGGCCCGCCGCGGCGAGCCGGTGCGGGTCGAGCAGCCAGCCGATCACCGTCCGCTGCGGCGTGTCGCCGGCGAGCGCGCTCGCGAGCGTGCCGAGCAGCGGCAGCCCGTCCTCGTCGATCGGCGCCTGCATCAGCTTCCACACGTCCGCGAGCTCGAGCCGGCGGCCGCTGTGGTGGAGCGCGTCCCGGACGGCGTCGAGGCGGGCGAGCAGCGGCTGGATCGACTCGACCGTCAAGCCAGCCGTCGACGCTCCAGTAGCGGAGCGCCGCCTGCCGCCACGCCATGAGCGCGGGCTCCACCTCCTCGACGCGGGTCACGTTCAGGTCGGCGAGCTGCGGGCGCAGGCGCCCGGTCTCGACGATCCGGTAGCCCCAGTGGCCACCGGGCAGCTCGACGTGGGGCGTCAGCGCGTCGCGCACGAGCTCCGGGTCGGGATCCGCCCAGGGGACGCCCGTGAGCACGCCGACGTGGCCGCGCTCGTGGAAGCCGAAGCGGCCGGCGCGGCCGGCGATCTGCGCGAGCTCCCATGGCTCGAGGTCGCGGCGCTCCTTGCCGTCGAACTTCTCCGTCTCGGCGAACAGGAGCGTCTCGCAGGGCAGGTTGACGCCGTGGCCGAGCACGTCGGTGGCGACGCAGACCTCGGCGGCGCCGCTGATGAAGCGGTCGATCTCCTCGCGGCGCGAGGCGAGCGGCATCGCGCCGTAGAGGCAGGCGACCCGGCCCGGGTGGAACTGGTTCAGCTCGCCGGCGAGGCCGATGACGGCGCGGCGGCTGAAGGCGACGACGACGGTGGCGGCGCCGAGCCCGGCGATGCCGCGGCGGCCGAGCCAGTCGAGCGGTGCCTTGCGCTCGAAGAAGCGCACCTCGGCGTCGGGGAACGCGTGCCGGACGAGCGGCAGCGCCTCGGTGGCGCCGAGCAGAAGGATGTGCCGGTATTCGCCGCCGAGCATCAGCCGCGTCCACGCCGACCCACGCTCCTCGTCCTCGGCCCACTGCACCTCGTCGAGCACGAGCGTCTCGCCGTGCAGCGGCGCCATCTCGGCGGTACAGCAGACGATCGGCGCGTCCGGGTGCACCCGCTCCTCGCCGGTGACGAGGCCGACGCGCTCCTCCCCCAGCTCGGCCGACAGCCTCCGGTGCGCCTCCTGGGCGAGCATCCGCAGCGGCGCCGCGTAGACGCCGCGGCCGGTCTCGACGAGGAACCGGAGCGCGTCGTGCGTCTTGCCCGAGTTCGTCGGCCCGAGGTGGGCGATCACCGTCTCCGGCTCGGTCCTGCGCGCGGGCAGGCGGACGGTCAGTTCGGAGACCGGCTTCCGCTGCGGGTGGCGTGCGCGGTGCCGCTCGCTCCGGCTCGGCCGCTTCTGCCGCTGGTTGCGTCCGTGGGCCATACGCCCACGGTAACGAGCGGCGTGGCTAGCTCGTCGGCTGGGCGAGCACGCGCAGGGCGACGCCCAGCGCCTCGTCCGTGGGGGTGTCCGGGTCGTCGGCGGCGTAGACCTGGGGCACGACGCCGGTACCGGAGATGTCCCGGCCCGCCGGCGTGTAGTAGTGCGCGACGGTCAGCTCGAGCGCGGCGCCGTTGCCCAGCGGGTCGAGGGACTGGACGAGAGCCTTCCCGAACGTCCGCTCGCCGACGATCGTCGCCCGCCCGTTTTCGCGCAGCGCGGCGGCGACGACCTCGGCGGAGCTCGCGCTGTAGCGGTCGACGAGGACGACGAGCGGCAGCCGCGTCGCCGCCCGGTTGCCCGCGCGGTAGGTGCGGAGGGGGGTGTGCGCGCCGGAGAGCGACACGATGACGCCGCGGTCGAGGAAGAGCGAGGAGACGGCGACTGCCTGGTCGAGCAGGCCGCCGGGGTTCTCGCGCAGGTCGAGCACGAACCCGCGCACGCCGCTCCGCTCGAGCGTGCCGAGCTCCCGGCGGAGCGCGGCCGCCGTGCCGGCGCGGAACGCGCTCAGCCTGACCTCGCCCCAGCGCCGGCCCGCATAGGAGACCAACCGGCCCTGCACGGCAGGAGCGCGCACGACCTCGCGGCGGACGGTGACCTCGAGCAGACGGCCTTCGCGGTTGAGCTGCAGGCGCACCCGCGTCCCACGCGGGCCGAGGATCCGCGCCAGTGCCTCCGCGGCGTCGAGGCGGACGGCGGGCTCGTCGCCGATCCCGACGATCGTGTCTCCGAGGCGTACACCCGCGGCCAGTGCCGGCCCCGGCCGCAGCGCCGCGACGACGAGACCGCCGGGCGCAGGCAGCACGCTCACGCCGATGCCGGAGTAGCTGGCGGCGGTGTCCTCGCGGACGAGCCGGTAGTCGGTGGGTGCGAGGTACGCGGTGTACGGGTCGCCGAGCGCCGAGATCATCGCCCCGACCGAGCCGAGCCGGAGCACGCTGCTCGGCACGGAGCGGTAGTAGCGCGCAGCGAGCGCCTCGCGTACGTGGTCGACGACCGTCGGGATCCGCGGCGGCGCGGCCTCCCGGCCCTGCCGCGCCAGCCCGTATCCGACCGCAAACGGCCCCGCGAGCACGATCCCAGCTGCCAGCAGAACAAGAGGACGCCGCATGTGGACCGGCCGAGCATAGAGCCTCCGGCGGGCGGTGGGAAGGTGCAGAAGGCAAGGGCAACAACTGCGACCAGGTCGCGACCACGTCGCGACCTGGTCGCTGCCGTAGACCTTCGCCCCGGGGCGCTAGACCTGGAGGAAGCGCCGCAGCGTCAGGCCCGATCCGGCGGCGCCGAGCAGGATGCCGGCGCCGAGCAGGGCGAGCACGTTGAGCTGGAACGGGAGCGCGTGCACGTCGGAGCCGCCGCCGATGTGGGGCAGGATCGAGGGCAGCGCGACCTGCTTGCCGATCACGAGCAGGATGACTGCGAAGATCGAGCCGCCGAGGCCGCAGAGCAGCCCCTCGAGCATGAACGGCCCGCGGATGAACCAGTTCGTCGCGCCGACGAGCTTCATCACCTCGATCTCGCGTCGACGGGCGAAGATCGAGAGCCGGATCGTGTTCGCGATCAGCAGCGTCGACGCCGTCACGAGCAGGACGATCGCGACGAGGAAGACGATCGAGATCACCTCCGCGATCGTCAGCACGCGTTTCGTCGTCGCGTCCCCCAGCTTCACGTCGTTGACGCCCGTGTAGTGCGCCTTGCTGGATCTGCTTCGCCGAGCGTCGGCGTGTACTCGCCTTCGTCGGCGATCACGATCCACGAGTCCGGCAGCGGGTTCGACGGCACGTTCGCGTACAGCTGCGGCATCTTCTTCGCCTGCATCTTCGTACGCCGCCTCCTTCGAGACGAAGACGACCGACTTCACGCGCGAGGTCTGCGAAGCTTCTGGCCGACCTGCGTCCTCCTGCGCCTGCGTCGTGCCGGTGGCGAAGTAGACGTGCACGACGAGCTCGCTCTTCACGTGGTCGCTCCAGGAGAGCACCCACGTGCCGAGCGCGATGAAGAGGCCGAGCAGGAACATCCCGATGAGCACGGTGATCGTCGCCGCGAACGTCGTCGAGATGTTCGTCGGTGATCGACGACCACGCCTCGGAGAAGATCAGGCGTACCTTGCTCATTCGGACGCGTACCCTCCGCGGCGCTCGTCGCGCGCCAGCCGGCCGTCCTCGAGCGCGATGACGCGCTTGCGCATCTTGTCGACCATCTCGCGGTCGTGCGTCACCATGAGGATCGTCGTGCCGGCGCGGTTGATCCGGTAGAGGAGCTGCATGATCCCGACCGACGTGTCGGGGTCGAGGTTGCCGGTCGGCTCGTCGCAGACGAGCAGCGGCGGGTGGTTGACGACGGCGCGCGCGATCGACACGCGCTGCTGCTCGCCGCCCGAGAGCTCGTCGGGGAGGTAGTTCATCTTGTGCGCGAGCCCGACCATGTTCATCACCTCGGGCACCTTGCGGCGGATCGACGCGCGGCTCTCGCCCTGCACCTTGAGCGCGTACGCGACGTTGTCGGCCGCGCTGCGGCTCGGCAGCAGCTTGAAGTCCTGGAAGACGCAGCCGACGTTGCGGCGCAGCAGCGGCACCTTGCCGTGCGTGAGGCGGCCGAGGTCGCGGCCGCCGACGATGATGCGCCCGGTGCGTCGGCTCGATCTCCTTCAGCAGGAGCTTGATCGAGCGTCGACTTGCCGGAGCCGGACGCGCCGACGATGAAGACGAACTCGCCCTTCTCGATGACGAAGGTGACGTCGTTGAGAGCGGCGACGACGGGCTCGTACATCTTCGTCACGTTCTCGAAGGCGATCATCGAGCCGACGCCCGAAGCGGCGCCCGCTCCACGGTGCCGACTGCGGCTTCCGCCGGCTGTACTTCTATCTGAAGCTCTGTCACGTCCTGTGCCAGGTGTCAAGGCGTCCGCAGGCGAGGGGCCCGCGCCGAAGCGACCGCGGAGCCGAGTCTAGCGGACGCTTCGGCGTCCTAGCTCTCCGTTTCCTGCCGCTTGCAGGAGATATGCGCGGATGAAGCCGTCCAGCTCGCCGTCGAGGACGGCCTGCGCGTTTCCCATCTCGAAGCCGGTGCGCGTCGTCCTTCACCAGCTGGTACGGGTGCAGGACGTAGCTGCGGACGGCGTTGCCGCCGAAGCCCATGTTGACGCCGCCGCGCTCGCGGGCGAGCTCCGCCTCGCGCTCCTCTTCCGCCTTCTCGGCGAGGCGCGAGCGGAGGATCTTCATGCGCGGTCGTCCTTGTTCGCCGACTGGCTGCGCTCGTTCTGCACGGAGACGACGATGTTCGACGGCAGGTGCGTGATGCGCACGGCGCTGTCGGTCTTGTTGACGTGCTGGCCGCCGGCGCCGGACGAGCGGAACGTGTCGATGCGGATGTCGTCGTCGTCGATCTCGACCGCAGCGTCGTCCGCGAGCAGCGGCGCGACGATCACCTGCGCGAAGCTCGTGTGGCGGCGGTGCGCGGAGTCGAACGGGCTCAGGCGCACGAGGCGGTGCTTGCCGCGCTCGGCCTTGAGGATCCCGTACGCGTTCTCGCCCTTGACCGTGAACGTCGCGGACTTGATCCCGTACTCCTCGCCCGGGCTCGTCTCGAGCATCTCCGTCTTGAAGCCGCGCCGCTCCGCCCAGCGCAGGTACATGCGCAGGAGGATCTCCGCCCAGTCCTGCGCGTCGGTGCCGCCCGCGTCGGACTGGATCGTGAGGACGGCGTCGCCGCCGTCGTACTCGCCGCAGAAGAGCGCGTCCTCCTGCAGCTGCTCGAGCTCCGCTGCGCATCGGCAGGACGAGCGCTCGACCTCGTCGGGGAACGTGTCGTCGCATCTCGAGCAGGCGGCGTCGTCGTACTCGCGGTCAGCCGGTCGTAGCGGTCGAGCTCGCTTCGCCAGGCGCGCGTGCTCGGCCGACAGCTTCGCGGCCGCTGGCTGGTCGTTCCAGAACCCCGGCTGTCCGAGCTCGTGCTCGAGCTCGGCGATCCGGGCCGTCAGCGACGCGACGTCAAAGGTAACCACGAACCCAGTCGAGCTGGGCCCCGATCTCCTCGAGTTGCTCCTGCAGCGAGAGCTCGCGTTCGTCCGCCATGACGAATGGATGGTACCGAGTGGCGCGCTTGCACCCGCAGTTCGCCATGAACGTCGAAGCCGGAGGCTAACGCAGCAGGCGTTAGGCGCAGGCCGGATCCACGCGGGCGGGGACGCGAAGCGCCACCGACCGCGCCACGCTCGCCGAGGCCCCGCGCCTCAAGAGGCAGGCGGCTCTGCCGCCGGGCGCTCTGCGAAGCACATCACCAGCCGCAGGCGAACCGCAGGTTCGCCTGCGATCAGGCGCCGTGACACTTCTTGAACTTCTTGCCGCAGCCGCACCAGCACGGGTCGTTGCGGCCGAGCTTCTCGTTCGGCGACATGTGCACCGTCTGAACAGCAGTCGGCGCAACCGCCATCGTCTGCCCGCCGGCGGCCGCGATCACCTCGGCGCCGGCCGACGTCTGATGCTCGTAGCGAAGGTTCCCGTTGCCGCTGCTGGGCGACGGCGCGAGCTGCTCCTGCTGCGGCGGCCCTCGTCCTCGGGCGCGAGCTCGGCGTGGAAGAGGTGCAGTACGACCTCGCCGCGGATCGCAGAGCCGAGCGTCGGTGAACATGCGCTCGCCCTCGGCCGTGTACTCGACGAGCGGGTCCTTCTGCGCCATCGCAGCGCAGGGCGATGCCCTCGCGCAGGTAGTCCATGTTCTCGAGGTGCTCGCGCCAGCGGACGTCGACGACCTGGAGGATGACGAAGCGCTCGAGCTCGCGCATCAGCTCCGAGCCGAACTCCTCCTCCTTCGCCTCGTACTCGTCACGCGCGTCCGACTGGAACTCCTCGACGAGCGACTCGCGCGTGATGTCGGCGAGGTCCTCGCGCAGTTCCGGCGCGGTGATCTCGGTCTGGTAGAGCGCGGTCATCGCGTTCGTCAGCGCCTCGAGATCCCACTCGTCCGGATACTCCTCCTGCGTGAACTGGAGACGGTGTCCTCGACCACTTCGTCGATCCACATCTTCACCTGCTCCGACATGTCCTCGCCCTCGAGCACCTGGTTCCGCTGCTCGTAGATGCGACCGCGGTGCCGGTTCATGACGTCGTCGTACTTGAGGACGTTCTTGCGCATGACGAAGTTCTGCTCCTCGACCTTCTTCTGCGCGCCTTCGATCTGCCGGCTGAGGATCTTCGCCTCCATCGGCTGGTCGTCCGGGATCTTGAAGCGCTCCATGATCCCCTTGATCCGGTCGCCGGCGAACAGGCGCACGAGGTCGTCCTCGCCCGGACAGGTAGAAGCGCGTCTCGCCCGGGTCGCCCTGGCGACCTGAGCGGCCGCGGAGCTGGTTGTCGATGCGGCGCGACTCGTGCCGCTCGGTGCCGAGCACGTACAGGCCGCCGAGCTCGGTCACGCCGTCGCCGAGCTTGATGTCGACGCCGCGGCCCGCCATGTTCGTCGCGATCGTGACGGCGCGCTGCTGGCCGGCGTCCTTGATGATCTCCGCCTCGCGCGCGTGCTCCTTCGCGTTGAGCACGTTGTGCGGCACGCCCTGCCGCGTGAGCAGCTGCGACAGATACTCGGACGTCTCGACCGCGATCGTGCCGACGAGCACGGGCTGGCCCTTCTCGTAGCGCTCCTTGATGTCGCGCGCGACCGCCGCGAACTTGCCTTCCTTCGACTTGAAGACGAAGTCCTGCTGGTCGTCGCGCGCCACGGCGACGTTCGTCGGGATCTCGACGACGCTGAGGTTGTAGATCTCGACGAACTCCTTCTCCTCCGTCTTCGCCGTGCCGGTCATGCCGGCGAGCTTCTCGTACAGGCGGAAGTAGTTCTGGAGCGTGATCGTCGCGATCGTCAGGTGCTCTTCCTGGATGCGCACGCCCTCCTTCGCCTCCACCGCCTGGTGCAGGCCCTCGCTCCAGCGGCGCCCTTCCATGATGCGGCCGGTGAACTCGTCGACGATCTTCACCTCGTTGTCCTGGATCGACGTAGTCGACGTCGCGCTGGAACAGCGACTGCGCCTTCAGCGCCTGGATGAGATGGTTGACGAGCTGCGAGTTGTGCGGCGTCGTACAGGTTCTCGATGCGCAGCGCGCGCTCGATCTTGGCGACGCCCTGCTCGGTCGGCGCGACCGTCTTGTGCTTCTCGTCGTACTCGTAGTCGACGCCCGCCGCCTCGGCGCGCGCCCTTCGGGTCGCCGGGGTTCGACTCGATGGCCGGTGAGGCTCGGCGACGACGCGCGCGAAGTCGTAGTAGATCTGCGCTGCCGTCTCCGGCTCGCCGGAGATGATCAGCGGCGTGCGCGCCTCGTCGACGAGGATCGAGTCGACCTCGTCCACGATCGCGTACGGATGTCCGCGCTGCACGACGCCGTCGAGCGAGACCGACATGTTGTCGCGCAGGTAGTCGAACCCGAACTCGGAGTTCGTCCCGTACGTGACGTCGGCCCGGTACGCCTCGCGGCGCGGCTCGAACGGCATCATGTTCTCGATCACACCGGTGCGCATGCCGAGCAGCTCGTAGACGGGCAGCGTCCAGTCGCGGTCGCGCTGGGCGAGGTAGTCGTTCGTCGTCACGAGGTGCGCGCCGCGCCCGGCGAGCGCGTTCAGGTAGATCGCCTGCGACGGCGACGAACGTCTTGCCTTCGCCGGTCTTCATCTCGGCGATGTCGCCCTCGTGCAGGACGATGCCGCCCATCAGCTGCACGTCGAAGAGGCGGACACGGAGCGTGCGCTTGAACGCCTCGCGCACCGCGGCGAACGCCTCGAAGAGGATTTCGTCGAGGCTCTCGCCGTTCTCGACCCGCTGCTTGAACTCGACCGTCTTCGCAGCGAGCTCCGCGTCGGACAGCTTCTCGAAGGCTCGGGCTCGAACGTGCCGACGTAGGCCGCCTGCTCGGCGAGCCGCTTGAGCCGGCGCCCTTCGCCGACGCGAAGGACCTTCTCGAAGGAGCCGAGCTGCTGGGACATGAAGCGAAGGGTACCGGGTGGGCCTCAGAGCGCCGAAGCCCGGATCTCCCAGAGATCGCCGTCGAGCCGTTCCGCGTGAACGGTGTACTCCGGGCCCTCGCGGGCGCCCCGCGCCTCGAGCACGGGTACCGAGCCGAACTGCTGCGCGCCGTCGACGGTGTACGTCGTTCCGTCGTCGGTGCGGGTGAGGTCGATCTCGTCCCCCTCGGGGCCGTCGGGGATCCGGATCACCTCGATCTTCTTCGCCTGCACGGCCCAGAGCGTCTCGTTCTGCCGGGCGGCCCGCGCGCGATACGGCGGCGGCAGCTCCTGCTCGACTGCGGATGCGAGCGGGTCGAGCTCGGTGTCGGGGCCGTCCTCCACGAGCACGCTGCCGTCGGGGAGGGTGACGAACCGGACGGCGTCGCCCGCGACGTCGGGTGCGTCGACCGTCAGAGTCACCTCCCAGTCGCGCGGCCGCTGCAACCCGTGGATGCCGGTCTCCAGCAAGGGGGGACGCGGGTCGAGCGGCGTCTCGCCCGGTGTGTCGAGCCCGCCCTCGCGGGCCAGCCGCTCGTGCAGCGACTCACGCCGCCGGAAGAGTGGCACTAGTGCCCCTTCAGGCAATGCCGTCTAGCTTCTGGGGCGCGAGCACCAAGCGATGGAAGGACGCAGGGAGTCCCGATAGCTGTGGCTATCGGGACGACCGAGGACGCAGCAGCGCGCAGCGTGATCGCGTTCCAGAAGCGGGCATGTATTGCCTGAAGGGGCACTACACCTCGGGGAGCTCGACGGGCGGCTCGCCGCCGCCGTTGATGAGGGCCTGCTTGTCCACGTCCTTGCGGCGGGAGCGCTTCTTCTCGCGCTCCTCGCGGATCTGGCGGACGAGATTCTCGACGAGCTCGTCGATCGAGGCTTTCATGTCGGTCGAGGCTTCGCGCGCACGGAGCGTGTGGCCCTTGAGCCGCACGGTGGCCTCCGCGACCTGGTTCTCGGCGATCGACGGGTTGCGCTCGACCGCGAGCTCGACTTCGACCTCGGCGACGCTCCTTCGCAGCTGGCGGTCGAGCTTCCCCAGCTTGCGCTCCGCGTAGCTCCGGATCGAGTCGCTCACCTCGAGGTTCTTGCCTTTGACGTTGAGCTGCATCCTGCCTCCTCAGATCGGCCTTTTCGGGCCTGCCCTTAAGCGTACTCCCGGCGCACGGACAGCGCGTGCGAATGTCACCGCGTCGACGCGGCGGGCGCCGCCCGCACGCAGAGCGGATGCGGCTGCAGCCGCGGTTGCGCCGCTCGTGTAGACGTCGTCGACGAGGATCACCTCGCCGCGCACGGGCGTGACGGACCGGAAGGCGCCGGCTGCGTTGCGCCGCCGTTCGACCAGGGACAGGCCGCGCTGCCGGGGTACGGCGCGGGCACGCTCGAGCAGCGGCTCGCACGGCAGCTCCCAGCCGGCGGCGAGCGCGCGGGCCAGCCGCTCGGCCGGATGGTGGCCGCGGTGGAGGCGCCGGCGCTCGTCCGCAGGCACGAACGTGACGACGCGGGCGTCGGGGCGAGGGAGCCGCTCGGCGACGACCTCCGCCGCCGTCTCCGCAAGCCGGCGCAGGCCGCGTTCCTTCCAGCCGGCGACGAGCCGCCGCACGCCGTCGTCGTACGCGACGGCCGCGCGCGCGGTCGCGAACGCGAGCCGCCGGCCGGCGCACTCGCGGCAGCGCGCGACGGGCCAGGCTGTCGGCGCGCCGCAGCGCTCGCAGATCGGCGGCACGAGCAGCGGCAAGCGCGCGCGGCAGGCCGCGCATAGCTGTGCGCCGCCCGCACCGCAGACGAGGCAGCGCTGCGGCAGGAGCAGGTCGAGCATGGCGCGACGCTAGCGCGGGAATGCGCGCGCGAGAGTCCGCGCCGGGAAGTCGCGACGCTCTTGCGACAGGTTGCACGGCTGCGACCAGGTCGCGACGTCGTCGCGACCTGGTCGCAGCCGTAAGCGCTAGCCCTTCGCAGCGGCCGAGAGCGACTCGGCCGTTTCGCGCACCGCGTCGAGCTGTGCGAACGCGGCCCGCCACGTGTCCGTCGAGTGGAGGTCGAGGCCGAACGGCTCGAGCAGCTCGGCCGGCGAGGCCGACCCTCCCCGGCCGAGGAACTCGAGGTAGAGCGGCGCGAACGCCTCCGGATCCTCGCGGTAGCGGCCGTAGAGCAGCAGCGCGACGAGCTGCGCGAACGAGTACGCGTACGTGTAGAAGCGAACGTGGATGAAGTGCGGGATGTACGACCAGCCGAACCGGTAGTTGGCCGGCAGGTCGATCGAGTCGCCGTAGTAGCGCGACTGCTCCTCCTGCCACACCTCGGAGAGTCGCTCCGCCGTCAGCGCGCGGCCCTCCGAGCGAAGCGCGTATGCGCGCTGCTCGAAGCGTGCGAGCACCGTCTGCCGGAAGATCGCCCCGAACGCGTTCTCGAGCCGATCGGACGCGAGCGCCGCGAGCGTCTGCGCGTCGGTCTCCGCCTCGAGGAGGTAGTCGTCGACGAGCGACTGCGCAAAGGTGGACGGCACCTCGGCCGTCGGGATGCCCGTGCGATGAGAGCGCCATACCTGCCGCTCGAGCGCAAGGACGTTGTGCGTCGCGTGGCCGAACTCGTGCGCGAGCGTGGTGACGTCGCGCAGCCGTTCGGTGAAGTTCACCAGCACGTACGGCAGGATGCGCGTCGAGATCGCGGTGCAGTAGGCGCCGGCCGATTTCCCGGCTCGCGGCGGTGCGTCGACATGCCCCGCCTCGAGGCAGGCGCGGAAGATCTCTGCGAGCCGCGGCGAGAACCCGCCGAACGCGGTGTCGACGACCTCCACGGCCTCGGGCCACGAGAACGCGCGCGCCTCGCCGAGCGGTGCGTACTGGTCGGCGAGCGCGAGGCGGTCGACGCCGAGCAGTCCTGCCTTCGCCCTGAACCACCGGCGGCCGATCTCGTAGTTCTCCTCGGTCGCGGTCATCATCGCCTCGACCGTCTCGCCGTCGAGCTCGTTCGCCATGTTCGTCGGCTGCATCGGGTCGGCGAAGCCGCGCAGCCGGTCGAGGCTGAGCCGGTCGCTGACGAGCGCGTCGTAACAGGCGGCGAGCACGTCCGTGCGGGGCTCGAGCCCGTCGAGGAGTGCCGCCTGCGCGGCGAGCCGGAGCTCACGGTCGGAGCGGTAGAGATACGAGAGCAGCGTTGCGACGGTGTGGGGCTGCTCGCCCTCGCCGGCGTCGAACGGGATCGCGAGCGTCGCGACCTGTCGGTCGTGCAGCGACTGCCAGGCGGACACGGTCGACCGCCGCGCGTTCAGCGCCTGCTCCTCCGGCTCGCTGAGCACGTACGGCTTCTCCTCGCGCTCGACCCGGAGCTTGTGCGCGTACGGCGCCAGCTCGGGTGCTGCGAGCAGCGCCTCTGCGGGCCCGTCGTCCAGCGCGATCCACTCGAGTCCCAGGAAGACGAGCGCGTTCTCGATCTCCGCTCCCCGGTCGCGGGAGACGGTGGCGAGATCGTTCGCCTCCGCGTCGGCCGCGTCCATGCTCAGGCGCAGGTGCGTGTAGGTCGCCAGACGCGAGAACTCCTGCTCGAGCTCGTCAGCCTCGTCGAGGAGCGCACGCAGGTCGGCGGGGCCGAGCGCGCCGATGCGGCCCCGGTAGCGCGACGCGAAGTCCGCGGCGTGCTCGCCGAGCTCGAGCCACTGCGCACGCGCCCCCTCGGCGTCCGGCGCCAGGTCGGAGAGGTCCCAGCGCACCTCCTCGGCGCGGAGCTCGACACCCGTCATCCGCGGGACTCTAGCCGGGGACGTACCGAAGTCGCTCGGCGAGGCCGGCCAGAACGCGCAGCCGGTTGTCCGCCTCCAGCAGCTGGTCCTCGTCGCCGATGTCGCGCCAGTCGCCCTCGAACGTGTAGCCGTAGACGGGCACCCGCGGGCACAGCCAGGCGATGAAGCGGCCCGGCTGGTCGGGCGAGTTGCCCTCGTCGAGGTAGCGGCGGACGAGCGGCACGTGCAGGCGGTGGTAGAGATAGGCCGCCGTGGCCGCGAGCGTCGAGCGCGGCCGTTCCGGCTTCTCCTCGAACGAGGCGACGCGCCCGTCCTGTGCCAGCGCGACGACCCCGTACCTGCCGGACGAGCTCGAGGTCGCCGACGTCGTGCAGCGCCACCGCGCTCGCCTCGCCCTTGCCGCGCCACCAGTCGACGTAGTCCGCGAGATCGAAGTCGAACAGGTTGTCGCCGGCGATGACGAGCAGGTCGTCGCCGTCGATCCCGGCGGCGTCGAGCACGAAGCGGACGTCGCCGATCGCGCCGAGCCGGTCCTCTTCGCTCGTCGTGCCGTCGTCGTGGACCACGAGCGGGACGCCGAGCTCCCTCGTTCGCGCCCACGTCCGGAAGGAGTCGGCGAACTTCCGGTTCGTGACGACGTGAACCGCGTCCACGTCCGGCACGCCGCCGATCCGATCGAGGATGTGGTCGAGCATGGGCCGGCCGCCGACGGGCAGCAGCGGCTTCGCAACGCTCCGCGTCAGTGGATACAGCCGTGTCGCGTACCCGGCTGCGAGGACGATCGCCTTCATGCGAGAGACTCGCGGTACGGTGCCCGGTGGACGCCGTCCTCGGTGACGATCGCGGCGACGAGCTCGCCCGGAGTGACGTCGAAGGCCGGATTCCGCGCCGCGAAACCGGCTCGTCACCTCGGCCGGGTCGCGCTCCTCGATCGGGATGCCCGCCCCTGTCGGCGTGGCGAGGTCGACGGTCGAGGTCGGCGCGACGACGTAGAGCGGAAGATCGTGATGCACGGCGAGCACGGCGAGCGCATACGTGCCGATCTTGTTGGCCGTGTCGCCGTTGGCGGCGATGCGGTCGGCGCCCGTGACGACGAGATCGACCTCGCCCCGCGCCATCAGCGACGCCGCGGCGGAGTCGGCGATCACCGCGAACGGGATCCCCGCCGCCTCGAGCTCCCACGCGGTCAGACGCGCGCCCTGCAGCAGCGGGCGGGTCTCGTCGACGAAGACATGCTCGAGCAGTCCGCGCTCCCACGCGGCCCGGAGAGCGCCGACTGCGGAGCCGTAGCCGCCGGTCGCGAGCCCGCCCGCGTTGCAGTGCGTGAGCGCGCGCGTGCCCGGGCCGAAGAGCGCTGCAGCATGGGTGGACATCCGCATGCAGCGCTCGACCTCGGCGTGATGTAGTGCGCGCGCCCGCTCGGGCGACGGGTCGGCGCGCAGCTGGGTGAGCGCCCAGGCGAGGTTGACCGCCGTCGGGCGCGCGGCCGCGAGGACGGCTTCGGCGGCGTCGAGGTCCTCGCCGCGCAGGGCCGCGAGGGCCAGCCCGTACGCGGCCGCGACGCCGATCGCCGGCGCCCCCCGCACGGCCATCGTCCGAATCGCCTCCGCCACCTCGGCGGCGGAACGGCACTCGAGCTCGACCTCCTCGTCGGGCAGGCGGCGCTGGTCGAGGAGGACGACCCGCGGGCCGTCCTCCTCGAGCCGGACTATTCGCTCCGGGCCAATGGCGCCAACGGCAGCGACCTGGTTGAAACCAGGTCGCGATTGTTGCGAACCCGATTTCAGGTTCCCTCGTCCCACGAGGCCAGGTACTTCGCCTGCTCCTCCGTGAGCGTGTCGATCTCCACGCCCATCGTCGCAAGCTTGAGCCGCGCGATCTCGCGGTCGATCGCGTCGGGCACCGGATACACCTTGCGGTCGAGCTCGGCCGCGTGCTGCACCGCATACTCGACCCCGAGCGCCTGGTTGGCGAAGGACATGTCCATGACGAGCGCGGGATGGCCCTCGGCGGCCGAGAGGTTGACGAGCCGCCCGTCGGCGATCAGGTAGATACGCCGGCCGTCGGCCATCGTGAACTCCTCGACGAACTCGCGCGCGACGCGGCGCTCGACGGCCAGCTCGTGCAGCGCCGGGATGTCGATCTCGACGTTGAAGTGGCCCGTGTTCGAGAGGATCGCGCCGTCCTTCATCAGCTCCATGTGCGGCCCCGTGATCACGTGCTTGTCGCCGGTGGCCGTGCAGAAGAGGTCGCCGACCTTTGCCGCTTCCTCCATCGGCATCACGTCGAAGCCGTCCATCGAGGCCTCGAGCGCCGGCATCGGGTCGACCTCGGTCACGATCACCTGCGCACCGAGGCCGCGCGCACGCGACGCGACGCCGCGTCCGACCCAGCCGTAGCCGGCGATCACGAACTTCTTGCCGGCGAGCAGGACGTTCGTCGCGCGGATGATGCCGTCGATCGTCGACTGGCCCGTGCCGTAGCGATTGTCGAACAGGTGCTTCGTCAGCGCGTCGTTGACGGCGATGATCGGAAAGCCGAGCTTCCCCTCGGCCTCGAGCGCCTTCAGACGGATCACGCCGGTGGTCGTCTCCTCGGTGCCGGCGATGATGTCGCCGAGCTGCTCGCGCCGCGCCGAGTGGAGGACGCCGATCACGTCGGCTCCGTCGTCCATCGTCAGGTGCGGCTTGTGGTCGACGGCCGCCTCGATGTGCGAGTAGTACGTGTCGTGATCCTCGCCCTTGATGGCGAAGACCGAGATGTCGAACTCCTCGACGAGCGCCGCGGCGACGTCGTCCTGCGTGGAGAGCGGATTCGACGCGCACAGCACGACGTCCGCGCCGCCGGCCTTGAGGGTGCGCATGAGGTTCGCGGTCTCCGTCGTGACGTGCAGGCACGCCGAGATCCGGTAGCCGCTCAGCGGCAGCTCCTGCTCGAACCGTGCGCGGATCGCGGCGAGCACCGGCATCTGCCGGTCGGCCCACTCGATCCGCCGTCTTCCCTCCCCTGCGAGGGCGAGATCCTTCACGTCGTAGCGTTTCGTCGATGTCATCGTGTCCTTTCGAGTCAGGCGGCGAGGAGCCGCTCATGCTTGCGCTGCTCCCATTCGACCCAGGCGAGGTCGTCGGCGCCGGCGAGCCAGCCGTCGACGGCCCGGCGCAGGTCGGGCTCCCGGCGGAGCCGCGCGGCGAAGACGAGATCGGAGATCTCGAGGCCGAACCGCCGGCGTAGGTCGGCGAGCGCCCGCAGCTGGTTCAGCTCACGCAGCGCATACAGCCGGTAGCCGGCGGGGGTGCGGGACGGGACGACGAGGCCGAGGCGCTCGAGATAGCGGAGCATCCGCGGCGACCAGGCGGTGCGCGCCGCCGCCTCCCCGACCTTGAGCCCGTCCACGGACTCAACCTTAACACATTTATGTCAGGGTGTGCTCGTGCCGGCGCGACCGTACGCGTCCTCGAGCCGGACGACGTCGTCGAGGTGCGGCGTCGAGACCTCGAGGACGGTCAGGTCCTCGAGGGCCGTGACGCGGTGCACCGTGCCGGGGCGGTAGCGGAAGCAGTCGCCGGCGCCGATCTCGTGCCTCGTCAGCTCGTCCGCGCCCACCGCTCCGAGCTCGAGGTCGGCGCGGCCGCTCTCGACGTACCAGCTCTCGTCCTTCACCCGGTGGTACTGGAGGCTGAGCGAGTGGCCGGCGCGGACGAAGAGGACCTTGCCCACGTACTCCTCCGCCTCCGCCCAGATCAGCTCCCAACCCCAGGGCTTCTCGACCCGCCGTGGGTCGAACTTCCAGGCGTCGAGCCCGCTCACGCGACCGGCCGGCGCGGGCGCCACTCGGGGTGCTCGCGCATGAACTCCTCGGCGCGGCGGAGGTCCTTCGGGGTGTTCACGGTGAGCCAGACGCCGTCGTGGCGGTGCCCGCGCAGCTTCCCCTCGACGGCCAGCTCCGGAAACGTGCTCTGCTCGTGGTCGCCCCGCACCGGCAGCCGCTCGAGCGCCTCCTCGCCAAGCGCGTAGACCCCGGAGTTGACCCAGTGCGGCAGCTTCGGCGCCTCCTTGAAGCCGGTGATCGAGTCGTCCGCCTGCAGATCGACCACGCCGAACGGCGAGTACACCTGCGCCACGACGATCGTCGCGGCCGCGCCGGAGCCCTCGTGCGCGTCGAGGAGCGACCGGAACTCGACGTCGAGCAGCTCGTCCCCGTTCAGCGCGAGCACCGTCCCGTCCTCGCGCCGCTGCGAGGCTGCGAGGCGCAGGCCGCCGCCGCGGCCGAGCGGCTCGGGCTCCCCGACCGGCGCGATCTCGGCGCCGAGGCCGGAGAGCGCGTCGACGAAGGCCTGCTCCTGGCCCGCCCGGCAGGCGACGACGATGCGGGTCACGCCGGCGTCGACGAGGCGGCCCACGGTGTACTCGGCCAGCGGATGCCCGGCCACGGGCACGAGCGGCTTCGGAAGCCCCTGCGCCGCGTCACCCAGCCGCTCGGCCTTGCCGCCGGCGAGGAGCAGAGCCTCCATCAGCGGCGAAGCTCCGTGCCGAGCTCGCGGACGACGGGCGGCTCGGCCGCCGAGGCGTGACGGGGCCGGCCGACGCCTTCGTAGACGAAGCCGGCAGCCTGGGCGGCCGTCGGGTCGAGCAGGTTGCGGCCGTCCACGATCACCGGGCGCGCCATCGCCTCGCGCACGTCGGGCGAGGCGAGCGTGCGCAGCTCCGGCCACTCGGTCACGATCACAGCGGCGTCGGCGTTGCGGACCGCCTCGAGCACGGTGTCGCACAGCTCTACGCCCTGGAGGTCGTCGGGACGGGCGACGGGATCCCACGCCCGGACCTCCGCACCTTCGGCGAGCAGGCGGTACGCGATCACGCGGCTCGGCGCCTCGCGCATGTCGTCGGTGTCCGGCTTGAACGCGAGCCCGAGCAGCGCCACCGTCTTGCCGCGCAGCGTGCCGAGATGCTTCTGCAGCTTGCCGATCACACGGCGCTTCTGCAGCTCGTTCACCTCCCACACCGCCTGCAAGAGCAGGAAGGGATAGCCGGAGTTGCCGGCGAGCTGCTTCAACGCGGTCACGTCCTTGGGGAAGCAGGAGCCGCCGAAGCCGAGCCCGGCGCGGAGGAAGTGCGGTCCGAGCCGGTGGTCGAGCCCCACGCCGCGCGCGACGTCGACGACGTCCGCGCCCACGAGCTCGCACACGTTGGCGATCTCGTTGATGAAGCTGATGCGCGTGGAGAGGAACGCGTTCGCGGCGAGCTTCACGAGCTCGGCGGAAGGCACGTCGGTTCGCAGGATCTCGGTGTCGATGCCGCGATGCAGCTCGACGACCCGTTCTGCGTCCTCGAGCTCGAACGCGCCCACGACGATCCGGTCGGGGGCGGTGAAGTCGGCGAGAGCGCTGCCTTCGGCGAGGAACTCGGGGTTCGAGACGTAGCCGACCGAGGTCAGCCCGCGCTCGTCGAGGCGGGTGCGCACCCGCTCGCCGGTGCCGACCGGAACGGTGCTCTTCATCACGACGACCGGCCGGCCGGCGATGTCCTCCGGCAGCTCGTCGACGACGGCCCAGACCGCGGTGAGGTCGGCGTCGCCGGAGTGCGTCGGCGGCGTGCCGACGGCGACGTAGAGGAACTCGGAGCCGTCGACCGCCTCGTTCACGTCGAGCGTGAAGCGCAGCCTGTCCTTGTTCCGTTCGATCACCGCGTCCAGCCCGGGCTCGTAGATCGGCACCTCGCCGGCGCGCAGGCGCTCGATCCGCTCCGGTACGACGTCGCGGATCACGACGTCGTGGCCGAGGTCGGCGAACGACGCGCCGGTCACCAGGCCGACGTAGCCCGCGCCGAACATCGCGATCTTCGCCATGGCCCCTAGACTACTTCCCGAGAGGCTCGAGGCCTCTGGCTATCGCGATCATCGTCTCGTTCGACAGCTCGTCTTCCAGGGTGTTGACCACCCAGTAGCTTCTATCGCCTATACGAAGAGCGACCATGTGGATGTGGCCGCCGGTCGTGTACAGGCTGAGGTGGCGGCCGTCACGGGTGACGTGGTCGGTCGGGCGGCGCAGGACCGGGGCGCTCGTCCAGTTGGTCTCGATCACGTCCCAGTAGACGTTGCCCGCCCCGGTGACGAACGTCAGTGCCAGCTCGTGCTTGTACGGCGCCGGCTTGAAGACCCGCACCGGCTCGAGCTGCGAGAGCCGCGACGAGCTCTCGAGCACGTGCGGCACCATGATCGGGAACGGCACCTTGCTGCGCACGTCCTGCAACGAGGTGAGCGTCGCGCCGGGGTCGTTGCGCACTGTGGGCTTCTCGTGCGGCGCCACCGCGACGACGTGGGCCTGCGGGTTCACGAGCTCGCCGCTGAAGCTCGTGCCGACGACGACGATCGTGAGCGGGTTGCCCGCCTGCTGCGCATACACGGAGAGCTCGGGCGGCAGGGGTGCGACGAACGTGTGCGCCCCGAACGCCGCCTTCAGCTCGTTGCCCGCCTGGCGCGCATTCGGCTGCACGGCGTCGTAGTAGACGTACGTCGAGTAGTAGTTCTGGCTCGGTGCGTCCGCGCTCAGCGCCGACGTCGCAGGCAGCTGCAGGGCATGGAAGCCGGCGAGCGCCACCTTGTACGACGTGTCGCGGGCGAGACCCGGAATGGTCGTCCCGTTGAGGACGAGCGTCGTGATCTGGGCCGGTTGCAGCTCCGGCTGCTTCGGCGCCTTCGCCTTCAGGCCCAGGGCGGCGTCGTTCGAGCGCTGCGCGAGCGTCACGTCCGGATGCTCGAACTGCGTGACCGCGGTCTGCACGTCCTGCGGTGCAGCAACGAGCTCGGCGGCGTACGCCCCGTACGGCTGGAGGTTCTGGATCGAGTTGCGGAAGAGATGGCCGGACGGGAGATTGAAGGCAAGGCCCGCGTACGACTCGATCTCCGACAGGCTCGGCGCGCACCTCGAGCACCCGCCCTGCCCGATCTCGATGCTGCCCTTGACCGCGCCGATCAGCTTCGGGACGGAGAAGACCGAGAAGCCGCTCGCCAGCCGGTCCTTCAGCGCTTCGATGAACAGCTGCTGACGTGCGTTCCGGTAGACGTCGGAGTCGGTGTGGCGGAAGCGGACGAAGTCGAGCGCCTGCTGCCCGTCGAGCTTCTGATAGCCCGCGTGGAGATCGATCGTCGCCACGCCGGTATGGGGCGCGATGTAGTAGCGGTGGTCGACGGTGATGTAGATGCCGTGCAGCTTGTTCACGAGCAGCTTGAAGCCGTGGAAGTCGACCGTGATGATGTAGTTGATCGGGATCCCGGTGAGCTTCTGGACCGTGTTGAGCGTGCCGCTCGGGCCCCCGCACGTCCACGCGGAGTTGATCCGGTCGTGCGTGTACACGACGTTCGGATCCTTGCAGTAGATCGGCACGACGAGGTCACGCGGGAAGGACAGCATCGAAAGCGTGTTCAGCTGCGGATCCGCGCGGATGAGCATCACCGTGTCCGAGCGCGAGCCCGACGCGCCGAACCCGTCGACGCCGGCACGCGCGTCGTAGCCGATCAGCAGCGCGGTGGCCGGCTGTGAGGGCGGCGGCACCTTCGTCAGCAGCTTCGTCGACGCGATCACACCCTTCGAATGCGGTGCGATCGCGTTCAGCGTCTCGTGGCCGTATAGGTAGAGCCCGCCCGCGAGCCCTGACCCGACGACGAGCAAGGCGAGCACGATCCAGCCGAACACCTTGCCGACCAGCCGGCCGGTCGACGGCCGCGGCCGCTCCGGCTGCCGGTAGCGGCGGATTGGCTCGAAGGCCCCGGGCGGGAGGACGGCGCGACCGTTGCCGTTGACGGTCGCGGCACGACCCACCCCTCTCTTCAGCGTCGTCCGCATACGGGAAAGGGCGGCGCCCTCCCGGGCGCCGCGACCCACAATAGCGAAGCCGAGGGCAGGCTAGATGCCCATGCCGCCGCCGCCGAGCCGGTCGGCCAGCTTCGTCGCGAGCCGGGCCAGGCCGGCCTCCGGCAAGGGCGTGGTCGACAGGGTGAGCGAGTGGAGCACGACGGTGACCCGGCCGCGGCCGAGCGCGAGCACGTCGGTGACGAGGCGGATCGTCTGGGTCGAGCGCACCGAGAGAACGAGCTGGTAGTGGAGACTGCGCTCGGCATGGCCCGGCGGCGCGAGCGCCTTGGACGAGGCGATCGACACGTGCACGCTCTTGCCGAACTCGGCGGACGCAGTCTGGAGCAGGCAGCTTGTGGCCAGCTTCAGCGTCGACAGCTTCCAGTCCGTGCGCGCCATTGCGGCCGTCCGGAAGACGTCGACCTCCGAGCCGAGCCTCGTCAGGTTGTCCTTCCACACGAAGGACGGGTCGATCTTCGCCGTCTGCACGAGGGCCGACTCGTCGGGCTCGCCGGCGCACGCCGGCCCCGAGCCGGACTGCTGCCTGTCGGCCTTCCAGCCGGCGGCGAGGTCGCTGGCGCGCAGCGCGAGCGACTCCGCGAGCTTCGTGTCCGCGGCCGTGTGGTGCTGCCCCGGGTCCTTCGGGTCGACGGCGCCACGCGCGGTACCCGCCGGCGCTGCGGCGGCGAGGACGGCGATGAGCGCGACGGCCCGCATGGTCGGACGCTCAACCATCTAGGCCTCGACGCCCGCCCGGTCGAGCTCGGGCTCGTAGGCGAGGTTCGGTCGCAGCCACCGCTCGGCCTCGGCGAGCGGCACACCCTTCCGCCCCGCGTAGTCCTCGACCTGGTCGCGCCCGAGGCGGCCGACCGAGAAGTACCGCGCCTCCGGATGGCCGAGGTAGATGCCGCTGACGCTGGCGGCCGGCAGCATCGCGAACGACTCCGTGAGCGTCATTCCCGCGCCTTCGGCGTCGAGCAGCTCGAACAGCTTCTGCTTCTCGCTGTGGTCCGGGCACGCCGGATAGCCGAACGCCGGGCGGATGCCGCGGAAGCGCTGCTCGATCAGGTGCTCCGGCCGCAGCTTCGCCCCCGACTCGTACCACGCGCGCCGCGACACCTCGTGCAGGTACTCGGCGAACGCCTCGGCGAGCCTGTCCGCGAGCGCCTTCGCCATGATCGCGTGGTAGTCGTCGTGCACAGCCTCGAAGCGCGCCGCGAGCTCGTCCGCGCCGATGCCTGCGGTGACGGCGAAGGCGCCGACGTGGTCGCCGGCGGGTGCGACGAAGTCGGCGAGGCAGCGGTTCGGGCGGGAGTCGCCGTAGGCGGACTGCTGGCGGAGGAAGCAGAAGCGAGTCTCGCCGCCGTCGCCGGCGACGACGACGTCGTCGCCCTCCGACCACGCGCGCCAGAAGCCGTGGACGCCGCGGGCGACGAGCAGGCGCTCGGCGACGATCCGTCGAGCAGGCGCTGTGCGTCCTCGAACAGCTCGCGCGCGACCGGCTGGTCGAGGATCGCCGGGAACGCGCCCTTGAGCTCCCAGGCGTGGAAGAAGAACTGCCAGTCGATGTACTCCCGCAGCGTCTCGAGCGGCGGCTCGACGACGCGCGCGCCGGTGAACGCGGGCACGGCCAGGTCGCCGAAGGAGACCACGCTGCGCGGTTCGCGCGCGCTTCCGCGATCGGCGAGCAGCGGCTTGCGCTCGCGCTCGGCGTGCTGCGTCGCGGAGCCGCTCCTGGAGCTCGCGGTTCTCGCGCGTCGAGCCGTTCCGCGCCGCTCGGGGTCGAGCAGGTCGCGACGACGACGCCGACGACGCGCGACGCGTCGAGCACGTGGACGACCGGCTGCGCGTACTCCGGCGCGATCCTCACCGCGGTGTGCTGCCGCGACGTCGTGGCGCCGCCGATCAGCAGCGGCAGCGTCAGGCCGCGGCGCTCCATCTCGTGCGCGACGTCGACCATCTCGTCGAGCGACGGCGTGATCAGGCCGGAGAGGCCGACGACGTCGGCCCCCTCCTCGAGCGCCGTGTCGAGGATCTTGTCGCCGGGCACCATGACGCCGAGGTCGACGACCTCGTAGTTGTTGCAGCCGAGCACGACGCCGACGATGTTCTTGCCGATGTCGTGCACGTCGCCCTTGACCGTCGCGAGCACGACCTTGCCCCTGCACTCGCCCGGCCGCCGGCGGTCTTCTCGTCCTCCATGAACGGCTCGAGGTAGGCGACGGCCCGCTTCATCGCGCGCGCGCTCTTCACGACCTGCGGCAGGAACATCTTCCCGGCGCCGAAGAGGTCGCCGACGACCTTCATGCCGTCCATCGAGCGGGCCCTCGATCACGTCGAGCGGCCGCGCCAGCCGCTGCCGCGCCTCCTCGGCGTCCTCCTCGATGAAGTCGACGATCCCGTGCACGAGCGCGTGCGCGAGCCGCTTCTCGACCGGCGCCTCGCGCCACGAGAGGTCGCGCTCGCGCTGCGTGCCCTCGCCGCCGCACGCGTCTCGGCGTACTCGACGAGCCGCTCGGTCGCGTCGGCGCGGCGGTTGAAGATCACGTCCTCGACCCGCTCGAGCAGCTCCGGCTCGATGTCCTCGTAGACGACGAGCTGGCCCGCGTTGACGATGCCCATGTCGAGGCCGGCGCGTGATCGCGTGGTAGAGAAACGCGGAGTGCATCGCCTCGCGCACGGCGTCGTTGCCGCGGAACGAGAAGCTCAGGTTCGAGATGCCGCCGCTCGTCTTCGCACCGGGGCAGCGCTCCTTGATCAGCGGGCAGCGACTCGATGAACGCCTTGCGCGAACTCGTTGTGCTCCTCGATCCCCGTCGCGACCGCGAGCACGTTCGGGTCGAAGACGATGTCCTCGGGCGAGAAGCCGACCTGCTCGACGAGCAGGCGGTACGCGCGCTCGCAGATCGCGACCTTGCGCTCGACCGTGTCGGCCTGCCCCTGCTCGTCGAACGCCATCACGACGACGCCCGCGCCGTAGCGGCGCACGGTGCGCGCCTGCTCGAGGAACGCCTCCTCGCCCTCCTTGAGGCTGAGCGAGTTGACGATGCCCTTGCCCTGCAGGCACTTCAGGCCCGGCCTCGAGCACCGTCCAGCGCGAGCTGTCGACCATGATCGGCAGCCGCGCGATCTCCGGCTCGGTGGCGACGAGGTTGAGGAACGTCGTCATCGCCTGCTCGCCGTCGAGCAGGTCGGCGTCCATGTTCACGTCGAGCAGGTTCGCGCCGCCGCGCACCTGCTCGAGCGCGACGTCGACGGCCTGCTGGAAGTCGCCAGCCTCGATCAGCCGGCGGAAGCGCGCCGAGCCGGTGACGTTCGTGCGCTCGCCGACCATCACGAAGTTCGTGTCCGGGGTGATCGCGAACGGCTCGAGGCCGCTGAACCGCGTCGCGCCGCCGCCGCTCCGGGAGACGCCGCGGCGCGACGCCGTCGACCGCAGCCGCGATCGCGCGCACGTGCTCCGGCGTCGTCCCGCAGCAGCCGCCGACGACGTTCACGAGCCCGTCGCGTGCGAACTCGCCGAGGAAGCGGCTCGTGTCGTGCGGCTGCTCGTCGTGCGCGCCGAACTCGTTCGGCAGCCCCGCGTTCGGATAGCACGACGACCCACGTCGTCGCGACGCGCGAGAGGTCCTCGACGAACGGCCGCATCTCGGTCGCGCCGAGCGAGCAGTTGACGCCGACGACCAGCGGCTCGGCGTGCTCGATCGAGAGCCAGAACGCCTCGACCGTCTGCCCGGAGAGGTTGCGGCCGCTCCGGTCGACGGCCGTGAACGAGAGCCAGAGCGGGCACCTCCGGCGCCTCCTCGAGCGCGGCGACGATCGCCGCCTTCGCGTTGAGCGAGTCGAAGATGGTCTCGATCAGGAGGATGTCCACCCCGCCGTCGCGCAGCGCACGCATCTGCTCCGCGTACGCGTCGCGCACCTGGTCGAACGTGACCGCGCGGAACGCCGCGTCGTCGACACGCGGCGAGAGCGAGAGCGTGACGTTGAGCGGCCCGACGGAGCCGGCGACGAAGCGCGGCTTTCCGGCGTGCGCGCGGTCCACTCGTCGGCGGCGCGGCGGGCGAGCCGGGCGCCTTCGACGTTCATCTCCCAGACCGCGTCCTCGAGCGCCGTAGTCGGCCTGGCCGATCGTCGTCGCGGTGAACGTGTTCGTCGTCGCGATGTCCGCGCCGGCCTCGAAGTAGTCGTCGTGGATCCGCGCGACGATCTCCGGACGCGTGAGGTTGAGCAGGTCGGGATCCCCGGCGACGTCTCGCGGGTGGTCGCGGAAGCGCTCGCCGCGGTAGGCGTCCTCGCCGCGCACCTCGCTCTGGATGAGCACGCCCCAGGAGCCGTCGAGGACGGCGATCCGCTCGCCGAGGATTGCTTCGAGTCTTTCGCGTGCGTCCGGCATGTCGCTCCCGACCAACGGCCCTACGCCGGGAGCGGCCACGCGCTCTCGGCTCTTTAGGCGTTTGGTAACCCGGTCGCCAAGCTGCCTGTCAAAGCTCTCCGGGTACCAGAAGGCTAGCAGCGGCGCCAGTCGTTAGGGTCAGGGCTTATGGCAGGGATTCACGACGGCGCGTCGCTGCGGACGGCGCTGGCCGAGATCGCGAGCAACTTCTCGTTCAGCTGGGTTCCGGGCGCCCGCTCGCTCTTCGCGGAGCTCGCGCCCGAGCGCTTCGCCGCGCTCGGACACAATCCGACCGCGCTCCTGTCCGAGCTGACCGACAACGACCTCGACGATGCCCTGACGCCGGAGTACGCCGTCCGTATCGGCCGCGTGGAGGAGCGGCTCTCGATCGTGCGAGAGCGCCGGACGTGGTGGGAGGAGCGCGGGCTGCCGGAGGACTTCCTCGTCGCGTACTTCTCGGCCGAGTTCGGGCTCGACGAGAGCCTGCCGATCTACTCCGGCGGCCTCGGCATCCTCGCGGGCGACCACCTGAAGGCGGCGTCCGAGCTCGGCGTGCCCCTGGTCGGCGTCGGCCTCTTCTACCGCCGCGGGTACTTCCGCCAGCGGCTCGACGAGGACGACAGGCAGGTCGAGCGCTTTCCGCGCAACGACGCGAGCCGGCTCCCGCTGAGCCTCGTGCCGATGGCGCCGGTGGTCGAGCTCGCAGACGACGACGGCAGGCTCGTGCCCGTCCGGATCGGCGTCTGGCACGCGCAGGTCGGCCGCGTCTCGCTCTACCTCCTCGACACGAAGGTCGAGGGGAACCCCGACTGGGCCCGCGACGTCACCGACACGCTCTACGGCGGCGACCGCAAGAACCGGCTGCGCCAGGAGCTCGTGCTCGGCATCGGCGGCGTGCGCGTCCTGCGCCGCGCTCGGCCTGGCGCCGACGGTCTTCCACATGAACGAGGGCCACTCGGCGTTCCTCCAGCTCGAGCGGCTGCGCGAGCTCGTCGAGGAGAACGGCGCCGACCACGCCCGGGCGCTCGAGCAGCTGCGGAGCTCGACCGTCTTCACGACCCACACGCCGGTGTCGGCCGGAAACGAGGTCTTCGACCCGGAGCTCGTCAGGCAGAACCTCGACGCAGTCGTGGAGCGCTGCGGCCTTTCCTGGCCCGAGTTCGCCGAGCTCGGGAAGGTCGAGCCGGACGACGCCGTGTTCGGGCTCACGCCGTTCGCGCTGCGCACGTCGGCGTATGCGAACGGCGTCTCCGAGCTGCACGGCGCGGTGTCGCGCGAGATGTGGCACGCGCTCTGGCCCGACCTCCCCGTCGACGAGGTGCCGATCGGCTCGATCACGAACGGCGTGCACGGCCGCACGTGGATCTCCGACGAGCTCGAAGAGCTGCTCGGCTTCACCGCGCCGAAGTTCGAGCGTGCGCTCGAGCTCGACGACGACGTACTCTGGTCGGCCCACCGGGCGGCCAAGCAGCGCATGCTCGCGTTCATCTCGCGCACGCGCGGCGCCAAGGGCCTCGACCCGGACGTGCTGACGATCGGCTTCGCGCGCCGGTTCGCGACGTACAAGCGCGCCGCCCTGCTGCTGAGCCAACCCGAGCGGCTCGCGCGGCTGCTCGGCGATCCCGACCGGCCGGTCCAGATCCTCTTGGCGGGAAAGGCCCACCCGGCAGACGAGGGCGGCAAGGACGTGATCCGGCGCGTGGTCGACTTCGCCCGCAACCCGGCGGCTGCCGGCCACGTCGTCTTCCTCGAGGACTACGAGATGATGCTCGCGCGGCGGCTCGTCCAGGGCGTCGACGTCTGGCTGAACACGCCGCGCCGGCCGATGGAGGCGTCAGGCACCTCCGGAATGAAGGCGGCACTCAACGGCGTGCTGAACTGCTCGATCCTCGACGGCTGGTGGGCGGAGGCGTACACACCCGCGGTCGGGTTCGCGATCGGCGACGCACGACATCCGGGCGACCGAGGAGGAGCAGGACCGCGCCGACGCGGACGCGCTCTTCGCGGTGCTCGAGGAGCAGGTCGTGCCTGCCTACTACGAGCGGGACGGGTACGACCTCCCGACGCGCTGGATCGAGACGATGCGCCACTCGATCGCCGAGCTCGGCACCCGGTTCAGCACGAACCGCATGGTCGCCGAGTACGTGGAGCGTTTGTATTTGCCGGCGCATCTGTCTACGGCAAGCGACCAGGTCGCGACGTAGTCGCGACCTGGTCGCAGTCGTTGAACAGCTCGCGGCTAGAAACCGAGTTCGTCCAGTGAGCTGCGGAGCTCAGCCGTGTCCTGGTACACGCGGTACGCGCCTGCGGCGAGCAGCTCGTCCGTCCCGTAGCCGCCGCTGAGGAGGCCGATGCTGAGCATGCGGGCGCGCCTCGCGGCGAGCAGGTCCCAGACGGCGTCGCCGACGACGTAGCAGTCGCCCGGCGTCGACGCCGAGCGCCTCCTGGCACGCGAGGAAGAGGTCCGGCTCGGGCTTGGCGCGGGCGACGTCTCCGCGCTCGATCACGACGGTCTCCTCGCCGACGCCGAGTGCTTCGAGCGACGCGTCGATCTCGGGTCGCCGCCCCGACGTCGCGATCCCGTGCACGATGCCGCGCCCGCGCAGCTCCGCGAGCAACTCGACCGCGCCGGGCAGCGGGCGCCGCTCCGGCATCAGCTCACGGAAGAGCTCCCCGTGCCGCCGCTCCATCTCGTCGGTCTCCACAGGCGTGAGGTCGCGCCCGACTTCCCGGGCGACGGCACGCGCGAACAGGCCGCCGCTCATGCCGATCCGCCGGTGGATCCGCCAGCCGTCGATCGGCAGCCCGGCCTCGTCGAGCGCACGCTGCCACGCGAACACGTGTGCGTAGACGGTGTCGATGAGCGTGCCGTCGAGATCGAAGATGAGCGCTAATGACACGGCTACAGCGTAGGTGCTGGCGACGGTCTACGACTGCGACCAGGTCGCGACCAGGTCGCGACCTGGTCGCAGTTGTTCGCCCCGCGCTTAGCCCTGATGCCCCGACACACGCAATTGGTTCTCGGCGTGGCGGATGCGCTGCTCGAGCTGCCAGCGGTCTGCGGTGGACTCGCCGCGGTCGACCTTCTCCAGCTCGACCTGCGCCTCCTCGAGCTGCCGGCGTGCGCGCTCGTCGTCGATCTCGCCGGCGCCGACGGCGTCGTCGACGAGAGCAATCGCCCGATCCTCGAGCACCTGGAAGAAGCCCGGGCCTGTCGCGAACTCGCGCACGTCTCCGTCAGCGAGGTGGACGCGCGTCGAGCCTGCCTTCAGCATCGCCACGAGCGGCGCGTGCCGCGCGAGGACGCCGATCTCGCCGGCAGCCCCGGGGACGATCAGCATCTCTGCCTCGCCTTCGAACGCCGCACCCTCGGGCGTGACGACGGAGACGGAGAAGAGCGGGTGGTCGGCCATGTGACTACGCGGCCGCGGTCTGCTGCAGCTGCTTTCCCCGCTCGACCGCCTGCTCGATCGCACCGACCATGTAGAAGGCCTGCTCGGGCAGGTCGTCGTGCTTGCCGTCGAGGATCTCGGTGAAGCCGCGGATCGTGTCCTCGAGCTTCACGTACTCGCCCGGCGTGCCGGTGAACTGCTCGGCGACGAAGTTCGGCTGCGACAGGTAGCGCTCGATCTTGCGCGCCCGCTGCACGACGAGCTTGTCCTCGTCGGAGAGCTCGTCGATGCCGAGGATGGCGATGATGTCCTGCAGATCGCGGTAGCGCTGGAGCACTTCCTGCACGCGCGTCGCGCACCGGTAGTGATCGTCCGAGACGATCCCCGGCTGGAGCGCGCGCGACGTCGAGTCGAGCGGGTCGACCGCCGGGTAGATCCCCTTCTCCACGATCGCGCGCGAGAGCACCGTCGTCGAGTCGAGATGCGCGAACGTGTTCGCAGGCGCCGGGTCGGTGAGGTCGTCGGCCGGCACGTAGATCGCCTGCACCGACGTAACCGAGCCCGTACGCGTCGACGTGATGCGCTCCTGCAGCTGGCCCATCTCGGTGGCGAGCGTCGGCTGATAGCCGACCGCGCTCGGCATACGCCCGAGCAGCGCCGACACCTCCGACCCCGCCTGCACGAAACGGAAGATGTTGTCGATGAAGAGGAGCACGTCCTGGCCCTGGTCTCGGAAGTACTCCGCCATCGTCAGCCCGGAGAGGCCGACGCGCAGACGCGCGCCGGGCGGCTCGTTCATCTGCCCGTAGACGAGCGCGACCTTGTCGATCACGTCGGACTCGGTCATCTCGAGAATGAGGTCGTTGCCCTCGCGCGTGCGCTCGCCCACGCCCGTGAAGACGGACACGCCGCCGTGCTCGCGCGCGACATTGTGGATCAGCTCCTGGATCAGGATCGTCTTGCCGACTCCGGCGCCGCCGAACAGGCCGACCTTGCCGCCGCGGACGTACGGGGCGATCAGGTCGATCACCTTGATCCCGGTCTCGAACATCTCCAGCTTCGGCGACAGCTCTGTGAAGGACGGCGGGTCGCGGTGGATCGGCCAGCGCTCGCCCGCCGCCGCCGGCTTGCCGTCGACGGGGTCGCCGATCACGTTCCACACCCGGCCGAGCGTCTGGTCGCCGACGGGCACGGTGATCGGGCCGCCGGTGTCGACGACGTCGGTGCCCCGGGACAGGCCGTCGGTCGTGTCCATCGCCACCGCACGAACCCGGTCGTCGCCGAGATGCTGCTGCACCTCCGCGATCAGCTCGACCGTTCCCTTGCCGTCGGGGGCGGGCGCCTGGATGCTCAGCGCATGGTTGATCTCGGGGAGCTTCCCCGGGAACACGGCGTCGAGCACGACGCCCTTGATCTCGACGATCTTGCCGGTGTTGCTGCCGTTCTTCGTCTGGTCGGCCATGAGTCTCCTGGAGCGTGGACGGGCACAGGGCGCGGCGCTCCGAGGCGCCTGCCGAAACGGGCCGAGTCTAGCCGAATAGCCGCGCAGGCTAGAGCGTAACCGTGCGGCCCGCGCCGCCATGCGCCGGCGGCACGGAATGAGGAGTGAGGGAGCCGGCCAGGCTGCCGAAGCCGGCCGCGATCGCGACCACGGCGGCGGCGGCGCCGAGCTGGAGCGCGCGCGTCGCGGCTCTGCGGCGATGCAGCGGCACGCGCGTGACGACAGGCCGTTGCGGCCACGTCGTCCGGATCTCCTGCGTCAGCCCGTCCACGTCACGCGCGAAAGCAGCGCAGGCAGCGCAACGCCCGACGTGCGCGCGCAGCAGCGCCTCTTCGACCTCGGACAGCTCGCTGTCGAGTTCGAGCGAAACCCAGGCACGGGCACGCTCGCACTCTGCAGGTAGGACGGCTCCCACGGTTGTTACGACGCGTTATGGGGTCGTGAGTTAGAGGTTTACGGCTGCGACCTGGTTGAAACCAGGTCGCGGATCTACACGAACTACGCGACTTCAGCCACTAAGTGCATCCGCCCCTGCGACCACCTCGAGGATTTCCTGCGTGATCTCCGCCTGGCGCGCGCGGTTCATGGCGAGGGTCAGGTTGTCGATCAGCTCGCCCGCGTTCTTCGAGGCGTTGCGCATCGCCGTCATCTGCGACGCGAGGAAGGACGCCGCCGACTCGAGCAGCGCGCGGTAGATCTCGGTCTCCAGGTACACAGGCAGCAGCCGCTGGAGGATCTCCTCCGGCTCGGGCTCGTAGATGAAGTCGCCGCGCTTCCCCTTCACCGCGGCGTCGTCCTCTTGGCCGCCGAGGACGTGCTCGGGAATCGGCAGCAGGTCGGTCGTCGTCACCCGCTGCACGAGCGGCGAGACGTAGCGGTTGTAGACGAGCACGACGCGGTCGACCTCTTCCGCCGCATACAGCTCGGCGAGCGTGTGCGCGATCGCCTGGGCGTCGCGGTAGGTCGGCTTGTCGGCGAAACCCGCCCAGCTGGCCGCGAGCTCGTACCGGCGGAAGCGAAGCGTCGACGCGCCCTTGCGGCCCGCGACGAGCCAGGAGATCTCGTGGCCCCCCGCGCGCTCGGTCCGCTCGAGCTCGAACGCGCGGCGCAGCACCTGGCCGTTGAACGGCCCGGCGAGGCCGCGATCGCCGGTGACGATCAGCACGGCGACGCGGCTGACGTCGCGCCGCTGCATGAGCGCCAGGTTCCTGAACGACGACGCGGCTTGAGACGTGCCCGCCATCAGCTCCTGCATCCGGTCGGCGTACGGCCGCATCTCCTCGATCCGCGTCTGCGCACGCCGCAGGCGGGCGCCGGCGACGAGCTCGAGCGCCTTCGTGATCTTGCGCGTGTTCCGGACGGAGGTGATCCGCCGGCGGATGTCCTGGAGCGAGGCCACCGGCTAGACGAGCGAGCCCTCGTCCCGGATGTTGAACGAGTTCTTGAACTTCTCGATCTCCCCGTTGAGCTTCTCCGCGAGATCGTCCGGCAGCTCGCCCGTGTCCCGGATCTGCTTGTAGATCGAGCCCTCGCTTCGCATGTGCTCGCGCAGCTCGTCCTGGAACTGCTGCACCTGCGGCGTCGGGATGTCGTCGAGGTGGCCGTTGACGCCCAGGTAGAGCGCGACCACCTGCTCCTCGGTCGGCCACGGCTGGTACTGCGGCTGGTTGAGCGAGGCGACCATCTTCTCGCCGCGGGTCAGCGCCTGCTGCGTCGCGCTGTCGAGCTCCGAGCCGAACTGCGCGAACGCCTCCAGCTCGCGGTACTGCGCCAGGTCGAGGCGCAGGCGCCCTGCGACCTTCCGCATCGCCTTCGTCTGCGCAGCGCCGCCGACGCGCGACACCGAGGTGCCGACGTTCACTGCGGGACGCACGCCCGAGTAGAACAGCTCCGAGTTGAGGAAGATCTGACCGTCGGTGATCGAGATCACGTTCGTCGGGATGTACGCGGCGATGTCGCCGGCCTGCGTCTCGATCACGGGGAGCGCCGTCAACGAGCCGCCGCCGTTCTCGTCGTTCAGCTTGCACGCGCGCTCGAGCAGCCGCGAATGCAGGTAGAAGACGTCGCCGGGGAACGCCTCGCGGCCGGGCGGGCGGCGCAGCAGCAGCGAGAGCTGCCGGTACGCGTCGGCGTGCTTCGAGAGGTCGTCGTACATGACGAGCGCGTGCTTGCCGTTGAACAGGAAGTGCTCGCCCATCGCGCAGCCCGCGAACGGCGCCATCCATTTGATCGGCGCCGCCTCGTTCGCGGCCGCGGTGACGATCGTCGTGTACTCCATCGCGCCGGCGTCGCGCAGCCGTTCGTACACCTGAACGACGGTGGACGCCTTCTGGCCGATGGCGACGTAGATGCAGTGCACGTCCGTGTCGCGCTGGTTGAGGATGGTGTCGATCAGGATCGCCGTCTTGCCGGTCGACCGGTCGCCGATGATCAGCTCGCGCTGGCCGCGGCCGACGTTGGTCATCGAGTCGATCGCCTTGATGCCGGTGGCGAGCGCCTCCTTCACCGGCTGCCGGGCGATGACGCCGGGCGCCTTGAACTCGAGCGGCCGGCGCTCAGTCGCCTCGATCGGGCCGCGCCCGTCGAGCGGGTTCCCCAGTGGGTCGACGACGCGGCCCAGCAACGCCTCGCCGACGGGAACGTCGGCGACACGTCCGGTGCGGCGCACGGGCTGGCCCTCGATGACGAGCTCCCACTCGCCGAAGAGCGCAGCGCCGACGTCGTCCTCCTCGAGGTTGAACGCGAGGCCGACGACGCCGTGATCGAGCTCGAGCATCTCCATCGCGACCGCGTTCTCGAGCCCGTAGATGCGGGCGATTCCGTCGCCGACCTGGAGGACGGTGCCGACCTCCGCAAGATCGGTCGCGACGTCGTAATGCTCGATCCGCTGGCGCAGGATCGACGTGATCTCTTCAGGACGCAGCTTCACGTTGGTCTCCTAGCTCCTCACGAGTTCCTGACGAAGTCGTTCCAATCTCCCGCGCACGCTCGCGTCGACGCGATACGAGCCCGCCTGGAGGACGATGCCGCCGACGAGATCCGGGTCGACGCTCCGTGTCGCCTCGACCTTGCGGCCGGCCGCCTGCTCGATCTGCGCCACGATGGCCTGCGCCTCATCCTCGCTCAGCTCGCGCGCCGTCGTCAGCTCGACGGTCAGGCGCTTCTCCTCGCGCGCCATCAACCGCTCGAACTCCCGCGCGATCTCCTCGATCTCGCCCGCACGGCCCTTCTCGGCCGTAAGCAGGAGAAAGTTCCTCACGAGCGGCTCGTCGTCGCCCGCGAGGTCGGCGAGGATGCGCGCCTTCACCGACGACTCGAGCTGCGGGTTGCGCAGCACCGCGCGCAGCTCGGGTGTCTGCTCGACCGCCGCGGCGAAGTCGGCGAGCGCTTCGTGCGCCTGGGCGAGGCGGCCGGACTCCTTGGCCGCCTCGAACAGCGCCTCGGCGTAGATGCGGTGCGCGATCAACTAGACGGCTTCCTCGAGGCGCGAGAAGTCGAGTCCGCCGAGCGCGTCCTCGATCAACTCGCGGTCGCGGTCGGTGTCGAGCGCGCGGCCGACGACGACCGAGGCCGCCTCGAGCGTCAGGGCCGCGACCTCCGTGCGGATCTGCTGGAGCGCCCGCTGGGTCTCGGCTGCGATCTCCTTCTTGGTCTCCTCGAGCCGGCGCTGCCGCTCCTGGTCCGTCTCCTCGCGCATGCGCAGCTCCATCGACTCGCGCGTGCGCCTCGCCTCCGCGAGGATCTGCTCCGCCTCGCCGCGCGCCTCGCCGATCAGCCGGCGGTGCTCCTCGAGCAGCTTCCGCGACTCGTCGCGGGCGGCATCCGCCTCCTCGATCGAGCGGCGGATCTGCTCGCGCCGCTCGTCGATGAGCCGCTGAATCGGCCCGAACGCGTAGCGCCTCAACACGAAGAAGACGATCACGAAGAAGACGATCGTCCAGATCATCAGACCCGGGATGATCTTCGTGAGCGGACTACTGGCTGCGAGCATCAGCCGGAGACGAGTACGAAGCCGAGGAAGCCGCCGACGAGCCCGTAGAACACGACGGCCTCGGTGAGCGCGAAGCCGAGCCACATGATCCCCTGCAGCTCCCCGCGCAGCTCCGGCTGGCGGGCGACCGACTGGATCATCGAGGCGAACACGGTGCCGATTCCGATTCCGGCGCCGAGCGACCCGAGTCCCATGCCGAGGCCGAAGCCGAGCGCCTTGCCGGCCTTGACCACGTCTCCCGATGCAATCAATAGGTGAAGCACGGACCTCCTCCTTTTATTCGGTCACACCGGCAAAGCCGGCGTGACCTTTTCTGGTCGGCATTGCAAGCAACGCCTTAGTCTCAGTGCGCCGGCTCGATCGCCGAGCCGATGTAGATGGCAGTCAGCGCAGCGAAGATGAACGCCTGGATGGTGACGACGATGACGAGCTCGAACACGTAGAAGGCGATTCCGATCGGAAACGAGATCGGGACCGACGATGTAGAAGGTGATGCCTTTGAGGATGAAGATCAAGCCGATCGAGACGAGGATCAGCATGTGGCCTGCGAGCATGTTGGCGTAGAGCCGGACGCTCAGGCTCACGACTCGGAAGACGTGCGAGATCGTCTCGAGCAGCGCCATGAACGGCACCATCGGCTTCGGAACGCCCGCCGGCACGAAGCTCTTGAAGTAGTGGATGCCGTTCCAGCGCAGCCCCTCGACGTGCGTGAACACGACGCTGAAGAGCGCGAGGACGAGCGTTACCGAGAGCTGAGAGGTGACGGCGTAGATGCCCCACGTCGGCACGCCGTGCCATGTCTGGCCGGTCAGCGGCAGCGGGATGAAGCCGATGGTGTTCATCGTCCAGATGAAGAGGAAGAGCGAGGCGACGTACGGGAACCACGTCCCGATCGCCTTCGCCGGCAGCCCCTGCTCCGCTATCTGGGTCTGCGCGAGCTCGTAGACGGCCTCGCCGACGGTCTGCCGCTTGCTCGGCAGCAGGGCAAGCCGGCTGCGCATCGATGAAGATCCCGAGCAGGATCGTCACGAGCGCACTGATCGCGAGGTAGACGACGGCCTTGTTGATCGACATGTCGAGCGGCCCGAGGTGGATCGAGACCCACTGCTTGAGCGTGAACTCGTCCGCGGGATTGAAGGTCTCCGCCCCGGCGGACGGAGCCGCGACGAGGGCAAGCGTGCCGAGCAGGAGGATCAGGCGCTTCATTGCTGCGGGCCTCCGAAGTACTCGACGAGCGAGACGCCTAGCGGAGAGCGTATAGGTGAGCGCGTAGAGCACGACGGCCGAGATGCCGACGGGCTTGTCGGCCACGGTCACCGCGAGCAGCACGACCATCGCGCCGATCCCGCGGAACGCCATCGCGATGCCGACGATGCCCGAAGCGCGGAGATGGTCGGCACCGATCGGCATCCTCGCGAGCCAGAGGCCGAGCGCCTCGCCCGCAGCCCACAGCACGGCTGCGAGCGCCCACCCCTCGATCGAGAAGCCGCCGACGAGGAAGACGGGAAGGCCGACCGCGATCACGCCGGCTCCCGCGAGCATGGGCGCACGCCGGCCCGGAACGGGCCGGGGGGTCGAGAACACGCCTGCCATCACGAGAAGTAGCCCTTGAAGCGGGCGTAGACGGCGTAGACGCCGGCGGGCAGGCCGACACAGACTCCGCCGAGCACGCCGTAGCCGGCGTTTCCGGCCGCCCAGCCGACGAGCCCGCCGCCCGCGGCGCAGGCGCCGAGGGTGCCGGCCAGGATCGCGCCCGCCTCGGCGGGCTGGAAGGACGAGCGGGAGGCGGCCTGCATGCGCGGGCGAGAATACCAGAGTCGCCCACGCGCTTTGTGACACATGGAGGCGGCGTGAAGATGCGGTTTCCGTGCGAGTTCGTGCGCCGGGTCAGGCGGTCTTGCGGAGCTCCTCCTCGCGGCGCCGGTGATACGGGTTCGCGACCTTGACGATCTCGAGCACGTAGACGACGTAGATCGAGATGCCGAGTGCGACGAGGCCGATCGCGGTCGCACCGACGAGCGGCCAGACCTTCCACTTGCCGTGCGGGTGCACCGGCAGGAAGCGCGTGGCGAGCGCTGCTGCGGCGAGCGAGAGGCACCACGCCCAGATCGTCAGCGCCGCCCGCGGCTGCGAGAAGCCGCGCCGCAGGAAGCGGTGGTGGAGGTGCGCCTGGTCGCCCACGAACACCCGCTCGCCGTGCTTGAGCCGCCGCACGACGACGAAGGTCGTGTCGACGATCGGGACGGCGAGCACGAGCAGCGGGAAGAACAGGGCAACGGTCGCCGCCGTCTTGAGCACGCCCTGGACCGCCACGGCGGCGAGGACGAAGCCGAGCAGGAGCGCGCCCGAGTCGCCCATGAAGATCCGCGCCGGATAGAAGTTGTGGCGCAGGAACCCGAGGCAGGCGCCGAAGACGATCGCCGACATGACGGCAGCGTCCGGCTTCTCGAGCGACAGCGCGATCACCGCGAAGGTGACCCCGGCGATCGCCGCGACGCCCGCGGCGAGACCGTCCATCCCGTCGAGGAAGTTGACCATGTTCATGATCGCCACGATCCAGAGGATCGTCAGCGGCACGCCCAGCCAGCCGGGGAGCGAGTGGATGCCGATGAACGGGAGCGTGAAGCGGTCGACCCAGATCCCGAACCCGGTCGGGATGGCGGCCGCGACCAGCTGCCCGCCGAGCTTCTCGAACCAGCGCAGGCCCCGGAAGTCGTCGATCGCGCCGACCGTCACCGCCACCGCCGCGCCGAGCAGCAGGCCCCGCGTCTCGCGCCCGAGGTGGAGGAACGCGAGCGCCGGCACGAAGATGCCGAGGAAGAGCGCGAGCCCGCCGAGGCGCGGGATCGGGCTCCGGTTCAGCCGCCGGCCGCCGGGGACGTCGACCGCACCGAGCACTCGCGCCATCCCGCCGACCGCGGGCGTCAGCAGGACGACCACGACCAGCGCGACGAGTGCGCCCCACACGACCTGCAGGTGCGCGCCGAGGACATGGAGAACGCTGTGGTGGATGACCCCGACGTCTCGCACGACCGCGACGACGCTCATGACGCCAATCTACTTCGTGCCGTAGAGGCGATCGCCTGCGTCGCCGAGGCCGGGCACGATGAAGCCGCGCTCGTTCAGGCCGCGATCGACCGCCGCGCAGACGATGTGGACGTCCGGATGCTTGCGAATGGACGGTCTCGACGCCCTCCGGCGCCGCGACGATGCAGACGAGCGTCACCGACTGGGCGCCCGCCTCCTTGACGGCCTCGATCGCGGCCACGCTCGAGTGGCCGGTCGCGAGCATCGGGTCGAGCACGATCGCGTCCCGCTCCTCGAGATCGGCGGGCAGTTTCGACGTAGTACTGCACCGGCTCGAGCGTCTCCTCGTCGCGGTACATGCCGATGAAGCCGACCCGTGCGCTCGAGACGAGCGAGAGCACGCCGTCGAGCATGCCGACGCCGGCGCGGAGCACCGGGCAGACCGCCACCTTCTTGCCGTGCAGGCGCTGCGCCGTCATCGCCTCGAGCGGCGTCTCGATTTCGTGCGGCTCGGTGGCGAAGTCCTGCGTCGCCTCGTAGGTGAGGAGGAGCGTCACCTCGTTGACGAGCTTGCGGAAGTGCACCGTCGGCGTGTCCCTGTCGCGCAGGTAGCTCAGCTTGTGCTGGACGAGCGGATGGGAGACGACAGTGAGCCGGCGCTGCGTCACGCGACGAAGCTCGTGTAACCCTGGAAGCCCGGATAGAGCGGGCGCCGGGCGCAGAGCGCATCGACGCGCGCCCGCAGCGCGCCGAGATCGGGCGCGTCGCCGAGCGCGTCGCAGACGATCCGGCCGGTCTCCCGGAAGTCGTCCTCGTCGAAGCCGCGCATCGTCATGGCCGGCGTGCCGATGCGGACGCCGGAGGCGACGGTCGGCGGCCGTTCGTCGAAGGGCACGGTGTTGCGGTTGACGGTGATCTGCACCTGATGCAGCCGCTCCTCCGCCTCCTTCCCCGTCAAGGTGGAGTTGCGCAGGTCGATCAGCATCAGGTGCGTGTCGGTGCCGCCGGTGAGCAACTCGAGCCCGCCTTGCTGCAGGGTCTCGGCGAGCACGTCGGCGTTGCGCCGGATCTGGCCCTGGTATTCCCGGAAGGCCTCGCTCATCGCGATCTTGAAGCACGTTGCCTTCGCGGCGATCGTGTGCTCGAGCGGCCCTCCCTGCATGCCCGGGAAGACGGCGCGGTCGACCGCCTGGGCGTGCTGCTCCCGGCAGAGGATGAAGCCGGCGCGCGGGCCCGCGAGCGTCTTGTGCGTCGTCGAGGTGACGAAGTCGCAGTGCTCGACCGGATTGGGCTGGAGGCCTGCGGCGACGAGCCCGGCGAAGTGGGCCATGTCGCAGAGCAGCAGCGCCCCGACCTCGTCCGCGATCGCCCGGAACTTGTCCGTCTCGACGGTGCGCGGATAGGCGGAGCCGCCGCAGACGATCAGCTTCGGCCGCGCTTCCTTCGCCTGCTGCAGCACCTCGTCGTAGTCGACCGTCATCGTCTCGCGCGAGACGCCGTAGCCGGCGATGGTGTAGAGGCGGCCGCTGAAGTTGACCTTCAGCCCGTGGGTGAGGTGCCCGCCGTGGTCGAGGCGTAGACCGAGGATCGTGTCCCCAGGCTGCAGGACGGCCATGTAGACGGCCATGTTCGTCTGCGCACCCGCGTGCGGCTGCACGTTCGCGTGCTCGGCGCCGAACAGTTGCTTCGCGCGGTCGATCGCCAGCTGCTCGATCTCGTCGACGACCTCGCAGCCGCCGTAGTAGCGCTTGCCCGGGTAGCCCTCGGCATACTTGTTCGTCGGCACCGAGCCGACGGCCTCGAGCACCGACGGCCAGGTGAAGTTCTCGGAGGCGATCAGCTCGATCTGGCCACGCTGGCGCTCGAGCTCCCGGCCGAGCAGCTGGGCGACGTCGGGGTCGACGTCGGCGAGTCCTGCGGAGATCAGGTGGCGGAAGCTCTCCTTCGCGACGGGCACGAGGGGATGCTACGCGAGTGCGGCGCGGACCCGGTCGATGGCGTCGGCGCCGGAGGCCGGGCCTTCGCGCACGACCCGGGGCGCCCGGCCGCTGAAGTCGATCACCGTCGACGGCGTTCCCGGCAGCTCGCCGCCGTCGAGGGCGGCTGCGACGCCGCGTCGCAGGTCACCCGGGACATCCTCGAGCCGGGCGGGATCGGGCCCGCCGGGCTCGTTCGCGCTCGTCGCGACGACGGCGCCGACCTCGGCAAGGACGAGCGCGCCGGGGCCGGCGAGCTCGGGGACCCGCACGCCGATCACGTCGGGGTTGGCGCCGGTCAGCCAGCGGTAGCGCCGGGCCGGATTCGAGAGCACGAGCGTGAACGGGCCGGGGAAGAGCGCCCGCGCGATCGTCTCGCCACGCCCCCGCAGCTCCGGCAGGCACTCGAGCAGCACGTCGAGGTCGGCGGCGAGCAGCGCCGAGGGCTGCAGCGGATCGCGACCCTTCAAGGCATAGAGGCGCTCCGTCGCCTCGAAGCGATGCGGAGACGCGCAGAGCCCGTACACCGTGTCGGTCGGCAGGATCACCGGCTGCTCGGCGCGGATCGCGTCGATCGCGGCCTGGACAGCCCGGCCGCTCACCGGGCACCCTCGACGACACGCTCGCGCCCCGCCAGGTCCTTCGTCGCGCGCACGCCGCGGTAGCCCGCCGCCTCGAGCGTGGCGGCGACGTCGCCGGCCTGCCCGTCACCGACCTCGAGCACGAGGAAGCGGGTGCGGGCGACGCGGGCGAGCCGCTCGTGGAAGCCGGAGCCGACGAGCGCCTGCTCCGGCTCGTAGGCCAGCTCCGGCTGGAGGCCGGCGAGCGACTGGACGTAGGGCGGATTCGAGACCACGAGATCCCAGCCTGCCGCCGCGGTCTCGACGTCGCCCTCGTGCAGCTGGACCTCGAGGCCGAGCCGTTCTGCGTTCTCGCGCGCGAGCGCGAGGGCGTCACCTGACACGTCCACGCCGGTCACGTCGGCATCCGGCCGCTCGTCCTTGAGCGCGAGCGCGATCGCACCCGAGCCGACGCCGACGTCGAGCACGCGCGGGGCGGTGCTGCCCGCGAGCAGCGCGAGCGCCCGCTCGACCACGGTCTCCGTCTCCGGCCGCGGGACGAGCGCCCTGGCGTCGGTCTTCAGCGTCAGCCGGCGGAAGCCCCACTCCCCGAGCACGTAGGCGAGCGGCTCGCGCCGCTCCCGCCGGGCGAGGAGGGGCTCGAGCCCGTCGACCTCGGCCCCCAGGTCGGCGTAGACGCCCGTGCGGCTGACACCGAGCGCATGCGCGACGAGCAGCTCGGCGTCGACGCGCGGCGCGTCGACCCCCGCGGCGGCGAGCCGCCGCTCGGCCAGGGACAGCGCCTCCCGGGCGGTCATTCAGCCGGCCAGGGCGAGGCGCCGGTCCTCGGCCGTCAGCGCCTCGGTGAACTCGTCCAGCTCGCCCTGCAGCGCCCGGTCGAGCTGGTGGATCGTCAGCTTGATCCGATGGTCGGTGAGCCGGTTCTCCGGGAAGTTGTACGTGCGGATCTTCTCGGCGCGCTCGCCCGTCCCGATCTGCGACCGGCGCGTCGCGTCGAGCTCGGCGCGCTGCCGTTCGAGCTCACGCTCGTACAGGCGCGCGCGGAGGACGCGCATCGCCTTCTCCTTGTTCTGCAGCTGCGACTTCTCGTCCTGCATCGAGACGACGACGCCCGTCGGCAGGTGCGTGATGCGCACGGCGGAGTCGGTCGTGTTCACCGACTGCCCGCCGGGTCCGGTGGAGCGGTAGACGTCCACCTTCAGGTCGTTCGGGTCGATGTTCACCTCGACCTCCTCGGCCTCGGGCATCACCGCCACGGTCGCCGTCGAGGTGTGGATACGGCCCTGGCTCTCCGTCTCGGGCACGCGCTGCACACGATGGGTGCCGCCCTCCCACTTGAAGACGCCGTAGGCGCCGTCGCCCTTGATCGCGAAGGTCGCCTCCTTGAAGCCGCCGCCGTCGCTCGGGCTCGAGCCGAGCTCCTCCACCTTGAAGCCGCGCCGCTCCGCGTAGCGCGTCAGCATCCGGTAGATCTCGCCCGCCCAGAGCGCCGCCTCGTCCCCGCCGACGCCCTGCCTGACCTCGAGGATCACGTCCTTGTGGTCGGCCGGGTCGTTGGGCACGAGCGCGAGCCGCAGCTGCTCCTCGAGCTGGGCGGTGCGCTCGTCGAGCTCCGGCACGAGCTCCGCGAGGTCCTCGTCGTCGCGGGCGGCCTCGAGGTCGGCCCGCGACGCCTTCCAGGCCTGCGCGAGCTTGTAGGGGACCTCGAGCTCCTTCAGCTTCCGCCCGACCTCGGCCGCCTCGCGCCGGTCGTTGTAGACGGACGGCTCGGACATGCGCTCCTGCGTCTCCGCGTACGAGCGCTCGAGGTCGTCGATCATCGCGTCGAAGCCGGTGGCCATGCGCGAAGGGTAGCCGCTTGCCCAGACCGCTTCAGTTTGTATAGCTTCACAGGCTCATCCCGCGATCAGGAGGTCCTCCGGATGTCTGTCGTGAACGAGGTCCGCACCGCCAACGAGCAGTACGCGTCGACGTTCGACAGGGGCGAGCTGGCGATGCCCCAGGGCGGAAGTTCGCCGTCGTCACCTGCATGGACGCCCGGCTCGACCCGGGGAAGTTCCTCGGGCTCGAAGAGGGGGACGCCCACGTGATCCGGAACGCCGGCGGGCTCGTGAACGACGAGACGATCCGCTCGCTCGTCATCTCGCACCACCTGCTCGGCACCCAGGAGGCGATCGTGATCGGGCACAGCGACTGCGGCATGCTCACGTTCGAGAACCGCGACCTCCACGCCAAGCTCGGGCCCGAGTCGCACGGGATCGACTTCCAGCCGTTCCCGAACGTCGAGGAGCGCGTGCGCGAGAGCGTCGCGACCATCCGCAACGCGCCGCTCCTGCCCGACTCGTTCGGCGCGACCGGCTTCGTCTACCGCGTGGAGACCGGCCGGATCGAGCCGGTGTAGCGGCCTATGCCAGCCGCGCGTCCAGCGTGATCTCGGGGACGGCCGCGAGCGCCTTCGAGACCGGGCAGTTCTCCTTGGCGCCCTCAGCCGCCTCCGCGAACGCGGCCGCGTCGAGACCGGGAACGCGGCCGGCGACCGTCAGGGCGATCTTCGTGATCCCCTCGCCGGGCTGGAAGGTGACCGTCGCCGAGGTCTTGAGCTCCTCGGGCGGCGTCCCGGCCTTGGCCAGGCCGGCCGAGAGCGCCATCGAGAAGCACGAGGCGTGCGCGGCGGCGATCAGCTCCTCGGGGCTCGTCTTGCCGCCCGTCGCGTCCTCCGAGCGTGCGGCCCAGCTCACGGGCTGCTCGCCGATTGCACCGCTCGTCGTCGCCGTGATCGTCCCGCTGCCGTCCATGAGGCTGCCCTGCCACGTCACGTCTGCGCGCCGGTCGGTCGCCATGGTCGCTCCTCCTCGTCGTCAGTCGATGGTCGGCGAGAGTCTACGGCTGCGACCAGGTCGCGACGTCGTCGCGACCTGGTCGCTGCCGTGAACCGTCGCCCCTCCCGATCACGCCATCACTTCGATGCGGGTGTCCGACGCGCGCGACTCCTCCTTCAGGAGCACCTCCTGCAGCGCGCGGATCGATACCTCGAGCTGGTCGAGCGACGGCTCGCGCGTCGTCAGCCGCTGCAGCCACAGCCCGGGCGCGAGGATCGTCATCACGACGCGGTTCTGGTGCTTGCCGGCGAAGCGGATCAGCTCGTAGGCGAGGCCGGCGATCAGCGGCAGCAGCAGGATCCGGGTCGCGACGAGCCAGTACCAGGCGGGCCGGCCGAAGAAGGCGAACACGAAGACCGCGATGACCATCACCCAGAGCAGGAACGCGGTGCCGCAGCGTGGATGGATGAGCGAGTACCGCTGCACGATCTCGGGCTCGAGCTCCTCCCCCGCTTCGTACGCGTTGATCGCCTTGTGCTCGGCGGCGTGGTACTGGAAGACGCGGCGCAGGTCCGGGAGCAGCGAGATCACCGAGAGGTAGAGGACGAAGATCGTCACGCGGATCAAGCCTTCGACGATCACGAACCAGCCGGTGCTCTTGATCGGCAGCCAGTCGGTGATGAGCGCCGGCGTCACCTTGAAGAGCGCGACGGCGAACCCGATCGCGATGGCGAAGGCGAAGATGAGCGCACCGCGCGACAGCTCGGTCTCGACCTCCTCGCCGTCGGCACCCTCCTCCTGCGCTGCGTAGTTCGCGGAGATGGCAAGCGCGCGGAAGCCGATCGCCAGCGACTCGCCGAGCGCCATCACCCCGCGCATGACCGGCAGCCGGAGCACCCAGTGGTGCGCCATCGCGGAGTCGATCGGCCGCGAGACCTGCGCAATCGTGCCGCCCGGGGTGCGCACCGCGACGGCCCAGTTTCCGGGGCCGCGCATCATCACGCCCTCGAGGACGGCCTGTCCTCCAACAGTCGGCATACGGCTCCTAGCGTGCGCGTTTCGCGCGCTCGGCGCGCTCGAGCCGGCGCTGGAAGCGCTCCACCCGGCCGCCCGTGTCGACGAGCTTCTGCTTGCCCGTGTAGAACGGGTGGCACTGCGAGCAGATCTCGACGTGAAGGTCGGCCTTCGTCGAGCGCGTCTGGAACGTGTTGCCGCAGGAACACGTCACCGTCGCGAGGACATACTCGGGATGGATCTCGGCCTTCACGGTTCAGCCAGGATAGCAGCGGCCTGCCGGGGAGCCACGTTGCCGCCCGAGACCACGACGACGGCCGTGCGGCCCGGCTCGACGACGACCTTTCCGGAGAGCAGCGCCGCGGTCGAAGCGGCTGCGCCGAGCTCGCACGCGAGCTTCATCCTCGTATAGAGCCAGCGGAAGGCGTCGCCGAGATCGTCCTCGTCGACCAGCACGGACTCGACGCCGAGCTCGCGGCAGATCTCGACGCAGTTCGCGCCCGCGAACGGTGCGTTGAGGGCGTCGGCGGCGCTGCGCGGCGTGACCGGGACGGAAGCCGCAGCCGCCAGGCCGTCGTGCAGGGCGGGCGAGAGCTCCGGCTCGACGGCGATCACGCGCGCCTCCGGCCGCAGGGCCTTCACTGCGACGGCGATGCCGGAGACAAGGCCGCCGCCTCCGACCGGGACGAGCACGACATCGGCCTCCGGCGCGTCCTCGACGATCTCGAGCCCCACGGTCCCCTGGCCGGCGAGCACGGCCGGGTCGTTGAACGGGTGAACGAGCACGCGGCCGGTCTCCTCGCGCAGCACCTCGAGCCGGGCGAAGGCGGAGGTCGGATCGGACGCCTCCTGGTCGACGGCGGCGCCGTAGCCGCGCGTGGCCGCCAGCTTCAGCTCGGACGCGCCCTGCCACATGACGATCAGCGCGTCGATCCCGGCCTCGCGCGCGGCCCAGGCGACGGCCTGGGCGTGGTTTCCGGCCGAGATCGAGATCACGCCGCGCCGCCGTTCCTCGTCGTCGAGCTGCGCGAGCCTCGTCAGCGCTCCGCGGACCTTGAACGACCCCGTCCGCTGGAACAGCTCGGCCTTGAAGCGCGCGTCGATTCCGAGTTGCTCGGAGAGCGTGCCGGAGCGCAGCAACGGTGTGCGGTGGACGCGCCCGGCGATCGTCTCGCGGGCGCGCTCGACGTCGGCGAGCGAAAGCACGCGACTAGGTTACGGTGGCGCCGGCCGGCTGGGCGAGTGGAACCGCGAACCGCACGGTGAATGTCGTCAGCCCGCCTTCGCGGCTCGCCACCTCGACGGTGCCGCCCATCGCCTCGGTCAGCTCCTTCACGATCGCGAGCCCGAGACCCGTGCCGACCGTGCGCTCGCGCCCGTAGCGCTCGTGGAGGTAGAAGCGCTCGAAGGCGCGCTGATGCTCTTCCGGCTTCAGGCCGGGACCGTTGTCCTCGACGCGCAGCAGGCCCGGCGCCGTGAAGACGTGCACCTCGCCGCCGCGGGGCGTCATGCGCAGCGCGTTCTCGACCAGGTTCGAGACGACCTGGAGCACGCGGTCGGCGTCGCCGACAGCCGGCGCAGCCCCGTCGGAGGTGGCAACGAGCGAGACGCCGAAGCCGGCGGCCTGCTGCTGGTAGCGGCGTACGGCGTCGTCGGCGACCTCGGCGAGGTCGATGTCGCCGTTGTGGACGCTGAAGTCGGTGCGGTTCATGCGCGCGAGGTCGAGCAGGTCGCGCACGAGCCGCTCGAGCCGCGCGGCTTCCACCGCCACGGTCGCCGCCGCCTCGCGGGCGTCGAGCGCGCCGTCCTCGATCGCCTCGGCGTAGCCCCGGATCGCCGTGAGCGGCGTCTTCAGCTCGTGACTGACCGACATCAGGAACGACCGCTCCGCCTCGCGCGCGCGCGCGAGTTGCTCGGCGAGGTCGTTGAACGCGGTCGCGAGCGTGGCGAGCTCGGCGGCTCCCTCCACAGGCACAGGCTCGGGGTGGGTCCCGCGTGCGAGGCTGCGGCTGGCCTCGGCGACGCGGTGCACCGGCCGGGCGATCAGGCGGGCGAGCACGAACGCCGCGACGGCCGCGAGGCCGGCGCCCGCGAGCGCGGCGATCAGCAGGCCGTAGACGAACGGCGACGACTGCGATTTCGTCACGCTCTTCGGGCGCAGCAGGACGAAGACCTGGCGCCCGACGGGCTGCGCGGCGAAGAAGTGGGCGCGGCCCTGGAAGGTCACGCTTCCGTCGGCGGGCAGGCCGCGTGCGAGCCGCTCCCGCGCGGCTGCCGGCAGGAAGTCGTCGACGAGCTTGTAGGTCTCGTGCTGCTTGTCGAAGTCGGGGACGACCTGTTGGAGGTCGGTGAAGGGCGAGACGGCGACGCGCTCGCGGGCGGCGATCAGCGACGCCTGGTGCACGACGTCCTGCAGGGTTGCCTCGTCGACGGCCCGCTGCGTGAGCACGAGGCCGAGACCGAGCGTCAGCCCGACGCAGAGGACGACGATCAGCGCGATCGCCCCGAACAGCCTCGAGCGGAGGCTCGACCTCGTTGTCACGCCGCGATGAGCTTGTACCCGGCTCCCCGAACGGTGCGGATCGCCTCCGGGTCGCCGATCTTCCGCCGCAGCTGGGCGACGTGAACGTCGACGGTGCGCGTGCCGCCGGGATACGTGATCCCCCAGACGAGATCGAGCAGCTTCTCACGCGAGAGCACGATCCCCGGGTGCTCGAGGAAGCACGCGAGCAGGTCGAACTCCTTGCCGGTGAGGTCGACCGTGGAGCCGGCCACGGTCACGTCGCGCGAGTCGCGGCGGACGACGATCTCGCCGGAGGTCAGCACCTCGTCGTCGTTCCGGTGCTCGACGCGGCGCAGGATCGCCTTGATCCGCGCCGCGAGCTCGCGCGGCGAGAACGGCTTCGAGACGTAGTCGTCCGCGCCGAGCTCGAGCCCGGCGACGCGGTCGGGCTCCTCGTCGCGGGCGGTGAGCATCAGGATCGGCACCTTGGAGTGGGCACGCATCTGGCGGCAGACCTCGAAGCCGTCGATGCCGGGCAGCCCGATGTCGAGCACGACGAGCCGCACCGGGTGGCGGCGCAGCTCGGCGACCGCCTCCTCCCCGGTCCGGAGCCAGACCACCCGCCAGCCGTCCTGCTGCTCGAGGTATGCCTTGACGAGGCGGCCGATCGCCTCGTCGTCCTCGACGAGAAGAAGGACGCCCCCGGTCGCCGTCGCAGCCATGACCTATCTATTCAGCCGCCGAAGCCCTCGACCTGCACGGAATCCGCGGGCGCGTTCGCCTGGTGGTAGACGACGACCCGCAGGCCGCGGCGGAGCCGGGAGAGGCTGCCGATGCGGCCGCCCTGCACCTGGGCGGTCGTGGCGATCGGGATCGCGGCGGTCGTCCCGTCCGCCTCGCGCAGCGTGATCAGCCCCGGCGTCACGGCAACGATGACGCCGCGGTCGATCCGCTCGTCCGCCGCCGTGCCGTCCGGGTTGAGGTACACGACCTCCGCCCTGACCATCCGCGACCCGAAGAACTGCTGGATCAGCCCTTTCGGGAGGGCGAAGCCGCCCTGCGCGACCCAGAAGAAGGTGTTCAGCGCGACGAGCGCCACCGCAAGGAACATGAAGCGCCGCCGATTCATGGTCATATGATCGCCCCCTTGACGGATCGAAGGGTAAGGCGTCTGTAAAACGCATGTCCAGGGGCCTCGCGCGTGTACCCGATACCGGCCGAGCCGTCAGCTGCCAGGCGGGGCGCCGAAGACCTCCCTGTAGAGCGCCTCCCAGTTGGCGGCGATCTGCCGTTGGGCGGTGCGCAGGGCCATCCGCCCGCCGCAGACGAGCGCGTGCAGCTTGTTCTCGAGCACGTCCTTGACGCGGAAGCCGGGATGCGTGCCGGCGCGCTCCGGATAGAGGTTCGCGATGTCGTTGCTCCCTCCGAGCTCGAGGGAGACGATGTGGTCGATCTCGAGCGTGGAGCCGTAGAGGCGCGGAGCGAGTCCGTACTCGAGCTCGACCTGGTGCTTCTCCGAGTCGGGCACGTTGCGCACCGAGCTCGTGTGGAAGCTGCTCGAGCACAGGACCTGAGCCGTGAGCTTGCTGTAGTAGGCGCCCGGCGAGCAGCGCCGGTCGGGCAGCGCGCCGAGCTTGCAACCGCTCGTCTTGGTCCGCGTCCCGAGCAGCACGGTCGCGCCGACGTCGATCGTCCCCGAGCCGGCCGGCGGAGACGCGCCCGCCGTCAGCCAGTCCGCGACGCCGCCGTGATGGGAGCACGTGCCGGAGCGATGCTGCGAGAAGCTGTAGGTGCCGTCGCGGCAGCGGGCGGTCGCGCCGGGCGGAGCAGAGGCGCCGCTTGCCGCCACCGGAGCGAACGCCACGGCCGCCGTGAGGAGAACAAGCACAAGCCCCTGCCGCATCGGGCGCCCCCTTGCCCGTCGAGAATGCTCTTTACGTCAGCGTGTACTCGGGCCCGGAGCCGCCCTCGGGCGGGGTCAGGCGACCACCCTTTGCCGTGATCGCGCCGCACTGGACGCAGTTGGACGGCGCGAGCTGCACCGTGACCGTCCCGTCGCCGGCGTCGTCGCCGACCTCGTAGACCTGGGCCGGGCACATGGACGTCCACAGCTCGGCGACCTCGCGCGGCACGCGCTGCTCGACGCGGATGTGGTTCGGCTGGTCGTCGCGCGTCTTGTTCCCCGAGACGAAGACGGACGACAGCTTGTCGAAGGTGAGCGTGCCGTCGGCGACGGGATAGCGCGCCGCGCGGCTCGTGCGCATCAGCGGTTGCTCGGCGTCCGGCTCGGCAGAGAGCTTGCCGATCTCGATCCGGCCCTTCGAGGCCGTCATCATGCTCGCGAGCGCTCCGCCGACGACGAAGCCGCGCCCGAACACCTGGCGCATGTCGCGCACCTCGTGCAGATCGTCCCAGATGAAGCTCGAACGCACGGCGTCGTCGTACGACGAGAGCGCGGTCGCAGGCGTGTTGCCGCGCTGCAGCGCGGCGAACGCGGACTCGGCGGCGAGTCGTCCGGATTCGATCGCGTAGTGCACTCCCTTCAGCGTCGGGATGTTGACCATGCCGACGCCGTCGCCGCACATGAGCAGGCCCGGCGCGTGCAGCTGCTTCGGCAGCGCGTGAAAGCCGCCGCTCGGAATCGTCTTCGCGCCCCACCCGATCCGCTCGCCGCCCTCGAGCAGACCGCGGATCTTCGGATGCGTCTTCAGCTCCTGCAGAAGGTCGTGTGCGGAGAGCTCGACGTCGCGGTAGTCGAGCCCGACGACGATCCCGATCGTCAGCATGTCGTCGCCCATCGGATAGATGAACGAGCCACCGAACTCGCGGTACCTGGCGGCGGTACGCAGGGGCCAGCCCATCGTGTGGATGACACGGTCGAGCGGCTTCGCGACCTTCCAGATCTCCTTGACGCCAAGCTCCCACACCTGCGGCTCCGCAGCGCGCAGGCCGAAGCGGTCGAGCGCGACGCCGGTCAGGTGGCCTTGCGTGCCCTCGGCGAGCACCGTCACCTTCGCGACGAGGTCGGAGCCCGGCTCGAAGCTGCCCAGCGCCTCGCCGTCGCGCCCACGCCCCTTGTCGCCGGTGCGCACGCCGACGACGCGGCCGTGCGAGACGAGCAGCTTCGCCGCCGCCGTCTCCGGCAGGATCATCGCGCCGCCCTCCTCGGCGCGCTCGCCGAGCCAGCGCCCGAGCCGCGAGAGCGAGAAGACGACGTTGCCGTGATTGCGCATCGTCGGCGGCGGCGGGAGCCGCAGCGCCGCGCGGCGGGTGAGCAGGTAGACGGCTTCGGAGTGCACGGGCCCGTACGACGGCACGTCCTCGAGCCGGAAGTCCGCACCGAACAGGCGCCGCAGCGAGCGCGGGTTCACGACCGCGCCGGAGAGGAGGTGCGAGCCCGGCTGCTTCCCCTTCTCGACGACTGCGACCGGCACCTCCCCGAGCCGCTCGGCGACGTCGGGGTGCTCCGCCAGCAGCTGACCGAGCCGGATCGCGCAGGCGAGGCCGGCCGGGCCGGCGCCGACGACGAGGACGCCGACCTCGATCCGCTCGTCGGCGGGATCGGTCGGCTCGGCGACGAACTCGCGCGGGTCGAAGGGCGGCGGGTAGGAGCTAGGGCGCGTCCCGCCGGTCATGCACTCTTGCGCTGGTTCACGAGCTCGGTGAGCTTCGGCACGATCGTGTGCAGATCGCCGACGACCCCGAGGTCGCTGAACTCGAAGATCGGCGCGTTCGCGTCCTTGTTGACGGCGACGATCACGCTCGAGCTCTGCATTCCGACCTTGTGCTGGATCGCGCCGGAGATCCCGAGCGCGACGTAGAGCTTCGGCGCCACCGTCTTGCCGGTCTGGCCGATCTGCGTGGAGTACGGATACCAGCCTGCGTCGACGACGGCGCGCGTCGCGCCGACCGCGCCGCCGAGGGCGCGGGCGAGCTCCTCGGCGAGCGCGAAGTTCTCCTTCGTGCCGAGACCGCGGCCGCCGGCGACGATCACGTCTGCGTCCTCGATCGACGGCCCCGTCGACTCCTCGAGCTGCTGGTCGACGACCTTCGCGCCGCGCGAATGCTCCTCGAGCTCGACGGCGACATCCTCCACCTCAGGCGCACCGCCGCCGGTCTGGACGGCGTCGAACGAGCCGGCCCGGAACAGCGCGATGCGCGGCGTCGAGCGCCAGCCGACGTCGACGAGACGGAGTCCTGCAGCGCGGGCCGCTTGCCGACGATCGTGCCGTTCTCGTGACGAGGTCGACGAGATCCCAGTTCAGCCCGGCTTCGAGGCGCGCCGCGAGCCCGGCTGCGACGTCGGCGGCGAGCACGGAGTTCGCAAACATGACGGTCTCGTAGCCGTGGTCGCGGACGACCTTCGCGAGCACGTCGACGCGCGACTGCGGCAGCGGCGGGTCGAACGAGGCGTCGTCGGCGACGTAGACGTTCGTTGCGCCGTACGTTCCCGCCTCGGCGGCAAGCGAGCGCACGCCGCCGCCGACGAGCACGACGCCGACGTCGCTCTCGCCGAGCGACGCTGCCTTCGTCAGCACACCGAGCGCACCCTTCTGCAGCTCGCTGCCGTGGTGCTCGAGGAAGACGAGGACAGACATCAGATCAGCCGCCGCTCCGCGAGGAAGTCGACGATCGCTTGCGCCGCGTTGCCGTCGTCCTCGATCTTCTGCGCACCGCCGCGCGCAGGCGGAGCGGCGAGCGCGAGCACTTCGGTGCGCGACCCCGCGTCCCCCGCGTCGTCGGCGCCGAGCCCGAGGTCGGCGAGCGAGAGCACGTCCTGCGGCTTCTTCTTCGCGCCCATGATCCCCTTCAACGACGCGTAGCGCGGCTCGTTGATCGCGTCGCTGACCGCGACCACCGCCGGCAGCGGAGCCTCGATCACGTCGTAGCCGAACTCGTTCTGACGCTTCACCCGCAGCGCCGCGTCCGCGAGGGTCAGCTCGGCGGCCTGCGAGACGACCGGCAGGCGCAGGCGCTCCGCGACCGCCGCCCAGAGGACGGCGCCGTCGCCGTCGGTCGCCTGCTGCCCGAAGAGGACGAGATCGGCGGCTTCGCGCTCGAGCGCCTTCGCGAGCACCCTGCTCGTGGCGAGCAGGTCGGAGCCGGCGGCGGCCTCGTCGCTGACGAGTACCGCGCGGTCGGCGCCCATCGCGAGCGCCTTGCGCAGCGTGTCTGCCGCGGTCGGCGGGCCCATCGAGACGACGACGACCTCGGCGTCGCCGTCGCCCTTGATCCGCAGCGCCTCCTCGATCGCGTACGCGTCGAACCGGTTGAGCATCGCCTCGCCGGAGCGGTCGAGGCGCTTCGAGCCCGGGTCGATGCGCGCCGAGCCCTCCGGGACGTGCTTCACACAGACCGCGATCTTCATGCCGGCCGAGACTCTATCCCCGCAGCGGCCCGGCGCGTCTCACATCCGCTGCCGGAGCGCGAGCACGTCGGCGACGAAGGTGTCGGTCACCTTCAGCGGCCCGTGTGCCTTCACCGAGCTCTCCCCCTGATACCAGCCCGCCAGCGCCAGCTTCTCGTCGCCGCCGAAGGCGTCGAGCAGATGCCGCAGCAAGGCCATGCCGACCTCGACGTTCCCGTCGACGCCGTGGTCCACCGGATGCCCAATAAGCACCGTCTCGACGTACGACCAGGTCGCCGGCAGCAGCTGCATGACGCCCTGCGCACCGACCGAGGAGACGACGCTGTTGTTGTAGCCCGACTCCATCCAGGCGAGGGCGCGGGCAAGCTTCGGGTCGATGCCGTAGTGCGCGGCCCAGTTGTCGAGCGACTCGCGGACGGACACGGCGTTTGTCGCGGAGAGCGCGCTCGGCGCTGCAGCAGCGGCGAGAAAACGGAGCTTCGTGCCGATCAGCAGCGGCCGCGCCGGGTCGAGCTTGTTCAGCTGCGCGAGCTTCGAGACCGTCGTGCTGAACCGGCTCGCGATCGCCGTGAGCGAGTCGCCGGGCTTGACGACGTAGCTGCGGACGGCAGAGACACGCGTCGCCTTCACCGGCACCTGCGACTGCAGGCCGAGCGCCGCGAACGTCGCCGGGCCGGCGATCCCGTCGGCGGCCAGGCTCAGCTGGCCCTGGTAGCGGCGCAGACCGCGAATGGTCGGTCCGTCCATGTAGCCGTTGACGGGGACGTCGATGCCGTGGTGGTTGAGCAGGTACTGGAGGACGGCGACGTCCCAGCCGAAGCTGCCGCGATGGAGCTGGCGCGAGCCGAAGAGCGGGACTCCGAGGGGCCCGAGCGCCCGGCGGGTCTTGACGTCGGCGATTCCCGTGATCTTGAGGTCGTGGCTGCGCTGGAACGCCCGTACGGCCGCCAGTGTGCGTGGGCCGACGATCGCGTCGATCGGGCCCAGGTAGAGGCCCTGCGCGCGCAGTGCGACCTGGAGTCCTGCGTGTTGCGGATTCAAGGCGCCCGCGGGGGCGGCCGCCGCAAGGCCTGCCGCGAGCGCCGCCGCGAGTGCGAGCCGGAAGCGCATCGGACTTCCGGGTTACCGCACGCCGGCGAGGATTCCTCCTGCGCTTTGCTAGCGCCTTACAAAGCGGGGCTCGCGCTTCTCCACGAAGGCGGTGAGGCCCTCCTTCGCGTCCTCGCCGGCGAAGAGCTCGCCGAATCCGGCCACCTCGGCCGCCAGCCCGCCGCCGTAGTCGGCGCCGAGCCCGAGGTTGCAGAGCCGCTTGGCGAGGGCGAGTGCCACCGGGCTCTTGGCGGCGAGCGCCGCAGCGGTCTCGCGCGCCGGCCGAAAGCAGCTCGTCCGGCTCGAAGACCGCGGTGACGAGCCCGAGGCGCAGCGCTTCCGCGGCGTCGATCGTGCGGCCCGTGAAGACGAGGTCCTTGGCGACGCCGACGCCGCAGATGCGTGCGAGCCGCTGCGTGCCGCCCCACCCGGGGACGATGCCGAGGTTGATCTCGGGCTGGCCGAGCTTGGCGCGGCTCGACGCGTAGCGGAGGTCGCACGCCAGCGCGAGCTCGCAGCCGCCGCCGAGCGCGAAGCCGTTGATCGCGGCGATCGTCGGCTTCGGCATCGTCTCGAGCAGGCTGCCCGCCTCGTGGCCGAGGGCGCCCCAGGCCGTCGCCTGCTCCGGGTCGAGGCCGCTCATGTACTTGATGTCCGCACCTGCGACGAACGCGCGGTCGCCCGCGCCCGTGAGCACGAGTGCGCCCACGGCCGAGTCCGCGGCCAGCTCGCGCAGCGCGTCGCGCAGCTCGGTGAGCGTCGCGACGTCGAGAGCGTTGAGAGCGTCCCGGCGGTCGATCGTGACGAGAGCGACCGCGCCGTCCCGCTCGACGTCGACACTCAAGCCGGGATCGCCCCTCGCAGGAAATCGACGATCTCGGAGGTCGGCGCACCCGGCCCGAAGACGGCGGCGACGCCGAGCTTCTTCAGCTCGTCCGCGTCGTCCGCGGGAATCGTCCCACCGACGACGACGAGGACGTCGCCCGCCTCGTCCGCGCGCAACAGCTCGACGATGCGCGGCACGAGGGTCATGTGCGCGCCGGAGAGGATCGAGATGCCGACGGCGTCCGCGTCCTCCTGGATCGCGGTCTCGACGATCTGCTCGGGCGTCTGGTGCAGGCCCGTGTAGATCACTTCCATGCCGGCGTCCCGCAGCGCGCGCGCGATGATCTTCGCCCCGCGGTCGTGTCCGTCGAGGCCGGGCTTGGCGATCACGACCCGGATCTTCTTCGCCACGCTGCGGAGTCTATGCCGGGGTCAACCTGACGGCTTGACCACCGACTGCGGCGTCCAGCTCGAGACGAGCCAGCGGCCGTGCAGGCGCTGCAGCGTGATCGTGAAGTCGCCCGCGGGCGTGCTCGAAGCCGGTGGCGGCAGGAAGCTGACCCGCAGCGACGCGACGCCTGGCTGCGACGACTGGACGGTGTAGCGCGCGGCGGCCTTCGCCACGGGGTACGGCTGCACGGGGATCGAGCCCGTGTTCCATTGCGCGAGCGTGAGCCCCTGCTTCAGCTCCGGCGCGGCAAGGGTCCACGCGCGCGCGAGGTCCTTTCTCGCTACGGCGGTGGCGACGAACGCGCGCGCGACGGTGCGCGCCTGCGGGTCGAGCGGCACGGTCTTCGGCGTCACGGACGAGCCGCCGCCGGAGGCGAACCTCGTCACGGCGTACGCGCACACGCCGGCGACGAGAACGGCGCCGGCGAGCCACGGCGCCCACTTGCTGACGCGGGCCTTCACGTTCAGAAGACGGGCGTCTCCCGCCAGGTGCCCCAGACCTCGCGGAGCGCGTCGCACATCTCGCCCATGGTGACGTAGTCGCGGGCGGCGTCGAGGATGGCCGGCATCAGGTTGGTGTCCCCGGCGGCGTCCTGCTTCAACCGGGCGAGCGCCGCCTCCACCGCCGCGCTGCCGCGCCGGCCGCGCAGCGCGCGGACGCGCTCGACCTGCTTGAGCTCGAGTGCAGGATCGACGCGCAGGATCTCGATCGGCTCCTCGTCTTCGACCTCGTAGCCGTTCACGCCGACGACGATGCGCTGCTTCGCTTCGACCTCCGACTGGTAGCGGAACGACGCCTCTGCGATCTCGCGCTGGAAGAAGTTCTGCTCGATCGCCGCGACCACGCCCCCGAGCCGCTCGATCCGTTCGAAGTACTCGTACGCCTGGCGCTCGAGCTCATTGGTCAGATGCTCGACGTAGTACGAGCCTCCGAGCGGGTCGATCGTGTTCACGACGCCGGTCTCGTGGGCGATCACCTGCTGCGTGCGGAGCGCGAGCCGCACGGCGTTCTCGGTCGGCAGAGCGAGCGCCTCGTCGAACGAGTTCGTGTGCAGCGACTGCGTCCCGCCGAGGACGGCGGCGAGCGCTTCGATCGCCGTGCGGATCAGGTTCACCTCGGGCTGCTGCGCGGTGAGCGAGACGCCCGCCGTCTGGGTGTGGAAGCGCATGAGCAGCGAGCGTGGATTCTTGGCGCCGTACTTCTCGCGCAGCTGCGTCGCCCAGATCCGCCGCGCCGCGCGGTACTTCGCGATCTCCTCGAAGAAGTCGAGGTGCGCGTTGAAGAAGAAGGACAGCCGCGGCGCGAACTCGTCGACGTCCATACCGCGCGCAACGCATGCGTCGACGTACGCGAACCCGTCCGCGAGCGTGAAGGCGAGCTCTTGCGCAGCGGTCGATCCTGCCTCGCGGATGTGGTACCCCGAGATCGACACGGGATGCATCAGCGGCATCTCGCGCGCGCACCACTCGATCATGTCGACGACGAGGCGCATCGACGGCACCGGCGGGAAGATCCATTCCTTCTGCGCGATGTACTCCTTGAGGATGTCCGTCTGCACGGTGCCGCGCAGCTCCGCGATCGGCACGCCTTGCTTCTCGCCGACGCATGCGTAGAAGGCGAGCAGCATCGCCGCCGGTGCGTTGATCGTCATCGACGTCGACACATCGGCGAGCGGAATGCCTGCGAAGAGCGTCTCCATGTCGTCGAGCGAGTCGACCGCGACGCCCTCGCGGCCGACCTCGCCGAGCGACCGCGGATGGTCGGAGTCGTAGCCCATGAGCGTCGGCATGTCGAAGGCGGTGGAGAGCCCCGTTTGCCCGTGCTCGAGGAGATAGCGGAACCGTTCGTTCGTCTCCTCCGCGGTGCCGAAGCCGGCGAACTGTCGCATCGTCCACAGCCGCCCGCGGTACATCGACGGGTAGACGCCGCGCGTGAACGGATACACGCCCGGATGGCCGAGCTCGCGTGCGTAATCCACGTCCACCGAATCGTGCGCGTACAGCGGCTCGTTCTCGATTCCGGACATCGTCGAGAACAGCTCGCCTTGCCGCTCGGGTGACGCGTCGTACAGGTCGCGGCGCCACTCGTCGACGTCGTCGGCGAAGGCGTCGCGCGGCGATTTCGGGTCCTCCGTCGTGGTCATGCGCGCATTCTCGCAAACGACGTCGCGGACCCTTCGTGAACGTCCGAACTTAACCCTCAACTCGAGGCTGAGCCACTCACCGGAAACGCAAGCCGCACTACTCCGAACCGGCGACACCGACCCCTCCAAACCGTCACCCAAGAGGGGGATTTTTGGCGTTTTCCGGCATCCGGAACTGCAATTCGTACCGGTTTCCAACCTTGAAGGGCTTCAGTCAGAGCCAGGTTCAAGTCGATGAAAGGGCTGGAGATCGCGCACACGTGTGCGTGAATGGAAATGGCGAGCTACCTGGAACTGCGGTCTACTGCCGAGCCCTCGGACACGTCCGAGGGCATCTGCACGTTCCGTGATCCGGGCGCCATCGCAGCCGCTCTCCGGGCTGCAGTGAACCCCGCAATCGCCCCCTCCGAGCTCGCCACTCTCCGGGGCGCCAGCGTGGTGTGCATCGCACCGAACGCGAACCTGGCGAGGGCGCTGCAGGCGTCGCAACCTGCAGCGTCTCTCGTCGAGTCGCCGGTGGTTTCCGAGCGGAGCGCAACGTGAACGCGCTCCGGGATTTGTTCCGTCACGTCCGCCCCTCGCATGTCGCAGCGGTCGCCGTCGTCGGAGCGATCGTGTTCGCGGTTGTCCAGCTCACCGGCGAGCACCACGTCGCCGACTCGAAGACGGGAGCGCCTGCCTCGGTGCTCAAGCAGCTCGGTCCGGCGCAGCCGTCCGCCGGTCTCGTCCACACGCCGAACAAGGGCCTGAAGGTTTCGATCCGCAAGGGCGGCTTCGACATGTCGACGTCGGAGGGCGCGGTCGGGCTCGTCTCCACCACCGCAACCAAGGGCGGCGCGTGGACGAAGCACGCGAACGGCGCGACGCGCACCACCCCGTTCGGCAGCGAGACGGTGGCGGTGACGCCGTCCGGCGCCGAGCAATACCTCACCGTCGACAGCCGCCAGGGCGTCCGGACGTGGCGCTGGCGGATCGACACCACCTACGACCTCCGCTCGACGCCCAGCGGCTACGTCGGGTTCTTCGACGGATCGCAGATGGTGCCGCTCGAGATCAAGCCTGTGCAGATCCTCGGCGGCCTCGGCCGCGACGTCACGCCGGAGGGGCTCCAGTGGAAAGTCGTGAAGCAGAGCGGTTCATGGTGGCTGGAGCTGAAGCTGAACGACTCGAAGCTGCCGCTGCCCTACACGATCGACCCGGGCGTCTTCCGCATCGCGTCGAACGTCGGCACGAAGACGACGACCGGTGCCGGCAACCTGTCGGCGATTACGATCCCTGCCACCGCGCGCGTCAGGGACGTGCTCATCCTCCACATTGCACAGACCAGCACGACCGCCATCGCGACGCCCGCGGGCTGGACGGCGATCACCGGCACAACTGGAGCGAACGGAACATTCGATGTCGCGAGCTTCTACCACGTTGTCGTCGCAGGTGATCTCAGCCCGTCCCTCGCTTCGTGGTCACCCGCCGTCAGCTCCCGCGGCGTCGGCGTCGTCGACGATTTTCGCGGCATCGACAGCACGTCGCCGATCCAGACGACCGGCACGGTCCTTCCCGCCGCGACCGGCACGGCGAACACCGTTCAATGCCCGTCGATCACGCCGGCTGCCGGCACGTCGGCGAGCCAGCCCGAGCACATTGTCTGTCAGGTCGCCGTCCGCGCCACCGACACGGCTGGCTGGAACACAGAGACGGTCGCGGGCTACACGTACCGCTCGACCGGCGCGGAGACGGGCACCACGGCCGCGAGCATCGCCACCTTCGACCGGTCGGCGACGAGTACGACGACCATCGGCACCACCACGAGCTCGACCCTCAGCAGCACGACCTACTGGATGGGTACGACGTTCGGCCTCAAGGACGACTACACGGCGCCGACGAGCGGCTCCGTCGCGATCGGGAGCCCCACGGCTACCGCGTACCAGGCGTCCCCCGGCTCGACGATCTACTTCAACGGCAACCAGAGCGGGTCCTTCACCCTGAGCGACCCGATCATCGACTCGCAGTCGTCCGTCGAGTCCGTTAACTACCCGGCAGTCGCGACGGCCGGCTGGACGCACCCCGTCGACCTCAACACGACGAGCCCGAACTTCACGTCAACGTACGCGTGGACCTACTCGGGCACGAGCATCGCCGCGCCGACCGCCGCCGAGCGGCTGCTGACGGAAACCAACGGCGCGGACCTCACCAGCACGCAGACCGTTGCGATCGTCCAGGACATCAGCACTCCGACCGGCGGTGCGTTGACGGTGAACGGCACGGCTGCCTCGAGCGGCGGCACGAGCAGCTATCTCACCTCCGGAACAACCGTGGCGATCAACACTCGCACCGACTACTCGGGGGACACGGGCTCCGGGCTCGCGAGCTCCACCCTGACGATGGCGACCGGAACCCTCTCCGGCGGCGTCTGCAGCTCCTACGGGACGCCGGCGACGATCGTCGGATCGCCGGCACAGACCGTCGCCGACGGGCACTGCTACCTCTTCACGCTCACCGGAGCGGACCACGTCGGCAACACCTCCTCGGTCTCCACCACCGTCGAGGTCGACGAAACGGCGCCGACGGCCTCCTTCACCGTGGTTCCGGGAACGAACTCCGCGTACCAGTACTTCAACGCGGGCTCGAGCACGCTCTACTACAACCCGGCCGTCACGGGCACGTTCATGATCGACGGCTCCGGCTCCAGCGACGGCGGCAGCGGCCTCGCGCAGGTCATCTTCCCGGGGATCGGCACGACCGCCAACACGGTCGCCGCCACCAACCCCGTGCTCTTCTGGCGCTTCAGCGAGACGTCCGGTTCTTCGGTCGCCGACTCCTCCGGTAACGCCAACACGGGCGTCGCCAGCGGCACCTACACGCGCAACACGACGCCCGGCGCCTTCGCCAACGACTCCGACCCGGCGATCACGTTCACGGCGTCGGGTTCGGGCAAGGTCGTCGGGGCGTCGCCGACGGGGATTCCGAGCGGGACGGCGAGCCGTTCGGTGGAGGCGTGGTTCAAGACGACCACAACGACGCAGCAGGCGCTGACGAGCTACGGCTGCACGACGTCCGGCGGCTGCGCCGCCGGCCATAACTTCGGTTTCTTCGTCCTGAGCGCGAACCAGCTGATGACGTGGGGCTGGGGCGGCGGCGAGGACCTGACCTTCAGCACGACGCCCGTCACGTCGAACATCGCCGACGGGAACTGGCATCAGGCGGTCGAGACCTACAACGGCACGACGAACTCGATGACCGTCTACCTCGACGGCGTCAGCCTCGGCTCGCAGACCCCGACGACAGCCTTGAACACGGTGGCGCCCGGCACGCAGGGCTTCAACGTCGGCGTCGCCGTGCCGGTGGACGATGCCTCGAACGGCGGCAAGTACTTCAACGGGTCGATCGATGACGTCTCCGTCTACTCGGGCGTACTCAGCTTGGCGCAGATCCAGGCCCAGTACAACGCGCGCACGCTGCCCGTCGGCTTCACGGGCGCCGGGTCGGTCACTACCGGATCGCCCTGGCAGTCGGCGGTGCACACGTTCACCTCGAGTGCCACGACCGCACCGGCAGCCGAGACCGTCACGGCCGTCGACGGCGTCGGTAACAAGAACAGCACCACGCTCAACTTCGCCGTCGATCAGACCGCCCCGACCGGTGGCGCCTTCACGGCCAACGGCGTCGCAGCGAGCACCGGTGGCACGTCGAGCTACCTGACCAGCGGCACCACCCTCGCCATCAACAGCCGTACCGACTACACCGACGCCGGCTCCGGACTTCTGAGCTCGACGCTGACGATGGCGACCGGGACGCTGTCGGGCAACAGCTGCAGCGGCTACGGCGCCCCCGCCACCATCACCGGCACGACCAGCCAGACCGTGATAAGCGGCAACTGCTACCTGCTCACTCTCACCGGCACGGACAACGTCGACAACGTCGCCACGCCGCTCAGCACGGTGGTCATGGTCGACACGACGGCGCCGAGCGCGCCGACGGGGTTCAGCTTCAGCGCCCTGAGCGGCAGCGCCTACTGGCCCGGCTCCGGCTCGACCGTCTACTTCAAGGGCGGCACCAGCGGCGGCTTCACCGCCACCGCCAGCGGCTCCAGCGACAGCGAAACCGGCATCGCCTCCTACAACTACGGCGCCATCGCCGGCAGCGGCTGGGCAGGCACCGGCACCTACACCTACACCACCGCCTCCCCCACCGGCACCGGCGCAGTCACCGCCACCAACGGCGCCGGCACCACCGGCACCGCCACCAGCTTCACCGCCCAAGCCGACAGCACCGCCCCCAGCGGCGGCACCCTCACCATCGGCGCCTACAGCTCCTCGCTGTCGGTCTCCCCCAACGTCACCGCCCTCTACGCCGAGAGCGCCAGCCCCACCGCTTCTGGCCTGCTCGCCCCCGGCGGCAACACCCTCACCCGCACCCAGGGCGCCCCCACCGCCCCCGGCAGCTGCGCCGGCACGACCTTCGGCAGCCCGGCCACCATCAACGCCAACATCACCGCCACCGGCGCCATCAGCGACACCGTCCCCCTCGACGGTGAGTGCTACCAGTACACCCTCACCGGCACCGACAACGTCGGCAACCAGGCCACCACCACCGCCACCGTCCTCGTCGACACCACCGCCCCCAGCGCACCCACCCTCTCCTTCTCCAGCTTCACCAACGCCTACGCCACCGGCACCACCGTCTACTTCAAGGGCGGCGCCGCCGGCGGCTTCACCGTCACCCCCACCTCAACCGACAGCCAGTCCGGCATCGCCAACTACACCTTCCCCGGCCTGGGCGGCGGCGCCTGGTCGCAAACCAACGGCGTCTACACCTTCACCAGCGCCGCCACCACCCAGACCGGATCCGTCACCGCCACCAACAACGCCGGCCTCACCGGCAGCGGCACGAACCTCACCGCCCAGATCGACTCCACCGCACCCACCGGCGGCGTTCTCACGATCAACGGCCAGAGCGCGACCGGCGGTGGCACGACCAGCTACCTCACGAGCGGCACCAGCCTCCCCATCACCACCCGTACCGACTACAACGCGGACACCGGCTCCGGCCTTCTCTCCTCGACCCTGACCATGGCCACCGGCACCCTGTCGGGCGACAGCTGCAGCGGCTACGGCGCCCCCGCCACCATCGTCGGCAGCCCGACTCAGACCGTCGCCAGCGGCCACTGCTACCAGTTCGTCCTCACCGGCCTGGACCGCGTCGGCAACAGCGCCAGCATCACCACGACGGTCATGGTCGATACGACCGCGCCGACCGCGCCGACCGGGTTCAGCTTCAGCGCCCTCAGCGGCAGCGCCTACTGGCCCGGCTCCGGCTCGATCATCTACTTCAAGGGCGCCACCACCGGCGGCTTCACCGCCACCGCCAGCGGCTCCACCGACAGCGAGACCGGCATCGCCTCCTACAACTACGGCGCCATCGCCGGCAGCGGCTGGGCAGGCACCGGCACCTACACCTACACCACCGCCTCCCCCACCGGCACCGGCGCAGTCACCGCCACCAACGACGCAGGCACCACCGGCACAAGCACCAACTTCACCGCCCAAGCCGACACCACCGCACCCACCAGCGGCGTGCTCACGATCAACGGCCAGGGCGCGACCGGTGGCGGCACGTCGAGCTACCTCGCGAGCGGCACCAGCCTCCCGATCACCACCCGCACTGACTACACGGAGACACAGACCGGAACCGCCTCCGGCCTCGCCACCTCGACGTTGACGATGGCGACGGGGACGCTGTCGGGCAACAGCTGCAGCGGCTACGGCGCGCCCGCCACCATCGTCGGCAGCCCGACTCAGACCGTCGCGAGCGGCAACTGCTACCAGTTCGTCCTCACCGGCACCGACAACGTCGGCAACAGCACCAGCATCACCACGACCGTCATGGTCGACACCACCGCGCCGACAGCGCCGACCGGGTTCAGCTTCAGCGCCCTCAGCGGCAGCGCCTACTGGCCCGGCTCCGGCTCGATCATCTACTTCAAGGGCGCCACCACCGGCGGCTTCACCGCCACCGCCAGCGGCTCCAGCGACAGCGAGACCGGCATCGCCTCCTACAACTACGGCGCCATCGCCGGCAGCGGCTGGGCAGGCACCGGCACCTACACCTACACCACCGCCTCCCCCACCGGCACCGGCGCAGTCACCGCCACCAACGACGCAGGCACCACCGGCACAAGCACCAACTTCACCGCCCAAGCCGACACCACCGCACCCACCAGCGGCGTGCTCACCATCGGCGCCTACAGCTCCACGCTCACGGTCTCGCCGAACGTCACCGCCCTCTACGCCGAAACGCAGACCCCGACTGCCTCGGGGCTGCTCGCCAGTGGCGGTAACGCTCTGACGCGTACTCAGGGTGCTCCGTCTTCGCCGGGCAGCTGCGCCGGGACGAGCTTCGGCAGCCCGGCCACCATCAACGCCAACATCACCGCCACCGGCGCCATCAGCGACACCGTCCCCCTCGACGGTGAGTGCTACCAGTACACCCTCACCGGCACCGACAACGTCGGCAACACCGCCACCACCACCGCCACCACCCTCGTCGACACCACCGCCCCCTCAACGCCGAGCCTGTCCTTCGGCAGCTTCAGCAACGCCTACGCCACCGGCACCACCGTCTACTTCAAGGGCAGCGCCACCGGCGGCTTCACCGTCACCCCCACCTCAACCGACAGCCAGTCCGGCATCGCCAACTACACCTTCCCCGGCCTGGGCGGCGGCGCCTGGTCGCAAACCAACGGCGTCTACACCTTCACCAGCGCCGCCACCACCCAGACCGGATCCGTCACCGCCACCAACAACGCCGGCCTCACCGGCAGCGGCACGAACCTCACCGCCCAGATCGACTCCACCGCACCCACCGGCGGCACGATCTCGGTGCCGGGCTTCTCCGCAACGCTCAACAACATCACGATCACGACCACGGACTACGCCGACACCGGCGGCTCCGGCATCGCTTCCAACGTCATCACCCGCTCCAACCCGCAGGCGCCCTCCAGCCCCGGCGTCTGCCCCGCCACCGGCTACACCGGCGCCACCACCATCACCAGCCCCGACACCGTCCCCAGCGACGGCCAGTGCTATGTGTACACGTTGACCGGCACCGACAACGTCGGCAACACCGCATCCGTCGCCTCCAGCCCGATCCTGGTCGACACGACGGTGCCGAGCGCGCCCGCGCTTGCCTTCGGCAGCTTCAGCAACGCCTATGCGTCGGGCACCACCGTCTACTTCAAGGGCGGCGCCGCCGGCGGCTTTACCGTCACCCCGACCTCGACCGACAGCGAGTCCGGTATCGCCAGCTACAGCTACCCGGGTCTGGGCGGTGGCGCCTGGTCGCAGACAAACGGCGTCTACACCTTCACCAGCGCTGCCACCACCCAGACCGGTTCGGTCACCGCCACCAACGGCGCCGGCACCACCGGGGCAGGCACAAGCTTCACCGCCCAGATCGACTCCGCGGCGCCGACGAGCACGATCACTTGCAACGGATCCGGCTGCAGCGGCTGGTACACGAGCTCCCCGGTCTCCGTGGCGATCGCGGGCGGCGGCGAGTCCGGCGCCTCGGGCGTGCGGCGGATCGTCTACACGACCGACGGCTCGACCCCGGCCATCGACGGTACGGACACCGTCACCAACGGCACCGAGGTCACAGGTGCCAACGCGAGCTTCAACGTCACTGCCGAGGGCACGACCACCGTCAAGTGGATCGTCGAGGACAACGTCGGCAACGTCTCCGGGGTCGGTACGCAGAGCGTCCAGCTCGACACGGTGCACCCGACGGTGACGAACGTGACCTCGTCGCCGCTGACGTACGCCTACAAGGCCGGGCAGACGGTGCCGATCACGGTCAGCCTCAGCGAGCCGGTCGACGTCAACACGAGCGGCGGCACCCCGACGCTCGCACTCTCCAACGGCGCGACGGCCAGTTACGCCTCCGGCTCGGGCGGCGTGAACCTGACCTTCGACTACACCGTCGGCGGCGGCGACACGAACACCACGCATCTCGCCTACACGGCCACCAACTCACTCGTCCTCAACGGCGGGACGATCGACGACGTCGCCGGCAACAGCGCAACGCTCACGCTGGCGGCGGTCGGCGCGGCCGGCTCGCTCGACGCCAACACGACGCTCACGATCGACACCGTCTCTCCGACCGTCAGCTCGGTGACCGCGACGAACGCGGACGGCGCCTACAAGGCGGGCCAGACGATCCACGTCCAGGTTAACTTCAGCGAGCCCGTCACCGTCACCGGCACTCCGCAACTCACGCTCGAGACCGGCACGACCGACGAGACCCTCAACTACACCTCCGGCTCGACGACCTCCACCCTCACTTTCGACTACGTCGTCCAGCCAGGCGACACGAGCGTGGACCTCGACTACCACGACACCGGCGCGCTCACGCTCAACGGCGGCTCGATCGCCGACGCCGCGACCAACAACGCGACGCTCGCGCTTGCAACCCCGGGCGCGGCCGGCTCCCTGGGCGCGAGCAAGAACATCGCGATCGACACCACTGCCCCGACGGTCAGCTCGGTGTCTGCGTCGAACCCGAACGGGACCTATCCCGCCGGGCAGACGATCCACGTCCAGGTCAACTTCAGCGAGCCCGTCACCGTCACCGGCACACCGCAGCTGCTGCTGGAGACCGGCACCACCGACCAGACTGCCGGCTACGCCTCGGGCTCCGGCAGCTCGACGCTCGTCTTCGACTACACGATCCAGGCCGGCGACACCAGCGCGGATCTCGACTACCACGACACCGGCGCGCTCACGCTCAACGGCGGCTCGATCGCCGACGCTGCGGCGAACGACGCGACGCTCACACTTGCTACGCCGGGCGCGGCGGGCTCCCTGGGTGCGAACAAGGACATCGTCGTCGACACGACCGCTCCGACGGTCAACGGCGTCACCGCCTCCAACCCCGACGGTGCCTACAAGAACGGCCAGACGATCCACGTCCAGGTCGACTTCACCGAGCCGGTCGACGTCACCGGCACGCCGCAGCTGGCCCTGAATACAAGCCCGGCCGAGTCGGCCGCGTACATCTCAGGGACGGGCACGTCGACGCTTACCTTCGACTACACCGTCCAGGCCGGTGACAACGTCACGCTGCTCGACTACACGGGCACCGGCGCGCTCACGCTCAACGGCGGAACCATCCGTGACGCCGCCGCCAACGACGCGACGCTGACGCTGGCCGCTCCGGCTGCGGCGGGTTCGCTCTCGTACAGCAAGAACATCGCCGTCGACACGACCGCGCCGACGGTGAGCGGCGTGTCGTCCTCGAATGCCGACGGCGCCTACGGGGCCGGCCAGACGATTCACGTGCAGGTCAACTTCTCCGAGCCGGTCGACGTCACAGGCAGCCCGAAGCTCGCGCTGAACACGACGCCGGCCGAGTCCGCCGTCTACGCCTCCGGCTCGGGCAGCTCGACCCTGGTCTTCGACTACACCGTGCAGACCGGCGACAACGCCGCCACCCTCGACTACACGGCGACCAACGCGTTGACGCTCAACGGCGGCTCGATCAGCGACCCGGCGGCCAACGCTGCGACGCTCACGCTCGCCAGCCCGGGCGGGGCAGGCTCGCTCGCAGCCGGTAAGAGCATCACCATCGACACGACCGCGCCGGCAGTGACCTCGGTGTCGGCGTCGAACGCGAACGGCTCCTACGGCGCCGGCCAGACCATCCACGTCCAGGTCACATTCGGCGAGCCCGTCACGGTCAGCGGCGTCCCCACGCTGTCGCTCAACACGACGCCTGCCGAGTCCGCCGCCTACACCTCGGGGAGCGGCACCTCAACGCTCGTGTTCGACTACACCGTGCAGGCCGGCGACAACGTCGCCACCCTCGACTACACCGGCGCCAGCGCGCTCAGCCTCAACGGTGGCACGATCCGCGACGCGTCGCTCAACGATGCGACGCTGACGCTCGCGACTCCGGGCGCGGCCGGCTCGCTCAGCGCGAACAGGAGTCTGACCATCGACACCACGGCTCCGACGGTGAGCACGGTCACCTCCTCGACCCCCAACGGCGCCTACAGGGCCGGCCAGACCATTCACGTCCAGGTCGTCTTCGCCGAGCCCGTCAACGTGACCGGCACCCCGCAGCTGCTGCTGGAGACCGGCAGCACCGACCAGACCGCCTCGTATGTCTCCGGCTCGGGCAGCGCGACGCTCGTCTTCGACTACACCGTCCAGCCGGGCGACACCAGCGCAGACCTCGACTACCACGGCACCGGCGCGCTGACACTGAACGGCGGCACGATCGCCGACCCAGCCGGCAACAACGCCACCCTCACCCTCGCCACCCCCGGCACCGCCGGCTCGCTCTCGGCCAACGACGACCTGGTCGTCGACACCACCGCCCCCACCGTCACCGGCGTCACCGCCTCGAACGCGAACGGCGCCTACAAGGCCGGCCAGACCATCCACATCCAGGTCAACTTCAGCGAGCCCGTCGACGTGACGGGTAGCCCGCAGCTCGCGCTCGACACCACCCCCGGCGAGTCCGCCACCTACCAGTCCGGCACCGGCACATCGACCCTCGCCTTCGACTACACCGTCCAGCCGGGCGACAACGTCACCACGCTCGACTACGCCGCAACCAACTCGTTGACCCTCAGCGGCGGCGCCATCGCCGACCCCGCCGGCAACAACGCCACTCTCACCCTCGCCACGCCGGGCGCGGCCGGCTCGCTCTCGAACAGCAAGAGCCTGACCATCGACACCACCGCCCCGGCCGTCAGCGGCGTCACCGCCTCGAACGCGAACGGCGCCTACAAGGCCAGCCAGACCATCCACGTCCAGGTCGACTTCAGCGAGCCCGTGACCGTCACCGGCACCCCGCAACTCGCCCTCAACACCACCCCCGGCGAGTCCGCCGCCTACGCCTCCGGTAGCGGCTCCTCGACGTTGGACTTCGACTACGTCGTCCAGACGGGCGACACCGCCGCCACCCTCGACTACGCGGCAACCAACTCGCTCAGCCTCAGCGGCGGCACCATCGCCGACCCGGCCGGCAACGACGCCACCCTCACCCTCGCCAGCCCCGGCGCGGCCGGCTCGCTCTCGAACAGCAAGAGCATCACCATCGACAGCACCGCCCCGACCGTGAGCGGCGTGACATCGTCGAACGCGAACGGCGCCTACAAGGCCGGCCAGACCATCCACGTCCAGGTCGACTTCTCCGAGCCCGTCACCGTCAGCGGCAGCCCGCAACTCGCCCTCAACACCACCCCCGGCGAGTCCGCCGCCTATCAGTCCGGCAGCGGCACCTCCACCCTCGTCTTCGACTACACGGTCCAGACCGGCGACAACGTCGCCACTCTCGACTACGCGGCCACCAACGCGCTCACCCTGAACGGCGGCACCATCCGCGACGCCGCCACCAACGACGCCACCCTCACCCTCGCCACCCCGGGCGGGGCCGGCTCGCTCAGCGCGAACAAGAGCCTGACCGTCGACACCACCGCCCCGACCGTCAGCAGCGTCACCTCCTCGACCCCCAACGGGGCCTACAACGCCGGCCAGACCATCCACGTGCAGGTCGTCTTCGCCGAGCCCGTGAACGTCACCGGCACCCCGCAGCTGCTCCTGGAGACCGGGAGCACCGACCAGACCGCCACTTACAACTCCGGCTCGGGCAGCTCCACCCTGGTCTTCGACTACACCGTCCAGCCCGGCGACACCTCCTCCGACCTCGACTACCACGACACCGGCGCGCTGACCTTGAACGGCGGCAGCATCTCCGACCCGGCCGGCAACAACGCCGCCCTCACCCTCTTCACGCCGGGCGCGGCCGGCTCGCTGGGCGCCAACAAGGACCTGGTCATCGACACCACCGCCCCCACCGTCACCGGCGTAACGGCCTCCAACGCGGACGGCGCCTACAGGGCCGGCCAGACCATCCACGTCCAGGTCAACTTCAGCGAACCGGTCGACGTCACAGGCAGCCCGCAGCTCGGCCTCGACACCACCCCCGGCGAGTCGGCCACCTACCAGTCCGGCACCGGCACCTCGACGCTCACCCTCGACTACACCGTGCAGCCCGGCGACAACGTCACCACGCTCGACTACGTCGCGACCAACTCGCTCACGCTCAACGGCGGCACGATTGCGGACGCCGCCGCGAACGCGGCGACACTGACGCTGGCAAGCCCAGGCGCGGCCGGCTCGCTCTCGAACAGCAAGACCATCGCCATCGACACCGTGACGCCCACGGTCAGCTCGCGGTCGGTGGACGGGACGACGCTCGATGTCATCTATAGCGAGCCGCTCGATGCCGGGTCGGCGCCTGCCGGCAGCGACTTCACGGTCAGCGTCAACGGCAGCGGCGACGCGGTCGACGCGGCCGCCTTCGCCGGTGGCAACACGATCGTGCGGCTGACGCTGCACGACCCGGTGCACTTCCTCGACACCGTCACCGTCGCCTACACGGGCAGCGCGATCCAGGATCCGGCCGGCAACGTCGCCGCCACCTACACCGCCCAGCCCGTCACCGACAACACCGCGGACGCGGCTCCGAACACCGTCACGCTCAACTCACCGAGCGACGGCGCATTCGTAAACTCGACGACGCCGACGCTGACGGCGACTTTCAGCGATCCGGACGCAAACGACACCGGCACGATCAACTTCGAGCTCTGCACCGCCTCCGACTGCACCGCCGCCGGGGATCCCTTCTCCACCTTCGACTCGCCCACCGGGATCGTCAACGGCTCCAGCGGCAGCGCCTCCGTCCCTGGCGGCGCGGGCCTGGCCAGCGGCAGCACCTACTACTGGCGCGCCAAGGCAACCGACAGCAACAGCACCCAGTCCGCCGCCTACAGCAGCATCCGCAGCTTCACCGTCGACACCGGCGCACCGACCGCCGCCTACTCGCTCGTGAACGTGACCACCGTCGGCGGCCTGCCTGTGGCCTACTACCCGGGCAGCGGCTCGACGATCTACTACAACGGCTCGGCGGGCAGCGGCGCGAAGAGCTTCACCGTCGAGGCGGCGGTCAGCGACGCGATCTCCGGCGGCGCCTCGGTCACCACCCAGAACTTCAACGGCGGCCTCTCCAACCTGACCCACACTGACGGGACGACGACAACGCCGGGCAGCGGCCTCTTCGACACCAACACCTTCACCTACACCGCACCGACCAGCCATGACGCCGCCGTCGACGTTCTCAGCCACGACGTGGCCGGGAACCCGAGCACCACGACGAGTTTCCTGATCCACAACGACACCGTCGCCCCCACCGCCAGCATCGGCTTCCCCAGCACAAGTGCCTACGACACCGCCGGCTGGACGGGCACGCTCAGCGGCACCAGCACAGACGCCGACGCCGGCGTGCACGCGGTCCTGGTCGCGATCCACGACAACACCACCAACACCGACTACGACGGCACCAACTTCGGCGCCGGCGGCCAGCAATACCTCACAGCCATCGGCACCACCAGCTGGACCTACCCGCTCGCCGCCACCAAGCTCACCGACGGCCACAGCTACACCATCACCGTCGAGACGATCGACAACGTCGGCAACACCGACACGGCGGCCGCAAGCCAGACCTTCACCTACGACACCACCCCGCCGGCAGTGAGCGGCGTCTCGGCCTCGAACCCGAACGGCGCCTACGACGCGGGCTCGACGATCCACGTCCAGGTCGACTTCACCGAGCCGGTGAACGTGACCGGCAGCCCGCAGCTCGCCCTGAACACGAGCCCGGCCGAGTCTGCCACCTACACGTCCGGCTCCGGCACCTCGAACCTCGTCTTCGACTACGTCGTCCAGCCCGGCGACAACGCGGCGACGCTCGACTATGCCGCGACGAACGCGCTCACCTTGGGCGGCGGCACGATCGCCGACGCGGCCGGCAACACGGCGACGCTGACACTTGCCAGCCCGGGCGCGGCAGGCTCGCTCGCCACCAACAAGAGCCTGACCATCGACACCGTCCATCCTGCGGTCAACTCCGTCTCGGCGTCGAACGCGAGCGGCTCGTATAACGCCGGCCAGACGATCCACGTCCAGGTCAACTTCAGCGAGCCCGTCACCGTCACCGGCAGCCCGAAGCTCGCGCTGAACACGAGCCCCGCAGAGTCCGCCACGTACGCCTCCGGCAGCGGCACCTCGACGCTCGTCTTCGACTACACCGTCCAGACCGGCGACAACGCGGCCACGCTCGACTACGCCGCGACGACCTCGCTCACGCTCAACGGCGGCACGATCGCCGACCCCGCCGGCAACGACGCGTTGCTGACGCTGGCCGCCCCTGGTAGCGCAGGCTCGCTCTCCGACACCACGAGCCTGACCATCGACACCACCGCTCCGACGGTCAGCAGCGTCACCGCGTCCAACTCGAACGGCTCTTACGACGCCGGCCAGACGATCCACGTCCAGCTCAACTTCAGCGAGCCCGTCACCGTCACGGGCAGCCCGAAGCTCGCGTTGAACACGACGCCGGCTGAGTCGGCAACCTACGCCTCGGGCTCGGGCACCTCGACGCTCGTCTTCGACTACACCGTCCAGACCGGCGACACCGCCGCCACGCTCGACTACACGGGCACCGCCGCGCTCACGCTCAACGGCGGCACGATCGTCGACCCGGCCGGCAACGACGCCACGCTGACGCTCGCCGCCCCGGGCGCGTCCGGCTCACTGTCCAACAGCAAGAGCCTGACGATCGACACCAGCGCGCCGACGGTCAGCGGCGTGACGGCATCGAACGCGGACGGTGCCTACAAGGCCGGCCAGACCATCCACGTCCAGGTCAACTTCGACGAGCCCGTCACGGTCAGCGGCAGCCCGCAGCTGGCGCTGAACACCAGCCCCGGCGAGGCCGCCGTCTACGCCTCCGGTAGCGGCACCGCGACGCTCGTCTTCGACTACACCGTCCAGGCCGGCGACACCGCCGCCACCCTCGACTACACCGCCACCAACGCCCTCACCCTCAACAGCGGCACCATCGCCGATCTCGCCGGCAACGGCGCCGACCTCACCCTCGCCACCCCCGGCGCGTCCGGCTCGCTCTCCAACAGCAAGAGCCTGACCATCGACACCGCCGCCCCGACCGTCAGCACCGTCACCTCCTCGACCCCCAACGGCGCCTACAACGCCGGCCAGACCATCCATGTCCTCGTCAACTTCGACGAGCCCGTCACCGTCACCGGCATCCCGCAACTGCTCCTCGAGACCGGCACCACCGACCAGACCGCGGACTACGCCTCCGGCTCCGGCAGCTCCACCCTCGTCTTCGACTACACGATCCAGCCCGGCGACACCAGCGCAGACCTCGACTACCACGGCACCGCCGCCCTCAGCCTCAACGGCGGCACCATCGCCGACGCCGCCGCCAACGACGCGACGCTCACCCTCGCAACCCCGGGCACCGCCGGCTCGCTCTCGGCCAACGACGACCTGGTCGTCGACACCACCGCCCCCACCGCCAGCGGCATCACCGCCTCGAACCCGAACGGCGCCTACAAGGCCGGCCAGACCATCCACGTCCAGGTCAACTTCGACGAGCCCGTCGCGGTCACCGGCAGCCCGCAACTCGCCCTCAACACGACCCCCGGCGAGTCGGCCACGTACGCCTCCGGCAGCGGCAGCTCGACGCTGGTCTTCGACTACACCGTCCAGCCCGGCGACAACGCCCCCACCCTCGACTACACCGCCACCAACGCCCTCACCCTCAACAGCGGCACCATCGCCGATCTCGCCGGCAACGGCGCCGACCTCACTCTGGCCAGCCCGGGCGCGGCCGGCTCGCTCGCCGCGAACAAGAGCATCACGATCGACACGAACGGCCCGACCGTCACCAACGTCACGTCCTCGAGCAGCGACGGCTCCTACGACGCCGGCCAGACCATCCACGTCGAGGTCACCTTCTCCGAGCCCGTCAATGTCACCGGCACCCCGCAGCTGCTGCTCGACACCGGCACCGTCGACGAAAGTCGCCGACCTACGCCTCCGGCTCGGGCAGCTCGACGCTCGTCTTCGACTACACCGTCCAGCCGGGCGACACCTCGGCCGACCTCGACTACGCCGGCACCGGCGCGCTCACGCCTCAACGGCGGCACCGATCCCGGACGCCGCCGCCAACGACGCCGACTCTCACGCTCGCCACCCCGGGCACAGCAGGCTCGCTCGGCGCCAACAAGAACATCGTCGATCGACACCACCGCTCCGACTGTCAGCGACGTGACGGCGTCGAACGCGAACGGCTCGTACACGGCCGGCGAGACGATCCACGTCCAGGTCAACTTCAACGAGCCCGTCGACCGTCACCGGCACGCCGCAGCTGGCGCTCAACACCACGCCCGGCCGAGTCCGCCGATCTACCAGTCCGGCAGCGGCACCACGACGCTGACCTTCGACTACACCGTCCAGGCCGGCGACACCGCCGACGACCTCGACTACGCCGCCACGAGCGCGCTGACCCTCAACGGCGGCACGATCGCAGGACGCCGCCGGCAACGACGCGACCCTCACGCTCGCGACTCCGGGCGCGGCCGGCTCGCTCGGCTGCCAGCAAGAGCATCGACGATCGACACGACCGCCCCGACCGTCAGCAACGTCACCTCCTCGAACGCCAACGGCTCGTACACGGCCGGCCAGACCATCCACGTCCACGTCGACTTCAGCGAGCCCGTCACCGTGACCGGCACCCCGCAGCTGCGCTCAACACGGGCACGACCGACCAGACCGCGACCTACACCTCCGGCGCGGCACCGCGACGCTGACCTTCGACTACACCGTCCAGGCCGGCGACACCGTCGGCCGACCTCGACTACGCCGCGCACCAGCGCGCTCACCCTCAACGGCGGCACGATCCGGACGCCGCGGCCAACGACGCCGCCCTCACGCTCGCCACTCCGGGCACCGCCGGCTCGCTCGGCGCCAACAAGAACATCGTCGTCGACACCACCGCCCCGACCGTCACCGGCGTCACCGCCTCGAACGCGGACGGCTCCTACAAGGCCGGCCCGACGATCCACGTCCAGGTCAACTTCGACGAGCCCGTCGACCGTCACCGGCACCCCGCAGCTCGCGCTCAACACCAGCCCGGCCGAGTCGGCCGACCTACGCAGTCCGGCAGCGGCACCACCACGCTGACCTTCGACTACACCGTCCAGGCCGGCGACAACGCCTCGGCGCTCGACTACGCGGCGACCAACTCGCTCGCGCCTCAACGGCGGCACGATCCAGGACGCGGCGACCAACGACGCGACGCTCACGCTCGCCACGCCCGGGCGCGACCGGCTCGCTCGGCGACAACAAGAACCTCGTCATCGACACGACCGCCCCGACCGTCAGCGACGTCACCGCGTCGAACGCGAACGGCTCTTACAACGGCCGGCCAGATCGATCCACGTCCAGGTCGACTTCAGCGAGCCCGTCACGGTCACCGGCACCCCGCAGCTCGCGCTCGAGACCGGCGCCCGGCCGAGACGGCGAGCTACGTCTCCGGCACGGGCAGCTCGACGCTGACCTTCGACTACACCGTCCAGCCGGGCGACACCGCGCCGACCTCGACTACGCACGCGACCGCCGCCGCTGACGCTCAACGGCGGCACCATCGCGGACGCCGCCGGCAACAACGCCACCCTCACGCTCGCCGACCCCGGGCACCGCCGGCTCGCTCGGCGCCAACAAGGACATCGTCGTCGACACCACCGCGCCGACCGTCAGCAACGTGACGGCGTCGAACGCGAACGGCGCCTACAAGGCCGGCCAGACGATCCACGTCCAGGTCGACTTCAGCGAGCCGGTCGACCGTGACGGGCACTCCCGCGCTCGCGCTCAACACGACGCCCGGCCGAGTCCGCGACCTACGCAGTCCGGCAGCGGCACCTCGACGCTCACGTTCGACTACACCGTCCAGGCGGGCGACAGCGCGGCCGCACCTCGACTACGCCGCGACGAGCTGCGCTCGCCCTCAACGGCGGCACGATCCGGACGCCGCCACCAACGACGCCACCCTGACCCTCGCCAGCCCGGGCACCGCCGGCTCGCTCGGCGCCAACAAGAACCTCGTCGTCGACACCACCGCGCCGACGGTCAGCACGGTCACCTCCTCGGATCCGAACGGCGCCTACAAGGCCGGCCAGACCATCCACGTTCTGGTCAGCTTCGACGAGCCGGTGACCGTGTACCGGCACCCCGCAGCTCCTCCTCGAGACCGGCACCACCGACCAGACCGCCGACTACGCCTCCGGCTCCGGCACCTCCACCCTCGTCTTCGACTACACCGTCCAGCCCGGCGACACCAGCGCAGACCTCGACTACCACGACGACCGGCGCGCTCACCCTCAACGGCGGCACCATCGCCGACCCGGCCGGCAACGACGCCACCCTCACCCTCGCCACCCCCGGCAACGCCGGCTCGCTCGGCGCCAACGACGACCTCGTCGTCGACACCACCGCCCCGACCGTCGGCGGCGTCACGTCCTCGAACGCGGACGGCGCCTACAACGCCGGCCAGACCATCCACATCCAGGTCGACTTCAGCGAGCCCGTTACGGTCAGCGGCAGCCCGCAGCTCGCCCTCAACAGCGGCGAGTCGGCTGCGTATGCCTCCGGCTCCGGCACCTCGACGCTGACCTTCGACTACACCGTCCAGGCCGGCGACACCGCCTCGACGCTCGACTACACCGCCAGCAACGCCCTCACCCTCAACGGCGGCAGCATCGCCGACCCGGCCGGAAACAACGCCGGCCTCACGCTCGCCACCCCCGGCAACGCCGGCTCCCTCGGCGCGAACAAGGCGATCGCCATCGACACCACCGCCCCGACCGTCAGCGGCGTCACCGCTTCCAACCCGAACGGCTCCTACAACGCAGGCCAGACCATCCACATCCAGGTCAACCTCAGCGAGCCCGTCAGCGTGAGCGGCAGCCCGCAGCTCGCCCTCAATACCACCCCGGGCGAGTCGGCCGTCTACGCCTCCGGCTCGGGCAGCTCGACGCTGGTCTTCGACTACACCGTCCAGCCCGGCGACGACGCGCCCACGCTCGACTACGCCGCCGCCAACGCGCTCACTCTCAACGGCGGCACGATCGCCGACCCGGCCGGAAACGACGCCACCCTCACCCTCGCCACACCGGGCACGGCAGACTCGCTGGGCGCGAACAAGAGCATCACGATCGACACGAGCGCGCCCTCGGTCAGCTCGGTCTCGGCCTCCAACCCCGACGGCTCCTACAAGGCCGGCCAGACCGTCCACATCCAGATCGACTTCTCGGTACCCGTCACCGTCACCGGCACCCCCCAGCTGGCGCTGAACACCACGCCGGCCGAATCGGCAACGTACGCCTCCGGTAGCGGCACCTCGACGCTCGTCTTCGACTACATCGTCGCGGCGGGCGACAACGTCGCCACCCTCGACTACACCGCCGCCAACGCGCTCACCCTCAACGGCGGCACCATCCGCGACGCCGCCACCAACGACGCCACCCTCACCCTCGCCACCCCGGGCAGCACCGGCTCGCTCTCCGACAGCAAGAGCCTGACCATCGACACGACTGCTCCGTCGGTGAGCACGGTCACCTCCTCGACGTCCAACGGCGCCTACAACGCCGGCCAGACCATCCACGTCCAGGTCGTCTTCGACGAGCCCGTGAACGTCACCGGCACCCCGCAGCTGCTGCTGGAGACCGGCAGCACCGATGAGACGGCGAGCTACGCCTCCGGTTCGGGCAGCGCGACGCTGGTCTTCGACTACACCATCCAGGCCGGCGACACCTCGGCCGACCTCGACTACCACGACACCGGTGCGCTCGGCCTCAACGGCGGCTCGATCGCCGACCCGGCCGGCAACAACGCCACCCTCACCCTCTTCAGCCCGGGCGCGGCCGGCTCGCTCGCGGCGAACAAGGACATCGTCGTCGACACGACCGCCCCGACCGTAAGCGGCGTCACCGCCTCGAACGCAAACGGCGCCTACAAGGCCGGCCAGACGATCCACCTCCAGGTCGACTTCAGCGAGCCCGTCACCGTCACCGGCACCCCGCAGCTCGCCCTCAACACCACGCCGGGCGAGTCGGCCACCTACCAGTCCGGCAGCGGCACCTCGACGCTCACCTTCGACTACACCGTCCAGCCCGGTGACAACGCCGCAACCCTCGACTACACCGCCGCCAACGCGCTCACCCTCAACGGCGGCACCATCGCCGACCCCGCAACCAACAACGCCGACCTCTCTCTCGCCGTCCCGGGCGCCGCGGGATCGCTGTCCGACAGCAGGAGCCTGACGATCGACACGACCGCGCCGACGGTGAGCTCGCGCACGGTCGACGGCTCAACGCTGGATGTCACCTATAGCGAGCCGTTGAACGCGGGCTCGGCACCGGCGGACAGCGACTTCGCGGTCAGCGTCAACGGCAGCTCCGACCCGGTCGACGCGGTCGCCTTCGCGAGTGGCGACACGGTCGTGCGGCTGACCCTGCACAACCCGGTGCACTTCCTCGACACGGTGACCCTCGCCTACACGGGCTCTGCGATCCAGGATCCGGCCGGCAACAGCGCAGCGACCTACTCGGCCCAGGCCGTCACCGACAACACCTCGGATGCGGCCCCGAGCACGGTCACCCTCGACGCGCCGGCCGACGCCGTCTTCGTCAATTCGACCACCCCGACCCTGACCGCGACCTTCAGCGACCCGGACACAAACGACACCGGCACGATCGACTTCGAGCTCTGCACCGCCTCCGACTGCACCGCCGCCGGGGATCCCTTCTCCACCTTCGACTCGCCCACCGGGATCGTCAACGGCTCCAGCGGCAGCGCCTCCGTCCCTGGCGGCGCGGGCCTGGCCAGCGGCGCCACCTACTACTGGCGCGCCAAGGCCACAGACAGCAACAACACCCAGTCCGCGAGCTTCAGCACCATCCACAGCTTCACCGTCGACACCGGCGCACCCACCAGCAGCTACTCGCTCGTCAACGTCACCACCGTCGCAGGCCTGCCCGTCGCCTACTACCCCGGCAACGGCACGACCATCTTCTACAACGGCTCCGCCGGCGCCGGCGCGGACAGCTTCACGATCGAAGCGGCGGTCAGCGACGCGATCTCCGGTGGGGCCTCTGTCACGACGCAGAACTTCAACGCCGGCCTCTCCAACCTCACCCACACCGACGCCACCACCACCACCCCCGGCAGCGGCCTCTTCGACACCAACACCTTCACCTACACCGCCCCGACCAGTCATGACGCGGCCGTTGACGTCTTCAGCAACGACACCGCCGGCAACCCGAGCACCACCAAAAGCTTCCTCATCCACAACGACACCCTCGCCCCCAGCGGCAGCGTCGGCTTCCCCAGCGCCAGCGTCTACGACAACAGCGGTTGGACCGGCACTCTCAGCGGCAGCGCCGCAGACGCAGACGCGGGCGTCAACACCGTCAAGATCGCGATCCACGACAACACCGCAAACAGCGACTACGACGGCACCAGCTTCGGCCCGGGCGGCCAGCAGTACCTGACCGCCACCGGCACAACGAGCTGGAGCTACCCGCTCGCCGCCACAAAGCTCACCGACGGCCACAACTACACGATCACCCTCGAGACGATCGACAACGTCGGCAACACCGACCCCAACGCCGACACCCAGACCTTCACCTACGACACCACCGCCCCCACCGTCACCGGCGTGTCGTCCTCGAACACCGACGGCGCCTACAACGCCGGCGAGACGATCCACATCCAGGTCAACTTCTCCGAACCGGTCACCGTCACTGGCACCCCCCAGCTCGCGCTGAACACCGCGCCGGCCGAGTCGGCCGCCTACGCCTCGGGCAGCGGCACCTCGACGCTGGTCTTCGACTACGTCGTCCAGGCCGGCGACTCCACCCCCGACCTCGACTACCACGACAGCGGCGCGCTCACCCTCAACGGCGGTACGATCGCCGACGCCGCGGCCAACGACGCGACGCTCACCCTCGCCACGCCGGGTACCGCGGGCTCGCTCTCGGCCAACGACGACCTCGTCGTCGACACCACCGCCCCGACCGTCAACTCGGTCTCCGCCTCCAACCCGGACGGCGCCTACAAGGCCGGCCAGACCATCCACGTCCAGGTCAACTTCTCCGAGCCCGTCACCGTCACCGGCACCCCCCAACTCGCGCTCAACACCGGCCAGTCGACCGCCTACGCCTCCGGTGACGGCACCTCGACCCTCGTCTTCGACTACACGGTCCAGCCCGGCGACACCGCCGCCACCCTCGACTACACCGCCACCAACGCGCTCACCCTCAACGGCGGCACGATCGCCGACCTGGCCGGCAACAACGCAACCCTCACGCTCGCCAACCCCGGCGCGGCCGGCTCGCTCTCGGACAGCAAGAGCCTGACGATCGACACCAGCGCCCCGACCGTCAGCGGCGTCTCGGCCTCCAACGGGGACGGCTCCTACAAGGCCGGCCAGACCATCCACATCCAGGTCAACTTCGACGAGCCCGTCACCGTCACCGGCGCCCCGCAGCTCGCCCTCAACACCACCCCAGCCGAATCCGCGACGTATGCCTCCGGCACGGGCAGCTCGACGCTCGTCTTCGACTACTCCATCCAGCCGGGCGACACCAGCGCAGACCTCGACTACGCGGCAACCAACTCGCTGACCCTCAGCGGCGGCACCATCGCCGACCCGGCAGCCAACAACGCCACCCTCACCCTGGCCAGCCCCGGCGCGGCCGGCTCGCTCTCGAACAGCAAGAGCATCACCATCGACACCACCGCCCCCACCGTCAGCGGCGTCACCGCCTCCAACCCCGACGGCTCCTACACGGCCGGCCAGACCATCCACATCCAGGTCGGCTTCTCCGAGCCGGTGAGCGTGACGGGCAGCCCGCAACTCGCGCTCAACACCACCCCCGGCGAGCACGCCACCTACGCCTCCGGTAGCGGCTCCTCGACGCTCGTCTTCGACTACACCGTCCAGGCGGGCGACAATGTCGCCACCCTCGACTACGCGGCCACCAACGCGCTGACCTTGAACGGCGGCTCGATCGCCGACCCGGCCGGCAACGACGCCACCCTCACCCTCGCCAGCCCAGGCGCCACCGGCTCACTCTCAGACAGCAAGAGCCTGACCATCGACACCACCGACCCGACCGTCAGCAACATCACCGCCTCCGAGACAAACGGCGCCTACAAGGCCGGCCAGACCATCCACGTCCAGCTCGTCTTCGCCGAGCCGGTGACCGTCACCGGCACCCCGCAGCTGCTCCTCGAGACCGGCAGCACCGATGAGACGGCGAGCTACGCCTCCGGTTCGGGCAGCGCGACGCTCGTCTTCGACTACACGATCCAGGCGGGCGACACCTCGGCCGACCTCGACTACCACGACACCGGTGCGCTGACCTTGAACGGCGGCTCGATCGCCGACCCGGCCGGCAACAACGCCACCCTCACCCTCTTCGCCCCCGGCGCAGCCGGCTCGCTGGGCGCCAACAAGGACCTGGTCGTCGACACCACCGCCCCCACCGTCACCGGCGTAACGTCCACGAACGCGGACGGCGCTTACAACGCCGGCCAGACCATCCACGTCCAGGTCAGCTTCTCCGAGCCGGTCACCGTCAGCGGCAGCCCGCAGCTCGCCCTCAACAGCGGCGAGACCGCGGCCTATGTCTCCGGGAGCGGCACCTCCACCCTCACCTTCGACTACCCCGTCCAGCCCGGCGACACCGTCGCCACCCTCGACTACGCGGCGACCAATGCGCTCACCCTCAACGGCGGCAGCATCGCCGACCCGGCCGCAAACGACGCCGACCTCACTCTCGCCAGCCCGGGCGCGGCCGGCTCCCTGAGCGCGAGCAAGACGATCACCATCGACACCACCGCGCCGACCGTCAGCGGTGTCTCGGCTTCGAACGCGAATGGTGCATATAGGGCCGGCCAGACCATCCACGTCCAGGTCGCGTTCTCCGAGCCGGTCGACGTGACCGGCAGCCCGCAGCTGGCTCTGAACACCAGCCCGGCCGAGTCGGCCGTCTACGCCTCCGGCTCGGGCACCTCCACGCTGGTTTTCGACTACTCCGTTCAGGCCGGGGACAATGATTCGAGCCTGGATTACACGGGTGCGGGCGCGCTGACCCTCAACGGCGGCAGCATCGCCGACCCCGCCGGCAACAACGCCACCCTTACCCTCGCCAGCCCCGGTGCTGCGGGCTCGCTCTCGGCGAGCAGGAGCATCGCGGTGGACACGGTCACGCCGACCGTGACGGCGCGCACGGTCGATGGGACGACGCTCGATGTCACCTACTCCGAGCCGCTCGATCCTGCCTCCGTGCCGGCCGGCGGCGACTTCTCGGTCAGCGTCAACGGCGGCGGCGACGCGGTCGACGCCGTCAGCTACACGAGCGGCGACACGGTGGTCGAGCTCTCCCTCCACACCACCGTGCACAACGCCGACACGGTCACGGTCAGCTACACGGGCTCTGCGGTCGAGGATCCGGCAGGAAACCAGGCCGCGACGTACTCCGCGCAGGCCGTGACGAACGACACGGTCAACGGTGCGCCGGACACGCCCGCGACGCTGAGCCCCGCGAGCGGCGTGGACGTGACGACGGCAACGCCGACGCTGAGCGCGAGTTTCGTCGACCCGGATCCGGGCGACACCGGCACGGTCGACTTCCGCGTCTGCGCCAACTCGGGCTGCACCGGCGTCGGTGACCCGCTGGAGGCGTTCAGCAGCCCGTCGGGGATCGCCAACGGCGCGAACGGTTCAGCGGCGATCCCGTCCGGCCTGGCCGACGGCAGCTACTACTGGTCGGCCCGGGCCACCGACCAGGCGAACACCCACTCCTCCTATACGGCTGCGCGGCTGATCACGATCGACACGGTCGCGCCCGTGAACGTCTTCTCGCTGGTCGGGGTCAGCAGCGTCGGCGGCTTCCCGGTCGCGTTCTACCCGGGCAGCGGCCAGACGATCTTCTACAACGGCGCCGCCGGGGCGGGCGCGAAGAGCTTCACGCTCGAGGCCACGGTCAGCGACGCCACCACCGGCGGCGCCTCTGTCACGACGCAGGGCTTCGCCGGCGGCGGCTCCAACCTGAGCCACACCGACGCGACAACGACGACCCCGGGCAGCGGCACCTTCGACACCAACCCGTTCGCCTTCACACCGATCACCAGCGGCAACGGCTCGGTCGATGTGTTCACGACCGACGGCGCCGGAAACCAGAGCTCGACCACGAGCTTCACGGTCCAGAACGACACCCTCGCGCCGACCGCGTCGGTCGCCTTCCCGAGCGCGAGCGTCTACAACACCAGCGGCTGGTCGGGCACGCTGAGCGGCACCGCCTCCGACAGCGGCGCCGGCGTGAACACGGTCGAGGTCGCGATCCACGACAACACCGCCAACAGCGACTACGACGGCAGCGGCTTCGGCGGCGGCGGCCAGCAGTTCCTCGCCCCGACCGGCACCACCAGCTGGAGCTATGCGCTGGCCGCGGCCAAGCTGACCGACGGCCACTCCTACACCGTCACCGTCGAGACGATCGACAACCTCGGCAACACCGACCCCAGCGCCACGACCCGGACGTTCACGTACGACACGACCGCTCCGACCGTGACCAACGTCACGGCGTCGAACCCGGACGGCGCCTTCCAGGCCGGCCAGACCATCCACGTCCAGGTCATGTTCTCCGAGCCGGTCGACGTCAGCGGCACCCCGCAGCTCGCCCTCAACAGCGGCGAGTCGGCCGCCTACCAGTCCGGCTCGGGCAGCTCGACGCTCGTCTTCGACTACCTCGTGCAGCCCGGCGACAGCGCCGCCGACCTCGACTACACCGCGACGAACGCGCTCAGCCTCAACGGCGGCACGATCGCCGACCCGGCCGGCAACGACGCCGCCCTCACCCTCGTCGCCCCCGGCAGCCCCGGCTCGCTCTCGGCGAACAAGAGCCTGACGATCGATACCACCGCGCCGGCCGTCAGCGGCGTCACCGCCACGAACCCGGACGGTTCCTACAAGGCCGGCCAGACCATCCACCTCCAGGTCAACTTCGACGAGCCGGTCACCGTCAGCGGCAGCCCGCAGCTCGCGCTCAACACCGCCGAGTCCGCGGTCTACGCCTCCGGCACCGGCACGTCGACGCTCATCTTCGACTACGCCGTCCAGCCCGGCGACACCGCCGCCGACCTCGACTACACCGCAACGAGCGCGCTCACCCTCAACGGCGGCACGATCGCCGACGCGGCCGCCAACGACGCCACCCTCACGCTCGCCAGCCCCGGCGCCGCCGGCTCGCTCTCCGCGAACAAGAACATGACGATCGACACGACCGCCCCGACCGTCACCGGCGTCACCTCCTCGAACGCGGACGGCTCCTACAAGGCCGGGCCAGACGATCCACGTCCGGGTCGACTTCACCGAGCCGGTCGCCGTCACCGGCAGCCCGCAGCTCGCACTCAACAGCGGCGGGACCGCGAGCTACGTCTCCGGCTCGGGCGGCTCGACGCTCGTCTTCGACTACACGATCCAGGCCGGCGACACGAGCGCAGACCTCGACTACCACGACACGGCCGCGCTGACGCTCAACGGCGGCACGATCCGCGACGCCGCAGCCAACAACGCAACCCTCGCCCTCGCCGACCCCGGGCGCGGCGAGCAGCCTGGGCGCGAACAAGGACATCGTCGTCGACACCACGGCGCCGACCGTCACCTCGGTTACCGCTTCCAACGGCGAGCGGCTCGTTTGATGCCGGCCAGACGATCCATGTCCAGGTCGACTTCAGCGAGCCCGTCACCGTCACCGGCGCCCCGCAGCTCGCGTTGAACACGACGCCGGGCGAGTCGGCCGCCTACGTCTCCGGCAGCGGCGGCTCGACGCTCGTCTTCGACTACCGTGCAGGCCGGCGACAGCGCCGACCCGCTGGACTACGTCGGGACGAGCTCGCTGACGCTCAACGGCGGCACGATCCGCGACGCCGCGACCAACGACGCCACGCTGACGCTGCCGGCTCCGGGTGCGGCCGGCTCGCTGAGCGCGAACAAGACGCTCGTGATCGACACCGTCGCTCCGACCGTGACCTCGCGGACGGCCGACGGTGCGACGCTCGACGTCACCTACGGCGAGCCGCTCGACTCCGGCTCGGCGCCCGCCACGAGCGACTTCACGGTCAAGGTGAACGGCAGCATGGACCGGTCGACGCGGTCGGCTTCGCCGGCGGCAACACGATCGTGCGCCTGACCCTGCACACGCCGGTGCAGTATCTCGACGCGGTCACGGTCGCCTACAGCGGCACGGCGCTGCAGGATCCGGCTGCCAACCAGGTCGCGACCTACGGCGCGCAGGCCGTGACCAATCTGACGCCCGATGCGGCTCCGGCCACTCCTGCGCTCGGCACGCCGGCCGACGGCGTCTTCATCGACTCGACCACGCCGACGCTGGCCGCCGCCTTCACCGATCCGGACACGCTCGACACGCGGCAAGGTCAGCCTTCGAGGTCTGCGCGACGAGCGACTGCTCGGCGTCGCTTGGCAGCTTCGACTCGACCAGCACGACGCTTGCGGTCAGCCAGACCGGCAGCGCGGCGGTCCCGGCCGGCTTCGGCCTCCAGACCGGCACGACCTACTACTGGCGCGCGAAGAACGTCGACGCCCAGGGCGCGTCGTCTGGGTTCTCGGCGACGCGGTCGTTCACGGTCGACACGACGGCCCCGAACGTGACCGTCGCCGCCCCGGTCGCGGTCTCGGGCGGCGCCTACCAGTACTACGACGGCGCCCGGCAACATCCTCTGGCTGAACGCGCACCAGGCCGGCGGCTTCACGCTCGAGGCGAACGCCACCGACGCGCAGTCGGGGATCGCCAAGGTCAACTTCCCGGCGATGTTTGGCACCGGCTCGAACGACCAGACGACGCCGACGAGCGGCAGCAACTACCAGTCGTCGGTCTACAGCTTCGACGGCAGCGGCAGGCCGATCTCCTCGCCCGGCTCCGAGACGGTCACGGCGTTCAACGGCGACACCATTCCCGGTCCGATCACGGGCAGCGACTCGCTGACGATCGACGCCGACGGCGCCGACCCGGCGGCCTTCAGCCTGGGCGGCCCGGCTGACGGCGCGAAGGTCGCAAGCGGCGTCGTTGTCTCGGCCTCGCCGACCGATGCCGGCTCCGGTGTCGACCGTCGCGTTCTATGCGTGCGACGTGACCCTGCACGCGGGTTGCGACCCGACGAACACCTGCCTGTTCGGCGCGCAGATCGGCGCCACCAGACCGCCCGGTCGCGGGCGTCTACTCGGTCGCCTGGGACAACACGGCCTTGACCGACGGTCACAGCTACGCGCTCGCCGCGGTTGCAACCGACAACGTCGGCAACGAGACGACGTCTGCGATCAGCACGGTCCTGGTCGACAACAGCCCGCCGACGGTCGCGGTCGCCGCTCCGGTCGCGGTGAGCGGCGCCGCCGCGCAGTACTACGACGCCGGCTCGAAGACCCTGTACCTGAAGGCCGCCGGCCAGGGCTCGTTTACGCTCGAGGCCACGGCCAGCGACGCCGACACCGGCATCGGCTCGGTGACCTTCCCGGCGCTGCTCGGCAGCGGCTCGAACGCCGGCACGAACACGGGCGGCAGAAACTACGAGTCCCAGGCCTACGGCTTCGACGGCACCAGCATGCCGATCTGCTCGCCCGGCGCGGAGACGATCACGGCCACGAACGGCGTCACCCTCCCGTCCGCGGGCACCGCGACCGACTCGCTCACGATCATGGCCGACGGCACGCCGTCCGCCACCAACGTCCAGTTCCCGGTCGACCACGGCAGCTACGACAACAGCACCTGGAACCCGGGAGCCGGCGCGTGCAGCGGCGCACCCGGCCGGCGGCAACATCTGCGGCACGGTGACCGACACGACGGGCTCCGGCGTCGCGTCCGTCACCCTGACGATCGCGCAGACGATCTCGGGCACGACGACCTACTACGACGGCTCGGGCTTCACCTCGACGAGCCCGGTGCAGCTGTCGGCGAGCCTGGCCGGCTCGAACTGGAGCTACGCGCTCGACCAGTCGAAGCTGGGTGCGCCAGACAGCTACCTGGTCAGCGTCCACTCGACCGACAAGGTCGGAAACGCCGAGGTCGACCAGCTCGTCCACTTCACCTTCGGCAGCGACCTGGCCCCGCCCGTGAGCGCGCTGACGTTCAGCGGCGCTTCGCACGCCTACCTGTTCCAGGTCGGCACCCACCCGGGCGGGATCGACTACGACCTCTACTACAGCACCGTCAACTCGGGCGGCGGCTTCACCCTCCACGCCCACTCCACAGACCAGACCGGCATCGCCAGCGTCGTCTTCCCCGATCTGACCGCAACGACCGGCTTCAGCGGCTCCGGCGGCACCCAGACAAACGGCTCGGCCAACCCGTGGGACGTCGACTCGCCCAGCCCGTACACGTTCAGCCCGGCCGCGACAACGGCGCCGGGCCAGCAGCTCGTCTCCTCGGTCGACACCGTCACCCCGACCGGCAACAGCGGCGACGACACGCTGACCTTCCTGCTCGACAACGCGGCACCGACCGGCGGCGCTCTCACGGTCAACGGCACGGTCGCGACGAGCGGCGGTGTCTCGACGTGGGCGACCAGCACCACGGTCAGCGTCGACTCGCGCACCGACTACAGCAACGACGGCGCCGGCTCGGGCATCGCATCGGCCACGCTCACCGTCGCGTCCGCCACGCTCACCAACGGCGTCTGCGCAAGCTACGGCTCCCCGGCGACGATCACGGGCACCGACCTCAGCGGCGTCTCCTTCACGAGCGGCAACTGCTACCTCTTCACGCTCAGCGGCAGCGACAACGTCGGAAACGTCGCGCAGCGCTCGCTCACGGTCATGGTCGACACGACGCGCGCCGTCGCAGCCCGCGATCGGCTTCAGCGGCCTCTCGACCGGCAACACCTTCGACGACGGCACCGGGACGCTCTTCTTCCGCCCGTCGGCCGGCGGCACCTTCACCGTCAACGCGAACGGGTCGACCGACCTCGAGTCCGGCCTCAAGCCCGGCAACTCCGGCTACACGTTCTCGCCGCTGGCCGGGAACCTGAACGCCACCCAGACGGACAACCAGCTCGCCGTCACCTTCGACGGCACAAGCAGCGGCAGCAACGGCTACACGGTGCACTCGACCAACAACGCCGGCCTCGACTCGACCGACGCCACGTACACCGTCACCGCCGACTCGACCGCGCCGAGCGGCGGCGCCCTGACGGTCAACGGCACCGCGGCCGCGGCCGTCGCCACCTCGAGCTACTTCAAGACCGGCACGACGGTGACGATCGACAGCCGCACCGACTACACCGACGCAGGCTCCGGCCTCGCGAGCTCGACGCTGACCGTCCAGTCGGCCACGTTCGCCGCGAACATCTGCGGCACGTACGGCTCGCCGTCCACGATCTCCGGGACGACGCCGCAGAGCGTCAGCAACGGCCACTGCTACCTCTTCACGCTCACCGGCACGGACAACGTCGGCAACACCAGCTCGCTCTCGACGATCGTCATGGTCGACACGACGCCGCCGTCGCAGCCGACCGTCGCCATCACCGGCCTCTCCGCCGGCAACACGTTCCTCAGCGGCTCGACGCTCTTCTTCCGGCCGTCCGTCGGCGGCACCTTCACCGTCACGGCGAGCGGCTCGACCGATCCGGAGACCGGGATCGTCGCCGGCAACGTGGGTTACACCTTCTCCGACCTGAACACCAACGGCGGCGCCAGCTTCGGCACGACGCAGACCGGCAACCAGCTCGACGTCACCTTCGACGCCACGACCACCGGCCCGACCGTCGCCCAGACCATCGTCGCCAACAACAACGCCGGCCTCGCCTCGACGCCCGGCACGTTCACGGTCACGCAAGACTCGACCGCGCCCAGCCGGCGGCTCCGTCTCCGTCAACCCCTACTCCAGCTCGCTCACGATCAGCGTCAGCTCCCTCGACTTCACCGACAGCGGCTCCGGCATCGCCTCCAACGTGTCACGCGCTCGGATCCGCTCGCCCCCAGCGGCCGCGGCGCCTGCCCAAGCAGCGGCTACACCGGCGCGACCACCCTCACCGGGCCGCCACCGACACCGTCCCCAGCGACGGCCAGTGCTACCAGTACACGCGAGACCGCCACCGACAACGTCGGCAACGTCGCCCGAGGTCGGCACCACGTCCTCGTCGACACGACGCCGTCGGCCGGCGGCTCGATCGGCTACCTCGACGGGATCTCGAGCCTCGACGCCGTCTCGGTCGACTGGGCCTGCGGCACCGACCCGGAGTCCGGCATCTCGCAGATCCTCGTCCAGCGCGCCGACGCGACGTTCGACGGCACCAGCTGCGGCACCTTCTCGAGCTTCTCGACCGTCGCGACGAACCCCGGCACGAGCCCGCTCAACGACACGCCGCCGAGCGGCGCCGGCCACTGCTACGAGTACCAGCTCGTCGTCACCAACGGCACCGGACTGACAGACCACCTACACCTCCTCGGCGATCGCCAAGATCGTCAACAGCTCACCGATCAGCCTCACCAGCCCCGTCAGCGGCGCATACCTCGCCGGCACGACGCTCTACCTCGGCGGCGGCGGCGGCAGCTTCGAACTCCAGCTGACAAGCGAGCGGCCAGAACGGCGTCACCGACGCCAACTGGCAGGGCAAGGGCACCTCCGCCCCGCTCTCCAGCAACCCCGACACCGACTCCGACGCCACCACCACCCCGTACATCTCCGCCACCTACACCTGGAGCGGCACCGGCATCAGCGACTCGATCCAGGTCACACGGAACCCGACCGCGACCGTCGACACCCTCACCATCGTCTCCGACACCACAGCGCCGACCGGCTCGATCAACTACACCAACGGCCTCTACGGCAGCGCCTCCGTGCCCGTGACCACCTCCGCCACCGACGCCGGCTCCGGCGTCGCGACTACCCAGGTCCAGCGCGCCCAGACCGCACTCTCCGGCTCGACCTGCGACACCGCCAACTGGTCCGGCTTCACCAACGTGACCCTCACAGCCGGCGTCGACAACACCGTCAGCGGCGGCCACTGCTACCAGTACCAGTTCCTGGTCACAGACAACGTCGGCAACACCGCCACCTACAACAACGCCAACATCGCCCAGATCCCCGACGTCACCCCGCCCACCTTCGTCTCCGGCACGACCAACCCGGCCGGCACCCAACTCACCCTCAACATGAGCGAGCCGCTCGACTGCACCGCCACCACCCCCGCCGGCGCCTTCCAGATCACCTACAACAGCATCGCCCAACCCGCCCCGACCACGCTCACCTGCACCGGCTCGACGATCACCCTCGACCTGCCCACCCAACCCAACAACAGCCAGACCGTCAAGGTCACCTACACCGAACCCGGCACCACCAGCGACCGCATCCGCGACCTCGCGACACCGACCGAAAACGCAACCGCGAGCTTCGGCCCGACCAGCGCGATCAACGGGACGACCGACACCGTCGCTCCCTCGCTGAGCAGCGCAGCCGTGGACGGCGCGACGCTGACGATCGCCTTCGGCGAAGCGCTCGCGGGCGCCGCACCCGACGGCAGCGCCTTCACCGTCAGCGTCGACGGCAACCCGATCCTCGTCACCGGCGTGTCCCTCAGCGGCAACGTCGCAACCCTCACGCTCGCCCGCGCCGTCACCAGCAACGACACCGTCGCCGTCTCCTACGCCATCCCCGCACTCAACGCACTCCACGACACAGCAGGAAACACCGCCACCCCCTTCTCCACCACCGCCACAAACCAGACCGCGATCGTCACCCCGCCCTCCTCCAGCGGCGGAACCGGCGGCACGACCGGCGGCGGCGGCGGTATCGGACCGGCCTTCGTCTCCGCGTCGCCGGCTGACGGCTCGACGATCGGCTCCGTCGCATCAGTCACGCTGAACGCGAACGAGCCCGTCAACTGGACCGGCATGACCATCACCCGGCCCGACGGATCGAAGACGGCTATCGACACCCGTACGGGGCAGAACGAGACCTGGACGTTCGCAACGACCACGCCCGGCCTGTACATCATCACGGGCACAGTCAGCGCCGGCGGCGAGTCGCAGAGCATCCTCTCCCACTTCACCATCTGGGTGCCGCCGACCACGCTCCCGAGCGGCCCCGAGCCCGTCGCCCCGCCCGTGCAGAAGAACGCCGTGCCGGAGATCGCCGACACGGTCACGTCGTCCGACGGCGACACGCTGTTCAGCTGGCCGGAAGGCTCGTTCACCGACGCGGTCGTCATCCAGGTCGCACCGTTGTCGCCGAGCGCGGTCACCGGCGTTCCCGCCGACTCGATCGTCGTCGACGTCACCGCGTTCATGCGCAGCAACCACGCTCCCGTTACGGCTCTCGGCCAGGTCGCCGACATCCAGTTCCCGCACGCGCCCGAGGGCGCCACTCCGATGACGTCGCAGGACGGCAAGTCGTGGCGCGCGATCACGCAGCTGCCGACGTTCAGCCTCCCGGACGGACAGACCGACGGCTGGTTCCGCGACTCCGACGGCACCATCCACGTCCTCACCCGCCACCTCACCTACTACGCCCTCATCACCCACGGCAGCGCAACAAAGCTCGCCCTCCAGATCCTCACCGCCAAACGCCTCTGGATCGACAACCGCACCTTCGTCGCCGTCCGCATGGCCCTCACCGCACCCGCCCGCGTCACCGGCAACTTCACCGCCGCCAACGGCACCACCGTCGCCGGCCAGACCGTCAAGACCCCGACGCGGCGCGCCGGGATCACCATCCTGCGTGTGCCAATGCACGTAACCAAGCCCGGCGTCTACCAGCTGAAGATGCACGCCGACGGAATCGGACAGACCGTCGACGTCAGCACCACGATCACGTTCGTGCAGCACCGCCCCACGTCGCCCCTCTTGCACACCCCACAACAACTCCACATCGTCGTCATCCGCGGCGCCCACACCAACCTCACCAACCTGCGTGCCAACCTCGGACGCAACTACGTCATCCAGCCGCTCGCCGACGCCAACCTCTACACCGCCGTCGACCCCACCAACCCCAACCCAGCAGCCGCCGTCGTCGTCGACCTCAACACCATCCCCATCAAAACACTCACCGGCCTCCACGCCCTCCTCCCCGAAATCAAGATCGTCGCCCTCACCAACAACCCAACCCTCGCCAAGCATGTCCGCACCATGGGCGTCAGTGCCGTGCTGCGCGAATCCGCCTCGAGCGCAACCACCAGCGACACGATCACCAAGCTCCTGCACCGGCGCTAGCAGCATTCGGAGCGCGGTACCGCTCTACGGCGATGCCACCCTCCTCTTCGTGCGGTAGTGCCGATAGCCGATTCGCGGCGGGACCTGCCTCCCTCGTAAGGGGGATTTTTCCGCCCCGTCGGCCGCCCATCCCCCTTTCGTACCGCTTTCCGGTCACAAAAGCCTTAGTGCAGTTCGGCCTTTAGTCGATGAAAAGGCTGGAGATCGCGCATAAACGCGCGATCGGAAATGGCGAGCTTCCCGAGCGTGCGACATCCTGCGGAACCCTCAGCTAGGTCTGAGGTCTCCCGCCCAATTCGCACTTTCGTGCTCGCCGTCGCGGCGCTTCGCCTCGCCGCACGCATCGTCTTCGCTCTCTCCGAGCTCGCCACTCTCCGGGGCGATCACACGATGCTCACCAGGTCGAGGTTCCTGACGAGGGCGCTAGGGGCGTCGCGCCCCGACGCGTCCCTCGTCAGGACTCCGGCTCACCTCGACGGAAGTCGCGTGTGAGCGTTTTTCGCACACACCGGCTTCTTGCCGCCGCAGCGGCAATGTGCGTTGCGCTCGCCGGGACGGCCTTGTTCCTCGTGGCCGGCAGCGGCACGCACCGCGGGAGCGAGATTCCGAGCTGGCCCATGTCCAATGCACTTACGCAGGCGCCTGCCGCCGGACACGCCGCGCGCGCATCGATCACTCTCCGGTTCCGCGCCGGCGTCACCGCACGACAGCAGCGTGCGCTGCTCGCCCGCTACGGCGCGGTCGAGACGGGGACGGTGTCGCAGCTTCAACTGCACGTGGTGTCGGTCGCCTCCTCCAAGGCGAAGGCGGTCCTCCACAGCCTTCAGCATGCGCACGCGATCGAAGCCGCAACACCCGACGACGTCAGGCAGATCGCCGGCGGCATCTCGAGCGGAGCCATCTCCTCGCAGTGGGCGTTCCAGAAGATCGGTTGGCCCGCGGCCGTCACGAACGCGAAGGCCAAGCGGAGCGTGACGCTTGCGGTGCTCGACACCGGCGTCGACGCTACGCGCCCGGACCTCGCGCACCGCCTGATCGGCGGCTACTCGGCGTTCGCCGGCGCGAGCGCACGCCGCGATCCGAACGGACACGGCACCTGGATGACGAGCATCGCGCTCGCCGTCGACCCGTCCGCCCGTGTCATGCCCGTGCAGGTTCTGAACGGCGCCGGCTACGGCGAAGACAGCGACATCATCAAGGGCCTCGTGTGGGCCGCCGACCACGGCGCGAACGTCATCCTCATGAGCTTCACCGGTGCCGCTTATAGTCCGGACCTTCAGCGCGCGATCGACTACGCGTGGTCGAAGGGCGCGGTCGTCGTCGCCGCCACCGGTAACAGCGGCTCGTCGAGCCCGACGTACCCCGCCGGCGACGCCAAGGTCGTCGGCGTGTCGGCCACAGACCCGGTCGATCACCTCTGGTCGGGCAGCAACTACGGCGTGGACACGTTCCTCGCCGCTCCGGGCGTCGACATCACCGCGGACGCGGTCGGCGGCGGCACGACGTCCGTGACGGGCACGTCCGCCTCGGCCGCGCTCGTCGCCGGCGGTGCTGCGCTGCTGCTCGGCGCTGATCCGAAGGCGACGAACGCGAGCGTGATCGGCAAGCTCGCCGCGAGCGCGCACAAGGCCGGGACGCGCGCGCAGACCGGCAACGGCCGACTCGATCTCGCGCGCGCGCTCGCGACGTCAACTGCGAAGAGACTCACTCCGGCAGGGGTCGTCGGCCGTCAGGCCGGCGGGCCGTTCGCGGGTCCGTACACGATCGCCAGCAGCGCGGGCGGCATGACAGTCGTCGGCTCGGGCGTCTGCGCAAACGCCGGCGGCGTCTGCACCGGGACCTCGAACCAGCTCGTGATCACGCTCACCGCGGCGGTGCCGGTGGGAAGCACCCTCTTCGTCGTCGTTGGCCGGAACATGAACAGCGGGTCCACGATCAGCGCGGCGGACAACCTCGGGACCCACAACACCTTCACGAACGACGCGCAGACCAGCAGCGGGACCGCGCCGGTCAAGACAGTGGCGATCATCCGTTCGTCCGTGACCCACGCTCTCGCGGTCGGCAACACGATCACCGTCACGGTGGGCAGCAACGACACCACTCTCAAGTCGGCGACTGTCTTCTACTTCACCGGCGTGGTCTCGGCCACCCCGCTCGACCAGGCCTCGAACGGAACCAACAAGGGCACCACGACACCCGCCACGGCGGCGACGACGGCTACGACGACCCAGGGGGCCGAGCTGGTCATCGGCGGCGTCACCAACGCGACGCCCGGCGCCGCCAACAACTCCTGCACCGCCACGACACTCGCCGGCGTCGCCGGCACGATGCAGGTGGAGCCCCTCTTCAAATATGTGTCGACGACCGGCATCCAGACCTGCGGCGCCGCCGTCGCAGCCAGTACGTGGGTAGCGGCCGTCGCCACGTACAAGGTCAGCCTGACGAACCCGACGCAGTCGGTCAGCGTCACGCCCCTGACCGGCACCAACCTCCAGTACTGGAACTCGGGGACCAGCACCCTCTACTACAACCCGACCGGGGCCGGCGGCACGTTCACGATCGGCGACTCGCCGGCCGACGCCGGGACTGACCTGCTCGGGGACACGTTCCCCGGCCTCAGCGGCACGAGCGCAGAGGTGCTGGTGGACAACCCCGTCAGCTACTGGCGCCTCGGCGAGACGGCCGGGACGGTCGCGACGGACGCGAAGGGCGTGCAGAATGGCACCTACACCGGCGGCTACACCCTGAACCAGACCGGCGCCCTCTCCGGCGACCCGAACAAGTCGATACTCCTCAACGGGACGAACGGATATGTCAACGTCGGCAACCCGGCGGCGCTCCAGCTCACCAGCGGCACACTCGAGGCCTGGTTCAAGACGTCGGACAACTCGGCGGCGTACCACAACATCCTTCAGAAGCAGAACGCCTACGCGATCATGATGAACACCGGGATCCTCGGCGAGTACGACCCCGGCTCGAACTCCTTCCTCAGCACCGGAATCAACGTCGCCGACGGCCAGTGGCACCTGGTGGACGTGACGTTCACGAGCGGCACCGCGAACGGCACAAAGTTCTACCTCGACGGCAGGCTGGTGCTGACGACGACGTACACGCAGGCGAACCAGACCGGCAATCTCCAGATCGGCGCCAACGGCGCCGCCACCGAGTTCTGGAACGGCTCGATCGACGACGTCGCGATCTACGGCACCCAGCTCTCGCAAGCCCGGATCCTGACGCACTACTTGAGCGCAGCAACGGTGCCTCCCGCGCCCACGGGATTCAGCGGCAGCGGCACCACGATCACTGCGTTCCCGGGGAGCTCGCTGACCCACACGTTCGGCGCGACGAACACGACGGCGCCTTCGTCCGAGGTCGTGACCGCCATGGACGCCGCCGGGAACATCGCGACGACGGCGGTCAACTTCTTCCGCGACGTCCTCGGGCCGACGCACACGATCAGCGTCACGTCCGTCACCGGCACGAACCTCCAGTACTGGAACTCCGGGACCAGCACCCTCTATTACAACCCGACCGGGGCCGGCGGCACATTCACCGTCACCGACACGCCGGTCGATGCCGGAGCGGGAGTCGCGTCGGACACCTTCCCCGGCGTCAACGGGACGGCGGACGAGATCATGGCCAACAGCCCGGTCCTCTACTGGCGCTTCAGCGAGACGTCCGGCACGGCCGTCGCCGACACGTCCGGCACCGGGAACGGCGGAACGTTCAACGGCACGTACACGCGGAACGTCACCCCTGGCGCGCTCTCCGGCGACTCCGACCCGGCGTCGACGCTCACTGCGACGGGGTCGAGCTACGTGATCAAGGCGTCGCCGACCAGCATCCCGAGCGGCGCTTCGAACCGGTCGGTAGAGGTCTGGTTCAAGACGACGACGACCACGAAGCAGGCGCTGACGGACTACGGCGGCGGCGCGAACGCCCAGGAGTTCGGGCTCTTCATCGCGACCTCGACGTCGCTCTATACGTGGGGCTTCGGCACCGGCGAGGACCTGACGTTCAACACCCCGTACTCGATCACCGACGGGGCCTGGCACCAAGCGGTCGAGACGTACGACGGCGGAACGAATACGATGACGGTCTACCTCGACGGCGCCAGCCTCGGCTCGCAGAGCCCGACGACGACGCTCAACACGGCCGCGCCGGGCGCGCAGGGCTTCAACGTCGGCGTCGGAGTGCCGACGAGCGACGGGACGAACGGCGGCAAGTACTTCAACGGCCAGATCGACGAGGTCGCGGTCTTCCCCTCCGTCCTCAGCCCAGCGACCGTCCTCACGCACTACGCGGCGCGCACGCACGCCCCCGCACCGGCCGGCTTCACCGCTTCCTCCCTCACCGACGGCGGCGCACCCTGGCAGTCGGCGACGCATACGTTCACGAACGCGAACACGACCGCGCCCGGAACCGAGACCGTTACAGGCGTCGACAACGTGGGCAACACCGGCTCTGCGACGGCGCTCACGTTCGTCCGCGACGTGACGGCGCCGACCGGCGGAGCTCTCTCGATCGGCCCCTTCAGCTCATCCCTGACCGTCTCCCCCAACGTCACGGCTCTCTACGCCGAGGCGATGAGCGGCACCGCGTCCGGACTGAAGTCGCCCGGCGGCAACGCGCTCACGCGTGCGCAGGCTGCCCCCTCCTCGCCCGGCGTCTGCCCTGCCAGCGGCTACGCCAGCCCGGCCACGATCAACGCCAACATCACCGCCACCGGTGTGATCAGCGACACCGTCCCGACCAGCGGGGTCTGCTACCAGTACACCCTCACCGGCACCGACAACGTCAGTAACACCGCCACCGTCACCGCGACCGTCCTCGTCGACACCGTCGCCCCGACGGGGTCGCTGACCGCGCCCGCCGCGGCCGCCAACCTGCGCGGCACCACGGTCGCCGTCTCCTCCGACTCCGCCGACGCCGCATCCGGGGTCGCCTCCGCGTTGTTCCAGCGCTCGCCCACCGGCGCCGGCACCTGGACGACCATCGGCGCGGCCGATACCACCAGCCCCTACTCGGTCACCTGGGACACGACCGCCGTCACCGACGGCCAATACGACCTACGCGTGATCACCACCGACAACGCGGGCAACACCTTCACCAGCGCCCTGATCACCGTCCGCGTCGACAACACCGCCCCCACCAACACACTCACCCTCGCCAGCATCACCGGCGGCGCCTACCTCACCGGCACCACCGTCTACTACCGCGGCGCCGCCCTCGGCAACTTCCAACTCACAAACACCGTCACCGACACCGGCTCCGGCCCCGCCAACTCCATCTTCCCCACCCTCGGCGGCACCACCACCAACTGGACACACACCACCCAAACCGTCACCACCCCAGCCGGCGGCCCCTACACCACCACCAACAACTTCGCCTGGACCGCAGGCGCAACCAGCGCACCAACCGAATCCATCACCAGCACCGACAACGCCGGCAACACCTCAACCGCCACCCTCCTCACCTTCACCAACGACTCCACCGCCCCCACCGGCACGCTCACCGCGCCGACCGCGGCCGCCAACCTGCGCGGCACCACGGTCGCCGTCTCCTCCGACTCCGCCGACGCCGCATCCGGGGTCGCCTCCGCGTTGTTCCAGCGCTCGCCCACCGGCGCCGGCACCTGGACGACCATCGGCGCGGCCGATACCACCAGCCCCTACTCGGTCACCTGGGACACGACCGCCGTCACCGACGGCCAATACGACCTACGCGTGATCACCACCGACAACGTCGGCAACACCTTCACCAGCGCCCTGATCACCGTCCGCGTCGACAACACCGCCCCCACCAACACACTCACCCTCGCCAGCATCACCGGCGGCGCCTACCTCACCGGCACCACCGTCTACTACCGCGGCGCCGCCCTCGGCAACTTCCAACTCACAAACACCGTCACCGACACCGGCTCCGGCCCCGCCAACTCCATCTTCCCCACCCTCGGCGGCACCACCACCAACTGGACACACACCACCCAAACCGTCACCACCCCAGCCGGCGGCCCCTACACCACCACCAACAACTTCGCCTGGACCGCAGGCGCAACCAGCGCACCAACCGAATCCATCACCAGCACCGACAACGCCGGCAACACCTCAACCGCCACCCTCCTCACCTTCACCAACGACTCCACCGCCCCCACCGGCACGCTCACCGCGCCGACCGCGGCCGCCAACCTGCGCGGCACCACGGTCGCCGTCTCCTCCGACTCCGCCGACGCCGCATCCGGGGTCGCCTCCGCGTTGTTCCAGCGCTCGCCCACCGGCGCCGGCACCTGGACGACCATCGGCGCGGCCGATACCACCAGCCCCTACTCGGTCACCTGGGACACGACCGCCGTCACCGACGGCCAATACGACCTACGCGTGATCACCACCGACAACGTCGGCAACACCTTCACCAGCGCCCTGATCACCGTCCGCGTCGACAACACCGCCCCCACCAACACACTCACCCTCGCCAGCATCACCGGCGGCGCCTACCTCACCGGCACCACCGTCTACTACCGCGGCGCCGCCCTCGGCAACTTCCAACTCACAAACACCGTCACCGACACCGGCTCCGGCCCCGCCAACTCCATCTTCCCCACCCTCGGCGGCACCACCACCAACTGGACACACACCACCCAAACCGTCACCACCCCAGCCGGCGGCCCCTACACCACCACCAACAACTTCGCCTGGACCGCAGGCGCAACCAGCGCACCAACCGAATCCATCACCAGCACCGACAACGCCGGCAACACCTCAACCGCCACCCTCCTCACCTTCACCAACGACTCCACCGCCCCCACCGGTGGCGCACTCACCGTCAACGGCCAGACGGCCACGAGCGGCGGCACCAGCGGCTACAACACCACCGGCAACTACACGATCGGCACCCGCACCGACTACGGCGACGCCGGCTCCGGCCTCGCCAGCTCGACACTCACCATCGCCACGGCCACGCTCAGCGGCAACACCTGCGGCAGCTACGGGTCGACCACCCCGATCGTCGGCAGCCCCGCCCAAACCGAACCAACCGGCTGCTACCTCTACACCCTCACCGGCACCGACAACGTCGGCAACACCACCACCATCACCACCGCCGTCATCGTCGACACCACCGCCCCCTCGGCGCCGACCCTCACCCCCGCCAACGCCACCGGCGGCGCCTACTACTCAGGCTCGGGCACCACCGTCTACTTCAACCCCGCCGCCGCCACCGGCAGCTTCGACCTCACCGCCAACTCCACAGACCCCGACACCGGCATCACCGGCTACACCTTCCCCACCGCCCCCGCCCAGATGGGCACCAACTGGACGGTCGCCGGCGCAGGCGCCACCCGCACCTACACCTACACAACCGGCGCAGCAACACCCGGCAGCCAAACGGTCACCGCCACCAACAACGCCGGCAACACAAACACCACCAACTGGACAACCCAGGCCGACTCCACCGCCCCCACCGGTGGCGCACTCACCGTCAACGGCCAGACGGCCACGAGCGGCGGCACCAGCGGCTACAACACCACCGGCAACTACACGATCGGCACCCGCACCGACTACGGCGACGCCGGCTCCGGCCTCGCCAGCTCGACACTCACCATCGCCACGGCCACGCTCAGCGGCAACACCTGCGGCAGCTACGGGTCGACCACCCCGATCGTCGGCAGCCCCGCCCAAACCGAACCAACCGGCTGCTACCTCTACACCCTCACCGGCACCGACAACGTCGGCAACACCACCACCATCACCACCGCCGTCATCGTCGACACCACCGCCCCCTCGGCGCCGACCCTCACCCCCGCCAACGCCACCGGCGGCGCCTACTACTCAGGCTCGGGCACCACCGTCTACTTCAACCCCGCCGCCGCCACCGGCAGCTTCGACCTCACCGCCAACTCCACAGACCCCGACACCGGCATCACCGGCTACACCTTCCCCACCGCCCCCGCCCAGATGGGCACCAACTGGACGGTCGCCGGCGCAGGCGCCACCCGCACCTACACCTACACAACCGGCGCAGCAACACCCGGCAGCCAAACGGTCACCGCCACCAACAACGCCGGCAACACAAACACCACCAACTGGACAACCCAGGCCGACTCCACCGCCCCCACCGGTGGCGCACTCACCGTCAACGGCCAGACGGCCACGAGCGGCGGCACCAGCGGCTACAACACCACCGGCAACTACACGATCGGCACCCGCACCGACTACGGCGACGCCGGCTCCGGCCTCGCCAGCTCGACACTCACCATCGCCACGGCCACGCTCAGCGGCAACACCTGCGGCAGCTACGGGTCGACCACCCCGATCGTCGGCAGCCCCGCCCAAACCGAACCAACCGGCTGCTACCTCTACACCCTCACCGGCACCGACAACGTCGGCAACACCACCACCATCACCACCGCCGTCATCGTCGACACCACCGCCCCCTCGGCGCCGACCCTCACCCCCGCCAACGCCACCGGCGGCGCCTACTACTCAGGCTCGGGCACCACCGTCTACTTCAACCCCGCCGCCGCCACCGGCAGCTTCGACCTCACCGCCAACTCCACAGACCCCGACACCGGCATCACCGGCTACACCTTCCCCACCGCCCCCGCCCAGATGGGCACCAACTGGACGGTCGCCGGCGCAGGCGCCACCCGCACCTACACCTACACAACCGGCGCAGCAACACCCGGCAGCCAAACGGTCACCGCCACCAACAACGCCGGCAACACAAACACCACCAACTGGACAACCCAGGCCGACTCCACCGCCCCCACCGGTGGCGCACTCACCGTCAACGGCCAGACGGCCACGAGCGGCGGCACCAGCGGCTACAACACCACCGGCAACTACACGATCGGCACCCGCACCGACTACGGCGACGCCGGCTCCGGCCTCGCCAGCTCGACACTCACCATCGCCACGGCCACGCTCAGCGGCAACACCTGCGGCAGCTACGGGTCGACCACCCCGATCGTCGGCAGCCCCGCCCAAACCGAACCAACCGGCTGCTACCTCTACACCCTCACCGGCACCGACAACGTCGGCAACACCACCACCATCACCACCGCCGTCATCGTCGACACCACCGCCCCCTCGGCGCCGACCGGCTTCACCTTCAGCTCGATCACAAACGCCTACTGGCCCGGCTCCGGCGCCACCGTCTACTTCCAGGGCGGCATCGCCGGCGGCTTCACCGTCACCGGCACCGGCGCGGCCGACGCCGACACCGGGATCACCGGCTACACCTACCCCACCCTCGGCGGCAGCGGCTGGTCAAACACCGCCGGCGTCTACACCTTCACCAGCGCCGCGACCACCCATTCCGGCCCGGTCACCGCACAAAACAACGCCGGCCTCACCAGCTCGGGGACGACTTTCACCGCCCAGTCCGACACCACCGCACCCACCGGCGGCGGCCTCTCGATCGGCGGCTTCAGCTCCTCGCTCTCGGTCTCGCCGAACGTCACCGCCCTCTACGCCGAAACACAGACCGGCACCGCCTCCGGCCTGCTCGCCCCCGGCGGCAACACCCTCACCCGCACCCAGGGCGCCCCCACGGCCCCCGGCAGCTGCGCCGGGACAACCTTCGGCAGCCCGGCCACCATCAGCGCCAACATCACCGCCACCGGCACCATCGCCGACACCGTCCCCCTCGACGGCCAGTGCTACCAGTACACCCTCACCGGCACCGACAACGTCGGCAACACCGCCACCACCACCGCCACCACCCTCGTCGACACCACCGCCCCCTCAACGCCGAGCCTGTCCTTCGGCAGCTTCAGCAACGCCTACGCCTCCGGCACCACCGTCTACTTCAAGGGCAGCGCCGCCGGCGGCTTCACCGTCACCCCGAGCTCCAGCGACGCCGAGTCCGGCGTAGCCGGCTACACCTACCCAGGCCTCGGCGGCGGCGCCTGGTCACACACAAACGGCGTCTACACCTTCACCAGCGCCGCCACCACCCAAACCGGCCCGGTCACCGCCACCAACGGCTCAGGCCTGACCAGCACCGGCACCAACTTCACCGCCCAGATCGACTCCACCGCCCCCAGCGGCGGCACGATCTCGGCACCCGCCTACTCGAGCACCCTCGACTCGATCACCATCACCACCACCCCCTACGGCGACGCCGGCTCGGGGATCGCCTCCAACGTCATCACCCGCTCCGACGCGCAGACACCCTCAAGCCCCGGCGTCTGCCCTGTCGGCGGCTACACCGGCTCGACCGTGGTCACCAGCCCCGACACGGTCCCCACCGACGGCCGGTGCTACGTCTACACCCTCACCGGCACCGACAACGTCAACAACAGCGCAACGATCGCCAGCAGCCCGATCCTCGTCGACACGACGGCGCCGAGCGCGCCCACGCTCGCCTTCTCCGCCTTCACGAACGCCTATGCGGCAGGCACGACCGTCTACTTCAAGGGCAGTGCGGCCGGCGGCTTCACCGTCACCCCGAGCTCCAGCGACGCCGAGTCCGGCATCGCCTCCTACGCCTACCCAGGCCTGGGCGGCGGCGCCTGGTCACACACGAACGGCGCCTACACCTTCACGAGCGCAGCCACCACCCAGACCGGCTCCGTTACCGCCACCAACAACGCCGGCACCACCGGCGCAGGCACAAGCTTCACCGCCCAGATCGACTCCACCGCACCCACCGGCGGCGCCATCTCGGTGCCCGCCTTCTCCAACACCCTCGACTCGATCACCATCACCACCACCCCCTACACCGACGCCGGTTCCGGGATCGCCTCCAACGTGATCACGCGTTCGAACGCGCAGGCGCCCTCGAGCCCCGGCACCTGCCCCGCCACCGGCTACACCGGCGCCACCACCGTCACCAGCCCCGACACCGCCCCCACCGACGGCCAGTGCTACCAGTACACCCTCACCGGCACCGACAACGTCAACAACACGAGCTCCCTCACCTCCAGCCCGATCCTCATCGACACCACCGCCCCCTCAACCCCGACCGTCAGCTTCAGCGGCCTCTCCGCCGGCAACACCTACGACAACGGCGCCGGCACCCTCTTCTTCCGCCCCTCCGCCGGCGGCACCTTCACCGTCACCGCCGCCTCCAACGACAACCAATCCGGCATCGCCGGCTACACCTTCGGCAACCTCAACACAAACGGCGGCACCAACTTCGGCGTCACCCAGACCAGCGACCACATCGCCGTCACCTTCGACGCCACCACCACCGGCCCCACCACCAACCGCACCGTCCACAGCACAAACGGCGCCGGCACCGACTCCACCACCGCCGACTACACCATCACCCAAGACTCCACCGACCCCAGCGGCGGCGCCATCTCGGTCCCCGCCTTCTCCAACACCCTCGACTCGATCACCATCACCACCACCCCCTACACCGACGCCGGTTCCGGGATCGCCTCCAACGTGATCACGCGTTCGAACGCGCAGGCGCCCTCGAGCCCCGGCACCTGCCCCGCCACCGGCTACACCGGCGCCACCACCGTCACCAGCCCCGACACCGCCCCCACCGACGGCCAGTGCTACCAGTACACCCTCACCGGCACCGACAACGTCAACAACACGAGCTCCCTCACCTCCAGCCCGATCCTCATCGACACCACCGCCCCCTCAACCCCGACCGTCAGCTTCAGCGGCCTCTCCGCCGGCAACACCTACGACAACGGCGCCGGCACCCTCTTCTTCCGCCCCTCCGCCGGCGGCACCTTCACCGTCACCGCCGCCTCCAACGACAACCAATCCGGCATCGCCGGCTACACCTTCGGCAACCTCAACACAAACGGCGGCACCAACTTCGGCGTCACCCAGACCAGCGACCACATCGCCGTCACCTTCGACGCCACCACCACCGGCCCCACCACCAACCGCACCGTCCACAGCACAAACGGCGCCGGCACCGACTCCACCACCGCCGACTACACCATCACCCAAGACTCCACCGCCCCCAGCGGCGGCGCCATCTCGGTCCCCGCCTTCTCCAACACCCTCGACTCGATCACCATCACCACCACCCCCTACACCGACGCCGGTTCCGGGATCGCCTCCAACGTGATCACGCGTTCGAACGCGCAGGCGCCCTCGAGCCCCGGCACCTGCCCCGCCACCGGCTACACCGGCGCCACCACCGTCACCAGCCCCGACACCGCCCCCACCGACGGCCAGTGCTACCAGTACACCCTCACCGGCACCGACAACGTCAACAACACGAGCTCCCTCACCTCCAGCCCGATCCTCATCGACACCACCGCCCCCTCGGCGCCAAGCCTGTCCTTCGGCAGCTTCACCAACGCCTACGCATCGGGCACCACCGTCTACTTCAAGGGCAACGCCGCCGGCGGCTTCACCGTCACCCCCACCTCCACCGACAACCAATCCGGCATCGCCGGCTACACCTTCCCCGGCCTCGGCGGCGGCGCCTGGACACACACAAACGGCGCCTACACCTTCACCTCGGCCGCCACCACCCAAACCGGCCCCATCACCGCCACAAACAACACCGGCACTCACCAGCACCGGCACAAGCTTCACCGCCCAGATCGACTCCACCGCACCCAGCGGCGGCGCGATCTCGGTGCCCGCCTTCTCCAACACCCTCGACTCGATCACCATCACCACCACCCCCTACACCGACGCCGGTTCCGGGATCGCCTCCAACATGATCACCCGCTCGAACGCGCAGGCGCCCTCGAGCCCCGGCACCTGCCCCGCCACCGGCTACACCGGCACCACCACCGTCACCAGCCCCGACACCGCCCCCACCGACGGCCAGTGCTACCAGTACACCCTCACCGGCACCGACAACGTCAACAACACGAGCTCCCTCACCTCCAGCCCGATCCTCATCGACACCACCGCCCCCTCGGCGCCAAGCCTGTCCTTCGGCAGCTTCACCAACGCCTACGCATCGGGCACCACCGTCTACTTCAAGGGCAACGCCGCCGGCGGCTTCACCGTCACCCCCACCTCCACCGACAACGAGTCCGATGTCGCCGGCTACACCTTCCCCGGCCTCGGCGGCGGCGCCTGGACACACACAAACGGCGCCTACACCTTCACCTCGCGCCGCCACCACCCAAACCGGCCCCATCACCGCCACAAACAACGCCGGCACCACCAGCGCCGGCACAAGCTTCACCGCCCAGATCGACTCCACCGCACCCACCGGCGGCACCCTCACCATCGGCAGCTTCTCCAGCTCGCTGACCGTCAGCCCCGACGTCACCGCCCTCTACGCCGAAACACAGACCCCCACCGCCTCCGGCCTACTCGCCCCCGGCGGCAACACCCTCACCCGCACCCAGGGCGCCCCTACGGCCCCCGGCAGCTGCGCCGGAACGACCTTCGGCAGCCCAACGGTGGTCAACAACAACATCACCGCCACCGGTGTGATCAGCGACACCGTCCCCCTCGACAGCCAGTGCTACGAGTACACCCTCACCGGCACCGACAACGTCGACAACACCGCCACCACCACCGCCACCGTCCTCGTCGACACCACCGCTCCCACAGCGCCCGCGCTCGCCTTCTCCGCCTTCACCAACGCCTACGCGGCAGGCACCACCGTCTACTTCAAGGGCAACACCGCCGGCGGCTTCACCATCACCCCGAGCTCCAGCGACGCCGAGTCCGGCATCGCCTCCTACACCTACGCGGGCCTGGGCGGCGGCGCCTGGACACACACAAACGGCGCCTACACCTTCACCAGCGCAGCCACCACCCAAACCGGCCCCATCACCGCCACAAACAACGCCGGCCTCACCAGCACCGGCACAAGCTTCACCGCCCAGATCGATTCCACCGCACCCACCGGCGGCGCCATCTCGGTGCCCGCCTTCTCCAGCACCCTCGACTCGATCACCATCACCACCACCCCCTACAGCGACGCCGGTTCCGGGATCGCCTCCAACGTGATCACGCGTTCGAATGCGCAGGCGCCCTCGAGCCCCGGTACCTGCCCCGCCGGCGGCTACACCGGCGCCACCACTGTCACCAGCCCCGACACCGCCCCCACCGACGGCCAGTGCTACCTCTACACGCTCACCGGCACCGACAACGTCGGCAACACCGCCATCACCACCGCCACCATTCTCGTCGACACCACCGCCCCGTCGACGCCGACCGTCAGCTTCAGCGGCCTCTCTGCCGGCAACACCTACGACGACGGCAGCGGCACCCTCTTCTTCCGCCCGTCCGCCGGCGGCACCTTCACCGTCACCGGCGCCTCCACGGACGGCGAGTCCGGCATCGCCGGCTACGCCTTCGGCACGCTCAACAGCGACGGCGGCGCCAACTTCAGCAGCACACCGACCGGCGATCACATCGCCGTCACCTTCGACGCCACCACCACCGGCCCCAGCAGCGGCCGGACGGTCACCAGCACGAACAACGCGGGCATCGACTCCGCCGCCGGCACGTACAACGTCACCGAGGACTCGACCGCGCCGGCCGGCGGCGCCTTCAGCGCCAACGGCACTCCAGCCACCGGCGGCGGCAGCACGAGCTATCTCACGAGCGGCACGACGCTCACCATCGACTCCCGCAGCGACTACACCGACGGCGGCTCGGGCCTGGGCACCTCCGATCTCACCATCGAGTCGGGCGCCCTCACCGGCAACACCTGCGGCAGCTACGGCTCCCCCACCACGATCACCGGCACCGCCAGCCAGACGGTCGCGAGCGGCAACTGCTACCTGCTCACCCTCACCGGCACCGACCGCGTGAGCAACACCGCCTCGATCTCCACGGTCGTCATGGTCGACACGACTGCCCCCAGCGCGCCCGCCGGCTTCACCTTCGGCTCGCCCACGAACGCGTACTGGCCGGGCTCGGGATCGATCGTCTACTTCGAGGGCGGCACCGCCGGCGGCTTCACCGTTACGGGCACCGGCGCAGCGGACGCCGACACCGGCATCGCCGGCTACACGTATCCGTCGCTGGGCGGCGGCGGCTGGGCCAACACCGCGGGCGCCTACACGTTCACGAGCGCCGCCACGACCCAGACGGGCTCGGTCACCGCCCAGAACAACGCGGGCCTCACCGGCTCGGGGACGAGCTTCACCGCGCAGTCCGACTCCACCGCGCCCACCGGCGGCGCCTTCAGCGCCAACGGCCAGGCAGCCTCCGGCGGCGGCACCGGCAGCTATCTCACCAGCGGCACCGCGCTGACGATCGACAGCCGCACCGACTACGGCGAGACCCAGACCGCCACCGAGTCCGGGCTCGACGCCTCGACCCTCACCATCAAGTCGGCCACGCTCACGGGCGACACGTGCGGCAGCTACGGCTCACCCAGCACGATCACCGGCACCGCCAGCCAGACGGTCGCCAGCGGCAACTGCTACCTGCTCACCCTCACCGGCACCGACAATGTCGGCAACGCAGTCTCGATCAAGACGACCGTCAAGGTCGACAACACCGCGCCGTCGGCGCCGACCGGACTTGCGTTCAGCTCGCTGAGCTCGACCGCCTACTGGCCCGGCTCCGGTTCGGTCGTCTACTTCCAGGGCGGCAACGGCGGCAACTTCACCGTCACGGCGAGCGGCGCGACCGACGCGGACACCGGCGTCACCGGCTACACCTATCCGGCGCTCGGCGGCGCCGGCTGGTCGAACGTAGGCGGCGACTACACGTACACGAGCGTGTCGACGACACAATCCGGCTCGGTCACCGCGACCAACGGCGCGGGCGTCTCGGGCAGCGGCGCGAGCTTCACGGCGCAGGCCGACACCACTGCGCCGACCGGCGGCGCCTTCAGCGCCAACGGCGTCGCCGCCTCCGTCGGCGGGACGACGAGCCATCTGAACAGCGGCACGACGCTGACGATCGACAGCCGCACCGACTACGACGAGACGCAGACCTCCACCGAGTCGGGTGTTGCGACGTCGACGCTCACGATCCAGACCGGATCGCTGTCGGGCGACAGCTGCTCGGGCTACGGCGCACCCACGGTCATCGCCGGTACGACCGGCCAGACGGTGAGCAGCGGCAACTGCTATCTGCTCGTCCTGACCGGCACCGACAACGTCGGCAACGCGGTCTCGATCAGGACGACCGTCAAGGTCGACACGAGCGCGCCGTCTGCCCCGTCGCTTGCCTATTCGGGCTTCAGCGCACGCCTATTGGCCGGGTTCGGGCTCGACCGTGTTCTTCCAGGGCGGCGGCAGCGGCGGCTTCACCGTCACCGCCAGCGGCTCGACCGACGACGAGTCCGGGATCGCCGGCTACAGCTACCCCGCGCTCGGTGCGGGCTGGACGAACACCGGCGGCGACTACAGCTTCGACCCGAGCGCCACCGACCAGACCGGCTCGGTCACCGCCCAAAACAACGCCGGCCTCACCAGCACCACCACCGACTTCACCGCCCAGGCCGACAGCTCGGCGCCGACCAGCACGATCACCTGCAACGCGGCGACGTGCTCCGGCTGGTACACCAGCTCCCCCGTCGCCATCGCCATCACCAGCGGCGGCGAAACAGGCGCCTCCGGCATCAAGCGCATCGTCTACACCACCGACGGCACCACCCCCACCATCAACGGCAGCGACACCGTCACCAACGGCACCGAGATCGACGCCGCCACCGCCAACTTCGACATCACCACCGACGGCACAACCACCGTCAAATGGATCGCCGAAGACAACGTCGGCAACATCTCCGGCGTCTCCAGCCAGACCGTGCAGCTGGACACCAGCGCCCCCTCGGCGCCGACCGGGTTCAGCTTCGGTGCGACCACGCACGCCTACTGGCCGGGCTCGGGCTCGACCGTGTTCTTCCAGGGCGGCGGCTCGGGCGGGTTCACCGTCTCTGCCACCGGCTCGGCAGACGGTCAGTCCGGGATCGCCGGCTACAGCTACCCCGCCCTTGGTAGCGGCTGGTCGAACACCGGCGGCCTGTACAGCTTCGACGGCTCGGCCGGGACCGAGACCGGGTCGGTCACCGCCCAAAACAACGCCGGCCTCTCCAGCAGCGGCACCGGCTTCACCGCCCAGTCCGACAGCTCGGCGCCGACCAGCTCGATCACCTGCAACTCGGCTGCCTGCTCCGGCTGGTACACCAGCTCCCCCGTCGCCATCGCCATCGCCACCGGCGGCGAAACAGGCGCCTCCGGCATCAAGCGCATCGTCTACACCACCGACGGCAGCGATCCCACCATCGACGGCAGCGACGCCGTCACAAACGGCACCGAAGTCGACGCCGGCTCGGCCGGCTTCGACATCACTGCCGACGGCACCACCACCGTCAAGTGGATCGCCGAAGACAACGTCGGCAACACCTCCGGTGTCTCCAGCCAGACCGTGCAGCTGGACACGAGCGCGCCGTCGGCGCCGACCGGGTTCGCGTTCTCCGCGACGACACACGCCTACTACCCCGGTAGCGGCACGGTCGTCTACTTCCAGGGCGCGGGCACGGGCGGCTTCACCGTCGCCGCCTCCGGCTCCGCAGACAGCGAGTCCGGCATCGCCGGCTACACCTATCCCGCCCTCGGCAGCGGCTGGACCAACACCGGCGGCGACTACACCTTCGACGCGACCGCGACCACCGAGAGCGGCACGGTCACCGCCCAAAACGGCGCCGGCCTCACCGGCAGCGGCACCGACTTCACCGCCCAAGGCGACTTCAACGCCCCGACCAGCGCGATCAGCTGCAACTCGGCCGCCTGCTCGGGCTGGTACACCCTCTCGCCCGTCTCTGTCGCGATCAGCACCGGCGGCGAGAGCGGCGCCTCCGGCGTCCGGCGGATCGTCTACACCACCGACGGCAGCGACCCGACCATCAACGGCAGCGACACCGTCACCAACGGTACCGAGGTCGCCGGCGCCAACGCCAGCCTCAACATCACCACAGACGGCACCACCACCCTCAAATGGATCGCCGAGGACAACGTCGGCAACACCTCCGGTATCAGCAGCCAGACCGTCCAGCTCGACACCAGCGCACCCACCCCGCCTTCGCTTGCCTATTCGGGCTTCAGCCACGCCTATTGGCCGGGTTCGGGCTCGACCGTGTTCTTCCAGGGCGGCGGCAGCGGCGGCTTCACCGTCACCGCCAGCGGCTCGGCCGACGACGAGTCCGGGATCGCCGGCTACAGCTACCCCGCGCTCGGTGCGGGCTGGACGAACACCGGCGGCGACTACAGCTTCGACCCGAGCGCCACCGACCAGACCGGCTCGGTCACCGCCCAAAACAACGCCGGCCTCACCAGCACCACCACCGACTTCACCGCCCAGGCCGACAGCTCGGCGCCGACCAGCACGATCACCTGCAACAGCGCGACGTGCTCCGGCTGGTACACCAGCTCCCCCGTCGCCATCACCATCACCAGCGGCGGCGAAACAGGCGCCTCCGGCATCAAGCGCATCGTCTACACCACCAACGGCACCACCCCCACCATCAACGGCAGCGACACCGTCACCAACGGCACCGAAGCCGACGCCGCCACCGCCAACTTCGACATCACCACCGACGGCACCACCACCGTCAAATGGATCGCCGAAGACAACGTCGGCAACATCTCCACCCTCAACAGCCAGACCGTGCAGCTCGACACCACCGCGCCGTTTGTGAGCTCGGTCTCGGCGTCGAATGCGAACGGCGCGTACAAGGCGGGCCAGACCATCCACGTCCTGGTCAACTTCAGCGAGCCGGTGACGGTCACCGGGACGCCGCAGCTGACACTCGAGACCGGCACGACCGACGAGGTCGTCGACTACACCGCGGGTTCGGGCACCTCGACCCTCACCTTCGACTACACCGTCCAGTCAGGCGACACCTCGGCCGATCTCGACTACACCGGCACCGGAGCTCTCGCCCTCAACGGCGGCACCATCGAGGACGTCGCAACCAACGACGCCGTCCTCACCCTCGCCACACCGGGCGCGTCCGGATCGCTGGGCGCGAGCAAGAACGTCGTCGTCGACACCACCGCCCCGACCGTCAGCGGCGTCACCGCCTCCAACGCGAACGGCGCCTACGACGCGGGCAGCACCATCCACATCCAGGTCACCTTCTCCGAGCCCGTGAACGTGACCGGCACTCCGCAGCTGACGCTCGAGACCGGCACCACCGACGAGACCGCCGGCTACAGCTCCGGGTCGGGCACCTCGACGCTGATCTTCACCTACGTCGTCCAGCCCGGCGACACCAGCGCGGATCTCGACTACACCGCGACGACCGCCCTGGCGCTCAACGGCGGCACGATCGCCGACCCCGCGGCCAACCCCGCGACACTGACGCTCGCTGCCCCGGGCGCGGCCGGCTCGCTGGGAGCGAGCAAGAACATCGTCGTCGACACGACACCGCCGACCGTGAGCGGCGTGACCTCCTCCAGCAGCGACGGCGCCTACAAGGCAGGTCAGACCATCCACGTCCAGGTCGACTTCAGCGAGCCGGTGACGGTCACCGGGACGCCGCAGCTCACGCTCGAGACCGGCACCACCGACGAGGTCGTCGACTACACCTCCGGCACCGGCACCTCCACGCTCACCTTCGACTACACCGTCCAGCCGGGCGACACCTCGGCAGACCTCGACTACGTGGCGACGACCGCGCTGGCGCTCAACGGCGGGACGGTCGCCGACCCGGCCGGGAACGCGGCGACGCTGACGCTCGCCGCGCCGGGCGCGCCGGGCAGTCTCGGCGCGAACAAGAACCTCGTCGTCGACACCACCGCGCCGACGGTCACGAACATCACCTCCTCACCGGCCACCCTGGCCTACAGGGCCGGCCAGACCGTTCCGATCACGATCAGCTTCAGCGAGCCCGTCACCGTCACAGGCACTCCGCAGCTCGCGCTCGCCAACGGCGCGACCGCCGACTACGTCTCCGGCTCGGGCGGGGTCGATCTCACCTTCGACTACACGGTCGCCGGCGGCGACACCAACACGGCCCACCTCGCCTATGCGGCCGCCGACTCGCTCACACTCGCGGGAGGCACCATCACCGATGCCGCAACGAACGACGCCACCCTCGTCTTGCCCGCTCCCGGCGCCGCCGGCTCGCTCGACGCGAACACGACCATCGCCATCGACACCATTGCGCCCACCGTCAGCGGCGTCACCGCCACCAACTCTGACGGCGCCTACGACGCCGGCAGCGTCATCCACGTCCGGGTCGAATTCAGCGAGCCCGTCACCGTCACCGGCACACCGGAGCTCACGCTCGAGACCGGCTCCACCGACGAGGTCGTCGACTACGTCTCCGGTACGGGCACGTCCACCCTCTCCTTCGATTACACCGTCCAGCCTGGCGATACGAGCGCCCACCTCGACTACCACGACACCGGCGCCCTCGCGCTCAACGGCGGCACCATCGCCGACCCGGCCGGCAACGATGCCACATTGACGCTTGCCAGCCCGGGCGCGGCCGGCAGCCTGGGCGCGAGCAACAGCATCGTCATCGACACCACCGCGCCGACGGTGAGCTCGCGCACGGTGGACGGGTCGACGCTGGATGTCAGCTACAGCGAGCCGTTGGCTGCGGGCTCGGCGCCTGTTGGTAGCGATTTCGCGGTCAGCGTCAACGGCGGCGGCGATGTTGTGGATGGGGTCGCCTTCGCGGGCGGGGACACGGTCGTGCGGTTGACGTTGCACGACCCGGTGCATTTCCTCGACACGGTCACGGTCGCCTACACGGGCTCTGCGATCCAGGATCCGGCCGGCAACCAGGCTGCCACCTACACCGCCCAGGCGGTCACAAACAACACGGCTGATGCTGCCCCGAACACCACGACTCTGAATACGCCCGCCGATGCGGCCTTCGTCGACTCGACGACGCCGAGCCTGACCGCCACCTTCACCGACCCGGACACAAACGACACCGGCACGATCACCTTCCAGCTCTGCACCGCCTCCGACTGCTCGGCCGCCGGCGATCCCTTCTCCACCTTCGACTCGAGCGCGGGGATCGCCAACGGCGCCACCGGCAGCGCCTCCGTTCCTGCCGGGGCGGGCCTTGCGAGCGGCAGCAGCTACTACTGGCGGGCCAAGGCAGCCGACAGCAACTCGACGCAGTCGGCCTCATACAGCAGCATCCGCAGCTTCACCGTCGACACCGGCGCACCCACCAGCAGCTACGCGCTCGTCAACGTCACCACCGTCACCGGCCTCCCGGTCGCCTACTACCCCGGTAGCGGAACGATCATCTACTACAACGGTACCGCCGGCTCAGGCGCGAAGAGCTTCACCGTCGAGGCAGCGGTCAGCGACGCGATCTCCGGCGGCGCCTCGGTCACCACCCAGAACTTCAACGGCGGCCTCTCCAACCTCACCCACACCGACGGAACGACGACAACGCCGGGCAGCGGCCTCTTCGACACCAACACCTTCGACTACACCGCACCGACCAGCCATGACGCCGCCGTCGACGTCTACGCAAGCGACGCCGCCGGCAACCCCAGCACCACCACCAGCTTCACCATCCACAACGACACGGTCGCCCCCACCGCCAGCATCGGCTTCCCGAGCACAAGCGTCTACAACGCGACCAGCTGGACCGGAACGGTGACCGGCACCGCCAGCGACGCAGATGCCGGCGTGCACGCGGTGATGGTCGCGATCCACGACAACACCACCAACACCGACTACGACGGCACCAGCTTCGGCAACGGCGGCCAGCAATACCTGACCGCAACCGGCACCACCAGCTGGACCTACCCGCTCGCCGCCACCAAGCTCACAGACGGCGACAACTACACCATCACCCTCGAGACCACAGACAACGTCGGCAACACGGACACGGCCGCGGCGAGCACAACCTTCACCTACGACACCACCGCCCCCACCGTCACCAACATCACGGCGTCGGACGCGAACGGCGCCTATAGCGCCGGCCAGACGATCCATGTCCAGATCACCTTCAGCGAGCCGGTCGTCGTCACCGGCGACCCGCAGCTGGCCCTGAACACGACGCCGGCCGAGTCCGCCACCTACGCCTCCGGCTCCGGCACGTCGACGCTCGTCTTCGATTACGTCGTCCAGTCGGGCGACAACGTCGCGACCCTCGACTACACCGGGACGACCGCGCTGACCTCGAACAGCGGCACCATCACAGACCCCGCCGGCAACAACGCCACCCTGACGGTTGCCACCCCCGGCAGCGCAGGCTCGCTCGCCGCCAACAAGAGCCTGACCATCGACACCGTCCACCCGACCGTCAACTCGGTCTCGGCGTCGAACGCGAACGGCTCGTACAAGGCCGGCCAGACGATCCACATCCAGATCAACCTCAGCGAACCGGTGAATGTGACGGGCAACCCGCAGCTCGCGCTCAACACGAGCCCGGCCGAGTCCGCCACGTACGGCTCCGGCAGCGGCACCTCCACCCTCGTCTTCGACTACACCGTCCAGGCCGGCGACACCGCCGGCCCGCTCGACTACGCCGCGACGACCGCGCTCACCCTCAACAGCGGCACCATCGCCGACCCCGCAGGCAACCCGGCCATCCTCACCCTCACCCCGCCCGGCTCGGCCGGCTCACTCGCCGACAGCAAGACCATCACCATCGACACCACCGCTCCGACCGTCAACTCGGTGTCGGCCTCCGACCCGGATGGGTCCTACAGGGCCGGCCAGACGATCCACGTCCAGGTCAACTTCAGCGAGCCGGTCACGGTGGGCGGCAGCCCGCAACTCGCACTCAACACCGGCGAGTCCGCTGTCTACGCCTCGGGTTCGGGCAGCTCGACGCTCGTCTTCGACTACACAGTCCAGCCGGGCGACACCGCCGCCGACCTCGACTACACGGCGACCGGCGCGCTCACGCTCAACGGTGGCACGATCGCCGACCCGGCCGGAAACAACGCCACGCTCACCCTCGCCGCCCCGGGCACAGCGGGCTCGCTCGGCGCGAACAAGGACATCGTCGTCGACACGACCGCTCCGACCGTCAGCGGCGTGACGGCCTCGAACGCGGACGGCTCCTACACGGCCGGCCAGACCATCCACATCCAGATCGACTTCAGCGAGCCGGTCGACGTAACGGGGAATCCGGAGCTGGCGCTGAACACCAGCCCGGCCGAGTCCGCCGCCTACGCCTCCGGTAGCGGCACCTCGACACTCACGTTCGACTACACCATCCAGGCAGGCGACACCGCCGCGACTCTCGACTACGCCGCCAGCAACGCGCTCACCTTGAACGGCGGAACGATCCGCGACGCTGCGACCAACGACGCAACCCTCACCCTCGCCACCCCCGGTGCCGCCGGCTCGCTCTCCGCCGGCAAGAGCTTGACCATCGACACCACCGCCCCGACCGTGAGCAACGTGACCTCGTCGACCGTAAACGGCGCCTACAAGGCCGGCCAGACCATCCACATCCTCGTCAACTTCGACGAGCCCGTCACCGTGACCGGCACCCCGCAGCTCCTGCTCGAGACCGGCACCACCGACCAGACCGCCGACTACACCTCCGGCTCCGGTAGCACAACGCTGGTCTTCGACTACACCATCCAGCCCGGCGACACCTCGGCCGACCTCGACTACCACGACGCCGCCGCCCTCACGCTCAACGGCGGCACCATCCGCGACGCCGCGACCAACGACGCCACCCTCACCCTCGCGACACCAGGCACGGCCGGCTCGCTCAGCGCGAACGACGACCTCGTCGTCGACACCACCGCCCCGACCGTCACCGGCGTCACCGCCTCGAACGCAAACGGCTCCTACAAAGCCGGCCAGACCATCCACATCCAGGTCAACCTCAGCGAGCCCGTCACCGTCAGCGGCACCCCGCAACTCGCCCTCAACACCGGCGAGACCGCCGCCTACGCCTCCGGCTCCGGCAGCTCGACGCTGATCTTCGACTACACCATCCAGCCCGGCGACACCGCCGCCACCCTCGACTACGCCGCAACCAACGCCCTCACCCTCAACGGCGCCACCATCACCGACCCCGCCGGCAACGACGCCGACCTCACCCTCGCCACTCCCGGTAGCGCCGGCTCGCTCGCCGACAGCAAGAGCATCACCATCGACACCACCGCCCCGACCGTCAGCGGCGTCACCGCCTCCAACCCGAACGGCTCCTACAACGCAGGCCAGACCATCCACATCCGGGTCAACTTCAGCGAGCCCGTCACCGTCACCGGCAACCCGCAACTCGCCCTCAACACCACCCCCGCCGAATCCGCAACGTATGCGTCAGGCAGCGGCAGCTCCACGCTGGTCTTCGACTACACCGTCCAGCCCGGCGACGACGCGCCCACACTCGACTACGCGGCAACCAACGCGCTCACCCTCAACGGCGGCGCCATCACCGACCCAGCCGGCAACAACGCCACCCTCACCCTCACCACCCCCGGCACCGCAGGCTCGCTCGCAGCGAACAAGAACATCACCATCGACACGAGCGCGCCCTCGGTCAGCTCGGTGTCGGCCTCGAACGCCGACGGCGCCTACAACGCCGGCCAGACCATCCACATCCAGGTCAACTTCTCGGTACCGGTAAACGTCACGGGCACCCCAAAGCTGGCCCTGAACACCACCCCGGCCGAGCAGGCCACCTACACCTCCGGTAGCGGCACCTCGACGCTCACCTTCGACTACACCGTCCAGGCCGGCGACAACGTCGCCACCCTCGACTACGCGGCCACCACCGCGCTCACCCTCAACGGCGGCACCATCCGCGACGCCGCCACAAACGACGCCACCCTCACCCTCGCCACCCCAGGCACCGCCGGCTCGCTCTCAGACAGCAAGAGCATCGCGATCGACACAACCGACCCGACCGTCAACACCGTCACCTCCTCGGATCTGAACGGCGCCTACAAGGCCGGCCAGACCATCCACCTCCAGCTCGTCTTCGCCGAGCCCGTGAACGTGACCGGCACCCCGCAGCTGCTGCTGGAGACCGGCACCACCGACCAGACCGCCTCGTATGTCTCCGGCTCGGGCAGCTCCACCCTGGTCTTCGACTACACCATCCAGTCCGGCGACACCAGCGCAGACCTCGACTACCACGACACCGCCGCCCTCACCCTCAACGGCGCCACCATCACCGACCCGGCCGGCAACAACGCCACCCTCACCCTCTTCACGCCGGGCACAGCCGGCTCGCTCTCGGCCAACAAGGACCTGGTGGTCGACACCACCGCCCCCACCGTCACCGGCGTCACCGCCTCGAACACGGACGGCGCCTACAACGCCGGCCAGACCATCCACATCCAGGTTAACTTCAGCGAGCCCGTCACCGTCACCGGCAGCCCCAAGCTGGCGCTCAACACGACGCCGGCCGAATCCGCGGCCTACGCCTCCGGCAGCGGCAGCTCGACGCTGACCTTCGACTACACCATCCAGGCCGGCGACAACGCCGCCACCCTCGACTATGCGGCGACCAGCTCGCTCACGCTCAACGGCGGCACCATCGCCGACCCGGCCGGAAACGACGCCACCTTGACGCTGGCCAGCCCGGGCGCGGCCGGCTCGCTCTCGAACAGCAAGAGCCTGACGATCGACACGACCGCACCGGCGATCAGCGGCGTCACCGCCTCGAACGCGAACGGCTCCTACAAGGCCGGCCAGACCATCCACGTCCAGGTCGACTTCAGCGAGCCCGTCACCGTCACCGGCAGCCCCGCGCTGGCCCTGAACACAAGCCCCGGCGAATCCGCCGCCTACGCCTCCGGCAGCGGCAGCTCCATCCTCACCTTCGACTACATCGCCCAATCCGGTGACACCAGCGCAGACCTCGACTACCACGACACCGCCGCCCTCACCCTCAACGGCGGCACCATCGCCGACCCCGCAGCCAACAACGCCACCCTCACCCTCGCCACCCCCGGCAGCGCCGGCTCACTCGCTGGCAACAAGAACATCACCATCGACACCACCGCCCCGACCGTCAGCGGCGTGACCGCATCGAACGCGAACGGCTCCTACAAGGCCGGCCAGACCATCCACATCCAGGTCAACTTCAGCGAGCCGGTCGACGTGACGGGGAATCCGCAGCTGGCGCTGAACACCAGCCCGGCCGAGTCCGCAACCTACGCCTCCGGCAGCGGCACCTCGACCCTCACCTTCGACTACACCGTCGTGGCCGGGGATAACGCCGCTGCCCTCGACTACGCCGCCACCAACGCACTGAGCTTGAACAGCGGAACAATTGCCGACCCGGCCGGAAACGACGCCACCCTCACCCTCGCCACCCCGGGCGCAGCCGGCTCCCTGTCCGCCAGCAAGAGCCTGACCATCGACACCACCGCCCCGACGGTGAGCACGGTCACCGCCTCCGAACCCAACGGTGCCTACAAGGCCGGCCAGACCATCCACCTCCAGGTCGTCTTCGACGAACCCGTGAACGTGACCGGCAGCCCGCAGCTGCTGCTCCAGACCGGCTCGACCGACGAGACGGCGAGCTACGCCTCCGGCTCGGGCAGCGCGACGCTGGTCTTCGACTACACCGTGCAGCCCGGCGACGTCAGCCCCGACCTCGACTACCACGACACCTCGGCGCTGACGCTCAACGGCGGAACCGTCGCCGACCCCGCCGGCAACAACGCCACCCTGACACTGTTCAGCCCGGGCGCGGCAGGCTCGCTCTCGGCGAACAAGGATCTCGTCATCGACACCACCGCCCCGACCGTGAGCGGTGTGACGGCGTCGAACGCGGACGGCGCCTATAAGGCCGGCCAGACCATTCACATCCAGGTCGACTTCAGCGAGCCCGTCACCGTCACCGGAACACCACAGCTCGCCCTCAACACCGCGGAGTCCGCGGCCTATGCATCCGGCAGCGGTTCCTCGACGCTCGTGTTCGACTACACCGTCCAGAGCGGCGATAACGTCTCGACGCTCGACTATGCGGCGACCAATGCGCTTAGCTTGAGCGGCGGCACGGTCGCCGACCCGGCGGGCAACAGCGCCAGCCTCACCCTCGCCGTCCCGGGCGCCGCGGGATCGCTGTCCGACAGCAAGAGCATCACGATCGACACGATCGCGCCGACGGTGACCTCGCGGTCGGTCAGTGGGACGACGCTCGACATCACCTACAGCGAGCCGCTCAACGCAGGCTCGGCCCCGGCCGGCAGCGACTTCATCGTCACCCTCAACGGCAGCAACGACCCCGTCGACGCCGTCTCCTTCGCCGGTGGAAACACCGTCGTCCGGCTCACGCTCCAGAACGCGGTGCACTTCCTCGACACGATCACCGTCGCGTACGGCGGCACCGCCGTCCAGGATCCCGCCGGCAACGCCGCCGCCACCTACAGCGCCCAGGCCGTCACCGACAACACTTCGGACGCCGCCCCGGACACCGTCACGCTCAACTCGCCGAGCGACGGCGCGTTCGTCGACTCGACCACCCCGACGCTCACGGCGACCTTCAGCGACCCGGACCCGAACGACACGGGCACGATCACCTTCCAGCTCTGCACCGCCTCCGACTGCTCGGCTGCCGGCGATCCCTTCTCCACCTTCGACTCGCCCACCGGGATCGCCAACGGCTCCACCGGCAGCGCCTCCGTTCCTGCCGGGGCGGACCTGGCCAGCGGCAGCGGCTACTACTGGCGGGCCAGGGCAACCGACTCCAACAGCAGCCAGTCCGCGAGCTTCAGCAGCATCCGCAGCCTCACCGTCGACACCGGCGCACCCACCAACAGCTATTCGCTCGTGAACGTCACCACCGTCGCCGGCCTGCCCGTCGCCTACTACCCCGGCAGCGGAACGACGATCTACTACAACGGCTCCGCCGGCGCGGGCGCCAACAGCTTCACCATCGAAGCCTCCGTCAGCGACGCGATCTCCGGCGGCGCCTCGGTCACCACCCAGAACTTCAACGGCGGCCTCTCCAACCTCACCCACACCGACGGAACGACGACAACGCCGGGCAGCGGCCTCTTCGACACCAACACCTTCGACTACACCGCACCGACCAGCCATGACGCCGCCGTCGACGTTCTCAGCCACGACGTGGCCGGCAACCCGAGCACCACGACGAGTTTCCTGATCCACAACGACACCGTCGCCCCCACCGCCAGCATCGGCTTCCCCAGCACAAGCGTCTACGACACCGCCGGCTGGACGGGCACGCTCAGCGGCACCAGCACAGACGCCGACGCCGGCGTGCACGCGGTCCTGGTCGCGATCCACGACGACACCGCTGGCAGCGACTACGACGGCACAAGCTTCGGCGCCGGCGGCCAGCAATACCTGACCGCCTCCGGCACCAGCAGCTGGACCTACCCGCTCGCCGCCGCCAAGCTCAGCGACGGCCACAGCTACACCATCACCGTCGAGACGATCGACGACGTCGGCAACACCGATACAGCGGCCGCAAGCCAGACCTTCACCTACGACACCACCCCGCCAACCGTCACCAACGTCACCGCCTCGAACGCGAACGGCGCCTACAACGCCGGCCAGACCATCCACCTCCAGGTCACCTTCACCGAACCGGTGAACGTGACCGGCAGCCCCCAGCTCGCCCTCAACACCAGCCCGGCCGAGTCGGCCACCTACACCTCCGGCACCGGCACCTCCACCCTCGCCTTCGACTACACCGTCCAGCCCGGCGACAACGCCACCACCCTCGACTACACCGCCACCACCGCCCTCACCCTCAACGGCGGCACCATCACCGACCCGGCCGGCAACGCGGCGACGCTGACGCTCGCCAGCCCGGGCAGCGCAGGCTCCCTCGCCAACAGCAAGAGCCTGACCATCGACACCACCCACCCGACCGTCAACTCGGTCACCGCCTCCAACCCCAACGGCGCCTACAACGCCGGCCAGACCATCCACATCCAGATCAACTTCAGCGAGCCCGTCACCGTCACCGGCAGCCCGAAGCTCGCCCTCAACACCACCCCCGCAGAGTCCGCCACGTACGCCTCCGGCAGCGGCACCTCCACCCTCACCTTCGACTACACCATCCAGCCCGGCGACACCGCCGCCACCCTCGACTACGCCACAACGACCTCGCTCACGCTCAACGGCGGCACGATCGCCGACCCCGCCGGCAACGCCGCGACCCTGACGCTCGCGACTCCGGGTGCGGCCGGCTCGCTGTCGAACGGCAAGAGCCTGACCATCGACACGACCGCCCCGATCGCCAGCTCGGTCTCGGCCTCCAACCCGGATGGGTCCTACAAGGCCGGCCAGACGATCCACGTCCGGGTCAACTTCAGCGAGCCGGTCACGGTGGGCGGCAGCCCGCAACTCGCACTCAACACCGGCGAGTCCGCTGTCTACGCCTCGGGCTCGGGCACTTCGACGCTCGTCTTCGACTACACCGTCCAGCCGGGCGACACAAGCGCCGACCTCGACTACACCGCGACCGACGCGCTGACGCTCAACGGTGGCACGATCGCCGACCCGGCAGAAAACAACGCCACGCTCACGCTCGCCGCCCCGGGCACAGCGGGCTCGCTCGGCGCGAACAAGGACATCGTCGTCGACACGACCGCTCCGACCGTCAGCGGCGTGACGGCCTCGAACGCGGACGGTGCCTACACGGCCGGGCAGACCATCCACGTCCAGGTCACCTTCAGCGAGCCGGTCGTCGTCACCGGCAGCCCGCACCTGGCGCTGAACACCAGCCCGGCCGAGTCGGCCGTCTACGCCTCCGGTGGCGGCACCTCGACACTCACGTTCGACTACACCATCCAGGCAGGCGACACCGCCGCCACTCTCGACTACGCGGCGACGAGTGCGCTCACCTTGAACGGTGGCTCGATCGCCGACGTCGCAGGCAACGACGCAACCCTCACCCTCGCCACCCCCGGCAGCGCCGGCTCGCTCGGCGCGAACAAGAGCCTGACCATCGACACCACCGCGCCGACCGTCAGCAACGTGACCTCGTCGACCGTAAACGGCGCCTACAAGGCCGGCCAGACCATCCACGTCCAGGTCGTCTTCGACGAGCCGGTGAATGTGACGGGCACGCCGCAGCTGCTGCTGGAGACCGGCACGACAGACGAGACAGCCGACTACGCCTCCGGCTCGGGTAGCGCCACCCTGGTCTTCGACTACACCATCCAGCCCGGCGATACCTCGGCCGACCTCGACTATCACGGCACCGGCGCCCTCAGCCTCAACGGCGGCACCATCGCCGACGCCGCAGCCAACGACGCCACGCTGACGCTCTTCACACCGGGAGCCGCCGGCTCGCTCAGCGCGAACGACGACCTGGTCGTCGACACCACCGCCCCGACCGTCACCGGCGTGACGTCCTCGAACGCGGACGGCGCCTACAAGGCCGGCCAGACGATCCACGTCCAGGTCAACTTCTCCGAGCCCGTCACCGTCACCGGCAGCCCGCAGCTCGCGCTGAACACGACCCCCGGTGAGTCGGCCGCGTACGCCTCCGGCGACGGCACCTCAACCCTCGCCTTCGACTACACGGTCCAGGCCGGCGACAACGCCGCCACCCTCGACTACGCGGCGACCAATGCGCTCGGCCTCAGCGGCGGCACCATCCGCGACGCCGCCGCCAACGACGCGACCCTCACGCTCGCCGCCCCGGGCGCGGCCGGCTCCCTGAGCGCGAACAAGAGCCTGACGATCGACACCACCGCGCCGACCGTGAGCGGCGTGACCGCGTCCAACGCCGACGGCCCGTACAACGCCGGCCAGACCATCCACGTCCAGATCGACTTCAGCGAGCCCGTCACCGTCAGCGGCAGCCCGCAGCTCGCCCTCAACACCAACCCGGGCGAGTCGGCCGTCTATGCCTCCGGCTCGGGCAGCTCGACGCTGGTCTTCGACTACACCGTCCAGCCGGGCGACGACGCGCCCACACTCGACTACACGGCCACCAACGCGCTCACCCTCAACGGCGGCACCATCGCCGACCCGGCCGGAAACGACGCCACCCTGACCCTCGCCAGCCCCGGCGGAGCAGGCTCGCTGGCGGCGAACAAGAGCATCACGATCGACACGAGCGCGCCCTCGGTGAGCTCGGTCTCGGCGTCGAACGCCGACGGCGCCTACAAGGCCGGCCAGACCATCCACGTCCAGGTCAACTTCTCGGTGCCCGTAAACGTGACCGGCAGCCCGCAGCTTGCTCTGAACACGACTCCGGCAGAGCACGCCACGTACGCCTCCGGCGGCGGCTCCTCGACGCTCGTGTTCGACTACACCGTCGTGGCCGGCGACAACGTCGCCGCACTCGACTACGCCGCCGCCAACGCGCTGAGCCTGAACGGCGGCACCATCCGCAACGCCGCCACCAACGATGCCACCCTCACCCTCGCCACCCCGGGCGCGGCCGGCTCGCTCTCAGACAGCAAGAGCATCGCGATCGACACGACCGACCCGACAGTCAACACCGTGACGGCCTCCGAGCTGAACGGCGCCTACAAGGCCGGCCAGACGATCCACGTCCAGGTCGTGTTCGACGAGCCCGTGAACGTGACCGGCACCCCGCAGCTCGCGCTCAACACCGGGGAGTCCGCGGCCTATGCGTCCGGCAGCGGCACCTCGACGCTGGTCTTCGACTACACCGTGCAGCCGGGCGACACCAGCGCCGATCTCGACTACCAGGACACGGGTGCGCTGACGCTGAACGGCGGCACGGTCGCCGACCCGGCCGGCAACAACGCCGCCCTGACGCTCTTCGCCCCGGGCGCGGCCGGCTCGCTCGGCGCCAACAAGGACCTGGTGGTCGACACGACCGCCCCCACCGTCACCGGCGTGACGGCCTCGAACGCGGACGGCGCCTACAAGGCCGGCCAGACCATCCACATCCAGGTCAACTTCAGCGAGCCCGTCACCGTCACCGGCAGCCCGCAAGGTCGCCCTCAACACCACGCCGGGCGAGTCGGCCACCTACCAGTCCGGCACCGGCACCGGCACCCTCACCTTCGACTACACGATCCAGGCCGGCGACAACGTCGCCACCCTCGACTACACCGCGTCCAGCGCGCTCACTCTCAACGGCGGCACCATCGCCGACCCGGCGGCAAACGCCGCAACCCTCACCCTCGCCAGCCCCGGCGGCGCCGGCTCGCTGTCGAACAGCAGGAGCATCACGGTCGACACGACCGCACCGACGGTCAGTTCGCGCACGGTCGACGGCTCGACGCTGGACGTCACCTACAGCGAGCCGCTCGACGCAGGCTCGGCGCCGGCCGGCAGCGACTTCGCGGTCAGCGTCAACGGCAGCGGCGATACGGTCGACGCGGTCGCGTTTGCGGGCGGGGACACGGTGGTGCGGCTGACGCTCCACGAGCCGGTGCACTTCCTCGACACCGTCACCGTCGCCTACAGCGGCTCCGCCGTCGAGGATCCGGCCGGAAACCCGCTGCCAGCTACAGCGCCCAGGCCGTGACCGACGACACCGCCGACGCCGCCCCGAACACGGTCACGCTCAACGCGCCCGCCGACGGGGCCTTTGTCGACTCGACCACGCCGAGCCTGACCGCGACCTTCACCGATCCGGATCCCGAACGACACGGGCACGGTCGCCTTCGAGCTCTGCAGTGTCGCGGACTGCTCGGCCGCCGGCGATCCCTTCTCCATGTTCGAGCTCGGGTGCGGGGATCGCCAACGGTTCCAGCGGCAGCGCCTCCGTGCCGGCCGGCGCGGGCCTGTCCAGCGGCAGCAGCTACTACTGGCGGGCCAAGGCAACCGACAGCAACTCGACGCAGTCGGCCTCTACAGCAGCGATCCGCAGCTTCACCGTCGACACCGGCGCACCCACCAGCAGCTACTCGCTCGTCGAACGTGACCACCGTCGCCGGCCTGCCCGTGGCCTACTACCCCGGCAGCGGGACGACGATCTACTACAACGGCTCCGCCGGCGCCGGCGCCAAGAGCTTCACCGTCGAGGCCGCGGTCACGGATCCGATCTCCGGCGGCGCCTCGGTCACCACCCAGAACTTCAACGCCGGCCTCTCCAATCTGACCCACACCGACGCGACCACGCACCACGCCGGGCAGCGGCCTCTTCGACACCAACACCTTCACCTACACCGCCCCAACAAGCCACGACGGCAGCGTGGATGTCTACACACGCGACGCTGCCGGGAACCCCAGCACCACCACCAGCTTCCTGGTCCACAACGACACCGTCGCCCCGACGGCAGCGTCGACTTCCCCAGCGGGAGCGTCTACGACGCGAGCGGTTGGACGGGCACGCTCACCGGCACCGCCGCCGACGCAGACGCCGGCGTCAACACGGTCGAGGTCGCGATCCACGACAACACCGCAAACAGCGACTACAACGGCACAAGCTTCGGCGCCGGCGGCCAGCAATACCTGACCACCACCGGCACCACCAGCTGGACCTACCCGCTCGCCGCCACCAAACTCACCGACGGCCACTACTACACGGTCACCGTCGAGACGATCGACAACGTCGGCAACACCGACACCGCCGCCGACAAGCCAGACCTTCACCTACGACACCACCCCGCCGGCGGTCAGCGGCGTCACCGCCTCGAACGCCGACGGCGCCTACGACGCCGGTTCGACGATTCACGTCCAGGTCAACTTCACCGAGCCGGTGGACGTCACCGGCAGCCCGCAGCTCGCCCTCAACACCAGCCCGGCCGAGTCGGCCACCTACACCTCCGGCAGCGGCACCTCCACCCTCGCCTTCGACTACATCGTCCAGCCCGGCGACAACGTCTCGCACGCTCGACTACGCGGCGACGAGTCGCTCACCCTCAACAGCGGCACCATCACCGACCCCGCAGGCAACGCAGCCACCCTGACGCTCGCCGCCCCCGCCACCACAGGATCGCTCGCCGCCAACAACAGCCTCACCATCGACACAACCGCGCCGACCGTGAGCTCGGTCTCGGCCACCAACCCCGACGGCGCCTACAACGGCGGCCAGACCATCCAGATCCAGGTCGACTTCTCCGAGCCCGTCACCGTCACCGGCACCCCCGAGCTCGCCCTCAACACCACCCCCGCCGAGTCCGCCGCCTACGCCTCCGGCAGCGGCACCTCCACCCTCACCTTCGACTACACCATCCAGCCGGGCGACACCGCCACACTGCTCGACTACACCACCACCAACGCCCTCACCCTCAACAGCGGCACCATCACCGACCCCGCCGGCAACAACGCAACCCTCACGCTTGCCAACCCCGGCGCGGCCGGCTCGCTCTCGGGTAGCAAGAACCTGACCATCGACACGACCGCCCCGACCGTCAGCGGCGTGACGGCGTCGAACCCGAACGGCGCGTACAAGGCCGGCCAGACCATCCACGTCCAGGTCAACTTCGACGAGCCGGTGAACGTGACCGGCACGCCGCAGCTGACGCTCGAAACCGGCACCACCGACGAGACCGCCGACTACGCCTCCGGCTCGGGCAGCTCGACGCTCGTCTTCGACTACGCAATCCAGCCCGGCGACACCAGCGCAGACCTCGACTACACGGCGACCGACTCGCTGACCCTCAACGGCGGCACCATCGCCGACCCCGCCGGCAACAACGCCACCCTCACCCTCGCCGCTCCGGGCGCCTCGAACAGCCTCGGCGCCAACAAGGACATCGTCGTCGACACAACCGCCCCGACCGTCAACTCGGTCAGCGCCTCGAACGCGGACGGCTCCTACAAGGCCGGCCAGACCATCCACATCCAGGTTAACCTCAGCGAACCGGTCACCGTCACCGGCAACCCGCAGCTCGCCCTCAACACCACCCCCGGCGAATCCGCCACCTACCAGTCCGGCAGCGGCACATCCACCCTCACCTTCGACTACCTCGTCCAGGCCGGCGACAACGCCGCCACCCTCGACTACACCGCAGCGAACGCGCTGACCTTGAACGGCGGCTCGATCGCCGACCCGGCCGGCAACGACGCCACCCTCACCCTCTTCGCCCCCGGCGCAGCCGGCTCGCTCGCCGCGAGCAAGAGTCTGACCATCGACACCACCGCCCCGACGGTCAGCACGGTCACGGCCTCTGACCTGAACGGCGTCTACAAGGCCGGCCAGACGATCCATGTCGAGGTCGTCTTCGCCGAGCCGGTGACCGTGACCGGCGCGCCGCAGCTGCTGCTCGAGACCGGCACCACCGATGAGACGGCGAGCTACGCCTCCGGTTCTGGTAGCGCAACTCTGGTCTTCGACTACACCGTCCAGCCCGGCGACACCTCGGCCGACCTCGACTACCACGACACGGGTGCGCTGACCTTGAACGGCGGCTCGATCGCCGACCCGGCCGGCAACAACGCGACCCTCGCCCTCTTCGCCCCCGGCTCCGCCGGCTCGCTCGGCGCCAACAAGGACCTGGTCGTCGACACCACCGCCCCCACCGTCAGCAGCGTGACGTCCACGAACGCGGACGGCCCCTACAACGCCGGCCAGACCATCCAGGTCCAGGTCAACTTCAGCGAGCCTGTCGACGTGGCGGGGACACCGGAGATCGTGCTGAACACCAGCCCGGGCGAGCTGGCGGCGTATGCCTCCGGCAGCGGCACCTCGACGCTGGTCTTCGACTACACGATCCAGGCCGGGGACAACGTTTCGACGCTCGACTATGCGGCGACCAACGCGCTGAGTCTGAGCGGCGGCGCGATCGCCGACCCAGCCGGCAACGATGCCGACCTCACTCTGGCCGCCCCGGGCACCGCCGGCTCGCTCGCCGACAGCAAGAGCATCACCGTCGACACGACCACGCCGACGGTCAGCTCGGTGTCGGCTTCGAACGCGAACGGCTCCTACAGGGCCGGCCAGATCATCAACGTCCTGGTCAACTTCAGCGAGCCCGTCGAGGTCAGCGGCAGCCCGAAGCTGGCGCTGGACACGACCCCGGGCGAGTCGGCCGTCTATGCCTCCGGCTCGGGCAGCTCCACGCTGGTCTTCGCCTATACGGTCCAGGCCGGGGACAATGATTCGAGCCTGGATTACACGGGGACGGGCGCGCTGACGCTCAACGGCGGGAGCATCGCCGACCCGGCCGGCAACGACGCGATCCTGACGCTGGCCGTTCCGGGTGCTGCGGGTTCGCTTGGCGGCAGCAAGAGCATCGCGATCGACACGGTCACGCCGACGGTGACGGCGCGCGCGGTCGATGGGACGACGCTGGACATCACCTACTCCGAGCCGCTCGATCCGGGCTCCGTGCCGGCGGGCAGCGACTTCGCCGTCAGCGTCAACGGCAGCGGCGACACGGTCGACGCCGTCACCTACACGACCGGTGACACGGTTGTCGAGCTTGCGCTCCATACCACGGTGCACAACGCCGACACGGTCACCGTCAGCTACACGGGCTCTGCGGTCGAGGATCCGGCAGGAAACCAGGCCGCGACCTACTCGGCGCAGGCGGTGACGAACGACACGGTCAACGGTGCGCCGGACACGCCGGCGACGCTGAGCCCGGCGGGCGGTGTGATGGTGACGACGGCGACGCCGACGTTGAGCGCGAGCTTTGTTGATCCGGATCCGGGCGACACGGGCACGATCGACTTCCGCGTCTGCGCCAACGCGGGCTGCACCGGGGCCGGCGAACCGCAGGAGGCGTTCAGCAGCCCGTCGGGGATCGCCAACGGCGCGAACGGCTCGGCGGCGATCCCGTCCGGTCTGGCCGACGGCAGCTACTACTGGTCGGCCCGGGCCACCGACCAGACGGGCACCCACTCCTCCTATACGGCTGCGCGGCTGATCACGATCGACACGGTCGCGCCCGTGAACGTCTTCTCGCTGGTCGGGGTCAGCAGCGTGGGCGGCTTCCCGGTCGCCTTCTACCCGGGCAGCGGCCAGACGATCTTCTACAACGGCGCCGCCGGGGCGGGCGCGAAGAGCTTCACCATCGAGGCCGCGGTCACCGACGCGACGAGCGGCGGCGCCTCTGTCACGACGCAGGGCTTCGCCGGCGGCGGCTCCAACCTGAGCCACACCGACGCGACCACGACGACCCCGGGCGCCGGCACGTTCGACACCAACCCGTTCGCCTTCACACCGATCACCAGCGGCAACGGCACGGTCGACGTCTTCACGACCGACGGGGCCGGCAACCAGAGCTCGACCACCAGCTTCACGCTCCAGAACGACACCCTCGCCCCCACCGCGACGGTCGCCTTCCCCAGCGCCGCCGTCTACGACACGGCCGGCTGGACGGGCACGCTCAGCGGCACCGCCTCTGACAGCGGCGCCGGCGTGAACACGGTCGAGGTCGCAATCCACGACAACACCGCCAACACCGACTACAACGGCACAAGCTTCGGCAGCGGCGGACAGCAGTACCTCACCACAACCGGGACGACCGCCTGGAGCTACGCGCTGGCCGCGACCAAGCTCACCGACGGCCACTCCTACACCGTCACCGTCGAGACGATCGACAACCTCGGCAACACCGACCCGGCCGCGACAAGCCGCACGTTCAGCTACGACACGACCGCCCCGACCGTGACCAACGTCACGGCGTCGAACGCTGACGGCGCCTTCCAGGCCGGCCAGACCATCCACGTCCAGGTGAACTTCAGCGAGCCGGTCGACGTCACCGGCACCCCGCAGCTCGCCCTCAACACCGGCGAGCCGGCCGCCTATGCCTCGGGCAACGGCACCTCGACGCTCGTCTTCGATTACACCGTCCAGCCCGGAGACACCGCCGCCACCCTCGACTACACCGCCACGAACGCGCTCACCCTCAACGGCGGCACCATCACCGACCCGGCCGGCAACAACGCAACCCTCACCCTCGCCGCCCCCGGCAGCCCCGGCTCGCTCTCGGCCAACAAGAGCCTGACGATCGACACGACCGCCCCGACGGTCAGCGGCGTCACCGCCTCGAACCCCGACGGCTCCTACAAGGCCGGCCAGACCATCCATATCCAGGTCAACTTCGACGAGCCGATCGACGTCAGCGGCATCCCGCAGCTGGCGCTCAACAGCGGCGGGACCGCGAGCTACGTCTCCGGCTCGGGCACCTCGACGCTCGCCTTCGACTACACCGTCCAGCCCGGTGATACTGCCGGCCCGCTCGACTACACCGCCACCACCGCCCTCAGCCTCAACGGCGGCACCATCGCCGACCCGGCCGGCAACGACGCCACTCTCACCCTCGCCAGCCCCGGCGCCGCCGGCTCGCTCTCCGCCGGCAAGAGCCTGACGATCGACACGACCGCCCCGACCGTCACCGGCGTCACCTCCTCGAACGCGGACGGCTCCTACAAGGCCGGGCAGACCATCCACGTCCGGGTCGACTTCTCCGAGCCGGTCGCCGTCACCGGCAGCCCGCAGCTCGCCCTCAACAGCGGCGGGACCGCGAGCTACGTCTCCGGCTCGGGCGGCTCGACGCTCGTCTTCGACTACACGATCCAGGCCGGCGACACGAGCGCAGACCTCGACTACCACGACACGGCCGCGCTGACGCTCAACGGCGGCACGATCCGCGACGCCGCAGCCAACGACGCAACCCTCGGCCTCGCCGCTCCGGGCGCCTCGAACAGCCTGGGCGCGAACAAGGACATCGTCGTCGACACGACGGCGCCGACCGTCACCTCGGTTACCGCTTCCAACGGGAGCGGCTCGTTTGATGCCGGTCAGACGATCCATGTCCAGGTCGACTTCAGCGAGCCCGTCACCGTCACCGGCAGCCCGCAGCTCGCCCTCAACACCACGCCGGGCGAGTCGGCCGGGTACGTCTCGGGCAGCGGCGGCTCGACGCTCGTCTTCGACTACGTCGTCCAGGCCGGTGACAGCGCCGACCCGCTGGACTACGCCTCCACCAACGCGCTGACGCTCAACGGCGGCACGATCCGCGACGCCGCGACCAACGACGCCACGCTGACGCTGCCGGCTCCGGGTGCGGCCGGCTCCCTGAGCGCGAACAAGACGTTCGTGATCGACACCGTCGCCCCCACCGTGACCTCGCTCACGGCCAACGGTGCGACGCTCGACGTCACCTACGGCGAGCCGCTCGACTCCGGTTCGGCGCCCGCCACGAGCGATTTCGCGGTCGAGGTGAACGGCAGCATGGTTCCGGTCGACGCGGTCGCCTTCGCCGGCGGAAACACGATCGTGCGCCTCACCCTGCACACCCCGGTGCAGTATCTGGACGCGGTCACCGTCGCCTACAGCGGCACGGCGTTGCAGGATCCGGCCACCAACCAGGTCGCGACCTACGGCGCGCAGCCGGTGACCAATCTGACGCCTGATGCTGCTCCGGCCACTCCTGCGCTCGGCACGCCGGCCGAGGGCGCCTTCATCGACTCGACCACGCCGACGCTGGCCGCCGCCTTCACCGACCCGGATACCCTCGACAGCGGCAAGGTCGCCTTCGAGGTCTGCGCGACGAGCGACTGCTCGGCACTGCTTGGCAGCTTCGACTCGACCAACACGACACTGACGGTCAGCCAGAGCGGCAGCGCCTCGGTCCCGGCCGGCTTCAACCTCCAGACCGGCACGACGTACTACTGGCGCGCGAAGAACGTCGACGCCCAGGGCGCCTCCTCTGGGTTCTCGGCGACGCGGGCGTTCACGGTCGACACGACGGCCCCGAACGTGACGGTCGCAGCGCCGGTCGCGGTCTCGGGTGGGTCCTTCCAGTACTACGACGGCCCCGGCAACGTGCTCTGGCTGAACGCGCACCAGGCGGGCGGCTTCACGCTCGAGGCCAACGCCAGCGACGCGCAGTCGGGGATCGCCAAGGTCACCTTCCCGGCCCTGTTTGGCACCGGCTCCAACGACCAGACGGCGCCGACCAGCGGCAGCAACTACCAGTCGTCGGTCTACAGCTTCGACGGCAGCGGCAGCCCGATCTCCTCGCCCGGCCCCGAGACGGTCACGGCGTTCAACGGCGACACCATCCCCGGCCCGATCACCGGCACCGACTCGCTGACGATCGACGCCGACGGCAGCGGTCCGGCGGCCTTCAGCCTGGGCGGTCCCGCTGACGGTGCGAAGGTCGCAAGCGGTGTCGTCGTCTCGGCCTCGCCGACGGACGCCGGCGCCGGCGTCGACAACGTCACGTTCTACGCGTGCGACGTGACCCTGCACGCGGGCTGCGACCCGACCAACACCTCCCTGTTCGGCGTCCAGATCGGCGCCACCAACAGCCCGGTCGCGGGCGTCTACTCGCTCGCCTGGGACAACACGGCCCTGACCGACGGTCACGGCTACGCGCTCGCCGCGGTCGCGACCGACAACGTCGGCAACCAGACGACCTCTGCGATCAGCACCGTCCTGGTCGACAACAGCCCGCCGGCCGTCGCCACCGCCGCTCCTGTCCCGGTGAGCGGCGCGGCCGCGCAGTCCTACGACGCGGGCTCCAAGACCCTGTACCTGAAGGCGGCCGGCCAGGGCTCGTTCACGCTCGAGGCCACGGCCAGCGACCCCGACAGCGGCATCGGCTCGGTGACCTTCCCGGCTCTGCTCGGCAGCGGCTCGAACGCCGGCACGAACACGGGCGGCGACAACTACGAGTCCGCCACCTACAGCTTCGACGGCACCGGCACGCCGATCTCCTCGCCCGGCGCCGCCACGATCACGGCCACAAACGGCGTCACCCTCCCGTCCGCAGGCACCGCGACCGACGCGCTCACGATCAAGGCCGACGGCACGCCGTCCGCCACCAACGTCCAGTTCCCGGTCGACCACGGCGGCTACGACAACGGCACGTGGAACGGTGGCGCGGGCGCGAACTGCACCGGCGCGCCGACCGGCGGCAACATCTGCGGCACGGTGACCGACACGACGGGCTCCGGCGTCGCGTCCGTCACCCTGACGATCGCGCAGACGATCTCGGGCACGACGACCTACTACGACGGCTCGGGCTTCACCTCGACGAGCCCGGTGCAGCTGTCGGCGAGCCTGGCCGGCTCGAACTGGAGCTACGCGCTCGACCAGGCCAAGCTCGGCGCGCCCGACAGCTACCTGGTCAGCGTCCACTCGACCGACAAGGTCGGAAACGGCGAGGTCGACCAGCTCGTCCACTTCACCTTCGGCAGCGACCTGGCCCCGCCCGTGAGCGCGCTGACATTGAGCGGCGCTTCGCACGCCTACCTGTTCCAGGTCGGGACCCACCCGGGCGGCATCGACTACGACCTCTACTACAGCACGGTCAACTCGGGCGGCGGCTTCACCCTCCACGCCCACTCCACAGACCAGACCGGCATCGCCAGCGTCGTCTTCCCCGATCTGACCGCAACGACCGGCTTCGGCGGCTCGGGCGGCACCCAGACAAACGGGTCGGCCAACCCCTGGGACGTCGACTCGCCCAGCCCGTACACGTTCAGCCCGGCCGCGACAACGGCGCCGGGCCAGCAGCTCGTCTCCTCGGTCGACACCGTCACCCCGACCGGCAACAGCGGCGACGACACGCTGACCTTCCTGCTCGACAACGCGGCACCGACCGGCGGCGCTCTCACGGTCAACGGCACGGTCGCGACGAGCGGCGGTGTATCGACGTGGGCGACGAGCACCGCCGTCAGCATCGACTCGCGCACCGACTTCACAAACGACGGCGCCGGCTCGGGCATCGCCTCGGCCACCCTCACGGTCGCGTCCGCGACGCTGAGCAACGGCGTCTGCGGCAGCTACGGCTCCCCGGCGACGATCACGGGTACCGACCTGAGCGGCGTGTCCTTCACGAGCGGCAACTGCTACCTCTTCACCCTCAGCGGCAGCGACAACGTCGGAAACGTCGCGCAGCGCTCGCTCACGGTCATGGTCGACACCACAGAGCCGTCGCAGCCCGCGATCGGCTTCAGCGGCCTCTCGACCGGCAACACCTTCGACGACGGCGCCGGGACGCTGTTCTTCCGCCCGTCGGCCGGCGGCACCTTCACCGTCAACGCGAACGGGTCGACCGACCTCGAGTCCGGCCTGAAGCCCGGCAACTCCGGCTACACCTTCTCGCCGCTGGCCGGGAACCTGAACGCCACCCAGACGGGCAACCAGCTCGCCGTCACCTTCGACGGCACAAGCAGCGGCAGCAACGGCTACACGGTGCACTCGACCAACAACGCCGGCCTCGACTCGGCCGACGCCACCTACACCGTCACCGCCGACACCACCGCCCCGGCGGGCGGCGCCCTCTCCGTCAACGGCACCCCGGCCGCAGCCGTCGCCACCTCGAGCTACCTCAACACCGGCACAACCGTGACGATCGACAGCCGCAGCGACTACACCGACACAGGCTCCGGCCTGGCCGGCTCGACGCTGACGGTGCAGACCGCCACGCTCGCGAACGACACCTGCGGCAGCTACGGCTCGCCGAGCACGATCTCCGGTACGACGCCGCAGAGCGTGAGCAGCGGCCACTGCTACCTCTACACGCTCACCGGCACCGACAACGTCGGCAACACCAGCTCGGTCTCGACGACCGTGATGGTCGACACGACGCCGCCCTCGCAGCCCACCGTCGGGATCACGGGCCTCTCCGCCGGGAACACCTTCCTCAGCGGCTCGACGCTCTTCTTCCGGCCCTCCGTCGGCGGCACCTTCACCATCACCGCCAGCGGCTCCAGCGACCCCGAGACCGGAATCGTCTCCGGCAACTTGGGTTACACCTTCTCCGACCTGAACACCAACGGCGGCGCCAGCTTCGGAACGACGCAGACCGGCAACCAGCTCGACGTCACCTTCGACGCCACCACCACCGGCCCGACCCTCGCCCAGAACATCGTCGCCAACAACAACGCCGGCCTCGCCTCGACGCCCGGGACGTTCACGGTCACACAAGACTCGACCGCGCCCAGCGGCGGCTCCGTCTCCGTCAACCCCTACTCCAGCTCGCTCACGATCAGCGTCGGCTCCCTCGCCTACACCGACAGCGGCTCCGGCATCGCCTCCAACGTGATCACCCGCTCGGATCCGCTCGCCCCCAGCGGCCCCGGCGCCTGCCCAAGCAGCGGCTACACCGGCGCGACCACCCTCACCGGCGCCACCGACACCGTCCCCAGCGACGGCCGCTGCTACCAGTACACCGAGACCGCCGCCGACAACGTCGGCAACACCGCCCAGGTCAGCACCAACGTCCTCGTCGACACCACCCCCTCGGCCGGCGGCTCGATCAGCTACATCGACGGGATCTCAAGCCTCGACGCCGTCTCGATCAACTGGGCCTCCGGCACCGACCCGGAGTCCGGCATCTCCCAGATCCTCGTCCAGCGCGCCGAAGCGACCTTCGATGGCACCAACTGCGGCACCTTCTCGAGCTTCTCCACCGTCGCCACCAACCCCGGCACAAGCCCGCTCAACGACACGCCGCCGAGCGGCGCCGGCCACTGCTACGAGTACCAGCTCGTCGTCACCAACGGCACCGGACTGACAACCACCTACACCTCCTCGGCGATCGCCAAGATCGTCAACAGCTCACCAATCAGCCTCACCAGCCCCGTCAGCGGCGCCTACCTCGCCGGCACCACCCTCTACCTCGGCGGCGGCGGCGGCAGCTTCCAACTCCAACTCACAAGCAGCGGCCAGAACGGCGTCACCGACGCCAACTGGCAGGGCAAGGGCACCTCCGCCCCGCTCTCCAGCAACCCCGACACCGACTCCGACGCCACCACCACCCCCTACACCTCCGCCACCTACACCTGGAGCGGCACCGGCATCAGCGACTCGATCCAGGTCACACGGAACCCGACCGCGACCGTCGACACCCTCACCATCGTCTCCGACACCACGGCGCCGACCGGCTCGATCAACTACAGCGACGGCCTCTACGGCAGCGCCTCCGTGCCAGTGACCACCTCCGCCACCGACGCCGGCTCCGGCGTCGCGACTGCCCAGGTCCAGCGCGCCCAGACCGCACTCTCCGGCTCGACCTGCGACACCGCCAACTGGTCCGGCTTCACCAACGTGACCCTCACAGCCGGCGTCGACAACACCGTCAGCGGCGGCCACTGCTACCAGTACCAGTTCCTCGTCACAGACAACGTCGGCAACACCGCCACCTACAACAACGCCAACATCGCCCAGATCCCCGACGTCACCCCGCCCACCTTCGTCTCCGGCACGACCAACCCGGCCGGCACCCAACTCACCCTCAACATGAGCGAGCCGCTCGACTGCACCGCCACCACGCCCGCCGGCGCCTTCCAGATCACCTACAACGGCATCGCCCAACCCGCCCCGACCACGCTCACCTGCACCGGCTCGACGATCACCCTCGACCTGCCCACCCAACCCAACAACAGCCAGACCGTCAAGGTCACCTACACCGAACCCGGCACCACCAGCGACCGCATCCGCGACCTCGCGACACCGACCGAAAACGCCACCCCGAGCTTCGGCCCGACCAGCCTGATCAACAACACCACCGACACAATCGCCCCCACCCTGAGCAGCACAACCATCGACGCCGCAACGCTCACGATCGCCTTCAGCGAAACGCTCGCCGGCACCCCACCCGACGGCAGCGCCTTCACCATCAGCATCGACGGCAACCCGATCCCCGTCACCGCCGTCGCCCTCAACGGCAACGTCGCAACACTCACGCTCGCCCAGGCCGTCACCAGCAACGACACCGTCGCCGTCTCCTACGCCATCCCCGCACTCAACGCACTCCACGACACAGCAGGAAACACCGCCACCCCCTTCTCCACCACCGCCACAAACCAGACACCCATCATCACCCCCCCGTCCGGCGGCACGAGCAGCGGCACGACCGGCAGCGGCGGCAGTATCGGACCGGCCTTCCTCTCCGCCTCCCCGCGAGACGGCTCCACCATCGACTCCGTCGCCGCGATCACACTCAACGCCAACGAGCCCGCCAACTGGACCGGCATGACCATCACCCGCCCCAACGGCTCCAAAACAACCCTCGACAACCGCACCGGCCAAAACGAAACCTGGACCTTCCCCACCGACACACCAGGCCTGTACATCATCACCGGCACACTCGAGTGGGGCGGCCAGACGCAAAGCATCCTCACCCACTTCACCATCTGGGTACCGCCCACCACCCTCCCCAGCGGCCCCGAACCCATCGCCCCACCCGTACAAAAGAACGCCACCCCGCAAGCAGCCGACACACTCATGGCGGCAGACCGCAACACGCTGTTCAGCTGGCCGCAGGGCACCTTCAGCGACGCGGTCGTCATCCAGATCCTGCCGTATTCCCCGGAAGCCCTGTCGGGCATCCCGTCGAGCGCGATCGTTGTCGACGTCACTGCGTTCATGCGCAGCAACCACGCCCCCGTGACAGACCTCGGCCAGGTCGCCGACATCCAGTTCCCGCACGCGCCCGAAGGCGCGACATTGATGGCCTCCCAGGACGCCAAGTCGTGGCGCGCGATCACGCAGCTGCCGACGTTCAGCCTCCCGGACGGACAGACCGACGGCTGGTTCCGCGACTCCGACGGCACCATCCACGTCCTCACCCGCCACCTCACCTACTACGCCCTCATCACCCACGGCAGCGCAACAAAGCTCGCCCTCCAGATCCTCACCGCCAAACGCCTCTGGATCGACAACCGCACCTTCGTCGCCGTCCGCATGGCCCTCACCGCACCCGCCCGCGTCACCGGCAACTTCACCGCCGCCAACGGCACCACCGTCGCCGGCCAGACCGTCAAGACACCCACCCGCCGCGCCGGCATCACCATCCTCCGCATACCCATGCACGTAACCAGGCCGGGCATCTACCAACTACAAATGCACGCCGACGGCATCGGACAAACCGTCGACGTCACCACCACCATCAAATTCATGCAACACCGGCCCGCCTCGTCGCTGTCGGCGGCCGCACGGCCGATCCCGGTCGTCGTCATCCACGGCGCGCGTTCCAGCCTGGCCGGGCTGCGCGCTGCCCTCACCCACGGCTACACCGTCCGGCCGGTCGCCGACGCCAACCTCTACACCGCCGTCGACCCCACCAACCCCAACCCAGCAGCCGCCGTCGTCGTCGACCTCAACACCATCCCCATCAAAACACTCACCGGCCTCCACGCCCTCCTCCCCGAAATCAAGATCATCGCCCTCACAAACAACCCGACCACTGCCAGGCACGTCCAGAGGATGGGCGTCAGCGCAGTCCTCGCCAGGGCGGCATCAGACGCGCAGATCTCCAGCGCGATCGTCAAGGCGCTGCACGGGCACCGCTAGGAACCTGGCCGCCAGAGCGGTTCGTCGACGCCCGCCAGCGCGTTCGCCGCGCGCGCGAGGATGAACAAGAGGTCTGCCAGCCGGTTCAGGTAGACGGGTGCGAGCGGATTGACGGTGGCCGCGGAGGCCGCGGACAGAGCCGCCAGCTCGGCCCGGCGGCTGACGACCCGCGCGACGTGCAGCCGCGCGGCGGCCTCGGAGCCGCCGGGTAGGACGAAGCTCTTGAGCTCCGGCAGCGGCTCGTTGAGCTCGTCGCAGAGCCGCTCGAGGCCGTCGATCAGCGGCTGCGTCACGCGCAGGCGCTCGTCAGGGCCGTCGTAGGGAACGCACAGGTCGGCGCCGACGTCGAAGAGCTCGTTCTGGATCCGCGCCAGCGGCGCGCGCAGCGGCTCCGGAAGGTCGGGCGTGGCGAGCGCCAGCCCGAGCTGCGAGTTGAGCTCGTCGACGGCCCCGTACGCGGCGATGCGGGGGTCGAGCTTCGACACGCGCGACCCGTCGCCCAGGCTCGTCTCGCCCGCGTCGCCGCCCCGCGTGTAGATGCGGGTGAGGCGGACGGGCTCGTCGCGACGGCGGCTCACGGCCCGTAGATTAGGCCGCATGGAGGTCAGGCTCGCCGGGCCGGCGGATGCGGAGGCTGTGACCGAGGTGCTGATCCCCTCGTTCGAGAGCCTCACCTTCCTGCCGATGCTGCACGGCCACGACGAGTATCGCGTCTTCGTCCGCGGCCTCCTGGAGAAGGAGGAGGTCTGGGTCGCCGAGGATGCGGGGCGCATCGTCGGCATGGCGGCCCTGCACGGGGACACCCTGACCCAGCTCTACGTCCACCCGGACGCGCAGGGCCGCGGCGCGGGCAGCGCCCTGCTCGACCGGGCAAAGGCGCTGCGGCCGGGCGGCTTCGAGCTCTGGGTCTTCCAGCAGAACGCAGCGGCGCGCCGCCTCTACGAGCGGCACGGCCTGCGCGCGGTTCGCTTCACCGACGGCAGCGAAAACGAGGAGAAGACACCGGACGCCCTCTACGAGTGGCGTCCAGAACAGGAGGACACGTGAGACGCGCATTGATCGTCGTCGACATCCAGAACGACTACTTCCCCGGCGGAGCCCACCCGCTCGACGGGCCGGAGGCGGCAGCCGACCAGGCGCGGCTGCTGCTGGACGCGTTTCGCCGGGCCGGGGAGCCGGTCGTCCACGTGCAGCACGTCTCCGGAGAGCCGGACGCGACCTTCATGCGGCCCGGGACGCCCGGAGTCGAGATCAACCCGCTCGTGGCCCCGCAGGACGGCGAGGCCGTCGTGCAGAAGGCGCATCCGAACAGCTTCCTCGAGACGGAGCTGGAGGGCATGCTGCGTGGGCTCGGGGTCGACTCGGTCGTCGTCTGCGGGATGATGACGAGCATGTGCGTCGACGCGACCGTCCGCGCCGCGGCTGATCTCGGCTTCGACGCGAGCGTCGCGCACGACGCGTGCGCCACGCTCGATCTCGACTTCGACGGCCGGACCGTGCCGGCCGCCGACGTGCACGCAGCGTTCCTCGCCGCACTCGCGAGTGCGTATGCGCGCGTCGCTTCGGCGGAAGAGCTAGCCCTGGGCGAGTGAGCGCTGCTGGAGGCCGAGGATCGAGCGGGCGATCACCAGCCGCTGGATCTCGCTCGTCCCCTCGTAGATCTCGGTGATCTTCGCGTCGCGGTAGTACCGCTCGACGGGGAACTCCTTCGTGTAGCCGTAGCCGCCGAGCACCTGGATCGCCTCCGCCGTCTGGCGGCGCGCCATCTCCGACGCGAACAGCTTCGCCTTCGCACCCGCCTCGGTGTGCGGCTCGCCGCGCTCCTTCAGCGTCGCGGCCCGGTAGACGAGCAGCCGCGCGGCGTCGATCTCCGTCGACATGTCCGCGAGCTTGTGCTGGATCGCCTGGAACTCGGAGATCGTCCTGCCGAACGCGTGACGCTCCTTCGCGTACTCGCGCGCGACGTCGTAGGCGGCCTGCGCGATCCCGACCGCCTGCGCCGCGATCCCGATCCGGCCGCCGTCGAGCGTCTGCATCGCCACCTGGAAGCCCTTGTTCTCCTCGTGGAGCAGACGGTCGCGGCCGGCGTGCGCACCTTCGATCACGAGGTCGTTCGTCGCGGAGGAGTTGAGGCCGAGCTTCTCCTCGTCCCGCGTGATCCGCACGTGCTCGGCGTCGAGGACGAAGGCGCTGATCCCGCCGGCGCCCGGCGTCCCCGGGTCGGTGCGGGCGAAGACGAGGAACGTGCCCGAGTAGCGGCCGTTCGTGATCCACTGCTTCGCTCCGGTGATCCGCCAGCCGTCGCCGTCGGGCTCGGCGCGCGTGCGCAGCGCTCCCGCGTCCGATCCCGCCTCCGGCTCGGTGAGCGCGAACGCGCCCAGGCGCTCGCCGGCGGCGAGCGGCGGGATGAAGCGCGACCGCTGCTCGTCGCTGCCCCACGTCAGGAGCGGCAGCGTCACCGCGCTCGTGTGGACGGCGACGGTCACACCCACGCCCGCGTCGGCGCGCGACAGCTCCTCGAGCACGAGGACATAAGAGAGGAAGTCCGCGTCGGCGCCGCCGTACTCCGCCGGGATGCACACGCCCATCAGCCCGAGCTCGGCAAGCTTCGCGAAGACCTCGTGCGGGAAGCGGTGCTCCCGGTCCCACGCCGCCGCGTGCGGCTCGATCTCCTGCCGCGCGAAGTCCCGCGCAAGCCCCTGGATCTCCTTCTGCTCCGGCGCGAGCTCGAAGTCCACGGCCCGGACTATAGTGACGGCAGGTGCAGAGGCTGGCCGCCCTGGGAGCCGCGCTCGCCGTGGCGGCGGCGTGCTCGGGCGCAGCGCTCGCGACGGCGGAGACTCCGTCGCCGGCGGCAGTGGTGCGCGCGTGGAGCAAGGCGCTCAACGCGAACGACAACGAGGCGGCCGGACGGCTGTTCGCGAAGAATGCGCGCATCGTCCAGGGGCCGCTCGACGCCCGCCTCCCGACGCAGGCGCTCGCAGCCGAGTTCAACAGCACGCTGCCGTGCGCGGGCCGGATCGTAGCGCTGGAGGTGAAGGGGGACACCGTCCTCGCAACCTTCGTGCTCGGCCACCGGCCCAAGCACACATGCGACGGCCCCGGTCAGAAGGCGGCGGCGATCTTCGTCGTGAAGAAGGGGAAGATCACGCTCTGGGAGCAGGTCGCCGTGCCGCCGGCGAAGAAGAGCGGGCCGACGGCGTAGCTCAGTACGTGTAGAACCCCCGGCCCGACTTTCGCCCCAGCCTGCCGGCTTGAACGTACTGACGGAGGAGCGGACAGGGCGCGTACTTCGTGTCGCCGAGACCGTGGTGGAGCACCTCCATGATCGCCACGCACGTGTCGAGCCCGATCAGGTCGGCGAGCGCGAGCGGGCCCATCGGGATGCGCGAAGCCGAGCTTCGCGATCGTGTCGATCGCCTCCGGCTCGGCCACGCCCTCGAGCAGCGCGTAGGCGGCCTCGTTGATGAACGGCATCAGGATCCGGTTGGAGACGAAGCCGGGAAAGTCGGACGCCTCGGCGGGCGTCTTCCCGAGCTCGACCGCGAGCGCGACGATCGCCTGCGCGGTCTCGTCCGAGGTCTCGAGGCCGCGGATCACCTCGACAAGCTTCAGCACCGGCACCGGATTGAAGAAATGCATGCCGATCACCCGGTCGGGCCGCGACGTGACCGCAGCGAGCGAGGTGATCGGGATCGACGACGTGTTCGAGGCGAGAATCGCGGCCGGCGGAAGCAGCGCGTCCGCGCGAAGGAAGATCTCCTTCTTCACATCCGCGTCTTCTACGACCGCCTCGATCAGCAGGTCGGCGGGAACGAGGTCGTCGACCGGCTCGATGCGGGCGAGAACCTCGTCCGGATCGGGGCCGCCCTTCTCGGCGAGCTTCCCGAGGCTCCGGCGCATCGTCTCGAGGCCGCGCTCGGTCGCGCCCGGCGCCGCGTCGTGCAGCGAGACACGCCGGCCTGAGCCCGCGACGACCTGCGCGATCCCAGCGCCCATCTGCCCTGCGCCGACGACGAGGACATGCTCGAAGGCCATGCGCGGAGGCTATCTCGCTGCGTCGCTTACGGCATCGAGAGGCGCCAGCTCGTCCGGTTGACGAGCCGCCACGTGCGGCCGTCCTGCCACTTCACGGCCACCGACCCTCCCTTCAGCGCGAGCGTGAAGGTGTAGACGGCCGTCTGGTCGGTCGCCTTCCACGGCAGGCCGACGCAGTGCGCGACGCCCTTGACCGTGTCGAGGGCGTGGATGAACGGGTAGCCGCCGGGGTTCGCGTACAGGGTGTACGCCCAGCGTCCGTCGGCGCTCGTCACACGGCTCACGGCCCAGCCCTGCATGACCCAGCTCTTCTGCGTCTTGTCCGCGATCCGCCCCGGCATGAGCGTGTGCGTCGTCAGGTCGTAGGCCCGAACGACGTAGTGCTGGATGTCGTTCGTCGACAGGTGCTGGATCAGGTACAGCCTCGAGGCGTCGGGCGAGAGCGCGTCGAACCCGAACGTGCCGCCCAGGCTGATCGTGTCGCGCACGGCGAGATCCCGAGCGTCGAGGATCACGAAGCTCGACTTGGGCCCGATGCCGACGTTCTGGAGGACGAAGGCGCTGCCGTCGTGGTAGAGCCCGGCGGCGAGGCCCGACTCCGTGATCGCCGGGATGCCGTACGCGCCCTTGACCGTCTGCTTCCACAGGCTCCCTCCGCCGTCCGTGGAGACCGCGGAGACGAGGGTGTCGGCGCCGTCCTTCGTCGCGGTGAAGCGCACCGAGCCGTTGAGGCTCAGCAGGCCATCGCCGCCCTGGACGGCGAGCGGCGCCGGGAAGGCAGCAAGGGCGGACGGGGCGGCGGCGAGGGCGCCGAGAGCGGCGAGCAGGGCGGCGAGGCGGCGGAACATCACTCCTCCTTGGACGCTGACGGGGGTGTTACACCGCCGGCGCCGAAACGGGTCCAGCCGCCGGGCGGCGCCTCCGGAGCAGGAGCGCGGCCGCGCCGAGGGCGAGCGCGCCGCCCAGGCCGGTCCCGACCCAGCGCCACGGGAAGGGGTGCGGGTGGACATAGCTGACCCGCCACGTCGCCGTGTTCACGTCGAGCCAGGGCCGGCCGCTCCTCCAGTGCACGGCGAGCGTCCTGCCGCCGTCGCCGAGCGAGAGGACGAGGTTGTAGATGCCGCTCTGGCCGGCGAGCGGCACGCCGATGCAGTGCGCGACGCCCTTCACCGTGTCGAGCGCGTGGATGAACGGATAGCCGCCGACGCCGCCGTTCTGGTACAGCGTGTAGACCCAGCGGCCGCCGGCGCTCACGACGCGCGCGAGGGGATACCCGTCCATCACCCAGCCCTTCTGCGTCCGGTCGGCGATCCGGCCGGGCAGGAGCCGGTTGGTGCGCAGCTCGTAGGCACGCACGACGTAGTGCGAGTAGTCGCCGTACCCGGCCTGCGTGTGCTGGACCAGGTAGAGGTGCGAGGCGTCAGGCGAGAGCGCGTCGAAGGCGAAGCTTCCGTCGAGGAGGATCGCATTCTTCATCCGCATCGTGCGCGTGTCGTAGACGAGGAAGCGGCTCGTCGTCCCGAGGTCGGTGTTCCCGACGACGAGCGTCCGGCCGTCCGGCGACAGCCCGCCACCGAGGGCGCCGGCGACGAGCATCGGGATTCCGTATGTACCGAGCAGGGTCGTCTCGTTGTGCAGCGTCCCGTCCTTCGTCTGCACCTCCGCGAGCACGGTGTTCGCACCGGCGCCCAGCGCGAGGAAGCGAATCGAGCCGTCCGGGCTGAGGGCGCCCGGGGAGCCCTGTGCCGCGAACGGCATCTGGCCGTCGGCGAGCGCCGCAGGGGCGGCGACGAGGGCGGCCACGGCGAGCACGAGCAGGCGTCGAAGCACGGGATTCCTCCTGTTCCGCGGGACGCACGAACTACGTCCGCGGGGCCGGAAGGGGTCCCTACACCTCGAGCAGCACCGCGTCGCCCTGGCCGCCGCCGGAGCAGATCGCGGCCAGACCGAGGCCGCCGCCTTCGCGGCGGAGCTCGTGCACCATCGTGGCGAGGATGCGACCGCCGCTCGCGCCGATCGGATGCCCGAGGGCGATCGCGCCGCCGTTGACGTTCACCGTCTCGGGGTCGGCGCCGAGCAGCCGCACCGAGTTGACGGCGACGGATGCAAACGCCTCGTTCACCTCGACGCGCTTCACGTCGGCGATCGTCTTGCCGGCCCGCGCGAGCGCGACCGCGCCCGCCTTCGCCGGGGTGCGGGCGAGATAGGCGAAGTCGTCGGCGACGTAACCCTGCGCGACCACCGTGGCAAGCGGCTCGAGGCCGCGCCGCCGCGCGAACTCGTCGGAGCAGACGACGAGGCACGAGGCGCCGTCGTTCACGCCCGGCGCATTGCCGGCCGTCGTCGTCCCCTCCGGGTCGAACACGGGTTTGAGCGAGGCGAGCTTCTCGTACGACGTGTCGCGCCGGACGGACTCGTCGGCGGCGACGTCGCCCACCGCCACGAGCTCGTCGGCGAGCCGGCCCGCGTCCTGTGCCGCGGCGGCGCGCTCCTGCGAGCGCAGCGCCCAGCGGTCCTGCTCCTCGCGGGAAAGCCCGAGCTCGCGTGCGACGAAGGACGCCTGCTGCACCATGTGCCACCCGTCGAACGTCGACGTCAGCCCGTCGTGCGTCATCAGGTCGATCAGCGTGCCGTCGCCGAGGCGGTAGCCGAAGCGGGCGCGCTGGAGGATGTACGGCGCGTTCGACATCGACTCCATCCCACCGGTGACGACGACCTCGGCGTCGCCGGCGCGGATCATCGAGTCGGCGATCTCGACCGCGCGGATCGACGAGGCGCACACCTTGTTGATCGTGTCGGCCGGGACCTCGATCGGGATGCCGGCGCCCACCGCTGCCTGGCGCGCAGGGGCCTGCCCCGCTCCGCCCTGGAGCACCTGGCCCATGATCACGTAGTCGACCTCCCCGCCTTCGAGCCCGGCGCGCTCGAGCGCCGCGCGGATCGCGATCGATCCGAGCTCCGTCGCCGGTTGCTTCGCAAGGCCGCCCCCGAGCCGCCCGAAGGGAGTGCGGACGGCGGCGGCGACGACGGCGCGCATCAGCGGGCGAAGGAGATGCCCGGCTCGAGACGCCGCGCGAAGGCGACGAGGAGCCGAACGGCGGCCTCGACGTCGTCGAGCTGCACGGTCTCGACCGGTGTGTGCATGTACCGCACCGGGATCGATACTAGACCTGTGGCCACGCCGGCCCGGCTGAGGTGGACGGCGTCCGCGTCGGTGTTCGTATGGCCGCGCGAGACCTCGATCGAGACGGGAATGCCTTCCTGCTCCGCGGTCGAGTAGAGCAGCTCGAAGACCTGCGGGTGGATGGACGGCCCGCGCATGAGCAAGGGGCCACCACCGAGCTTGTGCTCGCCCTCCTCCTCGGAGTCGCTGCCGCGCACGTCGGTCGCGTGCGCGACGTCCACGGCGACGGCGACGTCGGGGCGAAGCTCGAAGGCGGCCGTGCGCGAGCCGGCGAAGTCGCCGACCTCCTCCTGGACGGCCGCGATCCCGGCGACGTCCCCCGGTGTTCCGCCTTCCGCGGCCACGCGACGCGCGACCTCGAGCGCAACGTACGCGCCGAGCCTGTTGTCGAGCGAGCGCGAGGCGATCCGCCCGTTGCGCAGCTCGAGCGGAGCGACGGCGATCACGGCCGAGTCGCCGGGGCGCACGAGCGAGCGCGCTTCCTCGCCGTTCTTTGCGCCGACGTCGAGATAGAGATCGTCGAAGCCGAGCGGCTTGCGCTCCTCCCCGAGCTTGCGCTTCTGATTGCGCGCGCCGACGACGCCGGCGATGCGGCCTTCGCGGGCGAGTACCTCGACGCGCTGGCCGAGCAGCACCTGCGGGTCGAACCCTCCGAGGCTGCGCAGAGCGATCAGCCCGTCGTCGCCCGCGTGTGTGACGACGAAGCCGATCTCGTCGATGTGACCGACGATCGCGAGCAGGGGCCCGCCGCCGGTGCCGGGCACGCGGACCCACGAGGAGCCGAGCACGTTGCCGGACAGCTCGCCGACCGAGGCGGCCGCCTCGCGCCAGACGGCGGTGGCGAGCACCTCCTCCCCGGACGGGCCTGGCGCGGTCAGCAGCCGCTCGAGCGTCTCGGGAATGGCCATCGGCGGGTCACTCTACCGCCCGTCTATGGTCTGACCATGCGGCTGACCGTGCATCCGGAGCACTACGCGGTCGTCCGCCTCGACCCCGACGACGACGTGCCGTCCTGGGCGGAGGTCGGTGCCGTGTCGTCGGTGACCCGGACGGCGTCGGAGCTCTCGATCGTCTGCGTCGAGGCTGCGGTGCCCGCGGAGGCAAGCGCGGAGCGGGGCTGGCGGATGCTCGAGGTGGCGGGCCCGCTCGACTTCACGCTCACCGGCGTGCTCTCGTCGCTCACCGTGCCGCTCGCCGCGGCTGACGTGACGCTGTTCGCGCTCTCGACCTTCGAGACGGACTACCTGCTCGTCCGGAAGAACGACCTCGACCGGGCCTCCAGCGCCCTCCGCGGCGCCGGTCACACGGTCGAGCCTTGACGCTCGCGGGGGGCGCACATACGCTGAAGGTGATGACTCCCGTCTCCCTCAGCAGCTGGGCCTGGCCTCGCGAGCGGAGCGGGAGCCTGCGCCCGGCCTGACGCGCAGCACAGCCCGTTCCGCTCCCGAGGTCTCCATGGAGGCCTCGTTTCGTTTGCACCCATGACCGTGACCACCGACATCGCCACCGACCTCCTCACCCCGCTCGGGGCGTACCTGCGCCTGCGCGGCCGGCCCGGCGCGCGAGGCGCGTTCCTGCTCGAGTCGGTCGAGCGCGGGCGGCTCGGCCGCTATTCGTTCGTCGGCTCCGGCTCGCGTCTCGTCGGCTTCGCGGAGGCGGAGCTGCTCGGAGAGCCCGTGGTCGGCTATCTCGGCTATGACCTCGTCGCGACGCTCGAGCCGACCGTGCCGCTGCCCGCGGACGGCCCGGCCCTCCCGGAGAGCCTGTTCGTCGTGCCGGAGCGGCTCGTCCGCTTCGACCACGCACGCGGCGTCGCCCAGGTGCTCGCCGGAGACGCAGAGGAGCTCGCCGGGATCCTCGCCGGCCCGCGGCCGGAGCTGGCCAGCGGCACAGGCGAGCGGGGCCCGTTGCGGCGCTTCCCCGAGCGCGACGAGCACCTGCGCCGGGTCGAGCGCGCGAAGGAGTACATCCGCGAGGGCGACGTCTTCCAGGTCGTCGTCGCGCAGCGGGCCGAACGTCCCACCTCCGCCTCCGCCGCCGAGCTCTACCGCGCGCTCCGCCGTGTCAATCCGTCGCCCTACCTCTTCCTGCTCGAGCTCGACGACCTCGCGCTCGTCGGCAGCTCGCCCGAGACGGTCGTCAAGTGCGAGGGCACGCGCGCCGCGGTCAACCCGATCGCGGGCACGATCGCGCCGGGAGAGGGTGACGCGGAGGCGCTGCTCTCGTCGGAGAAGGACCGCGCCGAGCATGTGATGCTCGTCGACCTCGGCCGCAACGACCTCTCGCGCGTCTGTGTGCCGGGGTCTGTGCACGTCGAGCAGTTCATGACCCCGGAGCGCTACTCGCACGTGACGCACCTCGTCTCCGAGGTGGTCGGCGAGCTGCGGGACGGCTGCACGCCCTTCGAGCTCCTGCGTGCCTGCTTTCCCGCCGGCACCGTCTCGGGAGCGCCGAAGGTGCGCGCGATGCAGATCATCTCCGAGCTCGAGGGCTTCCGGCGCGGGATCTACGCGGGCGCGGTCGGCTACGTCTTCCCGGAGCAGCGCGAGCTCGACACCTGCATCGCGATCCGCACGCTCGTGCTCAGCGACGGGATCGCGCACCTGCAGGCGGGCGGCGGCATCGTCGCCGACTCCGACCCGGCGGCCGAGCACCAGGAGTGCCTGAACAAGCTGGGCGCGCTCGAGGCCGCGATCGAGCTGGCGGAGGAGGAGCAGCAGCGATGATGCTGCTCATAGACAACTACGACTCGTTCACGTACAACCTCGCGCATCTCTTCGGGGCGCTGGGAGTCGAGGTGACGGTGCTGCGCAACGACGAGATCGACGCGGACGAGGCGGAGCGGCTCGCGCCCTCGCACCTCGTCGTCTCCCCCGGCCCGGGCCGTCCCGCGGCCGCCGGGGCGTCCCTCGAGATCGTTCGCCGGCTCGGCCCGACCGTGCCGACGCTGGGCGTCTGCCTCGGCCACCAGGCGATCGTCGAGGCCTTCGGCGGTGAGGTCGGGTACGCCCGCGAGCTGCTGCACGGCAAGGCGAGCCCGGTGCACCACGACGGCTCCGGCCTCTTCACCGGCCTGCCCGAGCCGTTCGACGCCGGCCGCTACCACTCGCTCGCCGCGACGCGCCTGCCCGACGAGCTCCTCCCCACGGCGTACGCGGACGACGGCGAGGTGATGGCGGTTCGGCACCGGACGCTGCCGGTGGCCGGCGTCCAGTTCCATCCGGAGTCGGTGCTGACGCCGGACGGGCCCGCGCTCGCGCACAACTTCCTCGAGGGGCGCCTGTGATCCAGGAGATGGTCTCGCGCCTGCTCGACGGTCACGATCTCTCGCGCGCCGAGGCGTACGAGACGATGAACGAGATCATGCGCGGCGACGCGACGCAGGCGCAGATCGCCGGCTTCCTCGTCGCGCTGCGCGCGAAGGGCGAGAGCGCGGACGAGATCGCCGGCTGCGCGGAGGCGATGCGGGAGCACGTGCTGCACGTCCGCCCGCAGCGCACCGATCTCGTCGACATCGTCGGCACCGGCGGCGACGGCGCGAACACCTACAACATCTCCACCGCGGCCGCGCTCGTCGCCGCGGCCGGCGGCGCCGCGATCGCGAAGCACGGCAACCGCGCGGCGTCGTCGGCGAGCGGCTCGGCCGACGTGCTCGAGGCGCTCGGCTTCCGGCTCGACCTGCGGCCCGAGCGGATCGAGCGCTCGATCGACGAGCTCGGGTTCGGCTTCCTGTTCGCGCAGGCCCACCATCCGGCGATGAAGCACGCCGCCCCGGTGCGCCGCGAGCTGGCCACGCGCACGGTCTTCAACGTCCTCGGCCCGCTCACGAACCCCGCCGGTGCCCGCGCGCTGATGCTCGGGACCTACTCGCCCGAGCTGACCCGGACGCTCGCCGACGCGCTCGTCCGGCTCCGCGTCGGCCGGGCGTACGTCGTCCACGGCGCCGGCGGGATCGACGAGCTCTCGCCCTGTGGCCCCAACCTCGTCTGTGAGGTCGAGAACGGCGAGGTGCGCGAGTACGAGCTCGACCCCCGCGACCTCGGCGTGGAGCGCTGCGACCCGGACGAGCTGCGAGGGGGCGACCCGCAGTCGAACGCTCGGGCTCTGCGGGAGGTGCTGGCGGGCGCGCCCGGCGGCCACCGCTCTGCGGTGCTGCTCAACGCGGCCGGCGGCATCGCCGCGGCGGGCCACGCGCGCAACCTGCGCGAGGGGCTCGAGGTCGCCCGCAAGGCGATCGACTCGGGAGCCGCGGCGGAGCGGCTCGACGAGCTCGTTGCGTTCACGCAGGAGGAGGCGGCGTGAGGTTCGCCGACGCGCTGTCGCAGCCCGGCCTGGGGGCAATCGCCGAGTTCAAGCGCCGCTCGCCGTCGCTGGGCGACATCCGTCCCGACGCCCGTGTCGAGCAGTCGGTGCCCGAGTACGCCGCGAACGGTGCGAGCGCGATCTCGATCCTCGTCGACGCCGCGTTCGCCGGCACGCTCGATGACCTCCGTGCGGCCCGTGTGGCGACCGACGTGCCGCTGCTTGCGAAAGGCTTCTTCTCGACGGAGGACCACTTACGGGAGCTGCGCGAAGCGGGCGCAGACGCGGCACTCTTGATCCTGCGCGACCTCGACGACGAGACCTGTGCACGCCTGATGCGGTACGCGGCCGAGCTCGGACTCGATCCGCTCGTCGAGGCCCACGACATGGACGAGCTCGCGCGGGCGACGCGGCTCGACGCGCACGTGATCGGAGTGAACGCGCGTGACCTCTCGACCTTCCGGATCGACCGCCGCGCACAGCTCGAGCTCGTATCGCTCGCAGCGCTCCTACGCGACCGCGTCGTGATCGCCGAGAGCGCCGTCTATACGCGCGCTCAGGCGGCGGCCGCCGAGCTCGCGGGTGCAGCACGCTGTGCTCGTCGGGACGGCACTGATGCAGGCGTTGGACCCGGGCGCGAAGCTGCGCGAGCTGCTGTCCCGCCCGCTCGTGAAGGTGTGCGGGCTGACCCGGCAGGAGGACGTCGACGTCGCCGTCGAGGCCGGCGCCGACATGCTCGGCTTCGTCCTCGTCGAGAAGAGCCCGCGACGCGCGCCCGCCGTCCTCGACGTGCCGGACACCGCGCTCTCCGTCGCCGTCTTCGTCGGCAGGCCCGAGGAGACGGGCGCCGACCTCGTCCAGTTGTATCCCGCAGAAGACGGTGTCCTGCGCGGCCGCCACGCCCTCCTGTATCGGGAGAAGGAACCCGTCGCGCTCGTGCTCGATCTCCCCTGGCAGGGCACGGATCCCGATCACTGGGAGCATTCCGCCGGCAAGGAGGGGCGCCTCATGCTCGCCGGCGGACTCGGACCGGAGAACGTCCGGGCGGCGATCGACGCGGTACGGCCGTGGGCGGTCGACGCCGCGTCGTCGCTGGAGGCGGAGCCCGGCATCAAGGACCACGCACGCGTTCGCGCCTATGTCGAGGAGGCACACCGATGAGCACGACGACGTTCGGCACCTACGGCGGCCGCTACGTTCCCGAGACGCTGATCCCGGCGCTCGACGAGCTGGAGCGCGGCTGGCGCGAGGCGCTCGCCGACGACACGTTCCACGCCGAGCTGCACGGGCTGCTCACGACGTACGCCGGCCGCCCCACGCCGCTCACGCTTGCCGAGCGCTTCGCGCCCGGCAAGCGCATCTACCTCAAGCGCGAGGATCTCCTGCACACGGGCGCGCACAAGCTCAACAACGCGCTCGGACAGGTCGTGCTCGCGCGCCGGCTCGGCAAGCACCGGATCGTCGCCGAGACCGGCGCGGGCCAGCACGGCGTCGCCACCGCCACGGTCTGCGCCCGCTTCGGGCTCGAATGCGTCGTCTACATGGGCGAGGAGGACATGCGCCGGCAGCGGCCCAACGTCGAGCGGATGTATCTGCTCGGCGCAGAGGTGCACCCCGTCGACTTCGGCACGAAGACGCTGAAGGAGGCGACGAGCGAGGCGATCCGCGACTGGATCACGAACGTCGAGACGACGCACTACCTGATCGGCTCGTGCGTCGGACCCGCGCCCTATCCCGAGCTCGTCGCGGAGCTGCAGTCGGTGATCGGTCGCGAGGCGCGCGAGCAGATGCTCGCGGCCGAGGGCAGGATGCCGGAAGCGGTCGTCGCGTGCGTGGGCGGCGGCTCGAACGCGATCGGGATCTTCCACGGCTTCCTCGACGACGGCGACGTGCGGCTCGTCGGCGTCGAGGCCGCGGGCGCCGCCTCGCTCGGCTCCGGACGGGCGGGCGTGCTCCACGGCGCGCGCTCGTCGATCCTCGCCGACGAGGACGGGCAGATCGCGGACGCGCACTCGATCTCCGCGGGCCTCGACTATCCCGGCGTCGGCCCGGAGCACGCCTTCCTCCGCGACACCGGCCGCGCCGAGTACGTCGCCGCCACGGACGCGGAGGCGCTCGCCGCCTTCCGCGACCTCGCGCAGACGGAGGGGATCATCCCGGCGCTCGAGCCCGCGCACGCCCTCGCTCGCGCCCGCGACCTTGACGCGGAGCTCATCCTCGTGTGCCTCTCCGGCCGTGGCGACAAGGACCTCGACGAGGCGCTCTCGGCGCTAGCGGACGGCGCAAACGTCGGCGACCAGGTCGCGACAGAGTCGCGACCTGGTCGCAGCCGTAACCCTTCTCCCCACACAAACGCATGAAGACCCTCGTCATCTATCTCATGTCCGAGCCGGAGACGCCGGAGCTGGCCCGTGCGGCCGTCGAGGGAGGCGCGGACATCGTCGAGCTGGGGTTCCCGTTCTCCGACCCGCTCGCCGACGGGCCGGTGATCCGGCGCGCGGCCGAGCGGGCGCTCGCCCGCGGCATGCGGACGCGCGCCTGCCTCGACGTGCTCGCCCAGACGCACGCACTCGTCCCGGACACCCCGCTCGTGCCGATGACGTACTCCTCGCTGCTCGAGGCGTACGGCTGGGAGCCCTTCGCCGAGGACGTGCACGCCGCGGGCGGCGCGAGCATGATCATCGCCGACCTCCCTGCGGGCGAGCGGCCGGAGGTGCGGCGTGTCCAGCTCGTCGCGCCGACGTCGACCGACGACCGCATCCGCCTCGCCGGCGAGCAGACCGACGGCTGGCTCTACCTCGTCACGCTCACGGGAACGACCGGCGCGCGCGGTGAGATCTCCGCGGCGCTGCCCGACCTCGTCGCGCGCGCGCGACGGCTCGTCGACGTCCCGCTCTACGCCGGCTTCGGCATCTCGACACCCGAGCACGCACGCACCGTCGCCGGGCTCACGGACGGGATCGTCGTCGGCTCACGGGCGCTCGAGGTCGCCGAGGACGGCCCCGAGGCGCTGCGCGGCTACGTCGCCTCGCTGCGCGCCGCGCTCGACGGGGCGTAGACCGGGCCGAGCTCCGCCCGCGGCAGCATGATCTCTTCGGCGCCGACCGGGAGATGCAGCGCGAAGAGCGTCCCGCGCTCGCGCCGCTCGACGCTGCAACGTCCGCCGTGCGCCGTCGCGATGGCGTCGACGATCGCGAGGCCGAGTCCCACACCCCCGAGCGCACGCGTCCGGGCGCCGTCCCCGCGCGCAAACCGGTCGAAGATCCGGTCGAGCGCCTCCTCGGGGACGCCGCAGCCCTCGTCCGCGACCTCGATCACGATCTCGCCGCCGGCCGCCCAGGCCCGCAGCTCGATCGCATCTCGCGGCTCCGTGTACTTCACCGCGTTCTCGAGCAGCGCGTCGAGCGCGCAGCGAAGCGCTTCTTCGTCCGCCTGGATCACACCCGCCACGTCGAGGTCGAGCCGCCAGGCTCGCGGCGCGACCTCTGACCAGCGCATGAACACGTCCTCGAGGAAGCGGTCGAGCTCGAGGTCCGCAAAGCCGAGGAAGTGAGGCTGCTCGGCCTCGGCGAGGAGCAGCAGCCGCTCGAGGATCCGCTCGATGCGGGAGAGCTCGTCGAGCGCGACGTCGAGCTCCGGGACGCCGTACCCCTCGCGGCGGAGCAGCTCGAGATGGCCGCGCGCGATCGTCACCGGAGTCCGGAGCTCGTGCGAGACGTCCTCGAGGAAGCGCCGCTGCTGATCGAGCATCGCCGCTCCTCGCGTCGCCATCGCCTCGACCTCTCCCAGCGCGGCACTCCGGCGCTGCGCGTGCCACACCATCGTCGCGAACATCGCCGCGAGGAACGGAATCGCGATCAGGCGGCCCGACAGCTCGTCGCCGCTCAGCCCGTCCATGAACAGGACGCCCGCCACCGCTGCGGAGACGCCGAGCGCGACGATCGTCGTCGCGGCGGTCGACCAGAGCCGGAACCCGTAGACGAGCACGAGGCTGAGCCAGATCAGGTAGAAGGGCAGCCGCATCCAGTCCGGCCACACGAAGATGGCGAGGAGGTTCGCGAGCGCGAACGCGCCCCAGGCGACCTCGACCTTGTTACGCCGCAGCCAGCCGGTAGCCCGCATGTCTGACCGTTTCGATGGGTGCGTCCGGCCCGAGCTTCTGCCGCAGCCTGCGGACGCAGACGTCGACGACGTTCGAGCCCGGATCGAAGCCGTAGCCCCAGACCTCGGCGAGGAGCCGCTCGCGGCTGATCACCTCACCGGCGTGGAGCAGCAGGTGGTGGAGAAGGCGGAACTCGCGATCGGAGAGATCCGTGACGAGCTCGCCGACGCGTGCCTGCCTGCGCGCGAGGTCGAGCGCCACGGTGCCGGCGCGCAGGAGGTGCTCGTCCTCGACCGCGTGCGGGCCGCGCACGTGGACGCGCACCCGCGCGAGCAGCTCGTCGAGCGAGAACGGCTTCGACACATAGTCGGTCGCCCCCAGCTCGAACCCGCGCAGCTTCGTCCGCAGGTCGCCGCGCGCGGAGAGGATCAGCACCGGCAGCTGCGGTCGCGCCCGATGGAGCTCCTCGAGCAGCTGCAGACCGCTCAAGCCCGGGAGCAAGAGGTCGAGCACGACCAGGTCCCAGCGTCCCGCCAGCGCGAGCGCGAGCCCGTCACGGCCGTTGTCGGCGGCCACCACGGCGTAGCCTTCGGCCTCCAGCCCCCGCGTCAGGAACGCCTGGATGCGCGTTTCGTCCTCGATGACGAGAATCTGCATCGTGTCGCGGCCGGGCCGCCGAAGCACCGACTGTACAGCTGCGGAACATGACCTGTAAATGACACCCCCATGACAAGTTCGTCATCTTCAGGCAGGCCCTGATCGGGCTGCGATAGGTATCGCGCCGGATGCGCGGGACAACCTCGAAGTTGCTCGGCGTGGCCGTGGGCGTGGCCCTGGCCGGCGTGCTCATCGGCTTCTACGTCTCGAAGCTCACGACCGACAACGGCTCGCCCTCCTACACCGCACCGGTGCAGACGGCCGGCGGCCACCCGGTCGTCAACCTGAAGATCGAGACCGTGGCCGCGGTCGGCCCGCAGCTCAGCAACAACCCGGACTTCGTCTCGTACCTGATCCAGGACACCAAGGGCCAGTGGACGCGCAAGACGGTCTGGCGGCTCCCCGCGAACGCCACCGTCCACGTGACGATCTACAACTTCGACGGCGCGAGCGGCCTACGCAACCCGTATCTCGCCCGGCCGCTCGGGATCGACGGCAACGTCGAGACGATCGACGGCAAGTCGACGACCGCGATCAACCCGGACGACACCTCGCACACGTTCGCAGTGCCGGCGTTTCACCTGCTCGTCCCGATCCCCGGCGTCGGCGACAACGCGAAGAACCAATGCGGCTACGCGCCGTGCCCGATGTCGAACGCGCACCGCACGATCACGTTCACGTTCCACACGGGCGCCAAGGGCCACTACCGCTGGCAGTGCTTCGTGCCCTGCGCGGCCGGCTGGCTCTACGGCTTCGGCGGCCCGATGCAGACGATCGGGTACATGGACGGGTTCCTGGACGTCGTCTAGCCGATGAGCACACCTCAGAGAGAGCAGGCGGGCGGCCGGACCGTCCATTCGAGCCGGGTGCTGATCGCGTGGATCGTGCTCAGCGTCATCGCGACGCCGATCGTCTACTTCGTGCTCGGCCCGGTGCTCCCGCCCGGCAAGAGCACCGTCCAGGGCTCCGGGCAGGTGTTCGACAACACGGTCCTCGTCGCGTTCGTCACGCCGATCGTCTGCCTGCTCGTCGTGTTCTTCGTGTACTCCCTGACACAGTTCCGCGCAGCGCCCTCGACCGAGCTCGTCGACGGGCCACCCCTCCGCAACGACAACACCGTGCAGACGACCTGGGTCGCCGTGACCTCCGTCGCCGTGCTCTTCCTCGCCGGCTTCGGCACGTACGAGCTGCTGAAGGACGGTTCCGGCGGCGGGCAGGGACCCGCACCGATCGCGAAGGTCTCCGGGAACAACTTCCAGGTTCAGGTGATCGCCCAGCAGTGGGAGTTCACGTACCGCTACCCGTCCTTCGGCGGGCTCGAGACGTCGCAGCTCGTGCTGCCGGCCGACACGAACATCGAGCTCCACGTCACCTCCCTCGACGCGACGCACTCGTTCTGGGCGCTGCAGCTCGGCGTCAAGGCTGACGCGAACCCGGGCGTCGACAACGTCGCGTACGTTCAGACGAAGGGCGCGCGGTCGTTCGACATCCACTGCGCCGAGCTCTGCGGGCTCTGGCACGGGTACATGTTCGACACCGGCGAGATCATGCCGGCGACCCAGTTCGCCGCCTGGGTGAAGCAGCAGCAGCAGGTCTTCGCGTCGGTCGCGAAGTACATGCCGAAGTACTCGACGGTCTACTTCCCCGACCCGCAGAGGAGAGCCGGATGAGCAGCATGGCGGTCGAGGTCCGTCCCCCGCTCTGGCGCCGTCTCGTCGGCTTCAACCTGCTGACGGGGATCGTGCTCGGCATCGTCGGCTGGTACGCCGGCTGGTATCTCGCGCACGCCATCCACGCCGCCAGCCTCGACTACTTCGCCGCCATCGACTACAACGAGCTGTCGATCGTCCTCGCCTACATCTTCGGGGTGATCGGCTTCCTCGTCGGCCTCGGGTTCCTCAACTACCCGCTCGCGCGCCTCCGCGGCTACCCGCCGTCGCTGCGCGAGAAGGAGACCGGCGGGATCGGGCGCTACTTCGGCCTCTGCACCGACCACAAGGTCGTCGGCATCCAGTACCTGATCGGGATCGGCTTGTTCATCTTCATCGGCGGACTCAACGCGATGCTGATCCGCACCGAGCTCCTGCGGCCTGACCACCAGGTCTGGCCGGCCGGCACGTATCTGACGCTCGTCGGCATCCATGGGACGATGATGATGGGGATGATGACGAGCGGGATCCTCGGCCCGTTCGGCAACTACCTCATCCCGCTCCTCATCGGCGCCCGGCGGATGGCGTTCCCGCGGATCGAGGCGCTGACGTTCTGGATGCTGATGGCGGCCGGCGTGATCCTCGAGACCACGATCTTCTTCGGCGGCTTCCCGACCGGCTGGACCGGCTACGCGCCGCTGAACATCCAGGCGAACGCCGGGATGGACTGCTACATCCTGTTCTTCGCGCTCGTCGGCATCTCGATGTGCCTGCTCGGGCTGAACATGATCGCGACGATCGTGACGATGCGCGCTCCCGGCCTGACGTGGACGCGCCTGCCGATCTTCGTCTGGGGCGTCATCTCGACCTCCGCGCTGATGGTGCTGTCGGCACCGGTGCTGATCGCGACGCTCCTGATGGCGCTGCTCGACCGGACGGCGCAGACGAACTTCTTCGTCAACGCCCAGGGCGGAAGCTCGTTCCTGTACGAGAACCTGTTCTGGTTCTTCGGACATCCGGAGGTGTACATCCTCGCGCTGCCCGGGTTCGGGATCGTGCTCGAGCTGCTGCCCGTCTTCGCGCGCAAGCCGCTCTGGGGCTACAGGCTCGCCGTCGCCGGGATGCTGGGGGTCGGGCTGCTCTCCTTCTTCGTCTGGCAGCACCACCTGTTCGTGAGCGGCATCAACGGCGACGTTCGCCCGTTCTACATCTTCTCGACGGAGCTGATCTCGATCCCGACCGGCTTCACGTTTCTCTGCGGGATGATGACGCTCTGGCGAGGCCGGATCCGCTACACGGTGCCGATGCTGTTCGCCCTCTCGTGGTTCTTCAACTTCCTGATCGGCGGACTCACCGGTGTATTCCTGTCGGACGCGCCGAGCGACGTGACGACGCACGGCAGCTTCTTCTCGATGGCGCACTTTCACTACACGATCATGGGCGGCCTCGTCTTCGCGTTCTTCGGCGGCATCTACTACTGGGTGCCGAAGATGACGGGCTTCCAGCTGAACGAGCGGCTCGGGAAGATCCACTTCTGGACGATGTTCATCTTCTTCAACTTGACCTTCTTCCCGCTGTTCATCGCCGGCTTCCTCGGGCAGCCGCGCCGCGTCGTCACGTACCCGCACAACCTTCAGTTCCTCAACGACTGGGTCTCCGTCTCGGCGTTCCTCCTCGGCGCCTCGATGCTGCTCTTCATCTACAACTTCGCGAAGTCGCTCCTGTTCGACCGAGTGCCCGCACCGGCGAACCCGTGGGGCTCGAAGTCGATCGAATGGCAGCTGCCGTCGCCGGTGCCCGTCCACAACTTCGACCGCATTCCCGTGTTCTCGGGTGACCCGTACGGCTACGGCGAGGGCCCGGCTCCCGTCGTTGTTCCCGCCGGCGCTCCGGCAGGGAGGGACTGAGCATGGGAGAGCTGGCGCACCCCGCCACCGAGTACGAGGTCGTCGAGAGCGAGCCGCCGGAGATCCTCGCCCGCAACCTGGCCTCGGCCGGCCACCTGCTGGCGAGCGCGACCGCGTTCTTCTTCCTCTGCTTCCTCTTCGCGTACTTCTACCTGCGCTCGGTGAACAACGCCCACATGTGGCGGCCGAAGCACGTCGACCCGTCGACGGTCTACGGCACGGTGATCATGGCGTTGATCGTCGGCAGCGCCCTGCTCGTCCGGCTCGGGCTCGCCGACCATCGCGCGGGCCGGCGCCCGCAGTGGCGCATGAAGGGCCTGGGCGCGCTTCTCCTCGGGCTTGCGGCGCTCGTCGTGCAGGTCGTCGCCTGGGCCGTGCTCTCGTTCGGGCCCGCCGACGGCGGCTTCGCGAGCGTCTACGTCGGCTGGACGGCGTTCATCTTCCTCTTCGTGTTCGGGACCCTCTACTGGCTCGAGACGGTGCTCGCCACCTCGTACCGCTACCGCGGCTGGGCAGGCGGCGGCGTGACCGTCGCCCCCGGCGAGGCGTCGGGCGACCCGCACCGCACCGGCGAGGACATCCGCGACCCGGTCTCGCTCGTCCGGGCGGAGCTCGGCGCGCTCAGCTTCTACTGGACCTTCCTCGCCGGGATCTGCGTCCTCGCCTGGATCGTCCTCTACCTTCTCTAGCACGTGTCCGTGCCGCCTCTCGTCGTCTGTGCAGCGGCGGCGGCTCTGTACGCCATGGGCGGCCGGGGCCGCGCCGGGAGCACGACCCGCGGGCGCCGGTGGCGCGAAGCGTCGTTCTATGCCGGCGTGCTCGCGCTCCTCGTCGCGCTCGAGCCGCCGTTCGACCGCCTCGCCGACGAGTCGTTCGCGATCCACATGGCGCAGCACGTCGTGCTCCTGACGATCGTTGCCCCGCTCGTCGTGCTCGGCCGCCCGTGGCCGCGCATGTGGATGCCGTTCCCGCTGCGGATCCGCCGGGCCGCCGCGCGGGAGCTCGCGCTCGGCCGCCGCTCTGCACCGCTCCGGGCCGCCGCCCGCGTGCTCACCCGCCCACCGGTGGCGCTCGCGGTCATGTCGGCGTCGATCGGAGCCTGGCACATTCCCGCCCTCTACGACGCGGCGGTTCGGAGCAACGGCATCCACTTCGCCGAGCACGCCTGCTACCTCGCCACGGCGCTGCTCTTCTGGGCCCCTCTGCTCGAGGCGCCGCCCGTGCGCGCCCGGATCGACCACCTCCGCCGCGCCGCTCTGTTCGCGGCCGCGGCCGTGCCCGGGTGGATCCTCGCTCTCGTGCTCACGTTCGCGGGCTCGCCGCTCTACGGCGCGTATGCGACACTCCAGCGCCGCCCGGGCGGGATCAGCGCCATCGCCGACCAGCAGCTCGCCGCCGGGGTGATGCTCGTCCCCGGCTCGGCAGTGTTCTTCATCGCGTTCTTCGTCTCCGTCTACCGCTGGCTCGAGCCCGCACCGGTGCTGCTCGAAACCCGACCAGAGGAGCTCTCATGGACCTGATCGCATCGCATTTCCTCGCCGGCTCGGTGCTCACCCTCGTGATGCCGGTCGGGCTGTTCATCCTCATCTGCATCTACTGGGCGATCGTGCTTCGCCGCCGTTCCGGCGGAGGCGCGTGAGCGCAGCCGGCCACATCGCCGCCGGGCGGCCCGCCCGCCCGCGCAGCATCCGGCTCGCACGTCTCTGGCCGGCGCTCGCGGCCGCCTGCGCGCTCGGGATCGCGGCCGGGACGGCGGCGTACGTCATGCGCCCGCACGGCCCTGCACGACCCGCGCTTCCGGAGCTGCACGGCGTGATCTCGTGGGCGCCGGGCTCCCAGCCCGCGCCGCCGCTGCCGGCACTCCGCGCGCTCCGCGGCCGCACCGTCGTCCTCGCGCTCGTCGGCCCGCATTGCGCCGCCGGCTGCGTGCTCATGCGCAAGGAGCTGGCGAGCGTCGTGCGACGCCTGCCCGCTGGCGAACGGCCCGCGGTCGTCGTCCGGCCCGCTCGAGGGGTGGGCGCGGCCGGCGCCGTCGTCTATCTCGTCGACCGGAGCGGAAACGAGCGCACTGGCTATCTCCTGCCGTTCGCGCCGAGCTTCGTCGAGCGTGACCTGCAGGTGCTCGCCGAGGAGCGCACACGATGAGCGAAGGCCTGCGTACGCCGGCCGCCCCCGGCGCCTGGCTGCGCGCGTGCGCGATCGCGGTCGCGGCCGCCGCCACTCTCGCCGTGGCGAGTGGCGCCGCCGGCGCGGGCGCGGCGCACCGGGTGCTCGCCGCCCTCGCGGGCCCCCCGCTCGCGGCCCTCGTGGTGGCCGCGGTCGTCGCGCACCGCCGGCTGCTCGGCCCCGTCGCGCTCACGGGAGCCCTGCTCGCGGGAGCGGCCGCCGCGCCTGACGGCCCCGCGCACCTCGGCCTCGCGGCTCCTGCGCTCGCGTCGTCGCTCGTGCTCGCCGTGCTCACGTTCCGCGGCCGCCCCGTGCCCGCCGGCGCGTGGCGCGACTACGTGACGCTGACGAAGCCGCGCATCATGACGCTTCTGCTCCTCACCGGCGTTTGCGGTGCCGCCGTCGGCGCGCACGGCCGCCCGTCGGTGGAGCTCCTCGCGACGACGCTCGCCGGGCTCGCGCTCGCGTGCGGCGGCGCCGCCGCGCTCAACCACGTGCTCGACCGCGACATCGACCGCTTGATGGGTGAGCGCACAGCCTCCCGCCCCGTCGCCTCCGGACGGCTGACCGCCCCGCGGGCGCTCGAGTTCGGGCTCGCGCTCTCCGCGGCGTCGTTCACGCTGCTCGCTTCGGCGGCGAACCTCCTGACCGCGGTGCTCGCGCTCGTGGGCAACCTCTTCTACGTCGTCGTGTACACGGGCTACCTGAAGCGGCGCGGCCCGCAGAACATCGTGCTCGGCGGAGCCGCAGGCGCCGTGCCGCCGCTCGTCGGCTACGCCGCGGCGACGGGCAGCGTGGCCGTACCGGCGCTCTGGCTGTTCGCAATCGTCTGCCTCTGGACACCGCCGCACTTCTGGGCGCTCGCGCTCCTGCTCAAGGAGCACTACGCGAAGGCGCGCGTACCGATGCTGCCGGTGGTCGCGGGCGACGCGGCGACGCTACGGAGCATCGTGGGCTACACCGCCGTGCTCGTGGCCGCCACCGTCGTCCCGTTTGCGCTGGGCACGTTCGGCGTGCTGTACCTCGCCGCCGCGCTGCTTCTCGGCGGCCTCTTCCTCGTCCTCGCCCTGCGCCTGCGCCGTGCGCCGACCCGCCGGGGCGCGGCCGCGCTCTTCCACTACTCGCTGCTGTACCTCGCGCTGCTCTTCGTCGCAGCCGCTCTCGACCCGCTCTTCTAGGAGTCCTAGGGTCCGGGCGGGCCGAGATCGCCGGCCGCCCGCTGCGCACCACCTCGAGGACGGCCCACTGGCGCGCCTCCTCGTGTCCTGCGACGAGCGAGGCGAGCCGGAAGACACCCGTACGGGCCGCGACGAACGAGAAGGTCGCGGTCTGCCCCTGGTCCAGCCCCTGGATGGGGTTCGGCACGGACGCTCCGGGGAACGCCGGCTTCACCGTCATCGGCCCGTGTACGACCGCGCACGAGTTGCGCTGTGCACTCCTGTTCGTACACGTGACGCGGACGCGCCAGTGCTCCGGCACGGTGACGGTCAGCTCGCCGCGGCCGTACCCGTCGAAGTTGAAGCCGTTGTTCGACGAGTCGTAGCCGGCGATCAGCGTCACCGAGACGATGCGGTGCCGTGCGTCGACGCTGAAGAACCTCCTCGGGTCCGGCTTGGAGGCGGCAACGCCTGCTGCGAGCGCGAGCGCGAGCATCCCGGCATCGTCGCACACGGCGCAAGGCCGTCCCGATGAGTTTCACGCCGCGAAGGCGTCTTTGCTCCTAGATGAGCCCGGACGGCCCGAGCACGATCGTCTACGACGTCGGCGCCCTTGCCCCCGACGGCGCAGCGGTCGACGCCCTCGCACGGCTCCAGCTCGCGGCACGCGCGGGCCGGCCTGCGAGATCCGGCTGCGCCACGCATCGGACGAGCTGCTGGAGCTGCTCGCCTTCGTCGGCCTGGAGCGAGGCGCTACGCGTCGAGGCGGGCGGGCAGGCCGAAGAGCGGGAACAGCGTCTCGGTGTCGAGGAAGAACGTGAACTCGACGATCCGGCCCGCTGACAGCTCGAGCACCTGCAGCGCCCACGGGCTCGTAGCCGTCGCCGTCGGCGCTCGGCTTGTACTGCCCGAACGCCGGCGAGCCGTTCGCTGCGACGGTCGGGATCACACGCGAGCCGCGACAGCCGATGCCGGGCCCGAACCACCAGGCGAGGATGTCGTCGCGGCCGCGCGAGCCACAGGTCGTACGGCGGCATCGACTGCGTCGCGTCCTCCTGGATCAGCGCGGTGAGCGCGTCGATGTCGTAGCGCTCGAACGCCTCGACGTAGCGGGCGAGCAGCTCACGGTCCGGCTCGTCCAGCGCCGCGTCGGGTCGCGCTCGCGACGTCGTCGCCGCGAGCGTCGCGCGGGCGCGCTGCAGCGCGCTGTTGACCGACGCGACGCTCGTGCTCGAGCAGCTCTGCGACCTCCGACGCCTTCCAGCGCAGCACCTCGCACAGGATCAGCACCGCACGCTGGCGGGGCGGCAGGTGCTGCAGCGCGGCGACGAACGCCAGCCGGATCGTCTCGCGCGCGACGGCCACCTCGGCCGGATCGCCCTCGGGCAGCGACCAGGCCGTCGGGGATCGGCTGGATCCACGTCGCCTCCGGCAGCGTGTGCAGGTTCGCGAGCGACGGGCTCGCGCGCCGGCCCGAGGTCCATCGGCCGCGCGCGGCGCTCGCGGCCGTTGAGCATGTCGAGGCAGACGTTCGTCGCGATGCGGTAGAGCCACGAGCGCAGCGCCGCTCGGCCCTCGAAGCGGTCGATAGCCGCGCCACGCGCGGATGAACGTCTCCTGGACGGCGTCCTCGGCCTCGAACGGGGAGCCGAGCATCCGGTAGCAGTAGGCGGTCAGCTCCGGCGCGGTGCTGCTCGAGCCTGGTCGCCAGCTCGCCGTCCGCAGCACCCAGCGTGCGCGACGCATCCACAACACTCATGGTACTAAGACGGCGCGGCGTCCGAGAAATCATCGCTGCAGCACGGGGCCGCGACGTTAGCGGGAGGCCCCGATTGCCCGGAGCCCCCCACTCTTGTCGGCGCGGCCGTCTATCTCACGCCGGCAAGCTGCTGCGTGCCGCTCGTTCTCTGCTCGACCGGCACGTAGTCCCGCGTGCCCGCACCGATGTAGATCTGGCGCGGCCGCGCGATCTTCTGCTCGGGGTCGACGAGCACCTCCAGCCACTGCGCGAGCCAGCCGGCCGTCCGCGGGATCGCGAACAGCACCGGGAACATCGCACGGGCAGCCCCATCGCCTGGTAGATGAGCCCCGAGTAGAAGTCGACGTTCGGGTAGAGCTTGCGCGAGACGAAGTACTCGTCCTCGAGCGCGATTTGCTCCAGCTCGAGCGCGATGTCGAGCAGCGGGTTGCGGCCGGTCACCTCGAACACCGAGTCGGCGATCTGCTTGATGATCGTCGCGCGCGGGTCGTAGTTCTTGTAGACCCGGTGGCCGAAGCCCATCAGCCGGCCCTCCCCCGCCTTCACGCGGTCGACGAAGTCGGGCACGTTCTTGACGTCGCCGATCTCGGCGAGCATTCGCAGCACGGCCTCGTTCGCACCTCCGTGGAGCGGCCCGTACAGCGCGGCCGCAGCTCCGGCCAGGGCGCTGTACGGATCGACCCTGCTGGAGCCGATGGCGCGCATGGCGTTCGCCGAGCAGTTCTGCTCGTGATCGGCATGGAGGATGAAGAGCACCTCGAGCGCCCGGACGAGCGCAGGGTCGGGCTGGTACTTCGGCTCCGCCATCTTGAACATCATCGAGAGGAAGTTCTCCGCGAAGCCGAGGTCGTTGTCGGGATAGACGTACGGCAGGCCCCGCTATGCCGGTACGACCAGGCCGCGATCGTCGGCACCTTCGCGATCAGGCGGATCGCCTGCAGGAGGCGGACATCCGGATCGTCGACGCTTCGACGCTTCCGGATAGAACGTGCGAGAGCGCCGCGACGACGCTGACGAACATCGCCCATCGGGTGGGCGTCGTAGCGGAAGCCGTCCATCAGGCGTTTGAGGTTCTCGTGCAGGAACGTGTGGTACGTGACCTCGTGCTCCAACCGCATCAGCTGGTCTGCCGAGTGGGAGCTCGCCGAAGAGCAGAAGGTAGGCGGTCTCGAGGTACGTGCTCTCGGCGCGAGCTGCTCGATCGGGTAGCCGCGATACCGGAGGATCCCGGCGTCGCCGTCGATGAACGTGATCGCGCTCTTGACCGACGCGGTGTTCAGGAACGCCGGGTCGTAGCTCATGAGCCCGAAGTCGGCGTCGTCGACCTTCAGCTGCCGAAGCGCGTTGGCGCGTATCGCCCCGTCCTCGATCGGCACCTCGATGGTGCGACCCGTCCGGTTGTCGGTGATTGTGATCGTGTCGGGCATTGAGCCGGTACCCCCTACTTGAACGCGCCGAGTGCCCGCAGCCTGTCCCACGGGGCGGACATTGGCATCGGGCTCCGGTGTGATTCCCCCTACGGGGAAGTACGGAGGGCTACGAGTAGCGCCGCGCGGACACCGGGGGCGTCATCGGCGGCGCGCTCACCGGCGAGGGCTCGACCAGGCGAGGCGGCTGTGCATAGACCGGAGCGGCTGCCGCGGGCGGGACGGGCTCGGGCGCTGGCGGAGCGACGGACACCGGAGCGGGCGCGGTCAGCGGCGGCGAGGGCACCGCGACGACCGGTGGCGGGGCAAAAGCCGGCGGAGCGACCGGCGTCGGAGCGAACGGCGGCGGAGCAACGGGCGCCGGGGCGACCGGCGGCGGAGCGACCGGCGGCGGAGCGACGGGCGCCGGAGCGACGGGCGCCGGAGCGACCGGCGGCGGCACGGAGGGCGGCGGCGCGAACGCCGGAGGGGCGGGCTGCGCGGCGGCGGCAGGGGCCGCGAACGGCTGCGGGGCGACAGGTTGAGGGGCCACAGGCTGGGCCACGGGCGGAGCGGGCGGAGCGGGCGCCTCCGCGCGCTGGACGGCGGCGGCAGCGACCGCAGCGGCCGGACGCATGATCGTGCGCTCGACCTGGAGCTGGTGCAGCGCCATCTGGGCCTGCAGCCGCAGCACGAAGGCGCGCTGCACGCCCAGCCGATAGGAGACGAAGCCGATGGCGCCCGCGCCGACGAGGAGCGTCGCGTAGCCGAGATGGCTCGGGATCAACGGGTGGGAGGTGACGTGGATGAGCCCACCGGCCACGGCGCCCGCCAGGGCGCCGATCAGGGTGCCGACGATCGTGTAGGCCGTGACCCGAGCCGCTGCCTTGCGGTAGAGGTGGTCGGCATACTGCTCGATGATGCCCGGATCGATGTCGCTCATCCACCATTCTCATCGGCGGCTCGGGCTCAGTTCTTGAGCGGGATAAGCACGTTCTTAACCTTCGGCTAAAGCACGCCCTGGAAAGCTGTGGAATACGATGCATATCGGGCCCTTCATCGTTCCTTCACGGCCTTCTCACCTCGCTCCTAAGCAGCCGCGCTTACATGGAGATACACCCCAGGACCCGATGAGGGAGTCGGAACAGTGAACAAGCGAACCTTTCTCACCCGTCGCGCCGCCCCGGTCGCCGTCGCGCTCGCCGTCGGCGCCGGCGCCGGCGCCGGCATCTACGCGGCCGCGAGCGGCACCTCGAGCTCGCCGACGCCGACGCCGACCGCCGTGGTGCCCGCACAGCCTGCCGTGGCGACGCAGACCGTGACGACGCTGACCCAGCTCTACAAGGACGTCACGCCCGGAGTCGTCGACATCACGGTCTCCGGCACCACCTCCGGCAACTCGTTCGGCTTCGGCGGGCAGCAGCAGACGGAGGCCGAGGGCTCAGGCTTCGTCTACGACACGAAGGGCGACATCATCACGAACGCCCACGTCGTCGACGGCGCCTCCTCGATCACCGTCCACTTCGCGAACGGCAAGAGCGCCAAGGCGACGCTCGTCGGCGCCGACGACTCGAGCGACACTGCCGTGGTCAAGGTGAACGTCGCCGCGTCGCGAGCTCCATCCGCTGACCCTCGGCGACTCCTCCACGGTCCTCCCCGGCCAGGCCGTCGCCGCGATCGGGAGCCCGTTCGGCCTGCCCGAGACGATGACCTCCGGGATCATCAGCGCGATCAACCGCACGATCACCGCCCCGAACAACTACTCGATCGCCGGCGCGATCCAGACCGACGCGCCGATCAACCACGGGAACTCGGGCGGCCCGCTGCTCGACTCGAGCGGTCAGGTGATCGGGATCAACGCCCAGATCGAGAGCGACTCCGGCGGCAACGACGGTGTCGGCTTCGCCATCCCGATCAATGCGTCGAAGAAGGTCGCCGACACGCTGATCTCCGGCGGCAAGGTGCAGCACGCGTACCTCGGGATCAGCGTCGGCGACACCACGAGCGGCACCGGCGCGCAGATCGAGCGCGTCGTCTCCGGCTCGCCCGCCGACACGGCCGGGCTGCAGGCGGGTGACGTCGTCACGGCGATCAACGGCAACTCGGTCACCGACGCCAACGGCCTCACCGCCGACATCAGCACGCGTGCGCCCGGCGACAAGGTCACGCTGACGATCACGCGCAACGGCTCGACCAAGTCGATCGTCGTCACGCTCGGGGTCCGCCCCTCCTAGCTCCCCTCCGGCGAAACGGGTGGGCCGTCGCTGCTTCCCCCCGGTAGCGGCGGCTCACCCGAAGAGGACGGCAGCTGGGGTCGCCCGGCTCAGTGGCGCGAGGAGCAGGTGCACGAGCGCCGGTGGCAGTTCCGGCACTCCTGCCGGCGATGCTCGAGGCGCTTCTTGCCGAGCCCGGCCCAGACCATGATCCAGCCGGCCACGATGGTCGGAAGCAAGGTCGACAGCGCATGCGAGGCGGCCATGACCTCAGGGTCGGCGAAACGCCTCTCCCGCACCTCAGAGCGCGCACCGATCCCGTCGGCGGCCAAGTACTGATCTCTACGATCGGGTTTCGTGCAGGCGCCGGAGACCGCCTCCGTCCCGCTCTCGCCGCGCGCGGCGCGCTTCACGCTGCTCGCGACCATCCTCGGCTCCTCGATGGTCTTCCTCGACGCATCCGTCGTCAACGTCGCGCTGCCGGCCATGCAGCGCGACCTCGGCGGCGGCCTCGCGACTCAGCAGTGGATCGCCGACGCGTACCTGCTGACCCTGGGCTCGCTCATCCTCGTGGGCGGCTCGCTCGGAGACATCTTCGGCGAGGTTCGAGTGTTCACCCTCGGCGTCACCGCCTTCGGAGCCGCCTCGGTGCTCTGTGCCGTGGCACCCGACGCGACCTCGCTGATCGCCTTCCGCGGCCTCCAGGGAGTCAGCGGCGCGTTGCTGACGCCGGCGTCCCTCGCCGTGATCACGTCCACGTTCACGGGCCACGAGCGAGGCGCGGCGATCGGATCGTGGACCGCCTGGAGCGGCATCTCGTTCGTCGCCGGGCCGCTGCTCGGAGGCTGGTTGATCGGCCTCTCGACCTGGCGCTTGATCTTCTTCCTCAACGTGCCGCTCGCGTGCGCCACGCTCGCGCTCGTGCTCATCGAGCTGCCGCGCGCGACGTCCGGCAAGACCGGCGTCCGCGTCGACGTCGCAGGCGCCGCTCTCTGCGCCGTGGGGCTCGGCGCGCTCGTCTTCGGCTTCATCGAACAGCCGCGGCTGGGCTGGGCCGACCCCGCGGTGCCGGGCTCGCTCGCGGCCGGCGCTGCGTGTCTTGCGGCGTTCGTCTTCTATGAGTCGCGCGTCACCATGCCGATGCTGCCGCTGCGACTCTTCGCGCGGCGGAACTTCTCTGTCACGAATCTCGAGACGTTCTCGGTCTACGGCGGCCTCTCGGCGTGGAGCTTCTTCCTCACTCTGTTTCTGCAGGAGGTCGCGGGCTATTCGGCCTTCCGGTCCGGGCTCGCGACGCTCCCGCTGACGATCGTGATGTTCTTCCTCTCGCGGTACGTCGGACGGCTCTCGATGCGCATCGGGCCGCGGCTGTTCATGGGAGCGGGCCCGCTGATCGCCGGGGCGGCCACGCTCTCGATCGCGCGGCTGCCGGGTCGTCTCGACTACTGGACGGAGCTGCTGCCCTCGCTGCTCGTCTTCGCGCTCGGGCTCGCACTGACAGTGGCACCGCTCACCACGACCGTGCTGAACGACGCCGGGCCCGGCGACGCGGGCATCGCGTCGGGCGTGAACAACGCTGTCGCCCGCGTCGCCGGCCTGATCGCAATCGCCGCCGTCGGCATCGCCGCCTCGAGCGGCGCGAACCTCTCCACGCAGGGCTTCCACCGCGCGATGGTCATCGTCGCCGCGCTGCTCGCCGCCGGTGGTGTCATCGGCGCCGTGGGGATTCGCAATCGCGGTTGAGCAGGCGACGGTCTACGGCCGCGACCAGGTCGCGACCACGTCGCGACCTGGTCGCAGTCGCTGCGGCTATCCCCCGCTGCGCGAGAAGTGCTGATAGTCCGGCGAACCGGTCCAGCGTCCTCCCCACGACCAGCCGACAAGCGCAAAGGCCTGCACGAGCGGGCCGCCGGCCACGGCCATGCCCGGCCGGACGTTCGTGCGGTCGAGAAACGGCTTGCCTGCCTTCGGCAGCACGGCGCCGCCGAGCACGTACGGGTTCTCGACGGTGTTGACGTCCACCGCCTCGCCGTATGCGTGCACCGACCACTTCTTCGGGCCGGGCGCGACGGCGTAGCGGCAGTTGAAGCCGGATGTGTTGTCCGCGGCCATGGAGCGGTCGTCGCTGCCGCCGTAGTCGGAGATCGGCCGCATGCGCCGGATCGGGAAGCGTTCGCCGTAGAGCTTCCCGAAGACGCGCGTGACCTCGCTCACCACCGTTGAGTTGACGACGAGCGCGCCGAGATGCGGCTTGCCGTCGAAGCCGAAATAGCGGAGGCGGACGAGCCTGAGCTGTGCCGGCGCCACCGGGCAGCCACGGTGCCAGGAAGCGCCCAGATTCGCGGCTGTCACACGCTCGATCCTGGCCACGAACGGCGGCGGTGCGACCGGAAGCGCAACCATATGGGCATGAGGGTACTGGCGATCCTGCTCGCCCTGGCCGCCCACGGGCACGCTGCGCCGTGCAGCGGACTCGCGAACGAGCTCACGTCGACGCACGGATCCGCACAGCTCCTCACCGTCGTGGCGTCCGGCTACAAGAAGACGACAGCCTCGCTCGCCCTCTGGGAGCGCACAGGCGGCTGCTGGCAGCGTGTCGCCGGCCCGTGGCAGGCACGGCTCGGGCGAAGCGGCCTCTCCGACCGCAAACGCGAAGGCGACGGCGCGACGCCGACCGGCGCGTACCCACTCGGCCCGACCGTCTACGGGATCGCGCCGAACCCGGGCGTGCGCACCGCCTACCATCGGCTGGTCTGCGGCGACTGGTGGGACGAGGATCCGTACTCGTCCACCTACAACACCTTCCGCCACCTGCCGTGCGGGGCGGCACCGCCGTTTGGCGGCGGCACCGAGGCGCTCTGGCAGGCGACGGTCGCGTACCAGCAGTTCGCCGTGGTCGAGTACAACACGCACCCCGCCGTTCCCGGGCGCGGCTCGGCGATCTTCCTGCACGACGACCTCGGCGGCCCCACGAACGGCTGCATCAGCCTGCCGCAGGAGGAGCTGCTCCGGCTCCTGCGCGGGCTGCGCCCGGCCGCGCACCCGCTGATCGTGATCGGCACGGTTGCGGAGATCCGCCGCTTCTGAGTATCCTCCTAGGCAATGCCTATGCAGACGCTCACGCGCGCCGGCCTGCTCCGCCGCGGCGCCGTCGCCGTGCTCGCAGCGTCAGGGGCCGGAGTCCTCGCCGGGAGCGCGCTCGGCGACGTCCCGCCCGACGCAGATCTCGCCCAGGCGCGCCTCCTCGTCGCGACGGAGCTGCTGGCGGACGACTTCTATACGCAGGCGCTCGATGCCGGCGTCCTCCCTGCCGCGCCGTTGCGCGAGGCACGCGCGAACGAGCGCGCACACTACGCCGGACTCGCCGCGATCCTCAACGCCGCAGGCCAGCCGCCGGCGACGGCGGCCGACATCGACTTCTCCTATCCGGCCGGATCCTTCGCAACGTCCGCGTCTCTGACGCACCTCGGGGTCGCCGTCGAGTCGCTGCAGCTCGGCGCCTACCTCGGCGCCGCCGCAGCCGTCGTCTCCGAGCCGTTGCGCGGGATCGCCGCGCGCATCGGCGCGAACGAGGCCCAGCACCTCACCATCTTCCAGCCGTTCCACAGGTCGTTTCCGGTCGCGCTCTCGATCGAGCAGGCCTCTGACGCGCTCAGCGCCTACACGAGCTAAGGAGCAGGTCATGGCCAAGCCCCTCTACACCGCAACCGAAGCCGCTCAGGCATTGGGCATCAGCGTCGACACCCTTCGCCGCTGGGACCGCGAGGGGCGGATCAAGACGAGGCGCGACAAGAGCAACCGGCGCGTGGTGACCGCGGCCGAGATCGCGCGCGTGCGCGGCGACGAGACGCAGCATCTGAGCGCGCGCAATCGCTTTCGCGGGACGGTCCGCGAGGTGAAGCTCGACGGGCTGCTCGCCCAGATCGAGATGACGATCACCGAGCCGGCGCGCCTCGTCGCGATCATCACGCGCGACGCCGCCGAAGAGCTTGGTCTCAAGGCCGGCGATGCGGCGACCGCCGTCGTCAAGTCGACCTCGATCATGGTGGAGCACTGATGCGCTTAGCCGCGCTGCTCGCCGCCTGCGCACTCGCGCTCGCCGTCGCCGGCTCTGCGGCCGCGCGCACCCATGCGACGATCACCGTGTACGCGGCCGCGTCGCTGACCGACGTCTTCCCGAAGATCGACCCGGCGCAGAAGTACTCGTTCGGCGGCTCGAACACCCTCGCGGCGCAGATCCAGCTCGGCGCGCCCGCCGACGTGTTCGCGTCCGCGAACACGACCCTGCCGCAGCAGCTCTTCCAGAAGGGCTTCTGCGCGCAGCCGGTCGTCTTCACCCGGAACACGCTCGTCCTGATCGTGCCGAAGTCGAACCCTGCCGGCATCCACAGCGTCTACGACCTGACGCGAGTCCGGCGTGAAGCTCGACATCGCCGCAGCAACGCGTGCCGGTCGGCGCGTACACCCGGCAGATTCTCAAGAACATGGCGCTGACGAGCGTGCTGAGCAACGTCGTCAGCAACGAGACGGACGTACGCGGGGTGCTCGCCAAGGTCGCGCTCGGCGAGGCCGACGCGGGCTTCGTCTACGCCACCGACGCGAAGACCGTTCCGGGGCAGGTCACCGTCCTGACGATGCCGGCGTGGGCGCAGCCGAAGGTGCAGTACGGGATCTGCGTCGTGAAGGGCAGCCCGAACGCGGCGGCGGCCCAGGCGTTCGTCAGGACCGGTGCTGAGCAAGGCCGGCCAGGCGAAGCTGCTTGCGGCGGGCTTCCTGCCGCGTGTAAAGCCGAAGAGATGACGCGCCGGGATCTGCTGGCGCGGGCTCGTCTTCGCGGCGTCGTTCGTCGCCCTCGCGTTTCTCGCGCTGCCGATCGTCGCCATCTTCACGCACGTGTCGCCCGGGAAGCTCGCGACGCAGCTCTCGAACCCGGTGGTCACCGACGCGCTCGTCGTCAGCCTGAAGACGACACTTGTCGCGCAGGCGCTCGTCCTGCGCGCTCGGAACACCGGCGGCGTTCGTGCTCGCGACGCCGCCGCTTCCGCGGCCGCTCGCTCGCTCGTCACGCTCGTCGAGCTGCCGCTCGTGCTCCCGCCGGCGGTCGCAGGCATCGGGCTGCTCGCCGCCTTCGGACGGGCCGGGCTCCTGCACACGAGCCTGCCGTTCACGCAGAGCGCGGTGACGCTGGCGGTCGCCTTCGTCGCCAGCCCGCTCTACGTGCGCCAGGCGATCGCCGCGTTCGAGCAGGTCGACCCGACTCTCGTCGCCGCCTCGCGCACGCTCGGCGCCGGTTCCGTGAAGACGTTCTTCCGCGTCGTCCTGCCGCTCGCCCGCGGCGGCCTCGGCGGCCGGCGAGGCGCTCGCGTTCGCACGCGGGCTCGGCGAGTTCGGCGCGACGATCATGTTCGCCGGCAGCCTGCGCGGCGTCACGCAGACGCTGCCGCTCGCCGTCTACGCGGAGTTCGACGTGAACTTCACGATCGCGCTCGCGCTCGGCGCCCTGCTCGTGCTCGTCAGCGCCGCGCTGCTCATCACCCTCAAGCTGGTCCTGCATGGCGCCCTCTCGGACTTCACCCTCCCGCTTCGCGCTTTCGACCTCGAGCTGAGCCTCGAGGTCGCGCGCGACGGTCGCGCTCGTCGGGCCGTCCGGCGCGGGCAAGACGTCGACGTTACGCGTCGTCGCCGGGCTCGCGCGCCCGCGCTCGGGCCGGGTCGCGCTCGGCGACGAGGTCTGGCTCGACACGACGTTGCGGGTCGACCGTCGCCCCGAGGAGCGCCGCGTCGGCTTCGTCTTCCAGGAGTACGCGCTCTTCCCGCACCTCACCGTGCGCGCGAACGTCGCCTACGCGGGGCGCGGGCGTGTCGACGAGCTGCTCGAGCGCTTCCGCATCGCGCACCTCGCCGACGCGCATCCGCGCGAGCTCTCCGGCGGCGAGCGGCAGCGCGTCGCGCTCGCCCGAGCGCTCGCCCGCGACCCGGCGGTGCTGCTGCTCGACGAGCCGCTCGCCGCACTCGACGCGCACACGAAGTCGCAGGTGCGCAGCGAGCTGCGCGAGCTGCTGCGCGAGCTCGGCCTCCCCACGTTGCTCGTCACGCACGACTACGAGGACGCGGCCGCGCTCGCGGACGAGGTCGGCGTGATCGTCGAAGGGCAGGTGCGCCAGCTCGCGACGTCCGGCGGAGCTCGTCGCCCGTCCCCGCGACGCGTTCGTCGCCTCGTTCACGGGCGCGAACCTGCTGCACGGGACGGCGCAGGCGCACCGGCGACGGCCTGACGGAGGTCCTGCTCGACGGCGGCGAGCAGCTCTTCTCGACCGACGAGGCCGAGGGCGAGGTGGGCGTCGTCGTCTACCCGTGGGACGTCTCGGTGGCGCGCGCCCACGCGAACGACTCGGCGCTGAACGTGCTGCGTGGTGAGGTCGGCTCGCTCGTCGAGGTCGGCAACCGGGTGCGCGTGCGCGTCGGGCCGGTCACGGCCGAGGTGACGGCGGCGTCGGCCGGCCGGCTCGAGCTCGCCCGCGGCGGCATCGCCTACGCTACGTTCAAGGCGACGGGCACGCGGCTCGTCGCGCTCTGACCGCCACCGACGCGGCAACAGAAGGAGGGTCGATGAACATCGCCGACGACGTCACCGAGCTGGTGGGCAACACGCCGCTCGTACGGCTGCGCCGCAGCTCGCAGGAAACCGGAGCGGACATCGTCGCGAAGCTCGAGTTCTACAACCCCGCGCACAGCGTGAAGGACAGGATCGGCGTGGCGATGATCGACGCGGCGGAGCGGGAAGGGAAGATCGGACCGGACACGATCGTGCTCGAGCCGACGAGCGGCAACACGGGGATCGCGCTCGCGTTCGTGTGCGCCGCACGCGGCTACCGCTGCACGATCATCATGCCCGACACGATGAGCAAGGAGCGGCGGCAGCTGTTGCGCGCGTACGGCGCCGAGCTCGTGCTCACACCCGGCGCCGAGGGGATGCCAGGCGCGATCCGCACGGCCGAGGAGCTGGCGGCCTCGGACCCCCGCTACTTCATCCCGCAGCAGTTCGAGAACCCGGCCAACCCCGAGATCCACCGGCGCACGACAGCCGAGGAGATCTGGCGCGACACCGACGGCCGCGTCGACGTGCTCGTCGCGGGCATCGGAACGGGCGGCACGATCACCGGCGTCGGCGAGGTGCTGAAGGAGCGCAAGCCGGGGGTGCGCATCGTCGCGGTCGAGCCCGATGCCTCGCCCGTCCTCTCGGGCGGCGAGAAAGGGCCACACCCGATCCAGGGGATCGGCGCCGGCTTCGTCCCCGGCGTGCTCAACACGAAGATCTACGACGAGATCGTCCGCGTCGGCAACGAGGATGCGCTCGAGACCGCGCGGCGCCTCCCCCGCGAAGAGGGGCTGCTCGTCGGGATCTCGTCCGGTGCCGCCGTCTGGGCGGCCGAGCAGGTCGCGCGCCGGCCGGAGAGCGCCGGCAAGCTGATCGTCGTCATCATCCCCTCGTTCGGAGAGCGCTATCTCAGCACCGTGCTCTTCGCCGACCTCGCCGGGGACTGAGCGCCGCATGCTCGCCGCCATGCGCAGTGACGTCCGTGCCGCGCTCGAACGCGACCCCGCCGCACGCAGCCGGCTCGAGGTCGTCCTCTGCTATCCGGGCGTGTGGGCGATCTGGGGCTACCGGGTCGCGCACGCGCTCTGGCGCGCGCGGCTGAAGCTCGCGGCCCGCGTCGTCTCCCAGCTCACGCGGATCCTCACCGGCGTCGACATCCACCCGGCGGCGCGCATCGGCCCCGGCCTGTTCATCGACCACGCGACAGGCGTCGTGATCGGGGAGACGGCCGAGGTCGGCGCCGACGTCACCATCTACCACGGCGTCACGCTCGGCGGCACGAGCCTCGCGCACGGCAAGCGCCATCCCAACCTCGGCGACCGCGTCGTCGTCGGTGCAGGGGCGAAGGTGCTCGGCCCGATCACGGTCGGCGACGACAGCCGGATCGGTGCGAACGCCGTCGTGGTCAAGGCGGTTCCACCCGACTCGGTCGTCGTCGGCGTGCCGGGCGAGGTGGTCGAACGGCGCGACCGGCACGTCGCGTCCGACCTCGACCATGGAGAGCTGCCCGACGTCCTCGGCGAGACGCTGATCTCACTGCTCGAGCGGGTCGCGGCGCTCGAACGTGTCGCCGGCGTCTCCCAGGCCGCGCCCTACACGCCCGACCACGGGCTCTGGCGCGAGCAGCCCGACTACTCGATCTAGCAGGGTTCAGGTGCGGCGCTCGGGGAAGCGCGGCACGCCGTCGTCCGGGATCGGCTCCCACGGCGCGGCGTAGGCGACGAACTGCCGCCACGAGGGCCGGACACCGGGGTCGCGGTCGAACGTGCCGAGCCGGATCGCGATCACGTCCGGGTTCTCGGGGTTGCGGCTCCAGAGGGCGCCGCCGCAGGCGCGGCAGAACACCTTCACGAAGCCGTCCGGCGGCCGGTAGTCGGTGATCAGCTCCTGGCCGGAGAGGACGCGGAGCGAGCCGGGCACGACGCCGCCGGAGTGGACGCCGCGGTCCCGGTCCGGCGCTGGCACCGTGTGCAGTGGCAGTAGCCGGCGTCGCGGAGCGGCTTCGTCAGCTCGAAGCGCACGCCGCCGCAGAGGCAGCCGCCGGTCTACGGGAGCTCGGACACGTGGCGGCCAGCGATAATCGGAGCGTGCGCACGACCGCAAAGGCCGATTACGCCGTCCGCGCCGCGGTCGAGCTCGCGGCCGCCGGCGACGAGCCGCGGACCGCGGAACGGATCGCACAGTCGCGCCGGGATCCCGGTCAACTTCCTCGAGAACATCCTCGCTCGACCTGAAGCCGCGCCGGGATCGTCGAGAGCCGGCGCGGCTCGGGCGGCGGACATACGCTCGCGCGGCCCGCGGACGAGATCGTCGCTCGCAGACGTGATCCGCGCGGTCGAAGGGCCGCTCGCGGGCGTGCGCGGCCTCTCGCCGGACGCGCTCGAGTACGAGGGCGCTTCGGCGACGCGCTGCGCGACGTCTGGGTCGCCGTGCGCGCGAGCGTGCGCTCCGTGCTCGAGCACGTGACGCTCGCCGACGTCGCGAGCGGCGAGCTGCCGCCGCACGTCGTGGAGCTGACGAAGGCGAGCCGGACGCGTGGGTCAGGCGCTGACGGCTGCGACCTGGTCGCGACGTCGTCGCGACCAGGTCGCAGTCGTTTAGGCGAAGCTCTTCGCCTGCCGCGTCCTCATGTAGACGATGTCGCCGGGCGTCGAGCTCGAGCACCTCGCCTCGTTCCGCGTCAACTGCACGTGCATGCGCTCGCCGTCGTCGCGGACGAGGTCGACGCGCATCTCGAACCCGAGCCGGACGATCCGCTCGACCTGCGCCTCGTGCGCGCGCCGTTCGGCTCCAGCCGCGATCTCGATGTCGTGCGGCCGCACCCACGTGTCGCCGATCCGGTTCACCGGCCCGACGAAGCTCATGACGAACGCGATTCGCGGGCTCGTCGTAGAGCTGGCGCGGCGGTGCGACCTGCTCGACGCGGCCCGCGTTCATGACGACGACGTTGTCGGCGAGCTCGAGCGCCTCCTCCTGATCGTGCGTGACGAAGATCGTCGTCACGTGCATCTCGTCGTGAAGGCGGAGCAGCCACTCGCGCAGCTCCTTGCGAACGCGCGCGTCGAGCGCGCCGAACGGCTCGTCGAGCAGGAGCACCTCCGGCTCGGCGGCGAGGGCACGCGCGAGCGCCATGCGCTGGCGCTGCCCACCGGACAGCTGCGACGGGTAGCGGTCGCCGAGGCCGGTGAGCTGCACGAGCTCGAGCAGCTCGGCGACGCGCGCTGCGGATCTCCGCTCTTCGGCACGGTGCCGGATGCGTCAACCCGAAGGCGACGTTGTCCCACACCGTCATGTGCGTGAACGGGGCGTAGTGCTGGAAGACGAAGCCGACGCCGCGCTTCTGCGGCGCGAGGCGCCGTCGCCTCCTTGCCGGAGATGAACACGTCGCCGACGTCCGGCGACTTCGAGGCCGGCGATGACGCGCAGCAGCGTCGACTTGCCGCTGCCGCTCGGGCCGAGCAGCGCCGTGAGCGAGCCGCTCTCGACCGTAGATGGAGACGTCGTCGAGCGGCGACGAACTCGCCGAATCGCTTCGTGACGTTACGCGCCTCGATCGCCACGCTCTCACCACCGTCATGGCCAGGAGGGTCGTGACCGCAAGAGTCGCGAGCAGCACGGACGCCGCGTACGCGCCGGTCTGGTTGAAGTTCTCGTACGACGCCTGCACGTACTGCGTCAGCGTCTGCGTACGTCCGGCGATGCCGCCCGAGACGATGCTGACGGCGCCGAACTCGCCGAGCGACCGTGCCGTCGTCAGGACGACGCCGTACGCGACCGCCCAGCGGATCGCGGGCAGCGTGATCCGCCGGAAGGTCGTGAACGCGGACGCGCCCAGCGTGGCCGCGGCCTCCTCCTGCTCGGTGCCGATCTCGCGCAGCACCGGCACGACCTCGCGCACGACGAACGGGCAGCGAGACGAAGGTCGGTCGCGAGCACCATCGCCGGCAGCGCGAACAGCACCTGGACGCCGTGGCCGAGCAGCCAGTGCCCGAACCATCCGTCGCGCGCCGTACAGGAGGTAGAGCGCGAGCCCGACGACGACCGGGCGAGAGCGCGAGCGGCAGGTCGACGATCGCGTTCACGAAGCCCATGCCCGGAATGCGGTGGCGCACGATCGCGAGCGCGCAGAGGATCGCCGAACAGCGGTGTTCAGCGGCACGGCGATCACCGTGATCTCGAGCGTGAGCTTCAGCGCGTGCACGCGCGTCGTGGTTCGAGATCGCCGCCCAGAACGGGCGCCAGCCGTGCTCGAACGCCCGCCAGAAGATGAGCCCGACCGGTGCGACGAGGATCAGCGCCAGATAGCCGAGCGAGAAGATGCGGATCCCGTATCTCGCCGTCTGCTAACGGTCATGGCGGGTGGCCCAGCGCGCGGACGGCGCCGATCGCGAGGAGGACGCCGAGCGAGATCGTCAGCATGCAGCACCGACGAGCGCGGAGGCGCCCGTCGTGTCGTCGCTGTTGATCTGCTGGAAGACGTAGAGCGACGCGACCTCCGTCTTGAACGGGATGTTGCCGGCGATGAGGATCACTGCGCCGAACTCGCCGATCGCGCGCGCGAACGCGAGCGCGACGCCCGACAGAAGCGCCGGCAGCAGGTGCGGGAAGACGATGCGGCGGAAGATGGTGAGGCGGCCTGCACCGAGCGACGCGGCCGCCTCCTCCATCTCCCGGTCGAGCTCGATCAGCACCGGCTGGACGGTGCGGACGACGAACGGCAGCGTCACGAACAGGAGCGCCATGAGTACGCCCCAGCGCGTGTACGCGACGTTCATCCCGACGCCGCCGGTCGGGCCGTACAGCGCGAGCAGCGTCAGGCCCGGCGACGATCGTCGGCAGCGCGAACGGCAGGTCGATCAGCGTGTTGACGAACCGCTTGCCGGGGAAGTCGTCGCGGACGAGCGTCCACGCGAGCGCCGTGCCGGTGACCGCGTTGATCGCGACGACGGCGCCGGCGAGCCCGAACGTCAGCTCGAGCGCGGCCCTCGACTCGGGGTTCCAGGCCACCTGCCAGAAGTGGTGCCAGCCCCCGTCCGACGCCTTGCGACGAGAGCCGCGAGCGGGACGAGGACGATGACGCTCAGGTAGCCGAGCGCGAGCCCGCTGCTCAGCGTCGGAGCGCCGAGGGCGCGCCGGCGCGCCCTCGGCAGTCGTGCGGTGACGCTCAACCAGCTGGATTGCACCGAGGCTCTGCTCGATCTTCGCGACGATCCCGTTCGTCGGGTCGAAGAACTGCGTGTTCACCTTGCTCCAGCCGCCGACGTACGCGATCGTGAACAGCTGCGGCCGCGGCGGGAAGTCGCCGAGGAAGTTCTTCTCGACGCTCGGGACGACCGAGCGGAAGCCGTTCTGCGCCCAGATCGTCTGCGCGGCCGGTGTGTAGAGCCAGTTCACGAACTGCTTGCGCGGCCACCTTGTTGCCGCCGTTGACGGCGGCGAGCGGCGTCTCGATCTGCAGCGTCGCCTTCGGGATGAGGTAGAAGACGGGCTTGCCCTGCGACTGGGCGAGCTTCGCGTCGCTCTCGTAGTCGAGCAGGACGTCGCCCTTGCCCGACAGGAACGTGTTCAGCGCGTTGCGCGCGCTCGTGTCCTGCGAGACGTTGTGCTGGAAGAGCCGGGTCAGGTACGCCTGCGCCTGCTTCGGCGTCTTCTTCTCGCGGAGCATCGCGCCGTAGGCGGCCATGACGTCCCAGCGCGCGCCGCCGGAGCTGAAGGGATTCGGGAAGACGACCTGGACACCGGGCTTCACGAGGTCGTCCCAGGTGCGCATGTGCTTCGGGTTGCCGTTGCGCAGCACGAACACGACGACCGACCGTGAGACGACGCCGTGGTAGGCGTTCGTGTTCCAGCTCTTGCTCGACGAGCTTCGCGGAGACGAGCCGGTCCATGTCGGTCGCGATCGAGAAGTTGACGACGTCGGCCGGCAGGCCGGCGGCGACCGCCTTGCTCTGCACCTCGGAGGCCGCGAAGGAGCTCGTGAACTTCACTCCCTGCCCCTGCGGGGTCGCCTGGTAGGCGGCGAAGAGCTTCGGGAAGACGTTCGTCGGGATCGAGTAGGCGACGAGCGAGAGCGTCGTGTCGCGGCTCTGGCTCGGCGTGGCCGACGCGGCAGAGGTCGCGACGAGCGCGGCTCCGACGACGGCGGCTAGCAGGCGGGGCATCGCAGAATCTACCTTTCTCATCGAATTAGTTGTCTATGCTACACCCTGCCCCAAAAGAAGAAGAGGCCCCGTTTCCGGGGCCTCTCGAACTGCCTCGTCAGCGGGACTGCTACGCGATGACGCGGACGTTCGTCGCCTGGGGGCCCTTCTGCCCCTCGGTCGCCTCGAACTCGACCTTCGCGCCCTCGGAGAGGCTCTTGAAGCCCTCGCCGGCGATGCCCGAGTGGTGGACGAACAAGTCCTTCGCGCCGTCCTCGGGGGTGATGAAGCCGTACCCCTTCTCGTCGCTGAACCACTTGACGGTTCCGGTTGCCATAGTTGCTCACCTCCCTGCCTTGATCGCGAACAAGCTGGGAGGCGGTGAAGCTGCACTCCGGTACTCGTCCTTCCTGAACGCCGCATTCTACTACCAGCGCGAGCGGCGACCACGCCGGCTCGTGTACACGAGCTTCGGATCGCGCGCTCGGCATCCCGGTGCTCTCGAACTGTTCCCGTGCCCGAGGCGGGCGGCGACGCGACTGACGTCGGCCTGCTGCTCCGGCAGGACGAGGGTGCTGCCACGCCCGGAGCGGCCGGCACGGCCGGTCCGGCCGACGCGGTGCACGTAGCCCTTGTCGTCCTCCGGCGGGTCGAAGTTGATGACGTGGGCGATCGCTTCGAGGTCGAGGCCGCGCGCCGCCACGTCGGTGGCGACGAGCGTCGTCACCTTGCCGGTGCGGAAGCTGTCCGAGCGCGCGCTCGCGCTGCGACTGCGACATGTCGCCGTGCATGGCGACGACGCCGACGTCGCGGCGGGCGAGCTTCTGCGCGAGGCGGTCCGCGCCACGCTTCGTGCGCACGAAGACGAGCGACAGCCCCGGCTCGGCGTCGAGCAGCTCGACGAGCCGGTCGATCTTGTCGTCGGCGGTGACCGGCGACGAAGTCGTGCTCGATCGACGCTGTCGTCTGCCTCGACTGCTCGTGCCCGTTCTCGAAGCGCGCCGGGATCCCGCGTGTACGCCGAGGCGAGCTCGCCGACCTCGCCGTCGAGCGTGGCGGAGAAGAGCATCGTCTGCCGGTCGTCCGGGATGCGGCGCACGATCCGCTCGACCTGCGGGCGGAAGCCCATGTCGAGCATCCGGTCGGCCTCGTCGAGGACGAGCATCCGGACGGCGTCGAGCGAGACGAGCCGCCGCTCGACGAGATCCTGAAGAGACGGCCCGGCGTGGCGACGACGATCTGCGCGCCCGCAGGCGCTTCGCCTGCGCTGCGACGGGCGCGCCGCCGTAGGCGACCGCGACGCGGATCGCCCTGGGCCGCCGCGAGCGGCTGGCGATCTCCTCGGCGACCTGGAGCGCGAGCTCGCGGGTCGGCACGAGCACGAGCGACGACGGGCGTCTTCCCGTCAGCCGGCGTCCGCTCGACGAGCGGGATGCCGAAGGCGAGTGTCTTGCCGGAGCCCGTCGGCGGACTTCGCGAGGATGTCACGTCCGGCGAGTGCGTCCGGGAGGACGAGAGACTGGATACGAAACGGCTCGACGATGCCGCGGGCCGCGAGCGCCGCTCGACGGCCGCGCTCACGCCGAGCGCCTTGAAACCTTCCTGCATTGTTCGACTCCTTCATGTGAATGCGGTTCGAGATCACACGACTCGAAACCGCCGAAGGAGGAACGAGAAGCTGAAATCTCACGGGACGGCCCATTGCCATCCGTGGACATCAGGGTAGCAGCAAAAAAGACGTTTGGGGCAAATCGATCCGGAAGAGGCTACGCCGGGCTCAGCTCGCCGGCCCGGATCTCGACGCCGAGGCGGTTGGCGGGCGGCGCCAGCGGGCAGGCCCAGCGGCCGTCGTAGGCGCAGGACGGGTTGTAGGCGAAATTGAAGTCCAGGACGAGCCGCCCGTCGCCGCCGCCGAGATCGGAGCCCTTCACCGTGTCGAGGAGGTAGCGGCCGCCGCCGTAGGTCTCCGCGCCCGCTCGTCGTGTCGGCGAACGGGCAGGAAGACGCCGCCGCCGTAGCCCTCGAGCCAGTACAGGTCGAGCGTGCCCAGCCGAAGCGGACGACGGCGAAGCGGCGGAAGGGGAGAGGCGCCGTCGATCTCGATCGCAGCTGCTCCTCGACCGGCTTCACGCGGCGAGCACGCGCAGTGCCGGGTCGTAGTCGAAGTAGCGAGCCCGGCGTAGCCGGGCGAGGGCGACTGCGGATGGTCGCGGAAGAGCTCGTCGCGGACGGCGCGCCAGCGCTCCCAGCCCGCGCGCGGATCGTCCGCGGCGCGCACCTCCGCGTACAGCTCGAAGATGCGCCGCTTCCAGTCGAGCAGGTCGAGCTCGTTCACTCGACCGCGGCGGCCTCGGTCGTCTTGCGCAGCGGCACCTCCTTGAGGAACCACGTGAGCACGAACGAGAGCCCGAGATGACCGCGCCGACGAGGAACACCGGGTGCAGCGCGGTCGCGAACGCGTGCACGTACATCGTCGTGCACATGCGGCGGCAGCGCGTTCACGTCGCCGGCGTCGCCGTACTCGGCCCGTGCACGCCCGGCGGCAGCGTCCTGGCGAGGTTCGCGTGCAGCCGGTTCGACGAAGATCGCGCCGAAGACGCGCGATTCCGACCGAGCCGCCGATCTGGCGGAACATGATCGAGCCGGACGTCGCGACGCCCATGACGCTCGGCAGTCGACGGCGTTCTGCACCGCGAGCACGAGCACCTGCATCACCATCCCGAGCCCGAACCCGAGACGAGCATGTAGAGGGACGTCGTGCAGCGTCGTCGTGTGGACGTTCAGCCGGGAGAGCAGTGACCATCCCGACGGTCATCACGGCGGTGCCGACGATCGGGAACGGCCGGTAGCGCCCGAACTTGCGAGATCAGCTGGCCGCACGACGATCGACGTGACGAGCAGGCCGCGCCATCATCGGCGTCAGCTGGAGGCCCGAGCTCGTCGGGCTCTTGGCCGCGCACGATCTGCAGGAAGAGCGGCAGGATACGTGACCGAGCCGAAGAGCGCGGCAGCCGATGATGAAGCCGACGGCCGCGCGTCACGACGAAGATGCGGTTGCGGAAGAGCGTCGAGCGGCAGGATCGGCTCGGACGCGCGCCGCTCGGCGAACGGGAACAGCCCGAGCAGCACGACGCCGCCGAGCACGGCCATGATCGACGATCTGCGCGCGATCCCCACGCGTACGTGGTGCCGCCGAGGCTCGTGAAGAGCACGATCGCACGCGAGCCCGCCGGCGAGGAGCGCAGCGCCGAGGTAGTCGATCTTGTGCTCGACGCGCCGGTCGCGGCGCGTGGAACGACGACGCCGATGACGAGGAAGGCGAGCACGCCGATCGGCAGGTTGACGTAGAAGATCCAGCGCCAGCGAGATGTTGTCGACGAAGAAGCCGCCGAGCAGCGGGCCGATCGACGGTCGACGACGCCGAAGACGGCGCCGAAGAGGCCCTGGTAGCGGCCGCGGTCGCGCGGCGGGATGATGTCGCCGATCGACCGCGATCGTGATCGACGATCGAGGCCGCCGGCGCCGAGCCCCTGGAGCGCGCGGAAGGAGATCAGCTCGGCCATGTTCTGCGCGATGCCGCAGAGCGCCGAGCCGACGAGGAAGATGACGATCGCCGTCTGGAGGACGATCTTGCGCCCGTAGAGGTCGCCGAGCTTTCCGTACAGCGGGCCCGGTGACGGTCGACGCGAGCAGGTAGGCGGTCACGACCCACGAGAGGTGCTGGAGGCCGCCGAGGTCGCCGACGATCGTCGGCAGCGCGGTCGAGACGATCGTCTGGTCGAGCGACGCGAGCAGGACGACGAGCATCAGCGCGCCGAAGATGACGCGCTTACGCGCGGAGCCGGCCTGCTCGGGCCCTCGACCGTCGCCATACTTGCAGCATGCCGAAGATCGAGAAGCCGGAGCGAGCAGTGGCGCGCGGAGCTGACGCCCGAGCAGTTCCACGTCCTGCGCGCAGAAGGGGACCGAGCGCGCCGTTCACCGGCGAGTACGACCACGTCTTCGAGCCGGGCACGTACGTTGCGCAGGCTGCGGCGCGGAGCTGTTCGAGTCGGATGCGAAGTACGACTCGGGCTGCGGCTGGCCGGCCTTCTTCGCGCCGAGCGGCGAGGACGCCGTCGAGGAGGAGACGGACGCGCAGCCACGGGATGGTGCGCACCGAGGTGCTGTGCGCGAGCTGCGGCGGCCATCTCGGCCACGTGTTCCCGGACGGGCCGCACCCGACCGGGCATGCGCTACTGCATCAACTCGGCGGCGCTGAAGCTGGACGAGAAGTAGACGCGCCTCAGAAGCTGTGCGTCTTGACGAAGTCGACGAGCCTCGAGAGCTTCGCCTCCGCCATGCCGATGCACGTGTCGGCGCACCCGTAGTACAGGCGGAACGTGTCGCCCTCGACGACGGCTGAGCTGGGGAAGCAGACGTTCGGCACGTCCCCGACACGCTCGTACAGCTCCGTCGGCGCGAGCAGGTAGTCCTTCGTCCGGTGGAGCACCTTCCACGGCTCGTCGAGGTCGAGCAGCGCGCCGCCAACGTAGTAGAGGTAGCCGTTGCAGCTCTGCCAGACGCCGTGGTAGATGAGCAGCCAGCCGTCGTCGGTCTCGATCGGATGCGGGCCGGGCCCCGTCTTCAGCGACTGCCAGCCGCCGCGAGGCCCGAAGACGAAGCGGTGCCGGCCCCAGTGCACGAGATCCGGGCTCGTGGCGTAGAAGATGTCGCCGAACGGCGTGTGCCCGCGGTCGGAAGGACGGTGGTAGATCGCGAACTCACCGTCGATCGTGCGCGGGAAGATCACGCAGTTCCGGTTCGGCGGCGGCAGCATGTTCTCCCACTGCCTGAACGTGACGAAGTCCTCGGTCGTGGCCAGCCCGATCGCCGGCCCCTGCGGGCCGGCGTTGCACCAGGTGAGGTAGTACGTGGCGCCGAGCCGCGTCAGCCGCGGGTCGTAGCTCTGCGGAGTCATGACGACGTCGGGGTCGTCGCTCTCCATCCTGAGCGGCTCCGGCTCGATCCGCCAGTCGATCCCGTCGGTACTGAACCCGACATGGAGCGTGAAGTCCATGCTGACCTCGTCCACACGGAAGACGCCCGCATAGTCGCCGTCGCGGCGTTTCACGATCGCCGAGTTGTGGATGCTGTTCGCGCGCGGCACCGCCGCCGCGGTGACGATCGGGTTGCCCGCGTAGCGGGTGAAGACCGTCTCGTTCGCCATCTCCTCCCCAGTGTGACCCGCCGGGGAGACGCCACCATCCGCGGCGAACACGTATCCGTCAGACGACCGTGCTGCAGCGGCCCTCGCGCAGGCACTCCTCCGTGTTCCTGCGTGCGAGCGTCAGCACGAACGAGCGCACCGGGACGTCGTCGTATGGATCGAGCATGCGATCGAGGCAGGCGCGGATCTCCTCGCCCGGGACCTCGCCGCCGAACTCCTCGACGAGTGAGGGCAGCAGCCGCTGCAACCGCATGGCGTGGGCGGTCCGGTCGTTGCGGACGGCGTCGACGCGCTCCTCGGCCAGCTCGCGGACCTTGGCGTCGAGCAGGTCGCGGATCGGCCGCGTCTGCTCGAGCGTCAGCCCGGCCCCGCGGACTCGGCGCGTACATCGGCCGGGGCGTAACGTTCGAACAGTGCCTGCGCCATCTGCGAGCGGCCGGCGTTGTGCGTGCAGACGAAGAGCACGTACTTCATCGCTTTACTCCTCCTGGGCTGGCGTTGCGTCGAGCTCGCCGACGAGCCCGGCGACACGGTCGGAGATGTCGTCGCGGATCGCCCGCACCTCGCCGAGCGGGCGCTTCTTGGGGTCGGGCAGGGTCCAGCCGACGTAGCGCTTCCCCGGGATCACCGGGCTTGCGTCGTCGCAGGTGGCGACGATCACGTCGGCCCAGCCGATGCGCTCGTCGTCGAGGCGGTGCGGGACGTGGTCGGAGGCGTCGAGGCCGAGCTCCGCGAGCGCCTCGAGCACGACCGGGTGCACGGCCGGGCCGGGCGCGTTGCCGGCGGAGAGCGCCTCGTGACGGTCGCCGGCGGCTCGACGGAAGAGCCGCTCCGCCATCACGGAGCGGCCGCTGTTCGCAACGCACACGAAGAGGACACGGCTCATGCGGGTCGGTGCTCCCCGCGCACGAAGAGGTAGGAGAGCCCGCCGACGGAGGCGCCGAGCACGGGCGCGACGACGTACAGCCAGACCGCGTGCAGATCTCCCGAGACGAGCGCGGGGCCGAGCGAGCGCATCGGGTTCATCGAGGCGCCGCTGATCGGCCCGCCGACGAGCGCGTCGAGGCCGATCGTGCCGCCGATCGCGATCGCCGCCGCTTCCCCGACCGCACGGGTGTCGGTGGCGACGGCGAGGATGACGAACATCAGGAACACCGTGAGCACGAGCTCCCAGACGAACGACTGGCCCTCGGAGCCCGACGGGAGGGTCGCGCCGACGTGCGCGACGTTCCCGAGAGAGGCGCGCAGGAGCGCGGCCGCCGCGACCGCGCCGGCGAGCTGCGCGGCCCAGTACGCGAGCGCATCACCGCCCCCGCCCCCGCGAAGACGAGCGCGAACGTGCCGATCGCTTCCGCTACGAGCGCGCGGGAGAGCGGAACGGGATGCTTCAAGCCCTTCGTGCCTTGACGATCGCGCTGTGCATGCCGTCCGCCACCTGGTTCGTGAGCTCGACCGTCACGTCCTCGAAGCCGGCGGCCTCGAGACCCGCGACGTACTCGCCCTGGGAGAGCGCGCCGGCGATGCACCCGGCGTAGCTGCCGCGCTCCGCACGCTGCTCGGGCGTGACGCGGTCCTCGCTGACGATGTCGGTGATCCCGATCCGGCCGCCCGGCCTGAGCACACGCGCCGTCTCGGCGAGCACGGCGGCCTTGTCGGTGGACAGGTTGACGACACAGTTCGAGATGACCACGTCGACCGAGTCCGCCGGGAGCGGGATCGCCTCGATCACGCCTTTGAGGAAGTGGACGTTCGTCACGCCGGCGTCCCGCGCGTTCTGCTGCGCGAGCGCGAGCGCCGCCGCCGCAGCAGCCGCCGTCGCCGCTCCGGTCCGTGACGGCTCTCGCCGCGGCCGCATAGCGCTCCCGGACCTGCTCGCGGAGCTCGTCCGCACTCGTCGCGCTCATCGACAACAACCTCCTTTGACGTTTACGAGACCGACGAGCTTTTCCGCCGCCTCGGCCCTGATCGAGAAGTAGGCCCATTTGCCGCGCTGCTCGCGCTCGAGCAGCCCGGCGTCGGCCAGCTTCTTCAGGTGATGGCTGACGGTCGGTTGGGCGAGGCCGAGCAGCGGCTCGAACTCGCACGCGCAGACGGGTGCGCCTGCCGTGACGAGCCGGTTCACGATCTTCACGCGGGCGGGATCGCCGAGCGCGCGGAAGAGCGTCGCGGTCGCATCCGCCTCGTCGTCCGACAGCGCCGCGGCGGTGAGCGGCGCGCAGCAGGCGACCGGACTGAGCGTGAGGGGGGCGCTGTTCATCGACGTCATCAATATATCGACGCTTGTCGATCTGTCAAGGGATATCCGTAGCGCCGCTACGGCCGGTCACCGATGCGCCCGCGCCGTGCCGGCGTGACGCTGAGACCCGTGCACGTCCTCGAGGACAATCCCGTCCTCCTCCTCTTCGTCGTCACCGCCGCCGGCGTGCTGGGCGCACGCGTGCGGGTGCGCGGCTTCTCGTTCGGGGTCGCGGCCGTTCTCTTCGCCGGTATCGCGCTCGGCGCCCTCGACTCGAAGCTCGTGCTGCCGGAGGCGGTCTGGGTGCTCGGGCTCGCCCTCTTCGTCTACGCGACGGGCCTGGCGAGCGGGCCGGGCTTCGTCAGCGTCCTGCGCCGCCGCGGCATCGCTGCGAACGCCGCCGTGATCGCGGCCCTCACTGCGGCCGCCGGCGGCGCGTTCCTGATCCACGTCGTCACGGGCGCGACCCGCGCCTCGGTCGCGGGCGCCTTCGCCGGCGGCCAGACGAACACCCCCGCACTCGCGGCACTGCTCGAGTCGCTGAAGCACGCGCCGGCCCACGTGGCCGCCGCGCCCGTGGTGGGCTATTCGCTCAGCTACCCGCTGGGCGTGCTGCTGCCGCTGCTCGCCGTCTCGACGGTACTGAAGCGCCGGCGCGCGAAGCTGGAGCCACTCGTCTCGAGGAGCATCGTCGTCGACCATCCGGTGGCGGCTCTCGGAGAGGTTCGGCGACGTCACTCCGCCGCCGTCGCCTTCGGCCGCATCCGGCACGGCGCCTCGCTGGCGGTGGCCACGGACGAGGCGGCCGCGGTCCCCGGCGACATCCTGTCCGTCGTCGGCTCGCCGGAGAACGTCAGGGAGCTCGTCGCGGAGCTCGGCCACGAGGCGCCCGACCGGATCCAGCTCGACCGGCACGAGGTCGACTTCCGGCGAATCGTCGTCTCGAGCGGGCGCGTGGCGGGCCAGCGGCTCGCGGCGCTCGACCTCGAGAACCGGTACGAGGCGACAGTCACCCGGGTACGCCGCGGCGACGTCGATCTCGTCGCCGACCCGGAGATGCTGCTCGAGCTCGGCGACCGCGTCCGGGTCGTCTGTCCCCGTAAGCGCATGGCCGAGGTCACCCGGTTCTTCGGCGACTCGTACCGCGCGCTCGGCGAGATCGACGTGCTCCCGTTCAGTCTCGGGATCGCCGCCGGCCTCGCGCTCGGCGCGGTCGCGTTCCCGCTCCCGGGGGGCGGTACCTTCGAGCTCGGCTTCGCCGGTGGCCCGCTGCTCGTCGGCCTGCTGCTCGGCGCGCTCGGGCGGACGGGGCCGCTCGTCTGGCAGCCGCCGTACACCGCGTCGCTGACGCTGCGCCAGTTCGGCGTGGTCGTCTTCCTTGCAGGCATCGGCATCAAGGCCGGCGGCTCGTTCGGGCCGGCGCTGTCCGACCCGTCGTCGGCGTACGTCTTCCTCGCCGGACTCGTGGCGACGAGTGCCGCAGTGGGGCTGCTGCTCCTGGTCGGCACGCGGCTGCTCCGGCTGGCGCCGGAGACCCTCTCCGGCCTGATCGCGGGGGCCCAGACCCAGCCCGCGGTGCTCGCCTACGCCGCCGAGCAGCTCGAGGACGACCGCGAGCTGAACCTCGGCTACGCGAGCGTCTATCCCGTCGCCATCATCGCGAAGCTCGTCCTGGCGCAGCTCATCCTCGGATAGTGCGGCGTTTCCGCGGGCCCGTTCAGCGGACCGCCCCGAACCGGCCGCGGGAGAGCACCGATGGAACCGGCCGCCGGATCTGTCATTGTCGTCTCATGACGCAGGCAACGCTGACCCCACCGCAGGAGACGCTCGACTGGGTGCGCCAGTGGCGGCTCGAGCAGCTCCAGCGTGCCGGCTATCCGATGCAGGACGCGTTGCTCCTCTGCGGCAGGCTCGACATCGACATCCACGAGGCGGCACGCCTCCTGCGCAGCGGCTGCCCGGTGGCGACCGCAGTCCGCATCCTCGTCTAGCTCTCTACTGCGGGGGCTTGCGGAAGGCGAGCACCGCGTTGTGTCCGCCGAAGCCGAAGCTGTTGCTCAGCGCGGCCCGCACCGGAAGCCGCCGGGCCTCGTTCGGAACGTAGTCGAGATCGCACGAGGGATCGGCCGTCTCGTAGTTGATCGTGGGTGGAACGACGTCGTCGCGGACCGCGAGCACCGTCGCCACCGCCTCGACCGCCCCCGCCGCACCGAGGCAGTGCCCGGTCGCGCCCTTGATCGAGGAGACGGGCGTGGAGCGCGCCTTCTCCTCGCCGAGCGCAAGCTTGAGCGCAGACGTCTCCGTCGCGTCACCGATCTCCGTCGAGCTCGCGTGCGCGTTCACGTAGTCGACGTCGGCGGCGTCGAGACCGGCGTCGGCGAGCGCGGCGCGCATCGCGCGCGCCTGCCCGGCACCGGTGGGATCGGGCTCGGTCATGTGGTGGGCGTCCGAGCTGACTCCGTAGCCCGCCAGCTCGGCGTAGACCGTCGCGCCGCGGGCGCGGGCATGCTCCCACTCCTCGAGCACGAGCACGCCGGCCCCCTCCCCCATCACGAAGCCGCTGCGGGCCGCGTCGAACGGGCGGCTCGCGCGCGCGGGCTCGTCGTTGCGGCGCGAGAGCGCGCGCATCGCCGCGAAGCCCGCCATCGCCAGCGGGGTGATTCCCGCCTCGCTGCCACCGCAGAACATCACCTCGGCGCGCCCCAGCCGGATCGCGTCGTACCCCTCGCCGAGGGCCATCGCGGAGGCGGCGCACGCGGTGCAGGGCGCGCCGACCGGCCCGCGGAGGCCGAGCTCCATCGAGATCCAGCCGGCCGCCATGTTCGGCATGAACGCGGTCACCAGGGTCGGGTGTACCCGTCCGCTGTCGGCGGCCGCGCAGCACGACGTGAGGCTCGCGACGCCGCCCTGCGCGGTCGCGATCGAGGCGCCGATCCGGTCGGGCTCCTCCGCCACCTGGAGGCCGGAGTCCGCCTCGGCCATCCGCGCGGCGGCGACGGCGAGCTGTGCGAAGCGGTCGGTGCGGTGGACCGCCCGCTTGTCGAGCCAGCGGCCAGGGTCGAACTCGTCCGCCTCGCACGCGATCCGGACGGGATGCTCCGCCGCCTCGAACGCCGTGATCGCGCGGCATGCGCCCTCACCGGCGAGCAGGCGGCGCCAGCTCGTCTCCGCGTCCGGTCCGAGGGGCGTCACGGCGCCGAGCCCGGTGATGACCACACGACGATGCGACCCCGCCACGACCCACAGTCTTCCTACACGGGCAGACGTGGGCAAGCGGGAACCGCCCACGACCGTGCCGCCGGAGGTTGTGCTAGGGGTGGATCAGCCGCACTTGGTCGCGCCGGCCGCGGCGAACGCCTGCTTCGCCCGCTCGTCGTTCAGGTACTTCGTGAGGATCGTCTTGAACTGGGCGAACTTGCCCTTGTCGTAGGCGACGATCGCGGAGCGGAGCTCGTTGATGTCGGCGACGACGGCGTTGAGTGCGACGGTGCCCGCCGTCGGCCGCTTCGGGATCTTGGAGAGCACGCCGAGCTCCTGGGTCTCGAGCGCGTTCGCCTTGTTCGCGAACGTGTACAGCTGGGCCGCGGTGACGGGGCTGCCGAACTCCTTCTTGGCCTTCGCCAGCCAGACGACGCAGACCTGGTTCGCCTGAGAGGCCCACGAGGACGACGTGGAGGTGGCCGCGGGGGCGGCGCCGGCGGTGACGGCGCTTGCTGCAAGAACCGCAGGGATGAGGACGAGTGAGCGCATACGCGGGAAGTCGGCAGTCGAGGGAGGTAGAGGCACCCCCCGAAAGGGGGAAGCCCTGGTGCGCGCGTAGGATCCCGCGGTGGCGCCCGGCGATGCTCAGCTGGCTTTCGCCCAGGCGGCGGCCGAGGACGGGATCGTGCTCGGGAGCGCGTCGTTCGACTGGCTGTGCGAGCAGGGCCACGTCGGACTCGAGCGCGTCGCCAAGGCGCGCCGCGACCCGGCGCTCGTCGCGCCGGTGACGGCCGCGCTGCGAGCGGCTCGCCGCGATCTACGCGCGCCTCGAGCGGCGACGTCTCGGTCCTGCACGCCTCGCGCGAGAACCTGCTGCTCCCGGTCGAGCTCGTGCACGAGCCGACCGGAACCCTGATCGAGGTCGACGAGTCGCCGCACTTCACCTCGTTCCGCCTGGCCGCGCTCGAGCTCTACGCCGCCGACGCGGCCGTGGGGTTCGACCTCGACGAGTACAAGGAGCTGTGCCGCGCCTGGTGCACGAGCACCGACGGCCTCGCGCGCGGCCTGCCCGCCAAGGGCTTCGGCTTCGGCGGCGTGCAGCGGGAGCGGGCATACCACGACGCGCTGCGCGACCTCGCGGCCCCGGCGATGGGCCATCCGCCGGTCGTCCGGATCGCGGCCGTGGACGGCGACGGGGCCGCCGCCTACCGGGGCGTCGCGCGTCGCTGCTGGCGCTGCTCGGCTAGGACCGCCCGGCGGGCGGCTGGTACCCGTCGATCACCGAGACGTTGACCGTCGAGCAGCGCCCGCAGCGGACGCGCACCTTCTTCGTCATCTGCACCGGGTGCATCGCCACGGCGAGGACGTTGCCGCACTCGACGCAGACGTAGTCGTCCGGCCCGTTGCCGTGGAAGACGGGCCGGTCGGGGTCCTCCTGGATCGCCGTCCCGCCGTCGGGCGGCACCTCGCCCTCGCGGACCTGGCGCATCGCGATCGTCGCCATCGCGGCACCGCCGTCAGATCTCGGCGAGCTTCCCGGTGAAGTCGCGATCAGCGCGTCGAGCACGCCGACGACGACCCCCTCGCCCATCGACGCGGCCTTGCCCGTGATCTGCGCGTTCGTGTGGATCGTGCCGCCGCCGTCGGTGAGCGCGAACACGACGGTGGCGTTCGCGTGCCCCTGGCCGCCGGCCTCCTTGGACTTGACGCTCATCACGACGCGATGGGCCGCGGCGTCCTGCTCGACGATCTCGACGGTGCCGGTGAACGTCATCGACATCGCGCCCATCTTGACCTTGATCTCGGCCTTGACCGAGTCCGGCCCGGTCGCGCTCGAGCACGCTGCCGCCCTCGACGCACGGCACGACGCGCTCGAGGTCGAGGATCGCCGCGAAGCTCTCGTCGATCGGCTTCGCGGTGGAGAACGAATGGTCGAGCTCTACGGCCATGTTGCGTGCTCCTCGTTGATGGGTGCACCTGGAAAGAGGAATATAGGCTCCGCGCGATGGCGATCCAGGCAGGTACGCACACGCTTGGGACCGGAGAACGGCACGCTCTCGGTGCGGACCGGGCGCACCGGCGCCGCGGCGAAGGCCGGACACGACCTGCTGATCCACGTCACCGCCTGGGAGGCGACGCTCGAGGTCGGCGACGATCCCGCGCAGACCAGCATCACGCTCGACGCCGACGCGACCTCGCTGCGCGTGCGCGAGGGCACCGGCGGGATGCAGGCGCTCGGCGACGACGACAAGGCGAACATCCAGCAGACGATCGACGACGAGGTCCTGCAGCGCCAGGGCGATCGCGTTCCGCTCGACCGCGGTGCGAACCGGCGCGGGCGGCCGGATCAGCGTGCGAGGGCGAGCTGACGCTGGTCGGCAAGACCCGCCCGATCGCGTTCGAGCTGACGGTCGGCGACGACGGCACGCTCAGCGGCAGCACCGTCATCAAGCAGACCGACTGGGGCATCAAGCCCTACTCGACGCTGTTCGGGGCGCTGAAGGTCGCCGACGAGGTCGAGGTCGCGATCGACGCGAGCCTCTTGCGGGCTGATCAGTCGCGGTAGACGGCCTGCGCGTCGAGCCCGCCCTCGACGCCGGGCGGCAGGGCGCCGGTGCCGTGCGCGTAGAGCGCGATGTCCTCGATCGTCTTGACCTGCGTGGGGTCGCCGCCGTCCGCGCCGACCCACGCCCCGTTCGACCACGTGAGCGTCTCCGGTGCGGCCTCCAGCGCCATGCCCGCGAGCAGCTGCGCCTTGGCGCGGATCTTCCCGGTCGCGCTGACGATCGCCGCCGGCGTGCCTGCGGACGGGCTCGTGTTGTAGCCGTGGCCGACGCCGAACCGGTCGGTGTCGGCCGGAACGACCTTGACGTCGAGCGCCGGGACGCCGAGCTCGTCGGCGACGAGCTGGGCGTACTGGGCCTCCTTGCCGTCGGCCTCGGTGGTCAGGCTGAGCACCATCTTGCCGGTCGGGTGCACGCGCAGAAAGACCGCTCGGTACGCCTCGTTAGCCATCGCTGCTTCTCCTCCTGACTGGTGTGTCGCTCAGTTTCGCGAGGCGCTGCCGCTCCTGGTGGGCGGTCAGCGCGTTGTGCTCTTCGAGGTCGCAGAACGCGGGCTGCGGCCCGCCCAGCGGGTGCGGCGGCACCGCGGGCCGCTCGCAGCCCGGGTAGATGCAGCTCTTGACCGCGGCCTCACTCATCGGTCACCCACCCCGGCGTGGTGTTGCCCCTGCTCGGGCCGTGCCCGCTCGGCATCCCGACCGAGCTGCCGGGGACCGGCGTCGCGCTCGCCCACGGCTCCGGCTCGTCGGCGTGCGACACCGCGCGGCACCGCCACGGGCGCGGTCCAGACTGCGCGCCGATCGCCTCGACGACCTCGCCGAGCGCCTCGAAGCTGTGGCCGCTGACGAGCGCGTCGCAGTGCGGCAGCGCGGCCACCATGCCGCCCGCCTGCACCGAGAAGGCGCCGGCGCTGACGCGCGGATTGACCCAGACGATCCGGTGCGCCAGGCGCGCGAGGCGCTCCATCTCGCGCCCGACGAGCATCGGGTCGCCGCGCTCCCAGCCGTCGGAGAGGATCACGACCACGGCGCCGCGCGCCATGCCGCGGCGGCCGTGCCGGTCGTTGAACTCCTTCAGCGCGTCGCCGATCCGCGTCCCGCTCGACCAGTCGGGCGCGGCGGCGGCGGCGCGCTGGATCGCGCGCTCCGGGTGGCGGGAGGCGAGCGCGCGGGTGAGGCGCGTCAGCCGCGTCGCGAACACGAACGCCTCGGCCTTCGGGCCGCTGCCGGCGGCGCAGGTCAGGAACTGCAGGTAGGCGCGCGCGTACGGCTCCATCGAGCCGGAGATGTCGCACAGCATCACGAGCCGCCGGCGGGAGATGCGCCGGCGCCGGCGCGCGAGGCGGATCGGGTCGCCGCCGGTGCGCAGGCTCGCCCGCAGCGTGCGCCGCATGTCGATGCGCTCCCCGTGGCGCGCCTTCTCGTAGCGGCGCGTGCGCCGCAGCGGAGTGGCGAGCTCGAGCCGCGACATCAGCCGGTAGAGCTGCGCGAGCTCGTGCGGCTCGAGCGCGTCGAAGCTCTTGCTGCCGCAGCAGCTCCTCGTCGCTCGCGAGCGCCAGCGGCACCTCGACCTCGGCGGCGTCCTCGTCGTCCTCGCGCCCGCCGGGCGGAGACGACGACACGCCCGCTCCGGGTTCGGGCTCCCCGGACTCCCGGGACGAGGCCGCGTGCTCGGACACCGGCCGCTCGTCCGGCGGCGCGGCGACGGTCCGCGCGTCCTCGGGCTCGAACTCGTCCTTCTGCGCCCGTCCACCGAAGACCGAGAAGAACACCGCGTCGAAGACGTCGACCTGCGCCGGGTCGGACACGAACACGGCGCGGCGGTCCAGTACAGCCGCCGGCGCGTGATCGGCCGGACGAGCGTGAGCGCCCGCGCGAGAGTCGGCCGTGCGCGCGGGCGTGATGGGCACGCCGCCGTCGTGCAGGCGCCGGCTCAGCGCGCCGACGAGCGGCGGCAGGTCGAGCTCGATCGTCTCGACGCCGAAGTCACTCACCGCTGCGCACGAGCCGCTCGAGGCCGGCCGCGCGGATCACCTCCTGGTCCTCGTCGTACTTCAGCACCGACCCGAGCGTGCGGTCGACCGCGGCGGCGTCGAGGCTCTCGATGCCGAGCAGGCTCAGCGCCGCCAGCCAGTCGATCGCCTCGGCGATGCCCGGCGGCTTCTGCACGTCGCTCGTCGCGCATGCGCGAGACGGCGTTGGCGACCTGCACCGCCAGCGTCTCCGACGAGCCCTTGACGCGGCGGCGCACGATCTCCACCTCGCGCTGCGGCGTCGGGTACTCGATCCGGTGGTAGAGGCAGCGGCGCTTGACGGCGTCGTGCAGGTCGCGCGTCCGGTTGGAGGTCAGCACGATGATCGGCGGATGCGTGGCCCGGATCGTGCCGATCTCCGGGATCGTCACGCTCGCGTCGGCGAGCAGCTCGAGCAGGAACGCCTCGAAGTCGTCGTCGGCGCGGTCGATCTCGTCGATCAGCAGCACCGCGGGCCGCGGGCCCGGGTGCTCGAGCGCGCGCAGGAGCGGACGGCGGATCAGGTAGTCCGGCCCGAACAGCTCCTCCTCGCCGAGCGTCGAGCCGCTGGACTCGGCGAGGCGGATGCTCAGCAGCTGGCGCGGGTAGTTCCACTCGTACAGCGCCTCCGCCGCGTCGATCCCCTCGTAGCACTGCAGGCGGATCAGCGGCGTGTCGAGCACGGCCGCGAGCGACTTGGCGGCCTCGGTCTTGCCGACGCCCGCCTCGCCCTCGAGCAGCAACGGCTGCGGCAGGCGCAGGCTGAGGAACATCGACGTCGCCAGGCCCTCGTCGACGAGGTAGTCGACGTCGGCGAGGCGCCGGGCGAGCGTCTCGATGTCGGGCACGAGCCGGCGGATCTCGCCGGCCGCCTCGCCGGTGACCTCGCGCGGGCTCATGCGCCGATCGCGAGCCCGTGCTGCGCCCGAACTTGGACGCGCAGCCTTCGCAGCAGAAGTAGACCGTCTCGCCCTCGTGCTCGACCGAGGGCGTGCCCGCGACGACGGCGACCGTCATCCCGCAGATCGGGTCGACCGCGAGCGGCGGCGCGGCGGAGCTCTTCGGGCTCGCCCGAGCGGCGCCGTGCTCGTGCCGGGGCAGCGGCGGCGCCCTCGCCGCGGCGGACGGCGACGATCGTCGCGAGGATCGAGAGCGCGATCTCGGCCGGCGTGCGCGCGCCGATGTCGATGCCGGCCGGCACGTCGATCGGCTCGAGCTGCGCCTCGGGACGCCGTCGCGCGCGCAGGTCGTCGAGCACGCCGGCGCCGCGCTTGCGGCTGGCCACGAGCCCGACGTACGGCACGCCGATCTCGAGCGCGCGCCGCAGCGTGTGCAGCTCGTCCCGCCCGTGCGCGGCGACGACGAGCGCGAGGTCGCCGGCGGCCGGATCGGGTTCGCCCGCCGCCACGGCGACGAGCTCGAGCCCGAGCTCGGCGCCGAGCGAGCGGACGGCCGCCGCGATCGGCGTGTCGCCGACGACGAGGACGCGCGGCGCCGGGAGCACCGGCTCGAGGAAGATCTCGATCGCGCCGCCCGACAGGCACGGGTTCTGGGCCGTCACCGCTCCGTCCTCGATCGTGACCTCCGAGCCACTGCCGGGATCTTCGCCGATCGGCCCGTCGGGCACGATTCGCAAGAGCACCGCCTCCTCGGTCTCGATCGCCTTCAACGCGTAGACGCGCACGCTCTGCTCCGCGCACACTCCGCCCACGAATCCTTCGATCGTGCCGTCCCCGAGGACGAGCGCGACGTCTCCCGCCTTGACGCTCGTCGGGCGCCGGGCGCGCACGACGGTCGCGGTCACGAACGGTACGCCCGTCGCAGCGAGCTCCTGCGCCCGCCGCGACAGGGCGGCGGTGATCATTGCGGCGGCTCTGGGCGCCCCTGCATCGCCGCCCAGACACGCGCCGGGGTGCACGGCATGTCGATGTGGTCGACGCCGTGCGTCTCGTGCAGCGCGTCGATGACCGCGTTCACGATCGCGGGCGGCGAGCCGACGTTCGGCGACTCGCCGACGCCCTTGGCGCCGAGCGGATGGTGCGGGCACGGCGTGACCGTCTCGCCGAGCTCGAAGTCGGGACATTCGAGCGCGGTCGGGATCAGGTAGTCCATGAACGACGAGTTGAGGCAGTTGCCCTCCTCGTCGAACGTGATCACCTCCATCAGCGCGATGCCGACGCCCTCGGCGAGGCCGCCGTGGATCTGGCCGTCGACGATCATCGGGTTGATGCGCACGCCGCAGTCGTCGACCGCGATGAAGCGCCTGACCGTCACCTGGCCGGTGTCGGGGTCGATGTCGACGACGGCGATGTAGGCGCCGTAGGGGTAGGTGAGGTTCGGCGGGTCGTAGATCACCTGCGCGTCGAGTCCGCCCTCCATCCCGGCCGGCATCGCCTCGCCGCTGTACGCGCGCACCGCGATCTCCTCGATCAGCGCGCCCTTCTCGGGGTCGCCCTTGACGTACCAGCGGCCCTTCTCCCAGGCGAGGTCCTCCGGCCGGGTCTCGAGCATCGTCGCCGCGATCAGGCGCGCCTTGTCGCGCACCTTGCGCGAGACGACCGCGACTGCGGCGCCGGACACCGGGGTCGAGCGGCTGCCGTAGGTGCCGAGCCCGTACGGCGAGCTGGTCGGTGTCGCCGTGGCGGACCTCGACGTCCTCGGGCGGGATGCCGAGCTCCTCGGCGACGATCTGCGCGAACGTCGTCTCGTGGCCCTGCCCCTGCGTCTGGGCGCTGATGCTGACCACCGCCTTGCCGGACGGGTGCACGCGCAGGTCGGCGCCGTCGTTCATGGCCAGCCCGAGGATGTCCATGTGCTTGCGCGGGCCGGCGCCGACGCCCTCGGTGAAGAAGCACACGCCGATGCCCATCAGCTCGCCGCGGGCGCGCTTCTCAGCCTGCTCGCGGCGCAGGTCCTCGTAGCCGGCGATGTCCATCGCCACGCGCATCGTCTTCGCGTAGTTGCCCGGAGTCGTACGTCCAGCCGGTGGTCGTCTCGTACGGGAACTGCTCGGGAGCGATGAAGCTGCGCATCCGCAGGTCGATCGGGTCGACCTTCATCTCGAGCGCGAGCGCGTCGACCATCCGCTCCACGAGGTAGACGGCCTCGGTGATACGGAACGAGCAGCGGTACGCGACGCCGCCGGGCGCCTTGTTCGTGTACACCGCCTTGACCTGGACGTGCGACGCCTGCAGGTCGTACGAGCCGCACACGATGTGGAAGAACCCGGCCGGGAACTTCGTCGGCTGCGCGGTGCTGTCGAACGCGCCGTGGTCGGCGATCACGTCGACCCGCAGGCCGGTGATCTTGCCGTCCTTCGAGCACATCTCGCCGCGCATGATGTAGTCGCGGGCGAACCCGGTGGACATCAGGTTCTCGGAGCGGTTCTCGACCCACTTGACCGGGACGCCGGCGACGATCGAGCCGGCGATCGCGCACACGTAGCCAGGGTAGACCGGAACCTTGTTGCCGAAGCCGCCGCCGATGTCCGAGCAGCGGATCCGGATCATGTGCTCCGCGAGCCCGGCGACGTGCGCGTAGACGGTGCGGTGGGCGTGCGGCGCCTGGTTGCCGTTGTAGATGTCGAGCTGGCCGGTCTCCGGGTTGAAGTCGGCGATCATGCCGCACGTCTCGAGCGGCGCCGGATGGCAGCGCGGGTAGATGATGTCGCGCGTCACGACGGTGTCCGCCTCGGCGAACGCACGGTCGGTCGCCTCCTCGTCGCCGGCCTCCCAGGTCGGGCTGGCGAGGTTGTCGCGCTGCCCGGCCTTGTCGTCGCGGATCAGCGGCGCGTCGGGGTCGAGCGCCTTGCGCGCGTTGACGACCGCGGGCAGCGGCTCGTACTCGACGTCGATCAGCTGCAGCGCGTCGTTCGCCGAGTACTCGTCGGTCGCGATCACGAACGCGACCTCCTGGCCCTGGAAGCGGACCTTGTCGCCCGCGAGCACGGCCTGCGTGTCGTAGGAGATCGTCGGCATCCAGGCGAGCCCGAGCGTCTCGAGGTCCTTCGCGGTGACGACGGCGGCGACGTTCGGGGGCGCGAGCGCCTTCGACGTGTCGATCGAGACGATGCGCGCGTGCGCGTACGGGCTGCGCAGGACCGCTCCGTAGACCATCCCCGGCAGCCGGATGTCGTCGAGGTAGGTGCCCTTGCCGCGGATGAAGCGCGCGTCCTCCTTGCGCTTCAGCCGGCCGAAGCCGATCGGGCGCTCGGTCTGGGCACTCGGGAAGGTTCTCGACCGTGGCCATGCTCAGACCTCCTGTTTCGCGGCGGCTTCGTACTCGGCGGCCCAGCGCACGGCGCTGACGATGTTCTTGTACCCGGTGCAGCGGCAGATGGCACCCGAGATCGCAGTGCGGATCTCGTGCTCGGTCGGATCCGGGTTCTCGTCCAGCAGGGCGCGCGTCGTCATCAGCATCCCCGGCGTGCAGAACCCGCACTGCAGCGCGTGCCGCTCGTGGAAGCCCATCTGGACCGGGTCGAGCTCGCCGTCGACCTCGAGCGACTCGACGGTGCGGATCTCGTGGCCCTCGCACATCACCGCGAGGGTCGTGCACGACTTGACCGGCTTGCCGTCCATCAGCACGACGCAGGCGCCGCAGTTGGAGGTGTCGCAGCCCCAGTGGGTCCCGGTCAGGCCGGGCGTCTCGCGGATGAAGTGCACGAGCAGCAGGCGCGGCTCGATCTCGCGGGAGACCTGCTCGCCGTTGATCGTGATCGAGACGTGCATGCTCAGGCCTCCTGATGAAGCGCGCGCGCAGTCGCGCGCCGCAGGGCGCGGTGCGTGAGGACGCCGGCGAGGTGGCGCTTGTAGTCGACCGGCCCGCGGCCGTCCGCGCTCGGCGAGCAGTCCGCCGAGGCGATCTCGCCCGCCTGCGCGAACAGCTCCTCCGACGGCGCCTGGCCGCGCAGCAGCTCCTCGGCGCGCGAGAGGTGGATCGTCGTCAGCCCGACCGCGCTGAGCGCGAGGCCCACGTCGGCGATCCGTGCCGCCTTCGATCCAGACGGCGGCCGACGCGGCCGCGATCGCCCAGTCGCCGGCGCGGCGCTCGACCTTCTCGTGCGCGCTGCCGCCGCCCGGGCGCAGCGGAATCCGCACCTCGGTGAGCAGCTCGCCGTCGCCGACCGCGGTCATGTAGGGGCCGACGTGGAAGTCCTCCATCCCGACGACCCGCTCGCCGCCCGCGCCGCGGATCACGACGTTCGCCTTGACCGCCGAGCAGACCGCCGAGAGGTCCTCGGCCGCGTCCGCCTGGCAGAGCGAGCCGCCGATCGTGCCGCGGTTGCGCACGACCGGGTCGGCGATCACCGTCTCGGCGTCGCGGAAGAGCGGCAAGTGCCGGACGAGCAGCTCCGACTTCAGCAGATCGACGTGGCGGGTGAGCGCGCCGATCCGGATCTCGTCGCCCTCCTCGCGGATGTACGAGAGCTCGTCGAGGTCGTTGATGTCGATCAGGTGCTGCGGGTTCGCGAGCCGGAGCTTCATCATCGGCAGCAGGCTGTGCCCGCCCGCGATGATGCGCGCCTCCGAGCCGAGCCTCTGCAGCGATGCGATCGCGCCGTCGACACTGGTCGCGCGCTCGTACTCGAATGACGCCGGGGTCTGCACTGTGGCTCCTTTCGTCTCAGACGGCTGGGAAGCCGCTTGCGCGGCTCGCCGATGTCTTCCCGCTGCTCGTACTGCACGGGCGCGTCGGTGCCGATCACCGGCGACCTCGGCAGCGACTCCGGCCTCGACTGACGGATCTCGGGATAGAGCAGGCGCGCGGCGAGGCTTCCGCCCTCGACGTTCCGCAGCGGGAAGCCCGCCGGGTTGCCGGCGGCGATCGGCGCCTCGCGGCCGAGCCGCGCGAGCGTGAGCGTGCCCTCGCGTGTAGACCTCGCCGATGCGCGGCGCCTTGACCTCCGTGCTCTCCGGGAAGTTCCTGAACCCGGCGGCGGCCGCGCCCGGCATAGAGGCCGTCGACGAGACCGACGGCGTCGGTCATGCCGGCCTTCTTCACGAGCAGGCCCTCGAGCAGGTCGACGCCGGCGTCGAGCTGCTCGTTGATCGTCGTGACGACGCTCGTTGACCGGCGCGCTCTTCTCCACGATCTCGCCGACGTGGGCGATCACCTCGTCGAGGCCGCCGGTGATCTTCCGCAGCTGCAGGATCACCGAGACGAGGTAGACGACGAGCGCGACGACGATCAGCACGACCGCGAGATCGTCACGACGCCGACTGCCATGAATGCGAGCACAGGTGTCATGGCTCCTCCCATCCGCGTCGTCGAGGATCACGTCGAGGGAGCCGCCGTAGTTCGCGACTCCGGCGACCGTCTGGGCCACCTGGTCCTGCGTCGTCAGCAGCAGCGGCGGCCGCGTCGAGGTCCTTCGACCCCGCGGCCGCGACGCTGGCGATCTCCTGCACGCTCGGGACGATGCTCTTGGCCGCGTTCAGCACGCCGCGGAGCAGGTAGACGACGACCGGGAGCACCACGACGAGCAGGACGACGTCGCCGATCCACCAGAGGGTCATCGCGGCCTCCTCTCGGCGACGACCGCCGCCTTGCGGGCGATCCCCGGCAGCGCGCCGAGGATGATGTCGAACTGCGCGTTGATCGCCTTGACCGCGCCCTCGAGCGGGCGCAGGTGCTGCGACTCGACGCCCTCGAGCGCGCTCGCCAGCGTCGCGAGCCCGTCCGAGATCCTGCGTCAGGCCCCGGCGCACCTCGATCAGCGCGACGGCGAGCACGAGCACGACGACCACCGCGAGCACGACGCTCAGCAGGACGAGTGCGTGCGTGCTGCTCATGCCGCTCACCGAACCCGTCGGTGAGCGCGTTCATGTAGCCGTCCTGGACGACCGCCTCGTCGACGATCAGGCCGAGCACGGGAGCCGTCGCCTCGAGCTGCGGGATGTTCGCCGTGTTCGCGGCGACCTTGCCCGCGATCTCGAGCAGGCCGTCGACCGACTTCTCGATGCTCCCGACGGTCGACGCGAGCACGGTCAGCAGGATCGCGACGACGACCGCGGCGCCGAGCGCGATGCTCAGCGCGATCGCCCAGTACGTGTGCGCGGAGATTGCCGCCAGCGTGACCGTCATTTCCCGACCGCCACCTTTCGCAGGGAGCGGGCGGCGTGCAGGATCCGCACGCCCGAGTCGTTGATCCGCGCGATGCCGCCGAGCTCGTCGGTCTGCTGGCGCACGACCTCGACCGCCTGCACGGCCGTCTTCGCCTGCCTGGCGATCCGCAGCGCGAGCAGCACGATCACGATCACGATCACCGCGGCCACCGCGATCACGACGACGCCGAGCGCGATCCCGATCTGCCATTCGGTGGTGTAGGACATCAGCGTGAGCATGCGACACCCTTTCTCATGACGACGCCGCCGCCGGTGAGAGTGATTGGCGCCCTTGCCCGGCCCCGGCTCGAGACGCCGCGCCAGGAAGAGCATGAGCAGCCCGTAGAGGATCACGATGATCCCGACGATCAGCACGAGCGGCCCGATGAAGTCGATCGTCGAGGTCTCGCATCAGCTTGTCGTAGTTGGCCCGCTGGGTCTCGAGGATCGGGATCACGTCCGAGCCGAAGTACGCCGCGACGTCGGGCACGGACTTGACCGGCGTGCCGTCGAAGCGCGTGAACCCGGCGGTGCCCGGGATCTTGTTCCACCCGCTCGTCACGGGCGGCAGGTTGGTGATCGCCTGCGTGAGCCGCCGGGAAGTTCGCCGTCATCGCCGCGAGCAGCTGCGTCTGCGACAGCTTGAGCGTCTTCTCGAGGAACGCGAGCAGGCCGGGCAGCTCCGCCGTCACCGACGACAGCGGGATCGTCTGCAGCAGCGCCGTCGTGTGCGGGAAGTTCTTCTGCAGCGCCGCGACCACCGCAGCCTGCGAGAGCCCGGTCTTCTGCGAGACGAACGCGATCAGCTTCGGCACTTCGGCGACGGCGGCGCCGCGCGACGTCATGATCGGGTCCTCCGTGTTCGACGATCGCGTCGACCATGGTGATCCCGGCGCGGTCGCCGTGGACGCGCGCGGCGGTCGTTGACGGGGCGCAGGGCGTTGAGCAGCTTCTGGCCGTGGCTGACGCGCGGCACGAGCGACAGCGCCGAGGACGAGCGCGACGACTCCCGACGCCGACGACGAGGACGACGGATGCGCCCGCGACGGCCGGCCCGCGCGACACCCGTCCTCTGAGGTTGAGCGCGATCATCCCGAGCGCGAACAGGATCACGACGATCCCGACGACCCAGCAGGAGCGGCGCGACCCAGTTGACGGACGAGGTGCCGTCGAGGCTGTCGAAGTTCTGCTGCTGGTGTCTCGAGCACGGGGATCAGGTCGGAGCTGAAGTACGTCCTCAGGTCGGGCACGCTCTGGACGGGCGAGCCGTCGAAGCGCGTGAGCCCGTCGATGTTCTGGATGTGGTACCAGCCGCTCGTCACCGTCGGCAGGTTGGTGATCGCCTGCGCGAGGCCGGGGAAGCTCGTCGTCAGCGCGCCGAGGAGCTGCGTCTGCGACGACCTTGAGCGTCGTCTCGAGGAACGCGAGCAGGCCGGGCAGCTCCGCCGTCACCGACGACAGCGGGATCGTCTGCGAGCAGCGCCGTCGTGTGCGGGAAGTTCTTCTGCAGCGCCGCGACGCACCGCGGCCTGCGAGAGCCCGGTCTTCTGCGAGACGAACGCGATCAGCTTCGGCACCTCGGCCGCGGCCCCGCCCTGCGGCGTCATGAGCGGATCGGCCGTGTCGACGTTCTTGGAGATGAGGTCGATGCCGGCTCGGGCGCCGGCGAGGCGCGGGCGGCGAACGCCGGCTTGGCCGCGTTCAGGACCTTCTGCCCGTCGCTGAGCCGCGGGATCAGATTCAGACCGAGGACGACGGTGACGACCAGGACGCCGACAACGAGCACGATGACCCATTGCAGGACTCCGGACCGGCTCCCGACCTTGGCTTGCACGAAGACCCTCCTCCCGCATCGATGCCGCGGACGCAGTCGACGCACTCTCCGGAGCGCGAGGCGTTCAACCTGCGATCGGCGCGACCCTACCACCGAGGGCAACAGAGTCAAGGAGAACCGCTTCACCGATGACTTGTCGGTTCCCGGATGGTCTAATCGTCGAACGTCCACAACGTCGATCCGGGGGTGAGGTCGATGCCGCAGACGCGTGCTACTGGTCGGAACGCGCAAGGGCTGCTTCGTGCTGGAGAGCGACGCCGACCGCCGCGCCTGGAAGCTGCGCGGGCCGTACTGCGAGGGCTGGCCGGTCTACCACGCGGTGCACGATCGCGCGCTCCGGCGCGATCTACGCCGCCGCGGCGAGCGAGTGGCACGGCGCCGGCGTCTGGCGCAGCGCCGACCTCGGCGAGACCTGGGAGCTCTCGAGCGAGGGCCTCGCCTACGGCGAGGACGGCGAGCTGCAAGCTCTCGAAGGTCTCGGGGCTGACCGCCGGCGCACGGGCGCCTGCTCGCCGGCGCCGAGGGCTGCGGCGTGTTCGAGAGCCGCGACGGCGGCGGCACCTGGTCGCTGCTCAGCACGCTCGACGGCCAGCCGGGCCGCGACGCCTGGAACGATCCCGCGCAACCAGCCGCCCGGCCATCTCGGCCTGCCGGCGATCCTGCCGCACCCGGACGACGCCGTCGCGCTTCTGGGCGGTCGTCCAGGGCTTCGGCATCTTCGAGACGACCGACGACGGCGCGTCGTGGACGCCGCGCAACCGCGGGCTGCGCGCCGACTGGCCGCTCGAGGACCCCGAGGTCGGCTTCTGCGTGCACAAGCTCGTGATGTCGCCGGTCGACAACGACCGCCTCTACCAGCAGAACCACGTCGGCATGCACCGCAGCGACGACGCCGGGCAGTCCTGGACCGAGATCACCGAGGGCCTGCCGACCGAGTTCGGCTTCGCCGCCGCCGCGCACCCGCACGACCGCGACAGCTTCTACGTGATCCCGCTCGATCCCGGCCACGGGCGCTGCATGCCCGAGGGCACGCGCGGCCGTCTGGCGCACGCAGCGACGCCGGCTCGACGCTGGCGCCGGCTCGACCGCGGGCTGCCGCAGGACGACGCGCACCTCGGCGTCCTGCGCGAGGGGCATGGCGATCGACACGCTACGACGTGCCCGGCCTCTACTTCGGCACGAGCACGGGCCAGGTGTTCGCGAGCGCCGACGAGGGCGAGAGCTGGAGCGAGATCGCGAGCTACCTGCCCGCGATCTCCTCGGTCGAGGTCGCGGTGGTCGCGTAGGCGATGGCCGACGTCCACCTCCCGGCGACGCTGCCGCCGCTCTTCCGCGACCTGCCGCGCCGCGCTCGAGGTCGACGCCGCGACGGTCGGACGAGGCGATCGAGCGGCTCGACGAGCGCTGGCCCGGCCTGCGCGACCGGCTGTGCGAGCCCGGGCCCGGCGCTGCGGCCGCACATCAACGTCTACGTCGACCGCGAGCGCGCCGGGCTCGACACGGCGCTCGACGCGCGCTCGCGCGTCGACGTGATCGCCGCGATCAGCGGCGGCTGAGCGGTCCCGCGCGCCGAGAGCACCAAGAGACATCAGGCCCCGTGCCGGCCCAGCAATGTCGCGCTCGCGACGATCGAGGCGAATGCGGCGATCTGCAGCCCGCCCGCCGCGCCGGACGGGAGCTTCTCGTCGAAGAGAACGAAGCCGGCGGCGATGGGCACGGCGTTCGTCGTCAGCGTCGCAATACCGGCAGCCGCGAGCGCCCGACCGCGCTGGAATGCGCCCTGGAGGACGCTCGTCCCGAGTCCGTAGCAGGCGATGAGCGGCACGAGGACGATGAACCACCGTCCGCCGTAGCCGAGGAGCTTGGCCGAGATGTCGCCGCAGGCGAAGAACAACCCGGCCGACAGCCCGAGCCCGGAATCACGGGAGCCGGGTGGAAAGGAAAAGGCCGCCGCCGCGGCTCCACCCGCGCAGGAGCCGAGCCAGAGCACGACGCCGAGCGCGTCCGGAGCCCGGTCGGCCTGGTGCACCCCGGCGAGCGAGAGCGCGAGCAGGACCAGGCCCGCGACGGCGATCACGACCCCCGCCCGCTCCCGCCACGAGAGGGTGCTCACGCGTCCACCGACGCTGGCGTAGGCGAGCACCGCGATCCCCGCCGCGCAGACCGCCTGCACGAGCGCGAGCGGCGCGAGCCGCAGCGCCGCGACGTAGACGAGCCAGCCGGCCGTCTCGACCGAGAACGCGAGCACCCACGCCCGTGCCCCCAACAGGAGCCCGCAGCGAGCGCAGCGGCTCGCGCAGCGAGAGCGGCGGCAGCAGCGCAGCCGCGTCGTGCTCTTTGGCGTACGCCCAGTTGACGGCGACGGCCGAGACGAGCGCGAGCAACAGTCCGACCCAGAACGTCTGCATGATCAGCCGCCGCACGCCGGCGGCGAGGAGGATGTCACGGCCGAGTCGACGTGGTCACGTCTGCACGAGCCGCGCTGCGCTCTGACGCGGGCGTGGTGGGAGCTCATCGACGCACGGACGGGTCAGGCGAGGGGCGGCGCGAGCAGTGCGACGGTCGGCGCCGCTGCGGCGCCCAGCAGCTCCTCGACGGCAGCGTCGCTCGCCCTGAGCCGGCTTACGGGCATGTCCAGCGCGGCGAGGAAGGCGTCGGGCGGGTCGAGGAAGTTGACCGCCGGCGTCCGGTAGTGCATCGGCACGACGAGCCTGGGTGCGAGCGATCGGACGAGGCCGGCGGCGGCCTCTCCGCCGATCGTCGGCCCACCGCCGACGGGGACGAACAGGACGTCGGGGTCACCGATCGCTGCGCGCTGCTCCGGACGCAGCGCCGCCTGGCCGAAGTCGCCGAGATGGCAGACGCGCAGGCCGTCGAGACAGAAGCAGAAGATCGTGTTCGGTCCGCGGGCGGTGCCGGCGACGTCGTCGTGCTCGGAAGCGACGGCAATCACCTCCCCGACCGGCGAGTCGAGCCTCCCCGCGGTCGAACGGAGGACGACGGGCGCGCCGCCGACGGCATCGACGCCGTTGTGGTCTTTGTGCTCGTGCGTCACGAGCAGGAGGTCCGCGGCCACGCCCTCGATCGGCGGGTAGTCGAACTGCAGCCCGCGCGACGCGGCGGCGCTCATGTCGCCGAACGGATCGACGAACACCGCCTTCTCGCCGGTGAGCGAGAACGCGGACTGACCGTACCAGCGAACGTGCATCCGACACCCCCTTTCGCTAGAAGACGATGACTGCGCGGCCGCGGAGGCCGCCGGCCTCCATCAGGCGGTGCGCGTCCGCGGCGGAGCCGGGCGGATAGGTCGCGGCGACGCGCAGCTGCAGCGTCCCCTGCGAGGCGAGCCCGCGCAGCTGCTCGAGCCAGTCGGTGCGTTCGAGCACCGTTCGCACCCAGACCTGCTCGAGCCGGATGCCGCGCTCGCTCTCGCCGCCGTCCCAGCCGCGGACGACGGCGAGCGCTCCTCTGTCGCGGATCGCCGGGAACGCACCCCGGCCGAGGAGCGCCGTGTCGAAGAACCCTTCGACACCGCCGGGCGCAGCCTCGCGCACGGCGGCCGGGAACCCGGCGCCGCGCGGCAGGACGACGTCCGCACCGAAGCTGCGGACGAGTGCCTCGTCCTCGGGCTTCGCGTCGGCGAGCACGCGCAGGCCGCGCAGCTTCGCGAGCGGGATCGCGTACGACGCCAGCAGGCCGGCGCCGCCGCTGACCGCGAGCGTCTGCCCCTCCTCCAGGCCGAGCAGCTCGAGCCCGAGCAGCGCCGTGAGGCCGTTCATCGGCAGCGTCGCGGCCTGCTCGAGCGTCGCGCCCGCGGGAATCGGCACCGCCGAGGCGACGGGGACGACGACGAGCTCCGCCTGCGCGCCGCCTTCCAGCCGCCGCGGCGACACCGCCGCCATCACCGCGTCGCCCACCGCGAGCCGCTCGACCCCGCCTCCGGCTCGCTCGACGACGCCGGCGGCGTCCATCCCCGGCACCCAGGGCGGCTCCAGATCCTCCGCCCCGCGCCGGCGCAGAAGAATGTCGGTCGGGTTGACCGCCGCCGCCCGGACGAGGAGCCGCACCTCTCCCGGACCGGGATCCCGTACCGGCCGCTCGACCACCCGGAGCACCTCGACTCCTCCGGGCGCCGTGATCCCGACCGCGCGTGCCGTGACAGCCATCCGCGTAGCCTAGGCGGCCGGCGGTGGCCCGCGCTTACTCGGTCTCTGCGCCCCCGTGGACGACCGTGACCGGACAGTGGGCGTCGTGCGCACACTGGCCGCTGACCGAGTGGTGGACGAGCTGGCTGACGAAGCCGAGGTTGCGGGAGCCGACGACGAGCTGCGCGGCGCCTTCGGATTCCTCGAGCAGGACGTGTACCGCCTCGCCCTCCCGGACGACGGCCTCCACGGGCACGCCCTCGCCTTCTGCGGCGCTGGCGGCGATCGCGGCCGCGAGCGCGTCGCCGGCCTCCTGCTCGAAGTCGGCTGGGTCGGGCGCGGTCGGCACGAACCCTGAGCCGTAGGCCCCGGCGGGCACGTACCACGCTGTGACCGCCTTCACACGATCTCCGTGCAGGCGCGCCTCACGGATCGCATACCGGAGTGCGGCAATCGACTCGCGGGAGCCGTCGACGCCGACGACGATCGTCCTCATCGTTCCCCCTCTCTAGCGCTCGCCGGGCGAGACGTCGCGCAGCGCCTCCGCGAACGCCTCGATCTGCTCGCGCGTGTACGGCGTGTGGCGCCGCCGGGTGCCCGGCGGGTCGTTGACGAGGCCGGTGCCGTCGCGCCAGGCCCGGGCCGGGCGGAGCGGCCGCACCTGGAAGCCGCCGCCGCAGTTCGGGCAGACGTCGTGGAGGACGTCCTCGACGCAGTCGGCGCAGAACGTGCACTCGTACGTGCAGATCCGCGCGTCCGGCGACTCCGGCGGCAGGTCGGCGTCGCACAGCTCGCAGTTCGGGCGGAGCTCAAGCATCGCCGGCGCGTAACTATACGACGCACCGGGAAGAAGCAGTGACGAGCGCGGCGCCGATGCACCGGCGGCGCGAGCAGCAGCGTCACCGTCCCACCAGGCCGGCGAGCAGATTCCAGCGCTCGTCCACGTGAGCCTGGATCGAGTCGACCTCGTCCGGGGCGAGGTGGCTGAAGCGTCCCTGAGTCTCGAGGAACGACCGCACCGGCAGCACCTGCTTCGGCTGGAACGTGATCCTCCATTCGCCCGCGTCGCACTCGAAGAGCGGGAAGTACCGCGACTCGACCGCGAGCCGCGCCACCTCGCTCGTCTGAGACGTCGGATACCTCCACCCGGGGGGACAGCCGCTCAGGACGTGCAGGAACCGGAAGCCGCGCACCTCGGCCGCTCTCGTGACCTTCGCCCTGAAGTCGCGCAGCATCGGCACCGATCCCAGCGCGAGCGTCGCAACGTAGGGAATCCCGTGCGCCGCCATGATCCGCGCGAGGTCCTTCTTCTTGCCGGCCCGCGCCGAGCCGGCCGGCGTCGTCGTCGTCCAGGCGCCCTCCGGTGTCGCGCCGGACTTCTGGTTGCCGGTGTTCATGTACGCCTCGTTGTCGTTGAGGACGTAGATGATGTCCTCGTTCCTCTCCGCCGCCGCCGACACGCCGGCGAACCCGATGTCCGCCGTCGAGCCGTCCCCGCCCCAGACGACAACTGTCGTGTCTTCGAGGCCGCGCAGCCGCAGGGCCGCCTTGATGCCCGACGCCTCAGCAGCCGCGGATGCGAACGGCGTCAGCTGGACGGCGACGCCGAACGCGTTCACCGGGTAGACGCCGGCGATGATCGTCCAGCACGACGACGGGATCACGAGGACGATCTTCGAGTCCGGCTTCGCGGCGGTGAGACCGTCGAGCACGTGGCGGACGCTGATCGCCGGTCCGCAGCCTGCGCAGGCGCTGTGGCCGGGACGGAGGAGCTTCTCCTCCGCGACGATCTCCTCGAGCCAGGCGGGCACCGCTACACCCCCTCCGGAACGTAGACGGGCGCGAGCCCGGTTGCCCCCGCGACGCTCGACCGCGTCTGCTTCATGGCCCAGCGCAGCGTCGCAGGAGTCACGTCTGCTCCACCCAGCCCGCAGACGAAGTTCACGGCGGCCTCCGCGTGCCCGAGCTCGAGAGACATGACGTCCGCACCCAGCGGGCCGAGCGAGCCGAAGGCGGCCGCGCGGTCGATGACCGAGACGTAGGACGCCCGTGCGAGCGCGGCCGTCAGCTCGGCCGCCGGGAACGGCCTGTACGTGTGAACGCGGACGACGAGCAGGTCGTCGTCACCGGCGACGAGCTCCTGCGCCGAGTCGGCGATCGTCCCGATCGCGACCAGCGCCGTGCCGGCGTCGGGATTGCCGGTGAGCTCGAGCGCGCCGATCTTCTCGCGTCCGAAGTGCGACGTGAACTCCGACGCGACGGACTCGACGATTCCGCGTGCGCCGTCCATCGCAACGGCGACGTTGCGCTGGAACGCGTAGTAGTCGTTCGGCTCCGGCATCGCAGAGAACGACGTCGGGCTGTCCGGATCGAGCAGCCAGTCCGCCGGCGGGCAGTACTCCGGAAGGAACGCGTCGACGGTCTCCTGGTCCGGGAGCTCGAGGACCTCCGACGTGTGCGAGAGCAGAAAGCCCTCGGCGCACACCATCACCGGCAGCATCGCCGTCTCGGCGATCCGGTAGGCGCAGAGGACGCTGTCCAGAACCTCCTGCGCGGACGCGCAGTACAGCTGGATCCAGCCGGTGTCGCGCTGGCTCATGCTGTCCGAGAGATCCGGCTCGATGCTCCACGGTGCGAACAAGGCCCGGTTGACGTTGACGACGACGAGCGGCACACGCTCGCGCGATGCCCGATGGAGCTGCTCGTGCGCATAGAGCAACCCCTGCGAAGACGTCGCCGTGAACGTCCGGACACCGGCCCGCGCCGCCGCGATCACGTAGCCGAACATCGAGTGCTCGCTCTCGAGATTCGCGTACTCGACGTCGTCACGTCCCGCGACGAGATCCGCGAGCCGCTCGACGATGAGCGTCTGCGGCGTGATCGGGTAGCAGCCGATGGCACGAACGCGCGCGAGCATGACCGCATATGCCGCAGCCTCGTTGGCCGTCAGCACCACTCGCCCCTGCGGGAGCGCCACGCTCACGCGCCCACCGCCTCCATCGCGACCGCATTCCGAACCGGACACACGACTTCACAGATGCCGCAGCCCTTGCAGTGCAGGTAGTCGATGACCATCGAGCCGTCGCGCTTCGAGATCACTCCCTCGGGACAGAAGAGCGCACACACGGCGCACGCGGTGCACTCGTCCCGGATCACCGGTCGATCGAGCGACCACGTGCCGGTGTGGTTGCCGAGAGAGTCGGTCGTGCTCACTGCGAAGAGGGGCCGGCGCACCCTTGCCCGCGCGTGGCCGGGCGGGGGCTCGACCGGCGTGTCGCCCGCGAGCGCGTGCTGTTTGACGCACCGCGCGTAGCCCTGTCCGGCGGCGTGGACGTTCGCGTCGGGATGGACGCTCATGCGCGCCACGACGGCCTCCTCGAGGAACGCGAGCCCGTCCGGGAGAAGCAGCTTGACGCACGCCCCGACCACGGCCACGTTGCCCATCGGCCGGCTCTCGGAAGAGAGGATCCCGTTCTCGAGTGCGATCCGCGAAGCCGGAACGTGCGCGAGGTCGAACGGGCCGGTGTGCGGGAAGCGCGCCTCGCTGTTCAGGACGATCAGCCCACCGGGTTTGACGGTGCGCAGCATCTCCGGAGACGGCGGCGAGGGAGAGACGACGACGAGGACGTCGCACTCCTGCACCTTGTAGCGGCGGTGGATGCGTGCCGTCTCGTCCCATCTCAGGGTCGCGGAGATCGGCGCCCCGCGCCTCTCGGCCTTGAACTCGGGGAAGCTCTGAACCCAGAAGCCTGCGCGGGCGAACGTGTCGGCGAGGATCTGCGACGCCAGCACGACCCCTTCGCCGCCGCGGCCGACGAGCAGCATCTCCTTCACGGAGTCGCTCCCGCGGTCACGTCCTCGACCACCGGGACGGTGAGTCGACTCATCTCACCCTGATAGTCCGCCCCCGCCCGGAACGGGGCATCCGGGAGATTGCCGAGGCCGCACCGTAGTTGCCGCCGCCCGCCTGCGGCTGAGTCCCGATGGAGAAACGGGGCCCCGCAGGGACGCTCAAAGGGTGCCTGTGCGCACCGCCACCGGACTCCCGCCCGGCCGTGATGCGGCTGCCCATCCCCGGGACGAATCGGCGCTCCGCACGCACACGATCGCCGAGCGGCGACGGCTCTCGAAGTTCACGCGGATCAGGGAGCTCGTGCTCGGCTTCCAGGACGGGCTGCTCGTACCGCTCGGCGTGGTCACGGGGCTGGCCGGCGCCGCGGTCGGCACGACGGCGGTGATCGTGGGTGGGGTCGCCGAAGCTGCGGCGGGCGCACTCGCCATGGGCACGGGCGCCTACCTGTCCAGCCATGCCGAGAACCAGCTGATCGCGAGCGAGATCGCCGACCAGCGCGCAGAGGTGCTCGACCATCCGGAGCTGGAGCAGCTCGAGCTGCAGGTCCTCTTCCAGGAGGAGGGCCTGTCGGAGGTAGACGCACGCATCGCCAGCGAGGCGATCGGGCACACGGTCGAGTCGCTCGTGAAGACGAAGATCGAGAAGGAGCTCGGCCTACCGTTCCACGACACCGGGACGGCGCAGGGAGACGGGTACGTCGTCGGCGCCTCGTACGCCGTCGCCGCGCTGATCCCGCTCTGGCCCTACTTCTTCTTCAGCATGCACGTCGCGCTGGTGCTGTCCCTGTTCGCCACCGGCTGTGCGCTGTTCGGACTCGGCGTGCTGAAGGGCCGTGTCACGCGGCTCGCGCTCGTTCGCAGCGGGCTCCAGGTGCTCGTGGTCGGCGCGCTGTCCGCCGGGATCGGGTACCTGATCGGCGGGCTCGGCCCGCACCTGTTCTAGCGCTTGCACGCCAGCTCCACCTCAGCTATGTTTTAGGCGTGCCTCAAAACGGAGTTCACTCGGACGAACTGTCGGTCGCGGTCCAGGACTACGCCAAGGCGATCTACGCGCTCGAGACCCGTGACGGCACGGCGTCGACCACCGCCCTGGCGGAGCGGCTCAACGTCCGGCCCGCGTCGGTCTCGGGGATGCTGCACAAGCTGGCTGCCCTGGGGCTGGTCGTCCACGAGCCCTATCGCGGCGTGCGCCTGACCGGCCGCGGCCAGGCGGTCGCGCTCGAGGTGATCCGCCATCACCGCCTGCTCGAGCTGTTCCTCGTCGAGAGCCTGGGCATGAGCTGGGACGAGGTGCACAGCGAGGCCGAGCGGCTCGAGCACGTGCTCTCCGAGCAACTCGAGGCACTGATCGCCGCCAAGCTCGGCAACCCGACGCTCGACCCGCACGGCGACCCGATCCCGAGCCCGGAGCTGACGATCGCCGACGACGAGAGCCACAGCCTCTACACGCTCGAGCCGGGCGAGCAGGGAACGTTCGTGCGTGTCTCCGACGCCGACCCGGCGATGCTCCGCTTCCTCAGCGAGCGCGGCATCGCCCCTGGTGCGCGGCTCGAGGCGATCGAGCGGCAGCCGTTCGACGGGCCGCTCTACGTCCGCGTCGGCGACGACGTGCACGTGCTCGGCGCGCTGCTCGCGCGCGCGATGCGCGTCACCATCGAGGAGCAGCGATGAGCCCGCCTCCGGTCGAAGCCGCTGCGATCGAGATCCCGATCGGGATCAGCCCGCTCGAGACGCTGCTCGCTGAAGGGCAAGCTGCGGGCGACGCTGGCGATGCTCGGACCGGCGTTCGTCGCCGCGATCGCCTACGTCGACCCCGGCAACTTCGCCACCAACGTCCAGGGCGGCGCCCGCTTCGGCTACCTGCTGCTCTGGGTCGTGCTCGCCGCCAACGCGATGGCGATGCTGATCCAGTACCTCTCGGCCAAGCTCGGCATCGTCACCGACCGCGACCTGCCGGAGCTGTGTCGCGAGCACTACCCCAAGCCGGTCTCGTGGGGGCTGTGGGTGCAGGCCGAGGTGATGGCGATGTCGACCGACATCGCCGAGTTCCTGGGCGCCGCGCTCGGGCTCAACCTGCTCTTCCACGTCCCGCTCGTCGTCGCCGGCGTGATGACCGGCTTCATCGCCTTCGGGATCCTCGAGCTGCAACGGCACGGCTTCCGCCGCTTCGAGCTCGCGATCACAGCCCTGCTCGGGATCATCTTCCTCGGCTTCCTCTACGAGACGCTCAAGATCGGCCCGTCCGCCGGCGGCGCCGCCCGCGGCCTCCTCCCCGGCCTGCACGGCTCCTCGTCGCTCTATCTCGCGGTCGGGATCATCGGCGCGACCGTCATGCCGCACGCGATCTACCTCCACTCCGCGCTCACGAAGGGCCGCATGCCCGTCCGCGACGACGCCGAGCGCGCGCGCGTGCTCCGCTTCGAGCGCACCGACGTGATCGTCGCGCTCGGCCTCGCCGGCCTCGTCAACATGGCGATGCTCGCCGTCGCCGCCAAGCTCTTCCACGACCGGCCGGGCTACAGCATGGTGAGCACGATCCAGCAGGCCCACGCCGGCTTCGGCCACCTCGTCGGCGGCACCGCGGCGCTCGCCTTCGCCGTCGCCCTGCTCGCGTCCGGCGCCTCCTCCTCGAGCGTCGGCACCTACGCCGGCCAGGTCGTGATGGCCGGCTTCGTCAACCTCCGCATCCCCCTCCTCCTTCGCCGCGGCATCACCATGATCCCCGCGATCGTCGTGCTCGCGCTCGGCGTCAGCCCCACCAGCGCGCTCGTGCTCAGCCAGGTCGTCCTCTCCTTCGGCATCCCCTTCGCCCTCATCCCGCTCCTGCTCCTCACCAGGCGACGCGACGTCATGGGCGTCCACGTCAACCGGCACGCGACCACCACCGTCGCCGTCGCCATCGCCGCCCTCATCGCCGCCCTCAACGTCTTCCTCCTCGCGCAGACCTTCGGCCTCGCGTAGCAGCGTTAGGATCGCCCATGGTGGCGAGCGACGACGTCGAGCCGACTCATCCGGTCGAGCGAGTGGCCGGACCGGCGGTCTGCCACGTCATCCAGCACCACGGCAGCAACCGGGTCCAGTTCAGCCGCGAGACCGTGGAGGAGCTGCTCGCCGACGGCGGGTTCTTCTGGCTCGACCTCGACCGGCCCGGAGACGGGGACTTCGCGATCCTCCTGGACGTCTTCAAGTTCCACCCGCTCGCGGTCGAGGACTCCGAGCACTTCGGCCAGCGGGCCAAGATCGACGAGTACGACGACCACGTCTTCCTCGTCGTGTACGGCGCCTCACCCGACGAGGACCGCCTCGTCGAGGTGCATTGCTTCTACAACGAGCGGCTCCTCGTCACCGTTCACCGCGACGAGGCGCCCGCCTTCACCGAGGTGCGCGACCGGTTCGCGAAGCGCGGGACGCCGCTCGACCAGCCGGCGCGGCTCCTCTACCAGATCGTCCACGAGCTCACCGACAGCTTCTTCCCCATCCTCGCCGACTTCGACGACCGCATCGACGAGCTGGAGAACCAGACGTTCCTCAACGCGGGCGACGAGCAGCTCCAGGAGATCTTCCAGATGAAGCGTCTGCTCGTCGGCCTGCGCAAGGCGATCACACCCGAGCGCGACATGTTCGCGCGCCTGGTGAGCGGCATCGCGACGCTGCCGGGCATGACGCCCGAGGACGAGCGCTACTTCCGCGACGTCTACGACCACCTGATCCGGATCAGCGACCTGATCGACACCTACCGTGACCTGCTGACGAGCTCGATGGACGTGTACCTGTCCACGGTCTCGAACCGGCTCAACATCGTCCTGAAGCAGCTGACGATCATCGCCACCATCTTCCTGCCGCTGAGCTGGCTGACCGGCTTCTTCGGCCAGAACTTCGGCTTCGAGGTCCACCACCTCAGCGGCTGGGCCTCTTTCGTCGGACTCGGCTTCGGCACCGAGCTCGTCGCGCTCGCCGGCCTGCTCGTCTTCTTCAAGCGTCGCGGGTGGTTTTGACGCCCGCGACGCGCGACCCACTTCGGGAAGAGGAGATCGAGTCGCGCTGGGAGGCCGGGCCGGCCGTCGTGCTCGTGATCGCGATGCAGGTGCTGCTCGCGCTCGTCAGCCGCTACGAGCACTGGAAGCTCTGGGTCTTCCCGTGGTGGGTGTGGCTCGGCCCGGGCGCACCCGAAGGGCTCCTGCTGATCCCGCTGGCGTGGGACAGACCGCGACACCGGCTCGAGCAGCTCGGCCACCGGCGCACGGTCGCGCTCGCCCTGCTCGGCGTGGTCAGCGTCGCCAACGCCCTCCTACTGACGGCGGTGATCGCCTCGCTCGTGAGCGGCCACGAACGCAGCGGCGGCCAGCTCCTGCTCAAGGCGATCACCGTCTGGAGCACGAACGTGATCGCCTTCGGACTCTGGTACTGGGCCTTCGACCGCGGCGGCCCCGTCCGCAGGCTCCGGCCCGACCCGCCGCCGCCCGACTTCCAGTTCCCCCAGCAGGAGAACCCGCAGCTCGCCGCGCCGGGCTGGTACCCGCGGCTGCTCGACTACGTGTACATCTCCTTCACCAACTCGATCGCCTTCAGCCCCACCGACGCCATGCCGCTGAGCCGCCGGGCGAAGCTCCTCATGCTCAGCGAGTCGGCGCTCTCGTCGATCACCGTCCTCCTCGTCGCCGCGAGAGCCGTCAACATCTTCAAGTAGCAGGGCGCGCAAGGACGGCGCCGACCGGAAGCACGGAGAGCGCGGCGGCCCAGAGGCAGGCGACCGCCAGGAGACCGACCCGGCCGTCGCCGGGGAGCGAGAAGGTGAGGGCGACGAGCGGCACGCCGGCCACGACGGCGACGTTGGCGAAGAAGTTGACGAAGCCCACCGCGACGGCCGGGCGATCGGGCCGCAGACGCTGGGCGCCGCTGAAGACAGGGCCGAACGGAATACCGGCGCCGATCCCGACCGCCGCCGACGCGACTGCGCCGACTGCGAGGGGCGGCGCGAGTGCGAGCACCGCGGTCCCCGCCGCGCCCGCCACGAGCCCGGCGGCGACCGCCGGGCGCGTAAGCCGCGGCCGGCGTTCGGCGACCCAGCCGCCGAGCGGCCGCGAGAGGATCCCGCCGAACAGCGTGAGCGCCCCGATCGCCCCCGCTTCGCCGGTCGAGTAGTGGGCCGACCGCTCGAGGAAGGTCACGACCCAGTTTCCGACGACGACGCTCGAGCCGTACGAGGCGGCGTAGAGGACGACGACGCGATGGAGGCGCCGGTCGCGGACGACCGAGGCGACGGGTCCGCCGGAGCCGAGCAACGGCGGCGCAGCGCTGCCTCGAGCCGCGACGGACGCGACGACGACGAGCGCGAGGGCGGCCAACCCGGCGGCGCTCAGCCAGCTGGCGCGCCAGCTCGCGTCGTGCCCGACCTGGGGAAGCAGCGCGAGCGCGAGTCCCGCGACGGACATCGCGGTGCCCCCGTAGAGCCCCTGCGCGAGCGCGGGCGCGCGACTCGCGCGGAGGAGGTCGCTCCCGGCGACGAAGCAGAGCGCGGTTCCCACGCCGATGACGAGGCGGGCGATCATGGCGAGCGCCGGCTCCGGTGTGAGCGCTCCGGCGCCGTCCGCCGCAACGAGGATCGAGAGGCCCGCGATTGCAGCATTGCGGGCTCCGTAGCGGTCGATGAGCCGGCCGGCAGGGAGCTGCATGAGAGCATGTGTGGCGACGGCCGCAGCCGCAAGCGCGCCGACGAACGCGAGGGAGACGCCGTAGGCATCCGCCATCGGCCCGGCGACGGCGCCGACGTTGCTGACGAGCCAGCCTGCTGCGCACGCCAGCGCGAACGGCGCGAGCATGTCTTTCCGAGCGGCGCCCGTGGCTAGTGCGCGGGTGAGGGTGGCAGCAGCACGACGTGCACCTCGCCGGGGCCGTGAACGCCGACGGTGTGCCGCTGCTCGATGTCGCCGCTGCTGCTCGGGACCCGTGACGATCGCGAGGGCGCTCGGCAGACTCGTCGCCGACCGCTTCGAACAGCTCGGCGAGACCCGGCAGGATTCGGTCCTCCGGCGAGGAGCGTGACGTGCACGCGGGCAGCAGCGACGCTCGCCCGTGGCTCGCGGGGCGAGGCGGCGAGAACGACGCTGCCCGTGTCCGCGAGCGCCGTACAGCGCCGTCGAGACGCCGGCGCCCTCGATCTGTGGCGCGGCGACGCCTCGGTGGACGTCGAAGCCCGCGGCCTCGGCGTTTCGCACGAACTCGTCGAGGCTCATCGCGCGTCCCGGTAGCGGCGCCGAGCTGCGGGAGCGTGCGTCCGGCCGTCCACGCGCGGCCGCGGCCCCGAGGCCGGGAGCCGAGCGGCAGCCCGAGCCGGGCGAGCGCGGTCGAGAGCCGGTAGCCGAGCGGCGACGACCAGGCGAGCGACCAGAGGGCGAATCCGAGCCGCTCCCACGCCGACGCGACCCCCTGCTCGACGAGGTCGCGACGCAGCTCGAGCAGCAGCTCGTGCAGCGGGATCTTCACCGGGCAGGCGTCGGTGCAGGCGCCGCAGAGCGACGACGCGTGCGGAAGCGACGGGCGCGTGCTCGAGCCCGGCGAGCAGCGGCAGCGAGCACGGCGCCCATCGGCCGCGAGTAGACGGGCCGTAGGCGCGCGCCGCCGGTCTTCCGGTAGACCGGGCAGACGTTCAGACACGCACCGCAGCGGATGCACGCGAGCATCTCGCGGTAGCGGCCGTCGAGGAGCTGCGAGCGGCCGTTGTCGAGGATCACGACGTGGAGCTCCTCCGGCCCGTCCTGCTCGCCGGCCCGCCGCGGCCCGGTGATCAGGGTCGTAGACGTCGAGAGCTTCTGCCCGGTGCGCGCTGCGCGCGCAGCAGCCGCAGCAGGACGGACAGGTCGTCGAGATCGGCGACGAGCCGTTCCATCCCCATCAGGGCGATGTGCACGCGCGGCAGCGAGCTGACCGAGGCGCCCGTTGCCCTCGTTCGTGACGAGGCACGATCGAGCCCGTCTCCGCAGACGCCGAAGTTCGCGCCGGTGATGCCGACGTCGGCGTCGAGGAACGTCTCGCGCAGCTGGCGTCGCGCGCCTGCAGCGTCAGCGCCTCGAGCTCCGGGGTGACGGGTGCGCCGCTCGACGCGGCCGAGCAGCTCGGCGACGTCGCTCCGCCGTCTTCTCGATCGCGGGCGCGATGATGTGCACCGGGTGCTCGCCGGCGAGCTGGAGGATGTACTCGCCGAGATCGGTTTCGACGACCCGGACACCGGCCGCCTCGAGCGCGCCGTTGAGGCCGATCTCCTCCGTCACCATCGACTTCGACTTCGCTGCCGAGCGTCGCCCCTCGCCTGCCGGCAGACCTCGGCGACGTACTCGTTCGCCTCGTCCGCCGTGCGCGCGACGAACGGTCGAGCGCGCCGCCGCGCCTCCGCGCGCAGCTCGTGAACGCGCGCGCACGTGCGTGTCGAGGTCGTCGATCGACGCGCATCCGCGCCTCGTGCGCGCGTGTGCGCGAGCGCCTCGACGTCCGCGCAGCTGCGTCTCCACGCCGGCACCGAGGCGGTCCGATCCGCGCATACGCCCGGTCGCCTGGTCGAGCGCGGCCCTGGACGCGCGACGTCGGCGAGCTTCAGCCGCGCGCGATCGGCCGCGGAACTCGCCGCGCGGCCGCTGCTCGAGGCCGCTCAGCGCGTCGACGCCTCGCGCGAGCGCCGTCGCGAGATGGACGACGCGAACCGCGCCTGCCGAGTCTTCTCTGCGCGGCCGCGAAGGTGCATCAGGCAGCCGGGATCCGCGCGTGACGAGCGCGTCGCACTCCGGCGGCGCCGGCGAGCTTGTCGTCGGCCATCGCGATCGAGACCTCGGGCTGGCGCACGCGAGAACGTTCCGCCGAAGCCGCAGCACAGGTCGGGCCGCGGCAGCGGGACGAGCTCGGCTCCCGAGCGCTCGAGCAGGCGTCGCGGCGCGTCGACGATCCGCAGCTCGCGCAGCATGTGGCACGAGTCGTGGTAGGCGACGCGGCGGCCCGTCGTTGCGCGGCGGCGCTCGACGCCGCTGCGCGTCGAGGAACGCGGACAGCTCCCACACGTCGAACGGCTCGCAGCCGAGGAGCTCGGGCAGGTAGCAGCGCCAGCCATCGTCGCGCACGAGCCGGAGGGCGTGACGACCGGCAGCGTCGCGCGAGAAGGCGCGGACGAACGTCCTCGCGACTCGACGCGCGGCCGCGCGGTGGCCGGAGTTGAAGGCCGGCTGCCCGCAGCAGACCTGGCCCTGCGGGAAGACGACGTCGAAGCCCGCCTGCGCGGAGCAGCGACTCGCGTTCGGCGACGCGCGTCCGGGAAGAGCGAGATCGCCGAGGCAGGTCGCGAAGAGCTGGACCTGCGGCATCTACACTCGAACTCCGATCGACTTGACCGACACGGGCGACTCGACCCCGGTGATCGTATCGTCACCCGCCCGGCGGTCGCGGATGTCGCTCTCACCGTCGCCCGGCCTGGGCGAACGACGTCTTCTCGAAACTCTCCAGCTCGCCGCGGTCGCGCTCACCGCGTAGGCAGCGCGCCCGGCCGGCCGTCGGCCTGCCAGAGCAGGAAGACGGCGACGAGCAGCGCGCCGACGACGACCGCGTGCGGGGAGCAAGCGACGATCACCAGCGCAAGCAGCGCGGCTGCGTACACACGCCTGGGGCGCCGGCGCCGCGCCGCCCAGACCCGCTCGGCGATCGAGCGGTCGGCGCCGCGCTCGGGGATCAACAGCCACGCGGCGAGATAGAGCGTGATCCCCGCACCGCCGAGGACGACGAGCGCGATCGCGCCGAGCCGGAAGAGCGCCACGTCGCCGCCCGTGTAGTCGGCGAGCCCGGCACAGACCCCGCCGTGGAACCTCCCTGCATCGACGCGCTCCAGCCGGCGCGCCTGAGTCTCGCTGTCCGTCATCTCCTGCCACCTCTTCCTTCGTCTCGAGTTCCGATCGACAGTGCCAGGATGCTCGAGACGCGAGCCGGAGACCATCCGGCATCTCCCTGAACGAGCCCTGGACTACGGCGCTGGCGGAGCCACGCTGCCGTAGCACGGTGCACGGGCCTGCAAACGTGCGACAGGGCCGGTGACGCCGTGATCGAGACGATCACCGGAGCGGGCGCCGCCGCCGCAGCGGCGCCCGCTCCCGCGAAAGCAGCCAGCGCCAGAACGCCCGTCGACACGACGCCGACGCGCATGCAGGCCCGCACCATGCACGGAGCGTAGACCGCTGTCAGGCGGGCAGGTCCTGCGCGACCTCCCAGATGTGACCGTCGGGGTCGGCGAAGCCGGCGGTGCGCTTTCCCCATTCGCGATCCACGGGGCCGTTGAGCAGCGCCACGCCGTGCTCGGCCAGCTGCGCGCACACGGCATCCGTGTCGTCGACCCAGATGGAGAACACGAAGCGCGATCCAGCCTCGCGGCCGGCGACCGTTGCGGGTTCGATCAGGCCGTGTGCCTCGGTGGTCGCCAGCAGGTTGACGATCGTGTTCTCGAACTTGAGGACGGCGGAGTTGTCGTCCTCGTAGATCACGGGCAGGCCGAAGACCTCCTCGTAGAACCGTTTCGACCGCTGCGGGTCATCGACGAACAGGGTGATCGCACCGATGCTCTGCAGCGACGCACTCACGCTCCCACCTCCTTCCGCTCTCCGGAGAGTGCTTCGAGCACGCCGTCGAGAGGGCGAGGGGCGCGGCTCAGGTCGAGCGCCTCGACGAGCGGTGCTGCGAGTCGGATCTTCCAGTTGGTGAGGAAGCCGCGGAGCTGCTCCTCGGTGGTCCGCGACCGATGCGCGGGCTGCTTCTGGTACGTGCGAAACGATGCCAGCCTCCCGTGCGCGGCGAGGATCTCTTCGACCGCGGCGGCGCCGAGGCAGCGGACGAGCTCGTCCTCGAGGTCCGCTTCGCACACGTAGAAGCCGAGCCGCTCCAGGCCGGCACGGCCGAGGCCGTGACCGTAGCCCGCCCGCTCGAGGGCGCGCCGGAAGTCGCCCTCCTCCCCCGCGTCGCAGAGGCCGGCCACCCGGACGTCCGACTCCCGAGAACCGTAGAGGCTGAGGAAGCGCCCGATCGCCTGCGCCCCGCCGATCGGCACGACGGACACGCCCTCGGCAGAAAGGTTCCGGCCGCGACGGCCGGCCAGCGTCTCCAGCGCGACCTTGTCGCTGATCCCTTCCACGAGCACGACTGAACGGGAGCTTCCTGTCACGCGGAGCTATGACCGTACAGGCGCCGCCCGCCGCTACGGGGTGAGCAGGGGCGGACGAACCGCCGTCGAGGTCTGGTCTGCGAAGAAGCGGCGCGCCCAGAGCGCGACATAGACGAGCGAGACGAGCACGGGCACTTCGATCAGCGGCCCGACGACCCCGGCGAGCGCCTGTCCGGAGGTGGCGCCGAAGACGCCGACCGCGACCGCGATGGCGAGCTCGAAGTCGTTCGAGGCGACGGTGAAGGCAAGGCTCGCGGTCTGCGCGTACGGAAGCCCGATCAGCTTGCCGATCACGAAGCCGGCCACCCACATCACGGCGAAGTAGGCGAGCAGCGGCAGCGCGATCCGGACGACGTCGAGCGGCTGCGAGGTGATCGTGTCGCCCTGGATCGCGAACAAGAGCACGATCGTGAACAGAAGCCCGTACAGGGTGATCGGACTGATCTTCGGGATGAACGTGCGCTCGTACCAGTCGCGGCCCCTGCGCTCGAGGCCGATCCGGCGGGTGAGGAACCCGGCGGTGAGCGGGATGCCGAGGAAGATCAGCACGGTGCGGGCGACCTCCCAGATGCCGACCTCGAAGCCCTGCGTGTCGAGTCCGAGCCAGCGCGGTAGCACGGTCAAGTAGAAGTAGCCGAGCAGCGAGTAGGCGGCGACCTGGAAGACCGCGTTGAAGACGACGAGGATGGCGGCGCGGTCGCGGTCGCCCTTGGCGATGTCGTTCCAGATCAGCACCATGGCGATGCAGCGCGCGAGGCCGACGACGATCACGCCGGTGCGGTAGGCGGGCTGGTTGGGGAGCAGCAGCCACGCGAGCGCGAACATCAGGAGCGGCCCGACGACCCACGAGAGAAAGAGCGAGACGCCGAAGAAACGCCGGTTCGAGATGCCGTCTGACGTGCGGCGCCCGAGCTCTTCGTAGCGCACCTTCGCCAGGACCGGGTACATCATCAGCAGCAGTCCGAGCGCGATCGGCAGGCTGACGGTGCCGACGCGGAGCTTGTCGAGGCCGTTGTTCAGGCTCGGGATGAGCGAGCCGAGGCCGAGCCCGACGCCCATCGCCAGCGCGATCCAGAGCGGGAGGAAGCGGTCGAGGGTCGAGAGCTTCCTCAGCACCGCCGCGTCATCGGCCGGCGCCGGAGTCGCGGGAGGCCGAACGGCTTCAGTCGCAGCCACGCGCGTCCACCTCGACCGCCTCGGCGAGCAGGCCGCCGAGAAGCTCGTGCGCTTCGGCGAGCCGCCCGCGGCTCGCGCAGTAGCACGTGCGCAACCCCTCGATCTCACCGACGATCAGGCCCGCTTCCTTCAAGACCTTCAGGTGCTGCGAGACGGTCGCCTGGGCGAGCGGCAGCTCGTGGACGATCTGGCCGCAGTAGCACGCATGGTGGGAGAGCAGCAGGCGCATGATGCGAACGCGCGCCGGGTGGCCGAGCGCCTTGGCGAGAAGCGCGAGCTCTGCGTCACGCGCTTCTGTCGCCTCGAGGGCCCCCGCCGTGGCCGTCATGACGCGTCGGCAGTGTCGTGGCTCTTCGCGCACTCGAAGCAGTTCATCGCGCGCCTCCCGGGCCGCCGATCGTTGATCGCAAATCGACGATGGCCTGTGTGCGGCCGCGCGCCATCCGGTTTTCCGACGTATCGGGCCGGGTGCTTTCTACGGACGCCCGAATCCCGGCTGCGCGCCGCCGGTCCGACAATCTTCGTTTCACAGCATCTAAAAATATTGTAAGATTCATGAATGCCGTTCGGCTCCCGCCCGGTCCACGAGGTGAAGGCGAGCCTGTTCCGCGTGCTCGGCCATCCGGCGCGGGTGCGGATCCTCGAGCTGCTTGCGCGACGGCGAGCGGTCGGTCGGCGCGCTTCAGGCCGAGCTCGGGCTCGACTCGGGCGGCACGTCGCAGCACCTCGCCGCGCTGCGCCGGATCGGGCTCGTGGAGTCGCGCCGCGAGGGGACGAGCGTCTACTACCGCGTCGACGACGAGCGCGTCTTCGACCTGCTCGCGGCCGGGCGCGACATCATCGTCCAGCGCCTGACCGAGCAGCAGTCGCTCCTGCGCGAGCTCGAGGCCGCGTGACGGGCGCCTTCCTGCTCGTCGCGGCTGAGCGCTGATCGCGCTCGGCGGCGTTCTCGCGCCGCTTCCGCGCGACGTTCGGGCTCGGGATCGTGAGTCCAGGCGCCGGCGCGGCGCGCTCTGTCGCGTCGCCGGCTTCTCGGTGCTCGCCTCCGGCCGACCCGCTCGGCGCGGCGTTCACGAGCGCGCTCGCTGCCGCGCTTCGGCGTCGACGGCCTGAGCGGGTTCTTCCTCGGCACGCTCGGTCTCGTCGCGCGCCGGCGCTCGTCTTCTCGCTCCGCTATCTCGAGCCGACCGCTGCGCGGCCGCTCGGTCGCGGCGCTCACGGCGCCGTTCGTGCTCGCGCTGGCGGCGCGTGCTCTGCGCGCGCGACCCGCTGACGTTCCTCGCCGGCTGGGAGCTGATGACGCTGCTGCCGGCCGCGGTGATCCTCGTCGCGCGCGACGCCGAGCGGACGGCGCGCCGGACCGTGTTCATCTACGTCGCGATCACGCACCTCGGCGGCGCCGGCACGTGGATCGCGGTCCTGCTGCTCGCGCACGCCGGCGCCATCGGCGGCCGGCGGCGATCGAGCGCGGGCTCCGGGCTGCAGATCGCGATCGCGCTCGCGGCGCTCGTCGGCATGGGCACGAAGGCCGGGGCTGATGCCGCTGCACGTGTGGCTGCCGCGCGCGCATCCGATCGCGCCCGCGCCGGTGTCGGCGCTGATGAGCGGCGTGATGATCAAGGTCGCGATCTACGCGCTCGTCCGCGTGCTCGTCGAGTGGGTCGGCGCGCTGCCGGTCTGGTTCGGCGTGCTCGTGCTCGCGCTCGGCGCGCTCTCGGCCGTCGGCGGCGTCGTCTACGCGCTCTTCCAGCACGACCTGAAGCGGCTGCTCGCGCTGCACTCGATCGAGAACGTCGGGATCATCGTGCTCGGCCTCGGCGCCTGCCTCGTCCTCCGCGCCCGCGGCGCGGACACATGGGCGGCGTTCGCGCTCGCGGCCGCGCTGCTGCACACGCTCAACCACGCCGTCTTCAAGGCGCTGCTGTTCCTCGGCGCGGGCGCGTTCGAGCGCGCGGTCGGCTCGCTCGAGCTCGACCGGCTCGGCGGCCTGCTGCGCCGGATGCCGTGGACCGGGGGTGCGTTCCTCGTCGGCGCGATGGCGATCGCCGGGCTGCCGCCGCTGAACGGGTTCGCGTCGGAGTGGCTGACGCTGCAGGCGCTGCTCCACGTGCCCGCGTACGGCGACGTCGGCGACGGCATCGCCGGCGCGCTCGCGCTCGCCGCGCTCGCGGCGACCGCGGCGCTCGCGGTCTTCTGCTTCGTCAAGGTCGTCGGCTCGTGCTGCTCGGCCCGCCGCGCCGGCGCGCGGTGCGCCGACGCCGCGGAGGCGCCGCTGGCGATGCGCGCGGCGGTCGCGGCGCTCGCGCTCGCCTGCGTCGTGCTCGGGCCTCGCGCCCGGCCTGCTGTTCGGCGCGCTCGTCGGGCTCGCGCCGTGGCCGGCGCGGCGCGCCGACGCAGTCGGTCTCGTGCTGCCGGGCACGGGCTCGCTGCCGACGCTCGGGATCGCGGTCGTGCTCGCCGCGCTGACGGCGGTGCTCGTGCTCGCTGCGCGGGCAGTCGCAGCGCCGCGCCCGCGCCGACGCTGGGCCTGCGGCCAGCTCGTCGAGCCGGCGCTCGCCTGGACGAGCGCCGGCTTCACGAAGCCGCTCCGGCTCGTGCTCGAGGCGGTGCTGCGGCCCGAGCGCGAGATCGACGGTGCGCGACCGCCGGCGGCGTCGTGCAGGAGGTCACCTACCGCGGCACGTGTCCCGCACCTGATCGACGAGCGGCTCTACCGGCCCGCGGCGCGGCTCTCGCTCGCGGCCGCGGCGCACGCGCGGCGGCTGCAGAGCGGCAGCCTCGGCACGTACGTCGCCTACCTCGTCGCGCTCGTGCTCGTGCTGCTGCTCGCCGCGCGGGTCGGGGTGATCGGATGAGCGCGCGCGACGGTCGCGGCCGGCGCGGCGCAGCTCGTCGGCGGGCTCGTGCTCGCGCCGCTCCTGCCCGGGCCTCGTCCAGCACTGGAAGGCGCGGCTGCAGGGCCGCCGCGGCGCCGACGCCGCTGCAGCCGTACCGCGAGCTGCGCCGGCTCTGGGGCAAGAGCGCCGTCGACGGTCGAGGGCACGAGCGCCGTCTACCGGCTCGCGCCGGCGGTCGCGGCGGCGAGCGTCGTCGCCGCCGTGCTGCTCGTCCCGGCGGCGCGGCTCGCGCCCGACTGGGGCGTCGGCCACGACGTCGCTCGCGCTCGCCGGGCTGCTCGCGCTCGCGCGCTTCGCGCTCGCCGCCGCCGCCTGGGACGTCGGCAACGGCTTCTCGCTGATGGGCGCGAGCCGCGACCTCACGCTCGCGGTCTTCGTCGAGGCGACGCTCGTCCTCTGCGCTCGCGGTCGCGGCGCTCGTCGCGGGCACGACCGACCTGCGCGGCATGGTCGCCGGCGACCGCCGGCACGCGACGTCTGGTCGAGCCCGGCGCTCGCGCTGGCCGCGGTCGCGTTCGCGCTCGTCGTGCGTCGCCGAGACCGGGCGCCAGCCGGTCGACAACCCGGACACGCACCTCGAGCTGACGATGATCCACGAGGGGCCGCTGCTCGAGTACGCGCGGCCGCGACCTCGCGCTACCTCCAGTGGGCGGCCGCGGCGCGGCACTGGCTCGTGCTCGTGCTCGCCGCGCCGATCTTCCTCCCGCACCCCGAAGGCGTCTGGTGGCAGCTCGCGCTGCTGCCGGTCGTGCTCGTCGCGCTCTGCGCCGCGCTCGCGCTCGTCGAGACGCTCGTCGCGAAGATGCGCATCCTGCTCGTGCCGCGCCTGCTCGGGGCCGGCGCGGTCGTCGCGCTGCTCGGGATCGTCGCGCTGGCTCGTGGAGCGGCACGTGAGCGGCAGCGTCGCCTGGGTGCTCGTCGCGCTCGGGCTCGGCGTCGTCGTCGTGCGCCGCCGCTCGGTCGCGGTCGCGCTCGTGACCGTCGCAGGCGCTCGTGCTCGCCGCCGTCGCGCTCGACGACGCCGCCGCCCGGCGACCGAGTCGTCGCCGCGGCCGCGCTCGCTGCGCGGCGGTCGCGCTCGCGGCGCTGTTCCTGGTGCTCGTCTCGCGCACGCGCGAGCCGCGGCCCGTGCGCGCCGGACGCGCGCCGCTCGTGCGCGCCGCGCTCGCGGTCGCGCTTCGCGCTCGCGCTGACCTGGCTCGTGCCCGTCGATCGGGCTCGAGCTCGCGACGCGGCGGAGCGCGCGGTGCTCGCGCTCGTCGCGTTCGGGATCGTCGACGGTCGGCGACGCGCCGCGCGACGCTCTTCCAGGTGCTCGGGATCGTGCTGGTCGAGAACGGCCTCGCGCTCGCCGCGCTCGAGCTGCCGGGCCGTCTCGTCGCTCGTGATCGAGCTCGGCGTCGCGCTCGACCTGATGCTCGTCGCGCTCGTCGCCGCCGTCTTCCACGAGCGGATCTTCGCCGAGTTCGGCAGCCGGCGACAGCGCCGCGCTGAGGAGCCTCCGTGACTAGCCGCGAGCTGCTCGCGCTGCTGGTCGTCGCCGTTCCCGCCGCGGCTCGCGCTCGCTGCTCGCCGTCGTGCCGCGCGGTGCGGTGCCGCGGCTCGCCGTGACGGCGGCGCTGCCGTCACGCCGGGCTCGGCGCTCGCGCTCGCGGCCGTCGCGCTGCGACTCGCCGGGCGCGGCCGTTCGCGGGCACGTGGATCGTCGTCGACGCCGCCGGCGGGCTGCTCGTCGGCGTGATCGGTCTCGTCGGGCTCGCCAGCGTGCTCGTCTCGCCGGCGTACCTCTGCGAGCGCGCGCAACTCGCTCGTCTCGGAGCCGCGCGCGAGCGCGGGCGTACTTCGTCGTGCTCTTCGCCTTCTGGGCGATCCTGCTCGCGGTGCCGCTCGCCGGGCAACCTCGGCGCCGCCTGGCTGCTGGTCGAGGCGACGACCGCGGCCTCGGCGCTGCTCGTCGGCTTCAGCGGCAAGGCCGCGCGCGCTCGAGGCCGGCTGGAAGTACCTGATCCTCACCTCGCTCGGCCTCGGCGTCGCGCTGCTCGGGATCGTCGTCCTCGCCGCCGGCGTCCCCGGCGGCGGGCCTCGGCGCGCTCTCGTGGCACGCGCTCTCGGCGCTACGCGTCCGAGCAGCGGACCGCGCTCGTCGCGCTACCTGCTCCTGCTCGCCGGGCTCGCCGCCAAGATCGGCTGGGCGCCGGTGCACAACTGGCTGCCCGACGCGCACTCCGAGGCGCCCGCCGCCCGTCTCCGCGCTGCTCTCGGCGGCGCTGCTGCCGGCGGTGCTGCTCGTCGCCTGGCGCTCGGAGCAGGCGCTCGCGCCGGTGATCGGCGCGCGCACGGCGCCAGGACGTGCTGATCGCCTTCGGGCTCGTCTCGCTCGCGGTCGCGGTCCCGTTCCTCTGGCGGCCGCTCGCCTGGAAGCGGCTGCTCGCCTACTCGAGCCTCGAGCACATGGGCGTGATCGCGCTCGGGATCGGCTTCGGCACGCCGCTCGCGCTCGCCGGCGTCGCCGTCCACATCGTCGGGCACGCGGTCGCGAAGGCGCTCGGCTTCTACGCGGCGACGCCGCTGCTCGGACACGAGCCGCGCGCCGGCCGGCACACGGCCGGCGGCATCGGCCGCACCGCAGCCGGCGCTCGGCGCGGCAATGGGGCTCTCGCTCGGCACGCTCGCCGGGCTGCCGCCGTCGCCGCTCTTCGTCAGCGAGGTGCTGATCGTCGCCGGCGGCTTCGCAGGCCGGCCGCCCATGGGCTGCCGGATGTCGCCGCGGTCCTGCTCGCGCTCGGGTTCCTCGGGCTCGTCCACGCGCTGATCGAGACGATCGCCGGCAAGACGCGGCGGCGCCGCCGGCGCCGCGCCCGGCCTGCGCAGCGTCACGGTCGCCACGGCGGCCGTCGCGGCGTGCTCCTGCTCGCGCTCGCGGCGGCCGCGCTCTGGCTGCCCGGGCTCGGCGCTCGTCGACGCGCTCGTGAAGGGCATCTCGTGACGCTACCGCGAGGCGATCGCCGACGCGCTCGCCGCCGGCTGGCGCTTCGCGCGGCCTCCACGCGCTCCGAGGGAGCGCTCGTGCGGACGCTCGCTCGCCGCGCCGGACGGCGCGACGCGGCTCGAGACGGTCCCGGTCGCGGCCGGCAGCGTCCCCTCGATCGTCGACCTCGCGCCCGGCGGCCGGCTGGGACGAGCGCGAGGCGCACGACCTCTACGGCGTCGGCTTCGACGGGCCACGAGCCGCTGCGCCCGCTCGCTCGACCACGAGCGCGCCGCTCGCACGGTGGACCGTCCCCGTGCACGGCCACGACGCGTACCAGGTCGCCGTCGGGCCGATCCACGCCGGCGTGATCGAGTCCGGCCACTTCCGCTTCCACGTCGTCGGCGACCGCATCCTCCACGCTCGACGCGCGGCTCTTCTACAAGCACCGCGGTCTCGAACGCGCCGCCGAGGGCTCGACGCTCGCCGAGGGGCTGCGCGCTACGTCGCGCGCGCCTGCGCGGCCTGCGCCGTCGCGAACGGCGTCGCCTACGCGCACGCCTGCGAGGAGGCGCTCGGGCTTGCACGCGCCCGAGCCGCTCGCCCGCGCACGGACGATCCTGCTCGAGCTCGAGCGCATGTGGAGCCACCTCAACGACATCGCCGCCGTCTGCGCCGGGCGTCGGCTTCGCCGCCGGGACCACGGCTTCGCCGCGCTCACCGAGCGCGCGCGCCGGCTCAACGCGTCGCTCACCGGCCACCGCTTCCTCTTCGGCACGGTCGCGCGTCGGCGGCAGCGACGCTTCCGTCCGCCGCGCCGACGTCGAGCGGCGCGCGGCGAGCTCGTCGACGCTGCGACGCGCGCTCGCGCGCGGCGTGGCGCGAGCTGCTGTTCAACGCGCTCGTTCCAGGACCGGCTGCCCGACATCGGCGTCGTCACGGCCGAGGCCGCCGCACGCCTCGGCGCCGTCGGCCCGGCCGCACGCGCCGCCGGGCTCGCCGACGACGCTGCGCACCGACTCGCCCGCGACTCGCCTACGCGGGCTTCGAGCCCGTCGTCCCCGAGCGCGCGGCCGGCGACGTCCAGGCCCGGCTCGAGCAGCGCGCGCTCGAGCTCGCGGCAGTCGCTCGACCTGCTCGACGACGCTGCTCGACCGGTCCGGTCGTGCCGCCGACGCGGAGCCGGCCGAGCGGCAGCACGATCGGCATCGGCCGCGTCGAGAGCCCGCGCGGCGCGACGAGCTGCGTCGTCGAGCGCGACGGCGACCGGCTCGCGCGGCTCCGACTGCGCACCGGCTCGTACGCGAACTGGCCGGCCGTCGCGCACGCCGCCGCCGACAACCTGCTGCCCGACTTCCCGCTGATCAACAAGAGCTTCGAGCTCTGCTACGCCTGCGCGGACCGCTGATGCTGACGCTGCTCCGCGATCTCCGCCGCCTCCGCCGCGACGATCGCCCTGCCTGCCCCCGACGCGCGGACGCAGCCTCGCGCTCCGCCACGTCGACGCCGGCTCGTGCAACGGCTGCGAGCACGAGCTGACGCTCGCAGCCGGGCCCGTACGACGACCTGCAGCGCTTCGGGCTCGGCATCGTCGCCTCGCCGCGCCACGCCGACGTGCTGCTCGTCACCGGCGCGGTGACGACCCGGATGCACGAGCCGCTCCTCGCCGCCTACGCGGCGATGCCCGAGCCGCGGCGGGTCGCCGCGCTCGGCGACTGCGCGCTCGGCTGCAACCTGCTCGGCCGCAGCCGGCGAGCTCGTCGGCCCGGTCGAGGACATCCTGCCCGTCGACCTGCGCATTCCCGGCTGTCCGCCGACGCCCGACACGATCGCCGCAGCGCTCCTGCGACTCCTCGACGTCTAGGTACGATCACTCCCACGTGTCCACCCGGTCGATGGCGTCTCCGTTCGAGATCACGTTCTGGGGGTGTTGCCCCGGCTGCGGGAACGCAGGGATGACCGGTTCATGAACGGCGGGGCGGCCACCGCGACGCCCGCGTTCTCGAGCAACCCCGAGCCCGGAGAGGATGTCCGTGTCTGAGAGCCCCGATGCCGTTGTCGGAGAGATGAACGAGGAGAGCGGAAGCGGCTGCCCGGTCGCGGACGGTCGCGCCCCGCACCCGACCCAGGGCGGCGGGAACCGCGGCTGGTGGCCGAACCGGCTCAACCTGAAGATCCTCGCCAAGAACCCTCCCGTGGCCAACCCGCTGGGCGAGGAGTTCGACTACGCCGAGGCGTTCGAGACCCTCGACCTCCCCGCGGTGAAGCAGGACATCGAGGACGTGCTGACGACCTCGCAGGACTGGTGGCCGGCCGACTACGGCCACTACGGCCCGTTCATCATCCGGATGGCGTGGCACAGCGCCGGCACGTACCGCATCAGCGACGGCCGCGGCGGCGCCGGGGCCGGCCAGCAGCGCTTCGCGCCCCTCAACAGCTGGCCGGACAACGCGAACCTCGACAAGGCGCGCCGGCTGCTGTGGCCGGTCAAGAAGAAGTACGGCCAGAAGCTCTCGTGGGCCGACCTGATGGTCCTCGCCGGCAACGTCGCACTGGAGTCGATGGGCTTCAAGACCTTCGGCTTCGGCGGCGGCCGCGAGGACGTCTGGGAGCCCGACGAGGACGTCTACTGGGGCCCCGAGACCACCTGGCTCGGCGACGAGCGCTACACCGGCGACCGCGAGCTCGAGAACCCGCTCGCCGCCGTGCAGATGGGCCTCATCTACGTGAACCCGGAGGGCCCGAACGGCAACCCGGACCCGCTCGCCGCGGCCATGGACATCCGCGAGACGTTCCGTCGCATGGCGATGAACGACGAGGAGACGGTCGCGCTGATCGCCGGCGGGCACACGTTCGGCAAGACCCATGGTGCCGCCGACCCGCGACCAGTACGTCGGCCCCGAGCCCGAGGGCGCTCCGCTCGAGGAGCAGGGCCTCGGCTGGAAGAACAGCTTCGGCACCGGCAAGGGCCCGGACACGATCACCAGCGGCCTCGAGGTCACCTGGACGACCACGCCGACGCAGTGGAGCAACAGCTTCTTCGAGATCCTCTTCGGCTACGAGTGGGAGCTGTCCGAAGAGCCCGGCCGGCGCGCACCAGTGGAAGCCGAAGGACGGCGCGGGCGCGGCACCGTCCCCGACGCCCACGACGCCTCGAAGAAGCGGCTCCCGACGATGCTGACGACGGACCTCGCGCTGCGGTTCGACCCGGTCTACGAGCCGATCTCGCGGCGCTTCCTCGAGCACCCGGACGAGCTCGCGGACGCCTTCGCCCGCGCCTGGTTCAAGCTGACGCACCGCGACATGGGGCCGGTCGCGCGCTACCTCGGGCCCGGAGGTCCCGACCGAGGCGCTGCTCTGGCAGGACCCGATCCCAGCCGTCGACCACGAACTCGTCGGCCGCGGAGGACGTCGCGGCGCTCAAGGGCCAGATCCTCGCCTCGGGGCTGTCCGTCTCCCAGCTGGTCTCGACCGCGTGGGCGTCGGCGTCGACGTTCCGCGGCAGCGACAAGCGCGGCGGCGCCAACGGGGCGCGGATCCGCCTCGAGCCGCAGAACGGCTGGGAGGTCAACGACCCCGACGAGCTGGCGACGGTGCTGCGCAGCCTGGAGGGGATCCAGGAGGCCTTCAACGCCTCGCAGGCCGGCGGCAAGAAGGTCTCGCTCGCCGACCTGATCGTGCTCGGCGGGTCGGCGGCCGTCGAGCAGGCGGCCAAGAACGCCGGCCACGACGTCGAGGTCCCGTTCACGCCGGGACGCACGGACGCCTCGCAGGAGCAGACCGACGTGGAGTCGTTCGCCGCGCTCGAGCCGACCGCGGACGGGTTCCGCAACTACCTCGGGCAGCGGACAACCGGCTGCCGGCCGAGTACCTCCTGCTCGACCGGGCGAACCTGCTGACCCTGAGCGCCCCCGAGATGACCGTCCTCGTCGGCGGCCTGCGCGTCCTCGGCGCGAACGTCGAGCAGTCCCGCTCGGCGTCTTCACCTCGACGCCCGGGTCGTTGACCAACGACTTCTTCGTGAACCTGCTCGACCTGGGCACGACGTGGACGCCGACCTCCGAGGACGCGAGAGACCTTCGAGGGCCGCGACCTCGCCACGGGCGAGCTCAAGTGGACCGGCAGCCGCGTCGATCTCGTCTTCGGCTCGAACTCCGAGCTGCGCGCGCTCGCGGAGGTCTACGCGAGCGACGACGCGCGGGAGAAGTTCGTGCACGACTTCGTCGCGGCGTGGGTCAAGGTGATGAACCTCGACCGGTTCGACCTCGCCTGATCTCATGGTGCGAATGAAGCGCTCTGCTTTACCGTTGGTCTGGGGGCGGCGCGGCCTGGTGCGCAGGTGGCGGACGCCGAGTGCTTTGCAGGCGAGTGCGTGCACGGTGGCGCGGTAGGCGGAGCCGTTGTCGGTGAGGATCCGCTCCACGCGTATGCAGTGACGGGCAAAGAAGGCGAGTGCACGGGTGAGGAAGCCCCTCTCGATGCGCGGGCTCGGTCCGCAAGGTCAACTCGGGACACTGCGACGCAAGCGCCGTAGCGTCTTCTCTAGGAACCGGCCCACACCACTCCATCGGGCCGTCGCTATCGGCACTCACCTCACCCCAGTAGATACTGAAGAATGCGCCTTCACGTCCGTCTAGCTTCGGCAGCGGACGTTCACGAAGGATCGCGATGAACTCCTTCCCGAACGCCCAAGCCCCTGCTCGTCGACGTTGCGCTTTCAGGCAGAGCAGGCTTCGCGCCGGCATCTCGTCGTACCGGCGGAGGGCCTTCGGCGAAAGGCGGGACCGCCGAGCGAACTCCCCAATGCTGATCTCTTCCACGCTCACTCCCCCGTCGTCGGGCCGGACGACCCGACGAACCAAGTGTGCGGCCTCCCCCATGGTGAGAGTCAAGCGCACCGCGACGAAGGCGCGGTAACAGGACCCAAGAGGTCGAATCAAGGGCGTTCTCGACGCGGAAGCTGACTACGCCCGGATCATCCGCGAATACCTGACCGACAACAGCGGCCGGGCCGGACGGCGCCGCCAGATCGACGACCCGCACGGCCACCCGTCGCTGTAGCCGTCGAAGCGACAGATCCGCGAACAGCGGGCTCGGTGGTTTCTACGGACTGTGCGTCACGGACAGACCCGATGCTGCCTCGCTTTGCAAAAGGTTCAATGGGGATTGAACAAAACGCCTGCCGCGAACCGATCTCGCCCTACTGTCGAAGCGATGACCACCCAGACGCCAAACCCCGCCCGCATCGCATCGCTGCGTGCGCTCGCCGACCCGGTGCGGTTGGCCGTCGTCGATCAGCTTGCCCGTGAGGACGCCTGCGCCTGCGAGCTGCGGGCGCGCCTCGACCTGTCGGCGCCGCTGCTCTCGCACCACCTGAAGGTCCTGCGTGAGGCGGGTCTCGTCTCCTGCGCGAAGGTCGGCAGGCGCGTCGAGGTCTCGCTCGACCGCGAGGCGCTCGCCCGCGTCGCCGGATCGCTCGGTGCCGCATGAGCGCGATCGCGGCTCGCGCCCGCTTCGCGCAGGACCGGCATCCGCGCTGGCTGCTCGCAGGCGGCACGCTCGCCTGGCTCGCGCTCTACCACGTGCTCCTGCCCTTCTGGGATCACTTGCTCTACGGCGCCTTCGCGCTGCCGCGCAGCCCGCACTGGGCGGACGCCCTCCACTTCTTCCTCTACGACTCGACGAAGATCCTGCTGCTGCTGGTCGGGATCATCTTCGCCGTCCGCATCCTCCGCAGCTTCCTCTCGATCGAGCGCACCCGCGCCCTCCTCGGCGGCAAGCGCGAGGGGATCGGAAACGTCGCCGCCGCCGGGCTCGGCGTCGCAACCCCGTTCTGTTCCTGTAGCGCCGTACCGGCCTTCATCGGCTTCGTCGCCGCCGGTGTGCCGCTCGGCGTGACGCTCAGCTTCCTGATCGCAAGCCCGATGGTGAACGAGATCGCCGTCATCCTCCTGTACGGCCTCTTCGGCTTCAAGATCACCGCGCTCTACATCGGCTCCGGTCTCGTGATTGCAATCGTCGCGGGAGCCGTGCTCGGCCGGTTGCGGCTGGAGCGCTACATCGAGCCGTTCGTCCTCGACGCCGCCGGAAACACCGGCGCGGCTGGGATGGCGGAGTACAAGCCGAGCTGGGCCGAGCGCTTCGAGCTCGGCGTCGCCGAGGTGAAGACGATCGTCGGCAAGGTCTGGCTCTACGTGCTCGCCGGGATCGCGCTCGGCGCCGCCATCCACGGCTGGGTGCCCGCCGACTTCTTCGCCCGCGTCGCAGGCTCGCACAACCCGTTTGCCGTGCCCTTCGCAGTGCTGCTCGGCATCCCGCTCTACTCGAACGCCGCCGGAGTGCTGCCGCTCGTCGAAGCCCTCCACGCCAAAGGCGTAGCGATGGGCACGGTGCTCGCGTTCATGATGGCCGTCGTCGCCCTCTCTGCGCCGGAGATGATCCTGCTCCGCCGCGTCCTGCGCCCGCAACTCCTCGGCATCTACGTCGCGGTCGTCGCGGTTGGGATCGTCGCCACCGGCTACCTCTTCAACGCCATTCTCTGAAAGGACGCACTGCCATGTCCTCCACGACGCTCGGCCGCCCCGCTGCCCCGACCGCGCCCATCGCTGTCCACGTGTTGCGCGGTTTCCATCCCGGCTGGTTCGGCGCCGTCATGGGCACGGGCATCGTCGGCGTCGCCGCCTACCTCAACCCAGGCGGCATCCACGCCCTCCTTCGCCCCGCTCACGTGGTCGGCGTCGCGGTCGTGCTCGCCGCCTGGTTGCTCGCCGTCGCGGTCACCGTCCCCTACCTTGCCCGGATCGTTCGCCACCCGGATGCGGCGGCGGCCGACCTGCGCAACCCACTGGTGGGCGGCCTCTACGCCACCTTCCCCGCCGCGCCGCTCGTGCTCGCCGTCGCCACCGCGACGGTCGGCGGCTCCGTCCTGTCCGTCCACGCGGTCGTCGCGGTCGTCGCCGTGCTCGCAGCCGTGGGTTCGCTGCTCGCCTTTGCCGCGGCCGTCGGCTTCACCTACCTGCTCTTCAGCGGCGAGGGGCTCGCCGCCGAGACCGCCAACGGCGGCTGGTTCATCCCGCCCGTCGTTGCGATCATCATCCCGCTCACCCTGCTGCCACTGCTGCCGCACGTCGGCCTCCCGGCCGGACGGCTACTGCTCCTTGCCGGGTACGGCGGCCTCGGGATCGGCTTGTTCCTCTACCTGCTTGTTGCAGCCGTGCTCTTCGGTCGGCTCATCTTCCACCCGCTACCGCCCGCACCGCTTGCACCGTCGCTCTGGATCGGACTCGGCCCGATCGGCGTCGGCAGCCTCGCCCTGCTCCGCCTCGCCGCTGCGGGCAAGCCCTACTGGGGCGCCGAGACCGCCGCCGTCCAGCACGTCTCCGCAATCGCTGCCGCCACCCTCTGGGGCTTCGGCCTCTGGTGGCTCGCCACCGCCGCCCTTTTGCTCGCCCGCTACCTGCGCCGCGGACCGCTCCCCTTCGGCGTCGGGCTCTGGGGCCTGACCTTCCCGCTCGGCGCCTACACCGTCGCCACCCTCCAGCTCGCCCGCAGTTGGCCCACCGGCGCACTCGAATGGGCCGCCGCCGCTCTCTTCCTCGCCCTCGTCGGCGTGTGGCTCTTCGTCAGCGCCCGCACCCTCGCCGCCATTCGCACGGGTGAGGCATGGCAGCGGTAGCCGAGCACACAGCAACGACACCGTCCTCACAAAAGGAGCACTCCACCATGTCCACGATCAAGGTCCTCGGAAGCGGCTGCGCCAACTGCCAGCGGCTCACCGCGCTCACCGAACAGGCGCTTGCCGACCTGGGCCGTCCAGAACAGGTCGAGAAGGTCACCGACTACGCGCAGATCGCCGCCTACGGCGTCATGAGCACCCCGGCGCTCGTCGTCGACGAGCACGTAATGCTCGCCGGACGCATCCCCGCGCTCAGCTCGCTCAAGGACGCACTCGCAGAACGGCTGGCCGCGGCAGTCTGATGCGCGTCCAGCAGCATCTGAACCGCTATCTGCTCGGCTACGCCGCCGCGGCGATGGCGCTCGGGCTCGCGCTCGGCTACCCGCAGGCGGACTGGTCGAAGGCGCATTCGCGCTTGCTCAGCGACCTGACCACCGTGGGCGTGTTCCTGATCATCTTCCCGATGATGATCAACGTGCGTTTCGGCGCCCTGGTCAAGGCTGGACGCAACGTGAAGGGGCTGCTGCTCGCGCTCGCCTTCAACTTCCTCTGGGCGCCGCTTGTCGGCTGGGGGCTCGCGCATCTGTTCCTCCACGACCCCCAGCTCGCGCTCGGCTTCCTGCTCGTGATGGTCGTGCCCTGTTCGAGCATGAGCATCGCCTACACCGGCCTCGCTGACGGCGACCTCGAACTGGCGACCGTAGTTGTGGCCTCCAGCTTCGTGCTCGCACTCGCGGCCGTGCCCGCCTGGATGATGGTCTTCGCAAGCGGCTACCACGTGCCGGTGCCGATGCACGACCTGCTCGTCTCGATCGGAACGGTGCTGCTCGCGCCGATGCTGCTCGGCTTCCTCACCCGGCACCTGATCGTCCGCCGCCGCGGCCACGAGGCGATCAAACGGCTACAGCCGCTGCTGGGCGCGTTCTCGATGCTGGCGATGTTCACGATCATCTTCCTGATCTTCTTTGCGAAGGAGCAGATGATCGTCGCCAAGTGGCAGACGGTGCTGCTGCTCCTCGTTCCGAACGCGCTCTTCATCGCGCTGACGCTGCTCGTGGCCACCTGGTTCGACCGGCGGCTCAGGCTGTCCTACCGCGAGCACATGGCCGTCGTCTTCGCCGCGACCGGCAAGAACAACGCGACCGCGATCGCCGTCGCCACCATCGCCTTCTCGCCACTGGTCGCCGTCCCGGCGGCGACGATGCCGATCTTCCAGGTACTGCTGCTCGTCGGCTACCTGAAGGCCGCGGGCCGGGTGCGCCGCTACTTCGCCGCCAACGAACCCGACGCTACGACCGTCGAGCGGCTGGCAGCGGCAGCCTGATGAATAGCTTCGAGTGCGCGAGCGTAGGCGGGCCTGTGAGCGCCGACCACGATCGCGAGCACGGGATCAAGGAGGACGCCGACTCGAAGCCGTTGTCTGTCGCACTCGGCCTGATCATCGCCTTCATGGTCGTCGAGGTCGTCGTCGGCATCCTCGCTCACTCGCTCGCGCTGCTCTCAGACGCCGCGCACATGCTGACCGACGCAGGCGCGCTCGTGATGTCCCTCGTCGTCATCCGGCTCGTCAAGCGTCCCTCCGGCGGCAACCTCACCTTCGGCCTGAAACGCTCCGAAATCCTCTCCGCCCAGGCCAACGGCGGCACGCTGCTCATGCTCGCCGGGCTGATCGTCTACGAGGGCGTCCACCGCCTGATCACACCCCCAGCCGCGGCGGGAACGGCGATCCTCGTCGTCGCGCTCGTCGGCATCGTCGTCAACCTGGCTGCAACCTGGCAGCTCTCGAAGGCGAACCGCGAGTCGATGAACATCGAGGGCAGCTTCCAGCACATCCTCACCGACCTGATCGCCTTCATCGCTACCGCGATCGCCGGAGCGATCATCCTTGCGACCGGCTGGACGCGCGCAGACGGGATCGCCGCGCTGTTCGTCGCCGCCGTCATGCTCAGGGCGGCGTGGGGTCTGCTCAGGAACTCGGGTCGGGTGCTTCTCGAAGCGGCCCCGGAAGGTATGAGCGTCGAAGAGATCGGCGGCGCGCTCGCCGCGCACCCGCACGTCGAAAGCATCCACGACCTCCACGTCTGGGAGATCGGCTCCGGCTTCCCGTCGCTCTCGGCGCACGTCCTCGTCCACCAGGGCGACGACTGCCACAGCATCCGCCGCGAGCTGGAGAAGCTGCTCGGCGACCGCTTCGGCATCGACCACACGACCTTGCAGGTCGACCACGCCGCTAATCAGGCGTTGGTCACCGTCGGCGGCGCCACGGTCTAGTCGGGCCGGACACGACGCGAAACCTACGTCGTTCGTGCTCAGCTCGCGCAGCCGTCGCGCGGTTCCGATCAGAGCGTCGAGGTCGTCGCGGTTGTAGTCGCAGAGCGCCGTGCGCAGCTCGGCCCGCTGCTGGGCGTCACGGCTTCCGAGGTAGCGGTTGTGAGCATCTCGGCCTCCATCCCGTCCCCGATCGGACTGAGGCGGGGCACGCCGCAGCTCCCGTCAGACGCCCCAGACGCCTCGGAGCGCGTCGCACATCTCGCCCATGGTCGTCTCAGCAGCTCTCTTCGCTCAACTGAGCAGTCGAAGCCACTGGATCTCCCTTGCCTGCTGGTGGACGCCGCCGCCTTGGTGGCCGTCGAACCGGTAAACCTCGTGCAATGAGCCCGCCGGTCGCGATCATCACGGGCGCTTCCCAGGGCATTGGCGCGGGGCTCGTAACGGGCTACCGTAGTGCGGGTTATGCGGTCGTCGGCGTTGCGCTGTCGTTCCCGCCGGCCGATCGAGACGAGAGCGATTACGTCGTCGTCCCTGGCGACATCGCAGCTGCGCAAACCGCGCGGCGCGCGGTCGACGAGGCTCTCGAGCGGTTCGGGCGGATTGACACGCTGATCAACAACGCCGGCATCTACATCGGCAAGCCGTTCACGGAGTACACGTTCGATGAGTACGAGGCGATCACGGCCGTGAACCTCACCGGCTTCTTCCGCATCACCCAGCTGGCGATCGCGGAGATGGTCGCCAGGGGCAGCGGGCACGTCGTGAACGTGTCCACGAGCCTGGTCGATAACGCGGACAGCACGAGACCGTCTGCGCTACCTGCCCTCACCAAGGGAGGACTCGTCGCGGCCAGCCGTTCGCTTGCGATCGAATACGCCTCGCGCGGCGTCCGCGTCAACGCGGTCTCGCTCGGTGTCGTCAAGACACCCGCCCACGACCCCGCGTCCTACGACGGGCTCGAGGCACTTCACCCGCTGGGGCGTGTAGGCGAAGTCAGCGACGTCGTCGACGCGATCCTCTATCTCGAGCGAGCGACGTTCGTAACCGGCGAGACGCTGCACGTTGATGGCGGCCAGGCCGTCGGCCGGTAGCACCAATCAGTCCTCACCTGACCGGAAGGAGTTGAACCATGCGCTCGGACATCACCCCCGGCGGCACATTCCCCGACTACGAGCTGCCCGACCAAGACCGCGTCACTCGCACGCTCAGCGAGATCCAGGGCGAGGACCCCCTGATCCTCACGCTTGCGCGCGGCAACTATTGCCCGAAAGAGCACCAACAGCACCTCGAACTCGCCGCCAACTACCCGAAGATTGCCGTGTCCTACACCATGGTCGCCACGATCTCGACCGACAGCCACCACTCGAGCCAGGAGTTCCGCGCGTCGGTCGGCGCCCAGTGGCCGTTCCTCGAGGATCCGGATCGGATCGTCCAGAAAGACCTCGACATCCAGGAGTACACCGACACCGAGCACGACCCGATGATCCCGCACACGCTCGTGCTCAAGCCCGGACTCGTGATCCACAGGATCTATAACGGCTACTGGTTCTGGGGACGACCGTCGTTCGTGGACCTCTGGCACGACCTCCGTGAAGTGTCGAGCGAGATCCGCCCCGATTGGGACCTGGCAACGCCCGGCCTGCACGAACGATGGGACGCGGGCGACCTGTCGCCCTTCCACGGTTGGAACAAGCAGCTCGTCCGAACCGCAGAGAGACCGGACGCATACTGAATGGAGGCCCACATGGATGTTGAGTGCCGTCCTCGGCCGGCCGGAGACTGACATGACCGATTGCAAGCGAACGCCGGTGTGCGAGTTGCTGGGGATCGAACTCCCGATCGTCGAGGCACCGCTGTCTGCAGATCCTCGCCTGCCCGCTGCTGTCTCAAATGCAGGCGGCCTCGGCACTTTGGGGCTGGGGTGGGCCGACGATGCCGGAGCCGTGGTTCGGGAAACGGCAGCCCTTACCGACCGGCCGTTTGCCGGCAATTTCGTTCTTGCCTTCGATCAGCACCATCGAATCGATCAGGCCCTTACCGCTGGACTGCGGGTCGTGTCGCTCTTCTGGGGCGACTCCCAGGACTATGTCGAGTTGGTGCATGACGCTGGAGGGCTCGTCATGCACACGGTCGGCAGCGTCGAGGAAGCGCGGCGAGTTGTCGGATGTGGAGTAGACATTGTCATTGCGCAGGGTTGGGAGGCCGGGGGACACGTTTGGAGTGGCGTGGCAACGCTCCCGCTGGTCCCGGCTGTTGTCGACGCCGTCGCGCCGGTACCGGTCATCGCGGCTGGCGGGATTGGCGATGCTCGAGGAGTCGCTGCCGTGCTCGCCCTCGGCGCGCAGGCCGCCCTGCTCGGCACGCGCTTCCTGTTAGCCGCTGAAATGCCGATCCACGATGAGTACCGGCGCCGCCTTATCGCTGCGAACGAAACGGATGCAGAGTGGTATCCCAACCTGTATGAGTTGGGGTGGCCGGACGCTTCGCACCGTGCCATCCATAACTCGACCGCCGAGATGTGGGAGGCCGCGGGTCGGCCGGCACCGGGTAGTCGACCGAGAGAGGGCGAGGTGATCGCGCACTTCGCTTCCGGCGAACAGATCGTTCGATATGAGCCGGCGCCGCCGATGGTTGGAACGACCGGTGAGATCGAACCGTTATCGATGTGGGCCGGGCAAAGCGTTGCGCTCGCCAAACGGTCACAACCCGCTGCGGAGATCGTGACCGAACTTGTCGCGATGGTGCCGGCGACATCGACATCCGAGCCGGGAGGCTGACCAATGAGTCATCAGATCGATCAGAGCGTGTTTCGAGGGGTACGGCCGGAGGACATCGAGTGGAAGCCGTTCCCGGCCTTCCCGCCGTCTGCGCGCCTCGCCGTCATGGTAGGTGACCCGACTGAGCCCGGGCCCTACGTGATCAGGGTCAAGCTGCCTTCAGGGGTCAGGCTGATGCCGCACGTACACCCGGAGGATCGCGTCTACACGGTCATCTCCGGTCTCTTCTACATCGGCCTCGGGGAACACTTCGAAGGCGAGAAGTTGGAGTCATACCCGCCAGGCAGCGTGATCGTTCTCCCCGGCGGGACGGCTCACTTTCACTGGGCGCGGTCCGGTGAGTACGTCACTCAGGTGACGGCGATCGGACCACTTGGCCTTGAATACGTGAACCCAAGTGATGACCCGCGAGCCGCCTGAACCAACGGCGAGGGCATGAACGTTTGACGCCGGATAACGAATCTCGCCAGATCGTGGGGCGCCTGCTGTCAGTCAACGTCGGCATACCGAAGAACGTGAACTGGCGGGGAAAGACGGTTTTCACCGGCGTCTTCAAGGACCCCGTGGCTGGCCCTCGCCGCGTCCGAGCGCTCAACGTCGAGGGTGATGGTCAGGGCGATCTCGCCGGGCACGGCGGGGAGCAGCGCGCGGTGTTCGTTTACCAGATCGACTCCTATCGGTACTGGGAGCGCGAGCTCGGACGAAACGACTTCACACACGGCCAGTTCGGGGAGAACTTCACCGTGGAAGGACTCGCCGATGACGAGGTGTGCGTCGGCGATCGCTACCAGATCGGCGGTGCCGTCTTCGAGGTCACGCAACCCCGGGTCACCTGCTACCGCGTCGGGATCCGCATGAATGACCCGCGCATCCCCGCGATGCTCGTCTCGCACCATCGCCCGGGCTTCTACTTCCGCGTGCTTGAAGAAGGCGATGTACAAGCTGGGGACGAGATCATCAAGCTCGCCTCCGGTCCTGAACAGATGCGGGTCGCGGAGGTCGACGCGCTGCTGTATCTCCCCGGGCACCCGCGCCAGCAACTGCTGCGAGCGCTCCGGATCCCTGCCCTCAGCCTCGGATGGCAGTCCTCGTTCCGAGCTCTGCTCGAGGAAGAGCCCGGTAGCGGCAACGCCGGTCTCTCGGTAGCCAGCCCGCCGCCCGCCTGGCCCGGCTTCCGTCAACTGACGGTCACCGCAATCACGCGCGAGAGCGACTCGGTGATCTCGATACGCGTCGAGGATCCAGAGGGTGCGGCACTGCCAGCCGCCCGCCCGGGTCAGTACCTCACGGTGCGGGTCCAGCCCGACGCGCAGCGGAGGTCGGTGCTCCGCAACTACTCCCTCTGCGGACCGCCCGACGCCGGCTATTACCGGATCGCCGTCAAGCGCGAACCCGATGGCGCCGCCAGCGGCTACCTGCACACCCGGCTCACCGTCGGCGACCAACTCGACATCGCAGCCGCGCGCGGCGCCTTCATCCTTGACCGGACGGATGCACCCGTGCTGCTGATCAGCGCCGGGATCGGGGCCACGCCCGTCCTCGCCATGCTTCACGCGCTGGCGGAGGAGCATTCCGATCGCGAGATCTGGGCGCTGCACTCCGCGCGCAGTGGCCGAGAGCACTCGTTTGCCGCCGAGGCCCGGGCTCTTCTCGCCTCGCTCCCGAATGCACGCACCCGTGTGTACTACAGCCGTCCAGGTCCCGAAGACGTCGAAGGCCGCGACTTTGACGCCACGGGCCGTCTCACCGGGTCCGTGCTGGCTGACCTCAATCCACCCCGCGATGCCCAGGCATACCTGTGCGGCCCGGCCGGTTTCATGGACGAGATCAGTGCCGCTCTGGCGGCGCTGGCGATCGACGCCTCCCACGTCCACACCGAACCGTTCGGCCCCGCACCGGGTCTGACCCCAGGCATCGCTGCAACACCCGCGAGGGCGCCTCACCCACCCGCAAGCAACCCCGGAAGCGGCCCCACAATCGAGTTCGCGCGCAGCAATCTCGCCATCCCCTGGGACACCGACTACGGCAGCCTGCTCGAACTCGCCGAAGCATGCGACGTTCCCGTCCGCTGGTCGTGCCGGACCGGCGTCTGTCACACATGCGAGACCACCCTCATCGCCGGCGATGTCAAATACAACCCTGAACCCCTCGAACTCCCGGCCGACGGAAGCGCGCTCCTTTGCTGCTCGCAGCCACGCGACAACGTGGTGCTGGACCTCTGACTGGCAGCAAGGCGAGCGGGTCGCGCCTGTGAACCCCGGGGTCGACTCTTGAAGAGTCCGGGCGGGTGCCCCGGTTTGACAATGTCTATGGATGACGAGCCGAAGCTACCGCTAGGAAAAACACCGCGTACCGCCCAAGGGAGGGGCATGATGAACAAGATCGATGAGGAGCTTGTCTTGGCCCACTTCATCGTCTCGGACGATGTCGAGCGTTCCCGCACCTTCTACACCGAAGTACTCGGGGGCAGTGTGGCCTTCTCCGGCCCCGGAGGGCTGACCTATGTCGCACTATCCAACAGCTGGATCATCATCAATGGCGGCGGCGGACCGACCGACGACAAGCCTGCGGTCACCCTGGAGACGCCACGCGACCCCGACCGAGTCAGCAGCTTCCTCAATATCCGGGTCAAGGACATCGAGGCCGTGTATGCCGAATGGAGCGCCCGGGGCGCGAATTTCCTGACGCCACCGAAACAGCACCAATACGAGATCCGTTGCTACATCCGCGACCCCGACGGTCATCTGATCGAAGTGGGGCAAACCACCGACCCAGACGGCGACTGGACGCCCGCTCGCTGGCCATCGAGTACGCCCGCCGAGGAGTCCGAGTGAAGGCCGAGATCACCCGCGGCCACCGAAGAGACGGTTATCCCATGCGTTCTGAGATCGCACCGGGCGGTGTGTTCCCCGACTGCTCGTTGTCGGGCCACACCGGCACGGTCCGCACTCGGAGGTCTCGGTCATGATCACCGCGATCATCGGCACTGGAGGGATCGGATCGGTCATCGCCCGCCAGCTGGCCTCGGGTGGCGAGGCCCTCCAGCTCTCGAGCGCCGACCATACGTCGGCACGAAGGCTGGCTGCCGAGATCGGTCGGGGTGCGGTTGTCGCCGTCGACAACCGTGACTCGTTGAGGGGCGCCGATACCGTCGTTTTCGCGCTGCGGTTTACGGTGCTCAAGGACGTGATAGACGAGATCACCGACTCGCTGACCGACAAGCTCGTGGTCGTCCCCAGCAACCCAGTCGGCCTCGACGCGCAGGGAAACCTCGTGCGGCTCCTGCCGGAGGGACAATCCTCTGGCGAGGTTGTAGCCGGATGGTTGCCAGCGGGGTCGCGCTTGGCCATGGCGTTTGGAACCATGTCGGCTGACCTCTTCGAGTCCTCGAGCAGCCGGTCGTCGAAGGCGGTCCTCTTCTACGCGACCGACGACGGCCGTGCGGGCGAGGGAGTCGAGCGGTTGATCCGAACCGCCGGCTTCGAGCCGATCAAGGCCGGCGGCCTCGAACAGTCGGGCCGACTCGAGGTGGGCGGCGACCTTCACGATCTCGTAGTCGGCCCCACAGAGGCGCGCTCATTGCTCGCTGGGGGCTGATCGCCTTGCCAACCGGGCCGCTGATCTCGCTCTACGCGAATGCCGCGACCGACTACGGCGCCGGCAGCGCGAACCTCGCCGAGCTCACCGCCGGCGACGCGCACGACGACACCGAACATACCCGCGCCGAACTCGGGGTCGACTTCGCGGCGCTCGAGACCGACATAGCGAAACTCGCAGCACTGCAGCCTGGCACCGCCGCGCAGGAACTCGCCGGCCGCATCGTCGCCCAGCTTCGTTCTTGACCGGCTCTTCAGAAAAGATGACGTGAAGATCGAACACGGTCGTCGCGGATCCGGACGACTTCGCCTGGTCGTGGCATTCGCTGATGTGGGGTTCGATCCTCGCCGCCTCGTTCGGCGACTCGCACGCCGCCAGTCGCTCCCGCGACACCGCCGAGATGCTGCTCCAACGCGAGCGACCATGATCCGTCGGGGCGGGCGGTTTCGGCGCTGGCGGTGCTTGCTCCTGGATCGTCGGTAGATTCAGCCCGTGGCGCCAGCGAACGCGGCATCACCCGCGGCGCGCAGCTCGAGCTGATCGAGCAACAGCCCTTCGACGGGCCGATCTACGTGCGCGTCGGCGACGGCGTGCACGTGCTCGGTGCGCTGCTCGCACGCGCGATGCGCGTCACCAGCGAGGCGAAGCCGTGAGCCCGCCGCCTGTCGAACCGATCCCAGCGGCAGCGAGCCAGACGGGGTCGCTTCCACTCGCGGCCAACGGCGTAAAGAGCGCACGCGCAAGCGCCTCGTGATCCTTCTTCACTTACCGCTCCCGGACCGCGTAGGTCATGTGGGTCACCCGCTGCGTCGGCTCCGCGCGGACCGGCTCCAGGGCCACGCGGCCCGCGTCCACGCCCTCGAACAGGCGGATTCCGGAGCCGAACAGCACGGGTGAGAGCGCGATCGTGAACTCGTCGATCAGGCTGGCGTTCACGTACTCCAGGATCGTTGCGCCGCCGCCCGCGATGCGGACGTCGAGGTCGCCGGCGGCCTCGCGTGCCTGGTCGAGCGCGGACTCGATGCCGTCGTTGACGAAGTGGAAGGTTGTCCCGCCCGGCCGCTCCCAGGGTCACGCTTTTCGTGCGTCACGACGAAGACCGGCGTGTGGAACGGCGCCTCCTCCGGCCACATCTGCTCGCCGGCGTCGAACATGCGCTTACCCATGACGCTCGCGCCGGTGCGCTCGAACGTCTCCCGCACGATGTCGTTGGCGCGCCCTTCCTCGCCGCCCTCGCCGAGCTTCAGGTTCTCCCGGAAGAACCGCTGCGGGAAGATCCACTGCTGCAGTTCCATCCACTGCTGCCCCATCAGGTCCTCGGGAGACTCGGGCGCAATGAACCCGTCCAGCGACATCGACACGCTGAAGAACACCTTCCCGGCCATCAGCCCTCAACTCCCTTCCGAACGATCCCGGTGACGTAGGCGGCCAGTTTGCTCAGGGTCTGCTGGCCGCCCTCGATCGCGTGGTACCTCTCGACCGCCTCGTCGCGCAGTTCCTTGGTGGGGAACACCGTGCGCATCTCGATCCGGGTCGCCGCGCCGTCGGGCGCGAACGTCAAGACCGACTCGAAGGCGTTCGGGGCGCCGCGGGACTCCCCGTGGAGCAGCGCGATCCGCTCCGGCGGGGCGATCTCGGTCCAGGTGATCCACTCGGTGTAGTCCGTCCCGTCCGGTCCGTGCATCACGAAGTCCCACTCCCCGCCAACGCGGAACTCGAATGCCCGCGTGGTGGTGGTGAACCCCTCCGGTCCCCACCACCGCGACAGGTGCCTGACCTCGCTGAACGCCTCGAACACCAGCTCCCGTGGAGCACTGATGATCCGGGAGATCACGATCTCGCGGTCAGCCGTCGCGGACTGCGCCGGCGCTTCTCGTCTCGTCGCGCTCATCAGCTACTCCTCCTGCCTTGTTTGCTTGAGGTCCTGCACGTATGCGTCCAGCCGGTCGAAGCTCTCGTTCCAGAACCGCTCGAACCCGCCGGTCCACTCGTGAACCGGTCGCAGCCCGCGGGCGTCAAGGCCGTACAGGCGTTGCTTGCCTGCCTTGCGGTCCCGCACCAGTCCGACCTCCCGGAGCACCCGCAGGTGTTTGGACGCTCCCGGCTGGGTCATCCCCAGCTCCTGCGCCAGATCGGTCACCGGCCGCTCACCCGCCCGCAGCAGCACCAGGATCTCCCGGCGCTGCGGCTCGGCGATCGCGTTGAAGACGTCCGACGTCGTCGCTGCGCGTGCCATGACTGCCATCATATGCCGATATCGGAATGTGTCAAGTCGAGAGGAACCAGGCGGTTTGTCAGATCCGACGACGGCGGCCGGGGCTGTTCTGACGTGGACCCGTCGACGCGTCGACGCCCGCAGCAACAGGATCCGTAGCCATCGAGATCGGACTCCCACGCCGCCCCGAGCACCGCAATGAACGGGCAGGGGTTCGTCGTCTCGACGAGTCACGTAATCGCATGAGCTCGTCCAGTGCTCGAATCCCACAAGACGTTTTGTATCCCCGAGAGAAGAACAAAAAACCTAAATGCGGCTTCTGCGTGGGACGACTCGGGCTGTCCTCCAGCACCTTGCGGGTTGTTCTGACGGAGCGACGCCTGTCGCGGCCAAGTACGTCCCTTTCGTGGGCGTGTCGCCCTACTCGGATCGAGACGTCCGGTCGATAGGAAAGGAAGACGTGTCTCGCTTCCCTCGTTCCCTCGTTATCGCACTGGTGGCCGCCACGGCCATCGAGGCGGTCGTGTTCGCGGGCTTGGCGCTCGACCACGTGACGAGCGCGCCGTACGTCCACTACGTCCCGTGGTCGGCTCGGCTAGCGGTCGGGGTCGTGCTCATCGCTGCCTGGGTCATGCTCTGCGTGGTTCGCCCCCTCATCGAGAGGATGGCCCGCCGGTGAGCCTCATCCTCATCGGCTTCGGGTGTTTGATGTTCCTCTACGCGGGCGTCCTGCTCTACCTCGGCTGGCGTCACCTTGACCGCCACGACGTCACGCGCTACTGGTTGATCGCGCGCGCAAGCTGTCGCGTCGCAGCCGGAGGCATGGCCGTGCTCGGGGCATTCGCGGGCGGGACACGCGCTCCGTTCCTCGCGCTCGGCATCCTGCTCGTGACCGACTCCGCTGTCATCCCGCGGCTGGCCCGGCACTACCTGCCCAACGACTCGTAGGACGCGCAGGACCGCTATCCGCTCGCCTGCCGCTCAGAACGGGATGTCGTCGCCTTCCGGATCGGGTGGGTAAGACGTAGCCGTTCGCACCGGCGCGGGCGCAGTCGCTCGGCGCGGCGGCGGCGGCATGAGCCGCAGTGAGCGCTGCCCGTTCCTGGCGGCGAGCTCGCGCCGGGTCTGGGCGTGGCCGCCGTTGGTGAGAAGTGTTTCCCGGATGACGTGCGCGTAGGCGACGCGGCTGGCGGGCTGGCGCTGCTGGAGCATCATCAGCATGAGCAGGCAGTCGAGGCGGCGGCGATTTCGCAGGGCGGCGCGGCGTAGTCCGAACTGGGCGCGCAGGACGCTCAGGTACTGCTCGACAGCAGTCGTGTCTGTGACGCGGCCGCCGTGGTGGGCGACCTGGTAGGCGGCCCGGTTGCCGTAGTCACGCAGCCACGTCCTGAGCGGACCGATGCGCGGCCGGTGCTCCTGCGCTGCTCGCTCGAACGTGTCCCAGAGCTCGCGGTTCGTGAACGCCTCGCGGGCGGCCCTGTAGAGCGGATCATCCTCAGCGAGGTGGGCGTCCTTGAGCTTGCTCAGCAGCGTCTCGCGTAGATGGTGATGGCAGAGGAAGACCTCAGGCGCGTCTTCGCTGCCGAGCGGCCAGACCTCGCGGATCGCGGGCTCGATGTCAGGGTCTGCGTCGCAGACGAACTGGCGCGGCGCCCCGTCGAGCTGCGCGTCGAGTGAGCGTAGGAACTCGACCCAGTACGGCCGTCCCTGCTGGTACTCGAAGCCGGGGAACGACTGCAAGCCGATGAGCTGGACCGGGGCCTCGTAGCTCTGGTAGCCCATCGCTGCGAAGACCTGGAAGGCCGGACTCCCACCAGGAACCAGGTCTCCGGCCGCGTTTCGCCTGCCGCCCACCTTGAACGGCTTCGCGTCGAGCGCGACGACCGGCGGCCAAGCCTTCGGCCGTTGGGCCTCAAAGATCGACGGGGCAAACAGCTCGACCCAGGCGGCAACCGTGCGCCCGTCCTCACGGCGCGGATGCGTGCAATCAGAACGGCGGCGCCGACGACGAGAGCCGAGCGCCCGCACTTCCCGCCCGGCGGCGCGGTAGGTCATGCCGCGGCCAACGAGGATCAGCGCCTCGGCGATCTCTCGCACCGTGTACTCGAATGCGCGCGGCGCCGGAGGCCCTTCGTGCGCCGCCAGCGGCCGCTCGCACTCCCAGCACTCCCGATCCACGTCGACCGTCCGCGGCAACGCCTCCGTGAACACGTGCGGCCGGTCGCCGTTGCCGGGCAGGCACTTGTACCGCTGCCTCTGCCGTTCGCCGCGGCCGTAGGTTCCGTCGAACCAGACCTTCGATTCGGGGTGCAAGGGACACGCTGGTCTGACACGAATCACGAGAGGAGCCGCCTCCTCGAACGAACGCTTCTACCTCATGTCATAGGAGGCACGGGCCAGCCGAGCGGCCGTAGAACGCCGCAACTCACCCCACGCAGAAGCCGCATTTAGCAAAAAACCCGCATTTGCAGGTCTTTCCTGAGTAGCGGGGGCACGATGTGGACAGATTTCCCCGACCGGCTGCGCGGCCACGTCCCGTCAAGTGGTGTACGAGGCTGAGCGCGTCATCCTCGCCTGACGTTTACGCGGCTGCGGCGATGGCGATCACCTCCTCGGGCTCGTCGGCTGGCGGTCGGCGAGCGCCTTGGCGATCGAGTCGGCGCTCATGTAGCGGCGGGCGACGGCCCACTCGTCGTTCTGTTCGGCGAGGACGGCGCCGACGAGGCGGATGATCGAGGCGCGGTCGGGGAAGATGCCGACGACGTCGGTGCGGCGGCGGATCTCCTTGTTGAGCCGCTCGAGCGAGTTGTTGCTCCAGAGCTGCCGCCAGTGCTCCTTCGGGAAGCCGGTGAAGGCGAGCAGGTCGGGTCCGGCCTCGTCGAGCAGCGCCGCCGCTTCGGGGAAGCGGGCCTCGAGCTGGGCGACGATCCGGGCGTGCTGCTCGTGCACGGTGTCGGCGTCGGGCTGGGCGAAGATCGTCCGCACCATCGTCGCGACGAAGCCCTGTGCGCTCTTGGGGACGCGGGTGAGCAGGTTGCGCATGAAGTGGGTGCGGCAGCGCTGCCAGGCACGCCCCGGGCAGCGTCGCGGCGATCGCGTCGACGAGGCCGGGGTGCGCGTCCGAGCTGACCAGCTTCACGCCGGCGAGGCCGCGCGCGACCAGGCCGCGGACGAAGGCGAGCCAGGCGGCGCCGTCCTCGGCGGTGACGACGTCGAGGCCGAGCGACTCGCGGAAGCCGTCCCGGTTGACGCCGACGGCGTGGACGACGCAGACGTTGACGGTGCGGCCGCCCTCGCGGCACTTGACGACGAGCGCGTCCAAGCGTCACGTACGGCGTAGGGCGCCCCGTCGAGCGGCCGGGTGCGGAAGTCCTCGACGATCTGGTCGAGGCTCTTCGCCAGCCGGGAGACCTGGCTCTTGGACATCCGCTCGACCCCGAGCTGCTGCACCAGCTTCTCGACCCGCCGGGTCGAGACGCCGGCGAGGTAGGCGTCGGCGATCACCGACACGAACGCCTGCTCGGCCCGCCGGCGCGGCTGCAGCAGCCAGTCCGGGAAGTAGCTGCCCTCCCGCAGCTTCGGCACCGCGAGCTCGATCGAGCCGACCCGCGTGTCCCAGTCACGCTCGCGGTAGCCGTTGCGGCGGTTGACCCGCTCCGGCGACCGCTCGCCGTAGCCGGCGCCGCAGACCGCGTCAGCGTCGGCGCTCATCAGCGCCTCGGCGAAGTCCTTGACCATCACCCGCAACAGATCCGGGCTCGTCTCCTCGAGCTGCTTGCGCAACCAGCCCGAAACGTCCATCGTGTGCTCGACCACCGTGCTCCTCCTCGCTGAGTGTCTTCGACAGGACCTCGCGAGGATGACGCGGTGGTCAGCTATCACCCGGACCCCGCCGCAGCTGCTCCGCGCTCGCCTACGGCTCGCGCTCCACAGCCGCGGCGGAAAAGACCTCAACCGGCTCGTACACCACGAGCGGGGACGCTACTCTGCCACTTCTTGTAGGCAAAGGAGACCGTTTGCACGAATACCTGCCCGCCGCAGAGTGACGACCGAGTCTTCTGCACCCCTCGGGTGTCCGTCGAGCAAGAAGGATTCGCTAGCCGGGATTCTCGCTGGTGTCACCGATTGGACTGTCTGCTCGGCGAATCGCAGGACGACGGCTTGCGTCTCGTCGATCCAGCATCGCCTGGGCGCGGCAAACCTCAGTGAAGAGGGCTCGCCGGCAAGTAGTAGTACAGTCGCCATCCACTGGCGGTGTCGGTGAGGAACGCGATGTAGGTGCTGTTCGTGACGATCGGGGAAGCGAACGTTACCCCGAGCGCCCATGTGTTGCTGGCGACGAAGGTCCCGCACTGGCGGACAACGGTCTTGTACCAACGCCCCGTCTCGCCGCGGCTATACCTCGACAACATGACAGCTTCCCAGACCCCCGTGTTGGCGGGCGTAATCGGAATGCCGACGACCATCGGTGCCAAACGTGAGGTCGACGAAGACAACGGGGGCAGTGCGATTGAGTCCGGCTAGCGCCTCCTCGATAGTGGTAGGTCGCCGGACGATGGCGGAAGCTTTCGGACAGGCCTGAGGCCGCGCTCTCTGGGCAAGCGACGGTGTCGACGCCATTCCTGCCGCCACGATGAATGCCGTGGCAGTCAGCCACACCAACACTGTGGAGCGCGGACGCGTCATCAGTCCTCCTTAATCGGGATGCAGTGCTTGCGGTCGGAGACGTGATACTCCTTCACCCAACCCCGCCCAACGGGATTCTTGCCCGCGACGCGGTAACGGAAGCAGCCACCGGGGGCGCCGTCGAACCGCCAATACGACGGCACGCCGCGGAAGTCCTTGCCATCCCACTTGCCATAGACGAAGCCCGATGCTCTTCAAGGGCGTCCAGTTTGTCGTTTCCTCGGGCGCCGACGACTCGATGATGTAATGCCAGGCAACATTCTTGCCGACTTCGGCTGAACTGAACTTCAGGATCAGAGATCCATCGCTTGCCGACTTCCACGAGACCTTAGGCGCCGGTGGGACGTCTGCGGGGTTCGCTGCCGCCCGACCGGGCCGACCGCGCAGGAGATCGAGGCCCTGCTCGACGCCGTGCCGGACCTCCGCCCCGTCATGCAACAGGCGCCACCCGACGAGCTCACCGAGCTCTTCGCAGCCTTCGACCTGACTGCGACCTACGACAAAGACCAGCGAGCGCTCCAACTCGCCGCGACCCTTAGCCCCGACCTCGTCCCCTTCCTAGAAAGACCTCGACCGCCCGGAAAGGCGGTCGGGGAAATCTTCCATAGCGGGGGCAGGATTTGAACCTGCGACCTCCGGGTTATGAGCCCGGCGAGCTACCTGGCTGCTCCACCCCGCGTCGCTGGAGGTTGATTCTAGCACCGTCCCTGCGGCGGTTACGATCCCCGCGTGGGGAACTGGGTGATCTACGCCGCGCTGATCGCCGGCACGCTGGCGGTCTTCGTCGCGCTCGGCTTCCTCGCCGTGCGCGTCCTCCAGGGCTGGCGGGCGCTCAAGCGGCTGCGCCGGCATCTCGGGAAGGAGCTCGAACGGCTCGCCGACCTCGGCGAGGCGACCGCGGACAAGGTCGCGGCGGCGTCCGACACCGCAGCGCTCGACTCGAGCGTCGCCAGGCTCCGCGTCTCGCTTGCCCGCCTGGCGATTCTCCGGGCGGCGCTCGACGAGGCCACCGCACCCGTCGCCGCGGTGCTCCCGCGCGCGTGAGAGTCGCCGCGATCGATCTCGGCACGAACACGACGCGGCTGCTCGTCGCCGACATCGACGGCGGCCGTCTCGAGGAGGTGCATCGCGAGACGCGGATCACGCGGCTCGGCGAGGGCGTCGACGCACGCCGCCGCCTCCTTCCCGTGCCGATCGCGCGGGTCCGCAACGTGCTCGCCGACTACCGGCGCACGCTCGAGTCGCTCGGCGCCGAGCGCACGCTCGCCGTCGCGACGAGCGCCGTGCGCGACGCCGAGAACGGCGAGGCGTTCCTCGGCGAGGTCGAGTGGAGCTACGGCTTCGCGACGCGGCTGCTGCGCGGAGACGAGGAGGCGCTGCTCACCCGCCGCGGCGTCGACCCCGGTCCCGGCACGCTCGTCGTCGATATCGGCGGCGGCTCGACCGAGCTGGTCGTCGACGACTTCCACGTCAGCCTCGAGCTCGGCTCGGTGCGGCACACCGAGCGCTTCCTCCACACCGACCCGCCGTCGCGGCAGGAGCTCGACGACTGCGCGGGCGCGGTGCGGACACTGCTGGACGAGCGCGCCGCTTCCGTCTCCGCCGAGCGCGCGATCGGCGTCGCGGGAACGGTGACGACGCTCGCCGCGCTCGACCTCGGCCTCGAGCGCTACGACCGCGCGCGCGTGCACGGACATCGCCTCGCCCGCGCCGCGGCACGCGCACAACTCGAACGGCTGGCGGCGCTGACCGTCGCCGAGCGGCGCGCACTCCCGACGATGGAGCCGGAACGCGCACCCGTGATCGTCGCCGGTGCTGTCATCCTCGCCGAGACGCTCGACCGCTTCGACCTCGACGAGATCGTCGTGAGCGAGCACGACATCCTCGACGGCGCCGCCCTCACCGCGGCGGAGCTGCCGGCGCCCGGCGAGGACGCCGTACCGCACACCTGCTGCTAGAGCAGCACGGCCTCTTCGCCGGCCTCGTCCTCGGGCGGCTCGTCCTCGGCGAGCCGGCGCTGCACGACCGCGCGCGAGAGCACGCCCACGAGGCGTCCGCCCTCGACGACGGGGACCCGCTCGAGGTCGAGCTCCTCGGTGAGGTGGAACGCCTCGTCGAGCGGCAGCGACGCCTCGAACGTGAACGCAGGCGGCTCGGCGATGTCGCGCAGCCGCACCGCGGTCGAGTCGAGCCCGGCGGCGACGACCTCGCGCACGAGCGTCTTGCGCGTGATCACCCCGACGAGCGTGCCGCCCTCTGCGGACACGAACACGGCGCGCACCTCCGGGTTGTCGGCGAAGCAGCGGCCCGCCTCCTGCGCGCTCGCCGTGTCGGCGAGCGTCGTCGGCTCGCGAACCATCGCATCGCGGACGGTCTGACCGAACATCTCTAGGGATAGATGCCGCGCGACTCGAGCGCGCCGGCCACTTCACGGATCGCGGCGACCATCGCCGCCTGCCGCAGGGTGATCTGCTTCTCCTCCGCGACCGACCAGACACGGTCGAACGCGTCGTGCATCTTGTCTGCGAGCCGGCCGCGGATCTCGTCGCGGTCCCAGAACAGCCGGCCGAGGTCCTGCACCCATTCGAAATAGGAGACCGTGACGCCGCCCGCGTTCGCGAGGATGTCCGGGATGACGGGGATGCCGCGCTCCGCGAAGACCGCGTCCGCCTCGAGCGTCGTCGGCCCGTTTGCGCCCTCGACGATGAGCCGCGTCTCGACCCGCGCGGCGTTCGCGCTCGTGAGCTGATCCTCGCGCGCGGCGACGAACAGGATGTCGCACGGCAGCTCGACGAGCTCCTCGTTCGTGATCCGCTCGCAACGGTCGTACCCCTCGAGCGAGCCGTGCGCAAGGGCGTACTCGTGCAGCGCCGGAACGTCGAGCCCGTCGTCGGAGTAGAGCCCGCCGGAGATGTCCGAGACCGCGAGCACCGTCGCGCCGCGCTCGTGCAACTCGGACGCAGCGACGCCACCGACGTTGCCGAACCCCTGCACGACGATCCGCTGCTCGTTCAGATTCCATCCAAGCCGCTCGCACGCGCGCTCCGCGCTCATCACAACGCCGGCGCCGGTCGCCTCCCGGCGGAAGACGGAGCCGCCGATGGAGATCGGCTTGCCGGTGACGACCTCGGGTACGACGTGCCCCTTGAGCATCGAATACGTGTCCATCATCCACGCCATCGTCTGCTCGTTCGTCGCCATGTCCGGCGCCGGGATGTCGGTCTTCGGGCCGATCATCGTCACCAGCTCGGAGGTGAAGCGGCGCGTCAGCCGTTGCAGCTCGGCGGGCGAGTGCTCGCGGACGTCGCAGCGGACGCCGCCCTTCGCGCCGCCGTAGGGCAGGCGCAGCAGCGCGCACTTCCACGTCATCCAGCTCGCAAGCGCGGCGCACTCGCCGAGCGAGACGTCCGGGTCGTAGCGGATGCCGCCCTTCGTCGGGCCGAGCACGGTCGAGTGCTGGACGCGGTAGCCGGCGAAGATCTCCCACGCGCCGTCGTCGCGGCGCAGCGGCACACTCATGATCACCGCCCGCTCGGGGAAGCTCAGCCGCTCGGCGACCATCGGCGAGACGTCCGCGTACGGCAGCGACTGCTCGAACTGCGCCCGGGCCATGAGGAACAGCGGCGAGTCCCATTCGAGCGGCTGCCGGACCGGCGGTTCCTCAACGCGTGCCACCGCGTGAGTGTACGGACTCACGGCGCGCGGGCCGGGCGGGCGGCCGCGAAGCGGCTGAGTGCCGGGAGCGGGACTCGAACCCGCATGGCCCGAGGGCCACCCGATTTTAAGTCGGGCGCGTCTGACCAGTTTCGCCACCCCGGCCCGGCGGAGCGTAGCGCCCGCGTGAGCCCGGGGCGGTATGGCAAGGTCTCGCGGATGATCCACGACACAATCGTCGCGCTCGCCGCGCTCGGCGTCGCCGGACAGGTGATCGCGGGCGTGCTCATCCTCGTCGGCGCGGCCGCGCTCGCCGGCGTCCGCGCCCCCCTCGAGCGGCTGCGCTCCGCCCTCTGGGGCTACGAGCTGTGGGCGGCGTTCGTCGTCGCCGCGGTCTCCACGGGCGGCAGCCTCTTCTTCTCCGAGATCGCAGGCTTCTTCCCGTGCGAGCTCTGCTGGTTCCAGCGCATCTGCATGTACCCGCTCTCGATCGTGACGCTCCTCGCCGCAGTGCACGGCGAGCACCGGATCGCCCGCTACCTGCTGCCGCTGCCGGTCGTCGGCGCCTGCGTCTCCGTCTATCACCTCTTCGTCGAGAACGGCGTCATCGGGCAGACGTCGACGTGCCTGCGCCTCCGCCCCCGGCGGCTGTGCGACGAAGTGGATCAACGAGTTCGGGTACGTGACGATCCCGACGCTCACGCTCACCGGCTTCGTGCTCCTCATCGGATTCTTAGGGCTTGCCGCTGCCGGAGGGGGCGGCGAGCCCGGTACGCTTCCGGCCGATGCCTAGCGGCAAGAAGAGCAAGCAGCTGCGTCGCGCCGCCCAGGCGGCCCCGCCGCCCGTGCAGTCGAAGGGCAGCGGGCGCAAGCGCCAGGCGTCGCCGCGCGTGCTCATGGCCGGAGCCGGAGGCGCCGCGGCGATCGTCGTGATCGTCGTGCTCGCGATCGTGCTCACCGGCGGCGGAGGCGGCGGCGGCAACAGCGGGATCCCCAAGAACCCGCCGACATTCGGCTCGCTCGCGAACGGGCTGCCCGGCGCGGCCGACGTCCAGACGATGTTCAAGGGCATCCCGCAGAAGGGCTTCTTCCTCGGCTCGGCGTTCGCCCCTGTGCAGATGGTCATCTACATCGACCTGCAGTGCCCGATCTGCCAGAACTTCGAGACCACCGCGACGCCGACCCTCGTCTCGAAGTACGTGCGCACGGGCAAGCTGCGCATCGAGGTCAAGCCGTGGGCGTTCATCGGCCCCGACTCGTCCCGCGGCCAGGCCGCGATGATGGCGGCGGCCACGCAGAACAAGGCGTTCAACTTCGCGCAGGTCCTCTACGACAACCAGGGGACGGAGAACACCGGCTGGCTGACCGACTCGATGATCTACCAGATCGCCGAGAGCGTGCCCGGGCTGAACGTGCCCAAGCTCCTCAGCGACCGCAAACTGCCGGCCGTGAAGAAGCAAGCGAGCAACGTCGCGGCCGACGCCGCCGCCAACAAGGTCAGCGGGACCCCGACCGTCTTCGTCGGCAAGACCGGAACGAAGCCGAAGCTCGTCGGCGGGCAGAGCACGGCGCCCGACCTCCAGCAGGTCACGCTGGCGATCGACACCGCCCTTCTGGGGTAGCCCGCTCCGTCCGATCCCGGGTCTACCGTTCGTCGGCCCAATGGTCGTCGTCACTCTCATCCTCGGGTTGGTCGTTGGCGCAGCCGTCGCCTGGCTGCTCGCGCGCTCCCGCGGGGCGATCGAGGCGGCGAGCCTGCGCGCGCAGCTCGAGCACGAGCAGGCGCGCACGGCCGAGAAGGTCGCGCTCCTGGATAAGGCCGAGGACGACTTCGCGGCGCGCTTCGCCGGGCTCGCCGCCGCGGCGCTGCACAAGAACAACGAGTCGTTCCTCGAGCTCGCCTCGACGAAGCTCGGCCAGAAGGAGCAGGCGGTCGAGCACCTCGTCGGGCCGATCAAGGAGTCGCTCCAGAAGGTGGACGGGAAGCTGCAGCAGCTCGAGGTCGCCCGCCAGGGCGCCTATCGCGAGCTGAAGGAACAGGTGCGGCAGCTCACCGACAGCCAGAAGGAGCTGCGCACCGAGACCGGGAACCTCGTCACCGCGCTCCGCTCACCGGTGGTGCGGGGCCGCTGGGGCGAGATGCAGCTCCGCCGCGTCGTCGAGATGGCCGGCATGCTCGCCCACTGCGACTTCGTCGAGCAGACCACCGTCCGCGGCGACGACGGCGGGCGGCTGCGCCCCGACGTCGTCGTGCGGCTGCCCGGCGGCAAGCAGGTCGTGGTCGACGCCAAGGCGCCGCTCCAGTCCTACCTCGACGCGCTCGAGGCGAAGGACGAGGACACGCGGCGCGCGTATCTCGCCGACCACGCCCGCCAGATCCGGGATCACATCGCGAAGCTGTCGGCCAAGAGCTACTGGAGCCAGTTCGAGCAGACCCCCGAGTTCGTCGTGCTGTTCATCCCCGGCGAGACGTTCTTCTCCGCGGCCCTGGAGCACGACCCCAGCCTGATCGAGGAGGGCGTCAACCAGCAGGTGATCCTCGCGACGCCGACGACGCTCATCGCGCTGCTCCGCGCGGTGGCCTACGGCTGGAACCAGGAGAAGGTCGCCGAGTCCGCGCGGGCCGTCAGCGAGCTCGGCCGGGAGCTCTACAAGCGCCTGGCCACGCTCACCGAGCACTTCTCGAAGGTCGGCCGCGGCCTCGAGAGCGCCGTCCGCGCCTACAACGACAGCATCGGCTCGTTCGAGCGGAGCGTCCTGCCGGGGGCGCGGAAGCTCAAGGATCACGGCGTCTCCCCGCCGTCGGAGCTCGCCGAGCTGAGGGAGATCGAGATCGCGGCCCGCTCGATCAAGGCGTCCGACATGCCCGCGATCGTTCCCGGCACCGCCGACGCCGCCTAGATCGTGGCATCGACCACGAGGGAACGCCCGGCCGGTCCGTATCGTTTAAGTACGGTGAGAGCATCCACGAGGAAGGAACGACCGGAATGACGGACGTACGTGAGCTGATCATCATCGGCGGCGGCCCTGCCGGGTACACCGCGGCCCTGTACGCCGCCCGGGCGAACCTCCAGCCGCTCGTGATCGAGGGCTTCAACTGGGGCGGCCAGCTGATGATCACGAGCGACGTCGAGAACTACCCCGGCTACGCCGACGGGATCATGGGGCCGGAGATGATGGCGGACTTCCGCCGCCAGGCGGAGCGCTTCGGCACGGAGTTCGTCACCGACAACGTGACGAAGGTCGACTTCTCGGCAGCGGCCCGTTCCGCGTCTGGGTCGACAGACGACGAGTACCGCGCCCGCGCGGTCGATCGTCGCCACCGGCGCGAGCGCGCGCTGGCTCGGGCTTCCCGTGCGAGCAGCGCCTCCAGGGCCGCGGCCTCTCGGCCTGCGCCACCTGCGACGGCGCCTTCTTCAAGGACAAGGAGCTCGTCGTCGTCGGCGGCGGCGACACCGCGATGGAGGAGGCGATCTTCCTCACCCGCTACGCGACCAAGGTGACGCGTCGTCCACCGGCGCGACGAGTTCCGCGCCTCGCCGATCATGCTCGAGCGCGCCCGCGCGAACCCGAAGATCGAGCTTCGTGACGAACGCCGTCGTCGAGGACATCCTCGGCGAGACGACGCGTCGAGGCCGTCCGTCCTGCGCGACACGCGACACCGGCGAGACCCGGGAGCTCAAGACCGACGGCGTCTTCGTCGCGATCGGCCACGATCCGAACACGGCGCTGTTCGTCGACCAGCTCGACCACGACGACGACGGGCTACCTCGTCACGCCGCGCCGGCTCGACCGACACGAACGTCGCCGGCGTCTTCGCCGCCGGCGACGTCCAGGACCACGTCTACCGCCAGGCGGTCACCGCCGCCGGCTCCGGCTGCATGGCGGCGCTCGACGCCGAGCGCTTCCTCGCCGCCGACGAGAGCGCACGCGGCGCCGCCCGCCGCGGCGAAGGTCTAGAGACCGGCGCGTCGAACGCGGCCGGGTGGCCGCGGAGTGGATCGACCTGCTCGACCCGAGCGCCGAGGAGCTGCGCGCGAAGTCGCCGCGCGAGCTCGAGGACCCGGCGCTCTTGCTCACTGCTCGCAGCCGCCGAAGCACGATGACGAGCCGCGCCCGACGCTCCAGGGGCACGGCGACTACGTCTTCGGCGTCTTCCTCGTCGCGGTCGCCGTCCCGGAAGAGGACTACGTCTACTACCAGGAGATCGACGTCGTCATCACGCACGACACGTTCCTGACCGTGCGCAAGACGCCGCCGGGCGACCGTGCCGCCCTACGACGTCGGCGATCGTCACGAAGGCGGCGAAGGACGGACGACTCAGCCGGAATGCTCGCGTACCGCGTGATCGACGAGATCGCCGAGCGTTACCTCGACCTCGTCGACGACCTCGACGACGGAGATCGACGATCTCGAGGACGCCGTCGAGTTGCAGCCCGCCGAGCTGACCCGCGCAGCGCATCTCCGCGCTGCGGCACGACATGCTCCACATCCGGCGCACGCTCGCCCCGATGCGCGACGCCGTCCGGCGCGTGATCGACGGACGCCGTGCGAGGTCGACGACGGACCCGAGGTCTTCCCGCACGACGTCGAGGTCGCCTTCAACGCCGTCCTACGACAAGCTCATGCGCGCGCTCGACGGCCTCGACCTCACGCGCGACCTCCTCGCCGGCGTCCGCGACTACCACCAGGCGAAGATCGCGAACGACCAGAACGAGGTGATGAAGCGCCTGACGGTGATCGCGTCGCTCCTGCTCCTCCCCACGTTCATCGTCGGCCTCTACGGCCAGAACTTCGTCGACATCCCCGAGCTGCGCTGGCACTGGGGCTACGAGTGGGTCGTGGGGATTGATCGTGGTCACGACGGCGTTTCAGCTCTGGTGGTTCCGTCGCAACCGTTGGTTCTGACGCGCCCCCGCGTCTACCGGATCCCGTTCTCGACGAACGTCGAGCGGGTCGCGCTCGCAGCGGGGCACAAGGCGATCGAGCTCGAGTGGGTCGACGTCGCCGCGGACGACCGCTCGCCCGTCGAGGCGGTCAGCGGCCAGCCGCTCGTGCCCGTGCTCGTCGAAGGCGAGCTCGTCGTCCCCGACTCGACCGCGATCATCGAGCTGGCTCGAGCAGCGCGTCCCCGAGCCGCCGCTCTATCCGGCCGAGCCGTCCCGGCGCGCCGAGGTGCGCGTGTTCGTCGACTGGTTCAACCGCGTCTGGAAGCGCCCGCCGAACCTCATCGCCGACGAGCTCGCCCGCCCGCGACCGGACGCGGCCCGCGTCGCCGAGCTCGGCGCGCGCATGCGGGCGTCGCTCGACCTGTTCGAGGACCTGCTCGACGGGCGCGACTTCCTGTTCGGAGCGTTCGGCGCCGCGGACTGCATCGCCTTCCCGTTCCTCAAGTACGCCGTCTTCGGCACGCCGCCCGGAGACGAGGAGGTCTTCCACCACGTCCTCGTCGACCAGCAGCCGCTCGGCGGCGGCTACTCGAGCCTGCGCAGGTGGGCTCACGCTGTCGACGCGCGGCCGCGCAGCTAACCTCAGCAGCCGTGCCGTATTTCATCTGCCCGAACTGCAAGGAGCGGTCGATCGACCTCGACCGCAAGGAGGGCCTCTTCGACGAGGCCGTCGCGTGCCACCACTGCGGCTTCGGCTTCCTGTTCGAGCTGATGGACGACTACTACCCGGCGCCCGGTACCGGCCTCGTCGTCTGCGACCAGGAGGGCCGGATCCTCGCCGTCGGCCGGGGCGTCTTCGAGCTGACCGGCTGGGGCGAGGTCGACCTGCTCGGCGCCGACGTCGTCGACGCGCTCGGCCTCTCCGGCTTCGCCGCTGAGCGCAACCCCGCCAAGCTCGCGCTCGAGTGGGGCGTGCGCCGGCTGGACGAGAAGCTCGAGCTGCGAACCCGCGCCGGCCTCGCGAAGCCCGTCACCGGCGACTTCTTCCCCGCGTACGACGACGACGGCGGCCTGCTGGTCGCCCTCACGCCGCGCGCGGAAGCGAGTTAGCGCTGGGGGCCGCACGATCGCGGCCCCCAGCGGCCCATCCCGCTGTTACGCGGGCACCCAGGTGGGCGGCTGCGCGGACGGCGTGTATACGGGTGCCGTCCCGGGTTGCGCCCACACATAGCTCGAACCCGGCACCGGTGCCACGACGACGACCGGCGCGACCGGAATGCTTGCCGGCGGCTGTGCGCACGGAACGCTCACGGGAGCGCACCCGGGCTGGCCCCAGCCGTACGACGCTCCCGGAGGACCCGCTGAAGAGCCTCCGGCAGCGAGAACAAGCGCAACGATCGATGAAGCGGGAAGGGCAAGGAGAACCTTGCGGCTAGTGCGCATGATTGCCTCCTTTCGGCTCTAGCTTCGCCCCGGCCGGGGTCGATCCCATCGGCGGAACTACTGACGCGCGATTAGGCTTTCCGGCGGGCGCCCGCCGGGCGCCGGGCGATGGAGCTCGCCCCAGACGCCCCGCGGCTGATGGCTCCTACGGGAAGGAGCAGACTGTGCGCACCGCCTTCGCAATCGCCGTCGCCGGAGCCCTCGGCGCCCTCGCCCGCTACGGGCTCGAGGGGCTGGTGAGCCGCCGCACTTCGAGTGCGTTCCCGTGGGGCACGTTCGCAGTCAACATCACCGGCGCCTTCGCTCTCGGCTTCCTCTTCACCGTGCTGACCGAGCGGCTGACGGTGGCGCCCTGGCTCCGCGGCGCGGTCACGATCGGCTTCCTCGGCGCATACACGACGTTCTCGACGCTGAGCTTCGAGACGTACCGGCTCGCGGAGGACAGGGCGCTGGGACTCGCCGCCGCCAACATGCTCGGCAGCATGGCCGCCGGCCTCGTCTCCGTGTACGCGGGCGTCGTCGCGGGGAGGGCGCTGTGAAGCTCGAGGGGGAAGGCAAGCTCCTGCGCCTGTTCATCGGGGAGTCCGACACGTGGCACGGCAAGCCGCTCTACCAGGCGATCGTGGAGCGGGTGCGTGCCGAGGGCCTCGCCGGGGCGACCGTCATCCGCGGAATCGAGGGATTCGGCGCCGACTCGCGCATCCACACGTCGCGGATACTCCGTCTGTCGGAGGATCTGCCGGTGGTGATCGAGATCGTCGACACGGCGGAGCAGGTCGACCGGATCGTCCCGATCCTCGACGAGATGGTCGGCGAGGGGATGCTCACGGTCGAGCGCGTCCACGTCGTCTCCTACCGCTCGAGCGCCGATTAGGCGGCGGTTACCGCCACAATGGTGAGATGGAGACGCTCCAGGGGCAGCTGCTGATCGCCTCGCCGGCTCTCCTCGACCCGAACTTCCGCCGCACGGTCGTGCTCGTCACCGAGCACACGGACGAGGGCGCCGCCGGCCTCGTGCTCAACCGCCCGTCGCCGGCCGAGGTCGCGGAGCTCGTGCCGCAGCTCGAGCCGCTCGTCGAGGACGGCGAGCAGGTGTGGCTCGGCGGGCCGGTGCAGCAGGACGCCGTGCTCGTGCTCGGCGAGTTCGTCGACCCGGACGACGCCGCGGTACCGCTGTTCGGCGCGCTCGGCTTCCCGTCGCTCGACGAGCCCGACGACGTCGTGCCGGCGACGACGCGGCGGCGCGTCTTCGCCGGGTACGCCGGCTGGGGCGCAGGCCAGCTCGAGGACGAGCTCGCGCGGGAGGACTGGATCATCGAGCCGGCGCTTCCGGACGACGCCTTCACCGAGACGCCCGACCTGCTCTGGTCCGACGTCCTGCGCCGCAAGGGCGGCGTCTACGAGCTCGTGGCGAGAATCCCCGAGGATCCGTCGGTCAACTAGAGGCTTGATGTGATTCAGCGGCCGTCGTAGGCGGCGAGAGCGCGTGCCGGGCGGCCGCCGATCCGGTTGAGCAGCATGCCGAGGGTGAGGGCGAGGATGCGCTGGGCGATTCGCACGGCGAGTCCGGCCGGTGTCTTCGCGAGGTGCTGCTCGAGTCGCATCTGGCCTTTCAGGTTCGCAAAGACGCTCTCGATGACCAGCCGGGTGGACGCGAGTGCGCGCTCGCGTCCGAGATTGCCGGCGGTGCGCGTCTTGTCGGGCGTGAGCAGGGTGACGCCGTCGGCGGCGAGCCGCTCTCGGTAGCCGCGACCCCAGAAACCCTTGTCGGCGATTACGACCTCGGCCGGGACGCCAGTCAAAAGGTCGGCAAGCGGCTCGTACTCCTTCTCGTTTGCCGGCACGATCGTGTACCCGAGCGGCAGGCCGCGTTCGTCGGTCAAGAGGACGAGCCGGACGCCCCAGATGAAGCGATGCTGCGAGCGCGCGAAGCCGTAGCGGGCGAAGCCCGCGAAGTGGCTTCGCTGCTGGCAACCGGGATAGTTGGCGACCGCCAGCTGGCTGCCGTCGGCGAGCCGCACACCGCCGCCGTCGAGCAGCCGGGCGAGCTGCTGCTGCACGATCGAGATCAGCTCGATCAGGCCACGCAGACGCCGGTTGTACTGCGACTGGTCGGGCAGGTGCGGGAACCAGCCCGGCAGCACCCGGCCGATCAGACCAAGAAACTGCCGGTCAGAGCTGATCCCGATCGCCGCCTGCGCGACCGCCAGCGCAACCAGCTCCGCGTCGGTCGTCGACTGCGGCCGACCGCCGCGCGCAGGGACCCGATACTCGTCCGCGAACACATACGCTGCAACGACAAGGGCTTCCAGATCCGTCATCTCGAGCTCCAATCTCGAGGGGACACATGGTCTGGAAGCCCTTCTTCGTCCAGCGGCGGGTCCCTGCGAACCCGCCCTGCGTTTCACATCAAGCCTCTAGTAGGACTTTGTTAGCTGGTTGAAGGGTCCTGTCGGTTCGCGTCGAACGGTGTCCGCGTCAGCGGTCATCGTTCGGAGGAGGAGCGGATGGAGGCAGCGGCTGCGGTCGAGGTGCCGGCGGTCGAGGTGCGCGATCGGCTGGCTGGCGTTTCGTCGAGGCGGTGGCGGCTCGGTTGCCGCTGCGGCGGCAGCGTGAGAACGCGCTTCTGTACGTGCGCGGGCTGGTCGAGCATGGCGGCCGCAAGAGTCTGCAGCCGACGCTGTTTCGGCTCGAGGAGACGCCGGCCCGGTACGAGTCGGTGCAGCAGTTTCTGGCCGATTCGCCGTGGGATCCGGAGCTGGTGGTGCGGGCGTGCGCGGAGCGGGTGGCGCCCGAGATCGGTGTCGTGGCGTGGGTGGTCGACGACACCGGGATCGTCAAGGACGGCAAGCACTCGCCGGGGGTGAAGCGTCAGTACTCGGGCACGCTCGGCAAGGTCGGCAACTGCCAGATCACCGTCAGCGTGCACGCGGTCGGCGAGCGCGGGCACGCTGCCGCTGGGCTGGCGGCTGTACCTGCCCGAGGAGTGGTGCGACGATCTCGAGCGGCGGCGGAAGGCGAAGATCCCGGACGCGGTCTTCTTCGCAGACCAAGCCGCAGCTTGCCGCCGAGCTGTGCGAGCAGGCGGCCGGCTGGGAGGTGCCGGCGGCGCCGATCCTGGCCGACGTCGGCCTACGGCGACGACGCGGCTTCCGCACCGACCTGCACGCGCCGGGGCTCGAGTACGTGCGTCGCGGTGCGGCGCAGGAACGAGCGTCTACGGGCCGGAGACGACCTTCGCGGTGCCCGAGCGCAGCGGCACGTCGGCCGGCCACGCACGGTCGCTCGCCCCGACCGCAAGCCCGAGTCGGTGCGCACGCTCGCCGCAGCGGCTGCCGGCGGAGGCGTGGAAGACGCTGCCCTGCCGGACGACGCCGGCGGGCGAGGAGGTCGCAGCCGTTTCGCGTTCGTTCGCGTCGTCGCTACCCACCCCGTTCGCAACGATCACCCGCCGCCGCGCTGGGAGTGGCTGATCATCGAGTGGCCCGAGGGCGACGAGGCACCGAGCGACTACTGGCTCTCCAACCTGGCCGAGGACAAGCCCGCTCGAGCGGCTCGCCCGGCTCGCCCGGCTGCGCTGGACGATCGAGCTCGACTACCGCCAGCTCAAAGGCGAACTCGGGCTCGACCACTACGAGGGCCGCAGCTACCTCGGCTTCCACCACCACACGCGCTCGTCACCTGCGCCCACGCCTTCCTCACCGAGGAACGCCTCGCCCGAGAGCCCCGCGGCCGGCCTGACGCTGCCGCAGGCGGTGCTGCTCCTGCAGCCCGTCCTGCGCTGCTGGACCGGCCGCTGCCGAACCTGCCAACAACCCGTCGACCTCGACCAGCTCACCCTCTTCCACCGACGCGAGTAACAAAGTCCTACTAGCAGGCTTCCGCTACCCCTCGACGCGGTCGGTCACGAACACGAGCGTCGAGATGGTCAGCTCGCGCGGGCCGCGCCCGGCGAGCTCGCGCACCTCGGCCTCGACGCGCTCCTGGACGGCGGCGTGCGCGGCTGCGACCGCGCTCGTCGAGGCGACCCACTCGACGAGCCGCTCCGCGTCGAGCGTGAACGAGTGCCGGAAGACGTGTTCCTCCAGCGCCCCGAAGAGCGACGACGTCTCGACGGCGACGGCCCACGCCGGCGGGCCCTCCTGCTTTCGCCCCGGCCGCAGCGCCGAGAGCAGCACGTCGACCGCGCGCTGGAGCGGGTCCTCGTCGTCCCATTCGTTCCAGAGCAGGCCGAGCGAGCCGCCGGGCCGGAGCACGCGATGAATCTCGGCGAGTGCCGGCTCGGGCCTGAACCAGTGGAACGCCTGCGCGACCGTCACCGCGTCGACCGACTCGTCGGGGAGGGGGATCGCCTCCGCCGTGCCGGCCAGCGCCTCCGCCAGCGGGACGACCCGCTCGAGCACGGCGCGCATCTCGTGGCCGGGCTCGACGGCGGCGACGTCGGCGCCGAGCGCCAGCAGCTGGCGCGTGAGCTTGCCCGTACCGGCAGCGAGGTCGAGCACGCGGCGTCCGGGCCCGATCCCGATGCGCTCCGCGAGCCAGGCGAGCGCCTCGGGGGCATAGCCGGGGCGTGCGCGCTCGTACGTCTCGGCGACGTTGTCGAAGCTCAGGCGGTAGCGGTCGTCAGACACGGCTCGAGGGGCAGAGGTCGACGAGGACGCAGTCCTCGCAGCGCGGCCGGCGGGCGTCGCAGACGCGGCGTCCGTGCCAGATGAGCAGATGCGGAAAGCGCGCCCAGTCCCCGCGCGGGACGAGCCGAACCAGGTCGCGTTCGATCTTCACGGGATCATCTTCCCTCGTGAAGCCCAGTCGTTGTGAGAGGCGGCGGACATGGGTGTCCACGACGATCCCCTGCGCCTGGCCGAGCTCCGCCGAGACGACGTTCGCCGTCTTCCTCGCGACGCCGGGCAGACGCACGAGCTCCTCGAGCGTACGCGGCACCTCGCCGTCGAACTCCTCGAGCAGCAGGCGCATCGTGCCGCGCAGCGACTTCGCCTTCTGCCGGTAGAAGCCCGTCGCGAAGATGTCGCGCTCGAGCTCCTCCTGCGGCACGGCGAGGTAATCCTCCGGCGCGCGGTACTTCTCGAACAGCGTCGCGGTGACCCGGTTCACGTTCACGTCGGTCGTCTGGGCCGAGAGCATCACCGACACGAGCAGCTCGAGCGGGCTGCGAAACGTGAGCGCGATCGCGGCGTCCGCATGCTCCACGGCGAGCCGCTCGATCACAGGACGGATCCGCTCCCTCTTCGGCCCGACCCGCTTCCGGGCCTCCTTCACGTAGTTCCGCGCCACTCCTCGACGCTAGCCGACGGCGGCGAGCGGCGGTGCCCCGTCGCGATCGCCGCCGTGCAGCCGCGGGCCGGCGCACACGAGGTCGAGTGCGGGGCAGCCGGCGCACGCGAACTCGCTCGGCGTCGGCCGGAACTCGCCCCCGTGGATGCGCGCGATCGCCTCGGACAGCACGGCCTCGAGCTCTGGCACCTGTTCGCGCCCGAACGTCGTCGCGGCGACCGCGTCGGAGCGCTCGAGGAAGTGGTATGCGACCTCGACCTCGTCGGCACCGGCGCGGAAGCAGGCGAGCGCGTACACGAGCCGCTGCAGCCGGTAGTCCGCCGCCACGATCTCCTCGGGCGAAGCGTCGCCCACGAGGTTCGTCTTGTAATCGACGACGAGCGCACGCGGACCGTCGAGGTGGAGGACGTCGAGATAGCCGTGCAGAAGCACGCCGTCATGCTCGAACGTGAAGTGACGTTCCTTCTCGATGCTGCTCAGCGCCGCAACACGGCGCGCGAGCTCCGAGTTGCAGTACGAGGCGACGAAGACGCGGATCCGCTCGAGCTCCTCGTCGCTCACGGTCGGGTACCACTCCCGCACCTGCTCGAGGTCCGGCGCGGCCGGCGCATGCAGGTCGACCTGCTCCAGCAGCCGGTGAACGGCATCGCCGACCTCGGTCGCGCGCAGGCCGCCCTCGCCGGCCCGATGCTCGGGCCGCCGCTCAGCCATCCCGGCGACGCGCAGCGCGTAGTACTTGTACGAGCACTGTTCGAAGGTCGAGAGCGCGGTGAACGAGAGGCGGCGCGCCCGGTGCAGCGGCGGGTCCGGGGCTGTGATGAGCGGCTGGAGCGCCGGGGCCCGCGCGGCGGCGGCTTCCTCGCCGGCCGCGAAGAGGCTGAGCTGCCCGCTTTCGCTGTCGTCGGCCGCTGCGCCGGGAGAAGCCTGCCAGGACGGCTCGTCGTAGCGGTCGATGCGCACGACGAACCGCGCGCCGTTCCGCGCGATCTCGGCTGGCGCGTCGCCGGCGGCGTCGAGCTCCTCGTCGGCGTCGAGCCTGGCGAGCACCCAGCCGATCGGCGTCACCGCATCGGCCTTCTTCTCGCGGTCGATCGCGCCGGAGACGATGAGGCGCTCCTTCGCGCGCGTCATCGCGACGTAGTAGAGGCGCAGCCGCTCCGCCTCGTCTTCGCGCGCGCGCGCGTCCTTCACCTCCTCGTAGTCGAAGGCAGCATGGCGCTTCGTCGTCACCGGGTCGGCGACGCGGAAGCCGAAGCGCCCGTCGGCCAGCGCGAGGATCTCCTCGGGCGACGGCGGCGGCCGGTCCCTGCCCGCGTCCGCGACGATCACGACGTCGAACTCGAGCCCCTTCGCTGCGTGAATGGTCAGCAGCCGAACCGCGTCGGCGCCTTCCTCCTCCGCCACCGCCTCGAGCTCGCGCGCGCCGACCGCCTCCTGCTCGGCGACGAAGCGCACGAACCCTTCGACGTCCGGGCCGCGCAACGCCTCGTAGGAGCGCGCGAGCCGTGCGAGCTTGCGGATGTTCGCGTAGCGGCGGCGGCCGTCCCACTGCGCGAGCACGGCGAGGTCGTAGTCGTGCTCGCTCACGATCCGTTCGCACAACCGCTCGAGGGAGAGCCGCGGGAGTGCGTCCGCGAGCCGGTCGAACCGCTGGCGGAAGGCACGCAGCAGCCGCGCGTCCCGCTGCGCGAGCTCGGCGGGAAGGGAGTACTCGATCCCGACGAAGAGCGGCCGGCGCGACGCCGAGCGGCGCACGAGCGCGAGCCCGTCGTTCGAGATGCCGACGAACGGCGACGCGAGCACGGTGAGGAGAGCCTCGTCGTCGTAGCGGTTGTGGAGCAGGCGCAGGTAGCCGAGCAGGTCCACCACCTGCTGCTTGCCGAAGTAGCCCTTCGCCGCGGACTGGTACGTCGGCAGGCCGGCCTGCCGCAGCTCCTGGTCGTAGACGTCGGCGTCCGTGCCGGCGGCGAAGAGGACGACGATCTGGCCGGGGGTCGCAGCGCCCGAGGCGACGAGGTCGCGCACGCGGCGGGCCACGGCGCGCGCCTCGGCGCGCCGCCAGTGGACGCCGCTGTCGTGGTAGCTCGCCTTGTCCGTGACAAGCAGCTCGACCGGATGCCCGAACACCGGGTCCGGGAACTCGGACGCGGCGTGGAGAGGCTGGAACTCGTCTCCGAAATGCGAGCTGAACAGCTCGTTGACGGCGGCGAGCACCTCGGGACGCGAGCGGTAGTTGTAGGTCAGCGGCAGCAGCTGCGTCGATTGCAGGCGCCGCTCACGGAACACCTGCACGTCCGCGTGCCGGAAGCCGTAGATCGACTGGAACTCGTCGCCGACGTAGAACAGCTCCGCGTCCTGTGCGCGGAGCAGGTCGACCAGCTCGCACTGGAGCCGGTTCGTGTCCTGGAACTCGTCGACCATGATCGACCGGAAGCGCCGGCCCTCGCGCTCGCGGATCTCGTCGTTGTCGCGCAGCAGATCGCGGGCGCACAGCTGCAGGTCCTCGAAGTCGAGCGCGGACTCACGTGCCTTGGCGCCGGCGTACGCAGCCGCGAAGCGCTCGAGCAGCTCCTGCAGCAGCGCCCGGTCGCGTGCCGCCGCCTCGTCGAGCGCCGCCTGCGCGACGGCGCGCCGCGCCTCCTCGTAGGAGGCCGCCCGCTCGCCGGGGCGCGAAAGCCGGAGAGCTCCATCAGCCGGTCCGGACGCGTGTCCCGCTCGAGCAGCGCGAGCAGCTGCTCCGCGTGCGTGCGCTGGGTGTCGCTCGCAGCCGGGTCCTCGACGAGGCAGCGCGCGGCGTCGCGCAGCTCCTCGACCCGCTCGGCGAGCTCGGCGCGGCCGCCGATGTCGAGGTCGAGCGCGCGGCCGGCGGAGCGGAGCGTCTCGTAGACGCTCGTGAGCATCCGGCGCAGGCCGTCCGCGCCGTAGGTGGCGAGCAGGCGCAGCCGCTCGGGCGCGCCGTCGGCGCAGAACTCGCCGAGCGCCTGCTGGAACGCCTCGCTGCGCAGCACGGCGCCCTGGGCCTCGTCGAGCTCGCGGAAGCGCGGGTCGAGCCCGGCCGCGAACGGGTACGCCTTCAGGAGGCGCAGGCAGAAGCCGTGAATGGTCGAGATCCAGGCGCCGTCGAGCTCGCGTGCGAGGTCGTGCCGCCCACGCTCGGCGAGCGCGGCACGCACGCGCGTCCGCAGCTCGCCGGCCGCACGGCGGGTGTACGTGATCACGAGGATCGAGTCGACGTCGATGCCGCGGTCGCAAACGGCACGGACGAACCGCTCGACGAGCACCGCCGTCTTCCCGGTGCCCGCGCCGGCCGAGACGAACACCTCGCCCGCCGCAGCGACGGCGGCCTGCTGCTGCTCGTTCATGCGCGCGGTACCCGGCACATCGGCCAGAGGTCGCACCACGCCGGGCACTGGTCGCCCTTGGGATCGTGGAGCACGTCGCCGACGCGGATCCGGCCGGCGAGCCTGCCCGCGACGGCGCGCGCGTTCTCGATCGCAGCCCAGAACGCCTCCTCGTCGAGGTAGTCGTTCTTCGTGTAGCCGGGCAGCGTCTCCTCCTCGCTCGCGCGCAGCAGGCCGCGCGGCTTCCGCTCCCCGGCGAGCGGCCGGTAGAGGCCGCCGAGGGGCTCGAGACCGACGAGGTCGCGCAGGACGAGCATGTAGAGCGGAATCTGGAGGCGCAGCTCGCTCTCGATCTCCCGCGCCGAGTGCGCGTGCTTGCCGGACTTGTAGTCCTGCACGATTCCGCGGGCACCGAACGGGTCGACGTCGATCCGGTCGATCTTGCCCGAGAGCGTCAGCCCGTCGCCGAGATCGAGACCGCGCTGCAGCTCGGTTGCCGCCCGCTCGCTGCCGAACGAGACCTCGAAGCGCCGCGGCACGAGCCGCAGCTCACTCGCGCACTCCTCGTGCACCGTCGCCTCGAGGTCGCGCCAGAGCGTCTGGTCGAGCTCGCGCGCCTGCATGTCCGTCATCTCCATGCGCACGCCCGCGAGCGCCTCGTCGAGACAGGCGCGCATGAGGCGGACGGCGCCGTCGGCGATACGCTCGTCGAGCTGCTCGACGCCAAGCTCCTTCGGAAGCCGCGTGAAGAACTTGAAGAGCGCGCTGTGCGCGACCGAGCCGCGCAGCTTCGCATCCACCTCGCCGTCGATCGACTTGGGATCGAGGAAGCGCTCGACGAACCACGCCGAGGAGCAGTCGGCGAACCGCTCCAGCTCGGTGACGTTGAACGTCAGCTTCGAGCCGAGCTGCTCGAGCACGACCGGATGCGTGAGCCGCGTCGGCCGGCGGAATGCGCTCACCGCGCGCTCCAGACGCCGCTCCCAGCCGTTCGCGCGCGCGAGCGCGTCCGCGGCCTGCGGGTCGCGCGCCGCGAGCTCGGCAAGCGCGCGGAGCCGCTCGCGCTCGGTCGGCGCGTCGTCGAGCGTCCAGGTCTGCGCCGACAGCTGCCGGCGCCGCGTCCACCGGCGCACGTCCTCGGGGTCGAAGACCGCCTGCACCTCGTCCCAGAACGGGCTCGGCTCGCGCGGGCCGCCGTCGTCGGTGGCGGCCTCGCGTACGAGATAGAGACGCTCGAGCGGCCGCGTGCACGCGGTGTAGAACAGGTAGCGGTCGCGGCTCACCGCATCGGGCCGCTGCAGACGCGCGCCGCGCTCGTCGAGCGCACGCCGCGCGTCGTCGTCCAGGAACGGCGACGACAGCCCACGCCGCGGCAGGCTTCCCTCTTCGAGCCCGAGGACGAAGACGACGTCGAACCGGCGCGTCCGCGCCCGGAGCAGGTCGACGACGGCGACACGGCCGGGCTCGTCACCGTGCATCGGGCGCAGCGTCTGCCGCTCGAGCGCCGCGGCGACGTCCTCGCGTGAGAGCTCACCGACGAGCGAGCGCCAGCGGTCGAGCTCGCCGAGCAGGCGCGTGACCGTCTCGTACGTGCGCAGGTCGAGCCGGGACAGCTCGCCGACCGGCGGGCCGTCGAGCCCGTACGCGTTGCGCAGCATGCGCGCTGCAAGGTCGCGCACGGCCCCGACCGGATCGCCGGCGTCGCGCAGCTCCGCGAGCCCGGGCACCGGCCCGCCGCGCAGCTTCTCCGACTCCTCGACGACGCGCTCGGGCGCCTGGATCGCGCGGCCCCGCAGTCGCCCCTCGACGAAGTCGACGGCGCGGCGCTCGAGGCCGGAGAAGGGCGAGCGGAGGAAGCTGAACAGGTCGCGGCGCGTGCCGCCGAGCCAGGCGAAGCGGAGCATCGCGTTCAGGGCGTGACCGAGCGGCGTCTGTACGAGCCGGACCTCGCCGTCGACCGAGTACGGGACGCCGAGCGTGCCGAGCACCGTCTCGAGTGGCGCGCGCCAGCGCTCGACGCTGGGGCAGACGACGCCGATCCGCTCCGGCGGCGTACCGGAGCGCAGCAGCACGAGCAACTCCTCGCCGACGAGCTCGAGCGCGCCCCGCGCGCCGGCGCCCTCGAAGAACCGCACCCCGCCGTTGATCGGCACCGCCACGGGGGCCGGGTCTGCGAACAGCGCCCGCTCGAGGTGTGCGAGGGCCGGGTGCGCGAGCTCCTCGTAGCGCGGGGCGAGCTCTTCGATACGGCCGCCCGCGAGGCGTGAGAGGTCCTCGGCGGTGCGCCGCAGCGACGCGAACGCGGGCCGCCCGGGCTCGTAGGGCAGCGAGACGTCGACCTCGGTCCGGCCGGCGAGCGCCTCGAGCAGGGCCCATTCGGCTCCGGTCAGGTCTTCGAAGCCGTACGCGAAGACCGGCTCCCCGTGCCAGGCGTCGAGATCCGACTGGAGCCGCTCGGCCGCGTGCCGGCGCAGCAGGTCGCGGTCCCAGAGCCCGATCCGGTCGAGCTCTGCGCGGTAGGCGGCGTGCAGCGTCGCGAGATCGCCCGCGAGCTGCTCCGGGTCGAGCAGGCCCGACTCCAGCTCGCCGAGCGTCTGGAGCAGGGCGTCGGCGAAGCCGCCGAAGCCCGCCGAGGCGGAGAGGCCGTCGAGCGGCGCGCCGGCGACGACGCGGCGCACGAGCAGCGCCCGTTGCGCCTGCGAGACGAGCGGCCTGGCGGCCTCGCCGGCGTCCGCGATCCGCTCGAAGACGTCGTCGAAGGTGCCGATCGATCCCGCGAGCAGAGCCGGGCGGCGGGCGAGCAGCTCGCGCTCGACGCGCTCGACGTCCGACCGCGTCGGCACGATGAGAACGGGCTCGCGCTCGAGCGCGTCCAGATAGCGGCCGAGCAGCAGCTCGACCTTGCCCGCGTTCGCGGGTCCCGCGATGAGACTGAGCGGCACCGTCCCATCGTAGAGCCGGGCCCCGATGGCTCCCGGAAGCCGGAGAGGCGGCTCGGGCCGCCCCTCGGCAAAACAGCTAGGCCGCAGCCTTCGGCCGGCGTCCGCGACGAGCCGCGGGCTGGCCCGGCATCGCGCCGGCGCAGTCGTCGCAGAGATCGGCCTGCTTGGCGCCTCGCCGTGCGTCGGTGTACGTCACGCGCATGACGGCGCCCTTCGCTTCGTCGACTTCCTTACCGCAGTTGTCGCAAACGAGCACGGTCTTTCGCGCCACTCGTTCCTCCTTCGTAGAGGGTCTGTTGGGCGGAAATGGTAGCCAAAAAGCGACGTAAATGCAGGTAAGAAATCATCGGCGTCAGTACACTTCGCCGCCGGATGTTCGACGAGCACACGATCGTCGTCCTCGAGGGCGACCAGACGGGCCAGGAGCTGCTGGAAGAGGCGCTCTGCGTTCTCGCGCCCGACGTGATCGGCGTCGAGCTCGACTTCCCGCGCTTCGACCTCTCGCTCGAGAACCGGCGGGCGACGCAGAACCAGATCGTCTATGAGGCGGCGGAGGCGATCCGCGACCACGGGCTCGGTCTGAAGGCGGCGACGGTGACTCCGGAGGGGCGGGACGACGTGGGCTCGCCGAACCGGATCCTGCGGGAGGAGATCGGCGGCAGGGTGATCGTCAGGACCGGCCGGCGCATTCCGGGGGTCGTGCCGATGGGCGGCGTGCACGCGCCGATCTCGATCGTGCGAATGGCCGTGGGGGACGCGTACGGCGCGACGGAGTGGCGCGAGGGCGAGGGAGACGACGAGATCGCCTTCCGCACCGAGCGGATCGAGCGGCGGATCTGCCACGCGGTGGCCGAGTTCGCGTTCCGTCAGGCGGAGCGAACGGGGGCGAGGGTCTTCGGCGGCCCGAAGTACACCGTCAGCCCGACGTACGAGGGGATGTTCAAGGAGGAGATGGACGCCGCCGCGGCCCGGCATCCGGACGTTCCGTACGAGCCGCAGCTGATCGACGCGACGTTCGCGCTGCTGCTCTCGACGAGCGGCGATCCGCTCGTGATTCCGGCCCTGAACCGGGACGGGGACATCCTCTCCGACCTCGTGCTTCCGCTCTTCGGCTCGATCGCCGGCTCGGAGTCGCTCCTCGTCGGCTTCGGGGACGACTTCGAGCCGGCGGCGATCATGGCGGAGGCGGCGCACGGGACGGCGCCATCGCTGTACGGCAAGAACGTCGCCAACCCGATGGCGATGATCCTCGCCGGTGCCGCACTGCTCTCGCACGCGAGCCCGGCCGCCCAGCAGGCCGCCCGGGCGGTTCGTGAAGCTGCTCTCGAGGCGGTCGCCTCGGGCGCCCGCACCACCGATCTCGGCGGCGGCCTCGGCACGAGCGAGTTCACCGACGAGGTGATCGCGCGCGTGCGCTCGAAGCTGGACGTCTGGTCTTCGCTCTAGGTCGGGAAGCCTGCGGCTCCCCGACGTTTCCAGGCTGTGCCGCGCAGAGCGGCCGGGCGCGCGATCGGCCTCGACGGCGGTGGCCCTGCCAACTCACGCCCACGGCCGATCGGACAGGGGGACACACCCCCGCGTGGCGGCACCGCATGGAAAGAGGGCTCCAGCGCGCCAAGTGTGACGACTTCGTAACGGACGCCACCCGACCCAGACCCCGGTGCCAGACCCGGGTCTGACACCGGGGGTGACGCCCTACGAAGCGGCGCGGGCGCGCAGGCCGGCGGTGCGCTCGGACCACACGTCGAGAAAGAGCGCTGCGACGTGCGGGTCGAACTGCGTGCCCGCACAGCGGGCGATCTCGGCGAGGGCGCGCTCGGGGGACGACGCGGCACTGTACGGCCGCGTCGAGGTCATCGCGTCGAACGCGTCGGCGACGGCGATGAGGCGCGCTTCGAGCGGGATCGCTCGGCCGCTCAAGCCGGACGGATAGCCGAACCCGTCCCAGCGCTCGTGATGGAAGAGGACGTACGGGAGCGCCGCCCAGGCGCCGCGCAACGGCAGGACGAGCGTCGCGCCGGCGCGCGGGTGTGCGCGTATCTCGGTCTCCTCGGCAGAGGTGAGCGGGCCCGGCTTGCGCAGCACCGACCGGCGAACGACGAGCTTGCCGATGTCGTGCAGGTGCGCGCCGAACCGGAGCGTCGCGAGCCGTTCGGCCTCCCACCCGAGCCGCTGCGCGACAGGCTCGGCCAGCGTCGCGACCCGGGCGCCGTGACCCTGAGAGTGATCGCGCTCCTCGAGCGCCCGAGAGATCGACCCCAACATGCCCGAGGAGGGTTCCGCAGGCGCAGCGAAACTCCTCTACAGCTTCGCCTCGAAGTAGCGCTTGCCGATGTGCAGCGCGAGCCAGGCGATGACCGCCAGGGCTGCGACCCCTGCCGCCGCGAAGAGCCCGTAGCGCTGGATCGCGTCCGCGGCCGCCTTGCCGGCCCAGAATGCGACGAGACCGACCGCCGCGGCCCACGCGATCCCGCCCGCCGCGTTCCAGAACAGAAACCTCCACCAGTGCATCCGGGCCAGGCCGGCCACCCAGGCGGCGGTGAAGCGGAGGATGGCGATGAAGCGACCGAAGAACACCGTCTTGCCGCCGTGGCGGGCCATGATCCGCTCCGCGCGCGGCAGCACGCGGTCGCCATAGCTGCGCAGCCAGCCCCAGCGATCGAAGAGGGCCCGGCCTCCGAGCCGACCGATCAGCCAGTAGCCGAGGTTGTCGCCGACGATCGCGGCGGCGGCGGCGGTCGCGATCACCCACCCGATCGAGTAATGCCCCTCCGCCGCGAGCACGCCGAACGCGATCAGCGCCGTCTCGCCCGGAAGCGGGATCCCGAACGACTCGAGCATCACCACAACGAACAGCAGCGGCAGCCCGTGCTGCGTGAAGAACGCCGTCATGGGGCCAGTCTAGGAGCGGTCAGTCGAGCGGCCGCAGCCACTCGGGCGGAAAGACGGGGCCGATGCGGCCCGCGTAGTCCGGCACGAGACGCCGGGCGAGCGCGCCGGCCGGGCGCGGCTCGATGTGCGGGCGGAGGTCGTCGAAGCACTCCAGCAGCCCGACCGTGGCGGCGACCTGGAAATCGGCCGCGTTCGGCGTCTCCGCGTCGAGCAGGCCGTCGGCGACGGCGGCGTCGATGCGGTCGAGCTGCTCCGGGAGGAGCTCGAGGCAGGCGCGGGCCTCGCCGTCCCCGACGCGGAACCCGGCGCGGATCAGAGGCGTGAGCAACGGCAGCAGCGCCTGCACGACCCACGGTGGCATCGGCAGGTACGAGGGCGTGGCGAAGGTGCGCAGGGACGCCCGGTCGCGCCGTGCGCCCCAGTGCGCGAGCCGGCGCGCGGTGTGCTGGAACTCCTCGTCCGCCCACCGCTCGAGCTCCTCGACGCGCGCTCGCCGCGCGGGATCCGTGGGCAGCAGCGGCCGCTCCGGCTCCAGCGCGTCGAGCGCCCGTGTGAGCGCGCGCGAGCCTTCGACCCGGGTGCCGGCAATCCGTGCCACCGGAACGGTGCGACCCTGGAAGCCGCGCAGGCGCAAGAGCGGACGATGGAGCCCGGTCGGGAGGTCCCGGCGGACGTACGGGATGCCCTTGTAGTCGAGCATCGCCTGGACGGCGACGACCGGATGCGAGCCGGGTATACCGGTGAGGCGAATGCGCTCCATCGGTCGAGGCTACGCGACCCGTCCCCGGGCGTCCACGGATCGGCAGTGCGGAAGAACCCGTACAACTCCGACTTCCCGGTCCCGTAGAGTCTGCAGCGATGAAGGTCGGCGTAGTGCGTGAGACGGCGCCGGGCGAGCGGAGAGTTGCGCTCGTGCCCGAGACGGCCGGGAAGCTGGTTGCGGCCGGCTTCGAGATCGTCGTCGAGCCGGACGCCGGCGCCGCCGCCTCCTTCCCCGACGACGCCTACCGCGAGGCGGGCGCCACGCTTGCCTCGCCGTGGGACGCCGACGTCGTCGTGAAGGTGCGCAAGCCGGACGAGGGCGAGATCGCGAAGCTGCGGGACGGCCAGCTGCTGATCGCCTTCCTCGACCCGCTGGCCGACCCCGACGGGATCGCGCGGCTCGATGCGCGCGGCGTCGTCGCCTTCGCAATGGAGTCGATCCCTCGCATCACCCGCGCACAGCCGATGGACGCGCTGTCGTCGCAGGCAACCGTGGGCGGCTACAAGAGCGCGCTGCTCGCGGCCGAGCACCTTCCCCGCTTCTTCCCGATGTTGATGACCGCCGCGGGCACCGTCCCGCCGGCGAAGGTGCTCGTGATCGGCGCAGGCGTCGCCGGGCTGCAGGCGCTCGCGACCGCGCGCCGCCTCGGCGCCGTCGTCACCGGCTTCGACGTGCGCCCCGCCGTGAAAGAGCAGATCGAGAGCCTCGGGGCGAACTGGCTCGACCTCGGCGTGACGGGCGCGGAGGCCGAGGGCGGGTACGCGCGCGAGCTGACGCCGGAGGAGATGCAGGCGCAGCAGCAGGCGCTCGAGGCGCGGATCTCCGAGTTCGACGTTGTGATCACGACAGCCGCCGTTCCGGGCCGCGCCGCCCCGAAGATCATTCCCGCGTCGGCCGTCAAGGCGATGCGGCCCGGCTCGGTGATCGTCGACCTCGCCGCCGAGACGGGCGGCAACTGCGAGCTGACGGAGCCCGGCGAAATCGTCGTGCGCGAGGGCGTGACGCTCCTCGGGATCACGAATCTGCCGAGCACGATGCCGTACCACGCGTCGACGCTCTACTCCCGCAACGTGCAGGCCCTGCTGCTCCACCTCGCGCCCGAGGGCCAGCTCAGCCTCAACTGGGACGACGAGATCACCTCCGGCACCTGCGTGACGAAAAAGAAGGAGGCGGCACCCGCATGAGCCACGGAACCCTGCTCGTGTTCGAGGTGACGATCCTCGTGCTCGCGATCTTCCTCGGCTTCGAGGTCATCTCGAAGGTGCCGACGCTGCTGCACACGCCGCTGATGTCCGGCACGAACGCGATCCACGGAATCGTGGTCGTCGGCGCAATGCTCGTGCTCGGGCTCGGACACAAGGGGCCGTTCCTGTGGATCATCGGCTTCCTCGCCGTCGTCCTCGGCTCCGCGAACGTCGTCGGCGGCTTCGTCGTCACCGACCGGATGCTCGAGATGTTCAAGAAGAAGGAGCCGGCGAAGCAGGTTGACGCGTCGCAGAACGGCAAGGGCGCATGAGCTACAACGTCAGCAACCTGCTCTACCTGATCACGATCGTGACGTTCATCCTCGCGTTGCGCTACCTCTCCAATCCTGCGAACGCGCGTCGCGGCAACCAGATCGGCGCAGCCGGCATGATCGTCGCCGTCGTCGTCACGTGGATCAAGACCGGCGGCACGAGCTGGTGGGCGCTCGCGCTCGGGATGCTGCTCGGCGGCGGCTTCGGAGCCGTCGCGGCGCGTCGGGTGAAGATGACCGCGATGCCGCAGATGGTGGCGCTGTTCAACGGCGTCGGCGGCGGCGCGGCTTCGCTGATCGCGCTCGCCGAGCTGCACCGCATCCTCCCCGAGCCGGGCCGGCCGAAGATCGACATCGGCGCCGCGATCGCGCTCTCCGGCCTGATCGGCGCGATCTCGTTCGCCGGCTCGATGGTCGCGTTCGCCAAGCTGCAGGAGCTGATCAAGGGCCGGCCGATCACGTACCCGGGCCAGAAGGTCGGCAACCTCGTCCTGCTCGCCGCCTGTGTCGGACTCGGCGCCACCCTCGTCGCCGGCGTCCAGGACCAGTGGCTGCTCTGGGCGGTCATCGGCGGCGCCGCACTCTTCGGCGTTCTGTTCGTGCTGCCGATCGGCGGCGCCGACATGCCGGTCGTGATCTCGCTGCTGAACGCGTTCACCGGGCTCGCGGTCGCCGTCGGCGGTTTCGAGCTCGAGAACAACGTCCTGATCGTCAGCGGGATGCTCGTCGGAGCGTCCGGCACCTTGCTGACGATGATGATGGGGAAGGCGATGAACCGCTCGATCGCCAACGTCATCTTCGGCGCGTTCGGCCAGGTGACGGCCGAAGCAGCCGCGATCGCGGCGGGCGGCGGCGGCGCGGTGCGCAGCGCGAGCGCCGACGATGTCGCCGTGATGCTCGCGTACGCGCACAAGGTCGTCTTCGTCCCCGGTTACGGCCTCGCGGTCGCGCAGGCACAGCACGACGTGCGCCAGCTCGCCGACCTGCTCGAGTCCAAGGGCGTCGAGGTCTCCTACGCGATCCACCCGGTCGCCGGCCGTATGCCCGGCCACATGAACGTCCTGCTCGCCGAGGCGAACGTCCCCTATCCGCAGCTGAAGGAGATGGACGACGCCAACGGAGAGTTCCCGCGCACGGACGTCGCCGTCGTCGTCGGCGCGAACGACGTCGTCAACCCCGATGCGCGCAGCAACCAGAGCAGCCCGATCTACGGCATGCCGATCCTCAACGTCGACGACTCGCAGGCGGTCGTCGTGCTCAAGAGGTCGATGAACCCGGGCTTCGCCGGAATCGAGAACCCACTCTTCTACAACCCGAAGACGGTCATGCTGTTCGGCGACGCCAAGGCGTCGATCGTGAAGCTCGTCCAGGGCGTCAAGGCCCTCTAGCCCGCTCCGTAGTTCGAGGCAGCAGGATCGGCGGGGCCGCTGATGGGGCGCTGGGCAGCCGGCTACAAGCTCTGGGCACACGGGCAGGAGGTGTGGCCATGAACGCGCTGGTCCTCTACGAGTCGAGATTCGGGAACACCGAGCGGGTCGCGGAGGCGATCGCGCTCGCGCTGCAGGAGGCCGTGCCGACACGACTCGCGGTCGTCGAGGAGGTGAACGACTGCGCGGAGGCCCTGCACGGCATCGACCTCCTCGTCGTCGGCGGGCCCACCCACGCGCACGGGATCAGCGACCAGCTGCGCGCCGTGCTGGAGTGCCTCGGCGACCACTCCCTGAACGGTATTCGGGTGGCGGCGTTCGACACGCGTGTTCCGGGGCCGCGGCTGGTGACCGGCTCCGCAGCTGTGCGGCTGGGGCGTCTCCTGCGCCGCCGCGGCGGTTGGCTCGTCGTCCCGCCGGCGAACTTCATCGTCGAGGGACGCGAGGGCCCGCTCGGCGGCGGCGAGGTCGAGCACGCCCGAGCCTGGGCGGTCGAGGTGCTCCACGCCGTCGGCGTGCGGGGCACGAACACGTGTCGGTGTAGCAGCTACGGAGTGCGGCGGCGCAGCGTGGCGGCGCCGAGGGCAAGCGCGAGGACGATGCAGCCGCAGACGACCGCGACGTCGGCGGTGAAGCGGCCGTCGAGGGTGTTCGAGGCGGTGTGCGCAAGCGCGTCGTAGGCGTAGGTCAGCGGCAGCGCGTCCGAGATCCAGCGCAGCCAGGTCGCCATCGAGCTGCGGCCGACGAACAGGCCGCAGAGCAGGATCTGCGGAAACACCGTCGCCGGCATGAACTGGACGGCCTGGAACTCCGTCTGCGCGAACGCGCTGACGAACAGGCCGAGCGTGCTCCCGAGCACGGCGTTCGCGACCGCGAGCGCGCCGACGACGACCTGCGGGCCGGCGACGTGGAGCCCGAGCAGCCCGAAGGCGAGCGACGAGACGACCGCAGCCTGCAGGGCGGCGAAGACGGCGAAGGCGGCACCGTAGCCGGCCAGCAGGTCGAACTTGCCGAGCGGGAGCGTCATCAGCCGCTCGAGCGTCCCGGTCGTGCGCTCACGCAGCATCGTGATCGACGTGACGAGGAACATGGTCACGAACGGGAACAGTCCGAGCAGCGGCGCGCCGATGTGCTGGAACATCGGCGAGCCGCCGGCGAACAGCTCCTTCAGCAGCGTCTGAAGCAGGCAAGGCACGCCGACGATGAGGACGATCGTGCGCGGGTCACGCCGCAGCTGCGCGAGCACGCGGGCCGCGACGGCGCCGGTGACGCGGAGGCTCACGAAGCCTCCCCGTCGACGAGCCGAAGGAACACCTCGTCGAGCTGCGTGACACCCGTGCGCGCCCGCAGCTCCGCGGGCGTGCCCTGGGCGAGCAGCCGGCCGTCGCGCAGCAGCAGCAGCGCGTCGCAGCGGTCGGCCTCGTCCATGACGTGGCTCGAGACGAGGAGCGTCACACCACCCTCGGCGAGGCCGTGGAAGAGCTGCCAGAGGTCGCGGCGGAGCACCGGATCGAGCCCGACGGTCGGCTCGTCGAGCACGAGCAGGTCGGGTGTGCCGAGCAGCGCGGTCGCCAGCGAGACGCGCGCCCGCTGACCGCCGGAGAGCCGCGAGACGACCCGGTCGGCGTGATCCTCGAGCGACACGTCGCCGATGGCGCGCTCCACCGTGTCGCGCCCCGCGCCGAGCACGCGCGCGAAAAAGCGTAGGTTCTCGCGCACGGTCAGGTCCTCGTACACCGACGGCGCCTGCGTCATGTAGCCGACACGGGAGCGCAGGGGCCGCGCGCCCGCGGGCTCGCCGAGCACGTCGATGCGGCCGCCGGCGACGCGCTGCACGCCGACGACGGAGCGGATCAGCGTCGACTTGCCGCTGCCGCTCGGGCCGAGCAGGCCCGTCACCGTCCCGCTCGCCACCGTGCACGTCAGCTCCGGCAGCACGACCTTCCCGCCGCGCACGACGCGCAGCGCGTCGACGCGGATCGCGACTGCGTTCACTCCGGCATCCACGTCGCCTCGTCGAACGCGCTGCCCCTCAGCAGGTGCCCGAGGGTCCGCTCCATCGACGGGGCGAGCTCGAGCGCGCCGATCTCCTCGGGCCGGAACCAGCCCGCGTCGATCGTCTCGTCGTCGTGTGCGTGCGGTTCCCCCTCGAGCAGCCGCGCCTCGAAGATGGTGGTCACCCACGCGGCCTCGTCACCGTTCTCGTACGTGATCCTGTACTCGGGCCCGCTGAAGACGCCGGCGACTCGGACGGGCTCGACGAGGACGCCAGCCTCCTCCCAGCACTCGCGCCGCGCGGCGTCCGCGGGCCGCTCGCCGGGATCGACGGTGCCGCCCGGCAGCATCCAGCGGCCCTCGAAGTGACGGACGAGCAGGATCCTGCCCTCGCCGTCGCGGATGAGCGACGCAACCGACGGCAGGAAGAGCAGCTCGGTGCCGATCTTCTCGCGGAGCCCGCGAATGTAGTCGGACATCGCCACGGCCTTGAGCCTAACTAGGCTTCACAGCCGATGGTTCCGCTCTTTTCCGCAGAGCACGTCCGTACCGCGGTGCCGCCCGGGCGGGCCGTGGACGCGGTGCGCGACGCCTTCGTCGCGTTCGCGCGCGGCGAGTGGACGATGCCGCCGAAGGTCTACGTGGCCGCCTATCCGGCCGGCGACTTCCGCGCGATGCCGGCGCTCGGCTCCGGGCACGCGTTGTTGAAGTGGGTGACCTCCTTCCCGGGCAACCCCGCGCAGGGGCTGCCGACGGTGATGGGCGTCGTGCTCGTCTCCTCCGCCGCCGACGGGCGGCTGCTGGCCGTGCTCGACGCCGCGGCGGTGACGGCGATCCGCACCGGGGCGGCGGCCGTGCTCGCAGCGGAGACCCTCGGGCGTGCGGACGCGGAGACGGCGGCAGTGGTCGGCGCCGGCGTGAACGGCGAGGCGGCCGCGCAGGCGTTCGCGGCCCGCGGGCGCGAGCCGCTCGTCTGGGATCTCGACCCGCAGCGCGCCGGGGCGGTCGCCGAGCGCGTCGGCGGCCGCGTTGCGCGCAGCCGGGAGGAGGCGCTCGCAGCCGACCTGCTCGTCACGGTCACCCCGGGCCGCGAGATCCTGCTGCCGGAGGGCTCGCTCCGCCCCGGGCAGCACGTCAGCCTGATGGGCGCCGACGGCCCGGGCAAGGCCGAGATCGCGATCCAGGAGCTGGCGCGCGTCCACGTCTTCTGCGACGACTGGGCGCAGGCGAGCCACGGCGGCGAATGCGCGGCCGCCGTCGAGGCCGGCGTCCTCACGCGCGAGGGCGTGACCGAGCTCGGTCACGTGCTGGCCGGCGACGCCGAGGGCCGCCGCTCGCCGGAGGAGGCGACGGCGTTCGACTCGACCGGCCTTGCGCTCCAGGATCTCGCCGTCGCGCTCGTCGCGCTCGAGCGCGCGCCCGAGCTCGAGCTCCCCACGATCGACCTCTGACGAGTCGAAGCCTAGGGAGATCTCGGAGGCGACCCGCGCCGCCCGCGCGCGACCATCCCGCCCATGCCGACGAAGCAACCGACGGCGGCGCAGATCAAGGCCGTCCGCAAGGTCATGTACGACCGGAGCCGTATCGGTCGCATCAAGGCCGATCTGAGCTCGATCTCGGTACTGCTCAACCTCGAGAACCAGAACCCGGACTCGGTCGTCACGTGGTACATCCCCGCGACCGGCGCCTTGAGCCCAGGGGTCGTCGAGGCCGCGCAGCGCTGCCGGGCGATCGCGGCCACGCTGCTCGCGATGCGGAAGGACCTCGCCCACGTTCCCGTCCCGCAGAGCGACAGGAGCCACCTGCTCGCACTGCTCGCCGCGCAGGCGGCGTCCTGGCAGGCGCGCGCGGCCGCGTGGGCGGCATCGGGGCAGCCGGGGGACACCGACGCGCTCGTCGCCTCGATCTCCGGCCATCTGCGGTCCGCGCTCGACGAGTCCGCGCACGTCAGGCCGTATCTGAGGAAGACGTTCCCGTGACCGAGCACTGGTTCGACCGGTGGGCGGCTCCGCAGACGCGTCGCGGGGTGCTGCGGTCCGCGCTCGTCGCCGCGGCCACGCTGACCGTCCCGTTCGTCCGTGCCGGCGGCGCGCGCGCGGCCGGCCCGCACGACTGCCAGAAAGGCTGCCTCTGGACGGCGGAGCAAACCGCCCAGGCCGCCTGGGACGCGTGCACGGTTCAGGCCCAGAAGTCGGTCAAGGTCGGGGCGCTGTTGACGATCTGGGGCGCCGGGCTGTTGTACGTGGACCTGACTGCGTTTACCGCCTACGTCGGCGCCGCCGCCTGCCACGACCAGACCGTCATCGCGCACAAGGCCGACAACTGGAACTGCGTGCAGCCGGACTGCCCGGGATTCGATCCGAGCGCTCCGGGCGGTCCCTGCGAGCCGTGCGCCGCTTCCGGCGGCAACTGCTGCCCGTGTCAGGCGACGGCCACCGGCTACATCTGCTGCAGCTACCCATGCAACGACCCGTCGCACAGCTGCTGCCCGGGAGGTTAGCCCACGTTCCGGCCACCGGCGAACAGGCGAGCGAGCTCGACGCGCGAGTACACGTTGAGCTTGCGGTACACGCGGGTCAGGTGATACTCGACCGTCTTCGTGCTGAGGTAGAGCGCGGCGGCGACCTCCTTGTTCGAGCGTCCTTCCGCGACGAGCAGCGCAATCTGCAGCTCCTGCGGCGTCAGCTGCTCCGCGGCAGTCGGATCGCGCTTGCGCACGGTCTCACCGGTCGCCTTCAGCTCGGCCGCGGCGCGCTCCGCCCACGGCGCCGCACCGAGCGCCTCGAACGCGGAGAGCGCCGAGTGGAGCGAAGCACGCGCGTCCACCCGCCGGCCGGAACGGCGAAGGCGCTCGCCGTGGCAGAGCTCCGTGCGGGCGCGCTCGAACGGCGACGCGGCCGGCCCGTGCCGCTCCAGCGCGGCGGCGAACCACGTGTCGACCTCGCCGTCGACGGCAAGCAGCCCTTCGCAGCGTGCCGCCCCGGCGAGCGCCCACGATCGCCCCGTCGCCGTCGCCTGCGCGCCGAACCGGTCGAGCTCTGCCCGCGCCTCGCCGGTCAGGCCGCTGCGCGCGTACGCCTCGATCAGGTCGGGAGCGTACGGAAGAGCCGACGGATCGGCGAGGCCTCGTGCATGTGCAAGGTCGGCGACCGGCCGCAGCTTCTCGATCGCGTCGGCGTGCCGCCCCTCCCCGACGTCGAGCAGTCCGAGGATCGAACGGACGGAGCAGCGCGCGTGGTCGTCGCCGTGCGCCTCGGCGATCGCTTCCACGCGGCCGGCGTACGCGAGGCAGTCGTCGCGTCTGCCCTGGACCGCGGCAACCTGAGCGAGCGTGAGCAGTGCGACGACGGCGAGGAACTCCACCTCCATCTCCTCCGCGAGCGACAGCGCCTCGCCCGCCGCCGCGACGGCGGCCGGAAAGCGCCCGAGCGTCGCCTCGAGGTGTCCGAGGCACGCCCGCGTCCAGGCGACTCTGAGCGTCTGCCCCGTACGGCGGCCGTTCTCGTACGAGAGGGCGAGCACTCGCCGCGTGTCGTCGTGCCACTCGAGCCAGCCGAGCGGAATCGCATGCGTCGCCGCCGCATCCGGGTCGGCGAGAACGCTGCGATACAGCTCGGCGGCCCGGGCGGTGTCGCCGGCCAGCAGATGGGCGTGAGCCGCACCGGCGCGGATCCGCGGCTCCCAGAACGGGCCGAGCTGCGAGAGCAGCGCCTCGAGCCGGATCGCCGTGCGCACGGCCGCGGGACCGTCGACCGCCTCGATCGAGCGGTTGAGGACGAGGAGGAGCAGCTTCGCGGCGCGCTCCGCGTCGAGCGGCCCGACACGGGCGGCCTCCGCCTCGAGCACGTCGGCGGTGATGCGCTCGCCGCGCCAGTCGAGGATGCCCGCCCGCTCGTGGACGAGATCGGCGCGAACGAGCGGGTCGACGGTCGTCGGCAGGATGCGCTCGATCAGGTCGAGCGCAAGCCGCGGGTTGCCGGCCCAGTGAGCGGCGCGCGCCGCCGCGTGCAGCCGCCGCCCGCGACCGTGGTCGTCTTCCGAGAGGTCCGCCGCCCATTCGAGGGCGTGCGCCCGGGCGGAGGCGCCGCCGCGTGCCTCGGCACGATCGGCGGCGGCCTCGAGCTCCTGTGCGACCGTCTCGTCGGGCCCTTCGGCTCCGGCGGCGAGCTGCCAGGCGCGGCGATCGGAGTTCGTCTCGTCGGCGAACGCCGCCGCAACTGCGCGGTGCGCGGCGCGGCGGTCGGCAGGCGGCACAGCGCCGTAGACGGCAGCACGGACGAGCGGGTGCCGGAAGACGAGCGCGCCGCGGATGATGCGGACGAGGCCGGCCGCCTCGGCAGCGGCGAACGGGCGCTCGCCGGCTCCCAACGCCTCGGCCGCCCTGGCGAGCGTTGCGGCGTCGGCTCCCTCGCCCGCCGCTGCGGCGAGCAGTGCGCGCCGGGCGCCGTCCGGCAGGGCCTGCACCGATGCGAGGAACGCCCCCGCGAGCCGGTCCGTCAGCTCGAGCGGCTCGACGATCGCGCCGGGCTCGGCGCGCGACGGCGGCCGGCGCGGCAATTCGACGAGCGCGAGCGGGTTCCCGGCGGCGACGGCGAGGATCTCGCGCGTCAGCGCGGGGTCGAGGGCCCCCGCCGACTCGCTCAGCAGCTGCGACGCCGCGTCGCCGGAGAGCGGTACGAGCTCGAGCCGCTCGAGCTGCCCCGGCCAGATGTGGCCGGGGTCGCCGCTTCGGGCCGCGGCGAGCACCGCGATCTCCTCGGCCTGGAGGCGGCGCACCGCGAAGAGGAGCGCGTCCACCGAGGCGGCGTCGAGCCAGTGGACGTCGTCGACGGCGAGCAGCAGCGGCGACTCCTCGGCAGCCTCCGCCAGCAGCGCGAGCGTCCCCGCACCGACGCTGAGCCGGTCGGGCGGTTCGTCGCCGCTCAGGCGCAGCGCGGCGCGGAGCGCGCGAGCCTGGGCGCCGGGCACGCGCTCGAGCAGGTCGAACGCCGGCCGGAGGAGCGCGTGCAGGCCTGCGAACGGCAGCATCGCCTCACTCTCGACCGGACGGGCCTGGAGCACTCTGAAGCCGCGCGCGCGGCGGACCGCCTCGTCGAGCAGGGCGGTCTTGCCGATCCCGGGCTCGCCGTGGAGCAGCAGGGCGCGGCTCCGCCCCTCGCGTGCGTCGCGGAGCAGGCGTTCGATGGTCTCGAGCTCGCGCTCCCGACCGACAAGCATCGCAGTACGGTACTCGCGCCGGACACTAGGGAGATCTCGGAGGCGATCCGGAGCCGGCGGAGGAGACGATCTTCCCGTGCCGCTGACGCCGATCTCCTACGCACTCCAGTTTCGCGGGCAGGCATTCGAAGGCGTCCCCGGCGCGTTGACCGCGACGACGCGGGCGCCGTCGTGCGCAGTCCGCACGACGCTCGACGAGGACGGCGTTCACGCCCGCTACGAGGCGTTCGACGGCGGCTACGCAATCTGCCGCTCGCGAGTCGTCCTCGCCGGCGAGCGGGAGTTCGACGAGACCGGGTCGATCAGCTTCGGCAACGGCAACACGCTCTACTTCCACACGATCGGGCAGGGCGTGATCGGCGCGAGCCCCGATCCGGAGCTTCGCCACGGCAGCTGCGTACGCGAGGTCGTGGGCGGCGAGGGCCAGTTTGCGCGGGCGGAAGGACGAATTACCTCCAACTTCCTCCTCAGCGAGACCGGCGAGATCACCGACACGCAGGTCGGCGTGATCTTCGTGCCCGTCACGCGCACGGAGGACGAGCAGTGAAGCGTTGGCCCGTCGAACAAAGGAGATCGAAGTGATCCGCAAGCTCATCGCCGCCGCCGGGGTCTGCCTCGCAGCAGCGCTCACCGCGAACGGCGCGCTCGCGCACGACATAGGGGCGCGTGCGAACGCGTGCACGGCAGGCGTGACCAGCGCCGGCGGCGGCCTGAAGAAGCGCGTCTTCTGCGGCAGCGCCAGGGTGGTCGTCAAGGTGGCCGGCAAGACGATCACGCTCAGTCAGGGACAGTGCGTCGCGACCTCGAAGTACCTCACCGTCAACATCGGCACGCTCTACCTCGGGCGGACGACGAAGCCGAAGCCGAACTACTTCGGTCTCGACGTCGGCCAGGTGCCGGGGATGAGCACTTCTCCGGCGGGAAGAGACGGCACGTACAAGAGCGGGATCGAGCTCACGGTGAACTACCACAACGTGCCCTACATCGTCATCGACGGCGCAACCGCGACCTTGAAGGCGAACCGCTCGCAGGGACCGTGAGCGCCAAGACGATCACGGGCGATCAACTCAACGCGACGTTCCACTGCTAATCGTGAGCTCGCGGCTTCCTCTCGTGCTTTCCGTCACGGCGCTTTTCGTCGCGGCCCTCGGATCGGCACCCGCCGTAGGCGCGGTCGCCGGCGTCATCCGCCATGCGCTCTTCGCCGACAACGCCGCACGGGTTGGCGGCCTGCGCGCCTCGGCGACGCCGCTGGCGGGCCGGCTGCTGCCGCTCGGCCCGGACGGCAAGTTCCCGGCGTCCGTGCTCCCGCTCAAGAGCGGCCCTTCGGGCCCGGCGGGCCCGAAGGGGGACAGGGGCGATCCGGCGTTTCCGAGCACGGTGACCGTCGTCGCGCACCCGAACGTTGCGGCAGGCGGGACGGCGACGGCGACCGCCACCTGCCCCTCGGGGTATCTCGCGACAGGGGGCGCCGTCGACACGCCGGATCCCCTCTACGAGTCCGTCGCGTCGTCGACCTTCGTCCTCAACAACGGCGACACGGCGCAGCAGGCCGCGAGCGGTGAGGGCGGGAGTGCGGTCGGCTGGAGCGGAACCGTGCGGTACACGGGAACGAAGGCGCTCGAGTCGTTCACCGTGGCAGCGATCTGCGCGCAGGCGAGGTGACGGAGATGGAGACGAGCATCCTCGTAGCCCGCCTCTGCCTCGCCGGGTTGTTCGCGCTCGCAGCGGCTGCGAAGCTCGCCGACCGCGGTCGTACGCGAGCGTCGCTCCTCGAGTTCGGCGTGCCCTCGCGCGTAGCCGCGCCCGGCGCCGTCGCGCTTGCCGCCGCGGAGCTCGCGGTCGCGGCGCTGCTCGTGCCGGCGGCCACAGCCCGGCTGGGAGCGTTTGGGGGCCTCGCGCTGCTGCTGGTGTTCGCCGCCGCGGTTGCCCGCGTCGTCCGGCGCGGCGAACGGCCCGGCTGCAACTGCTTCGGCGCCGTCCACGCACGACCGGTCGGGTGGCGGACGCTCGTCCGCAACGCAGTGCTCGGCGGGATCGCACTCGGGATCGCTCTCCTCGGGCCGGGTCGAGAGATCGGCGCGCCGGCTGCTCCGCTCGCCGCCGGCACTGTCGTCGCGGCGCTGTTCGCAGCGCAAGCGTGGTTCAGCATGCAGCTGTTCCGGCAGAACGGCCGCCTGCTCGAGCGTGTGCGCGCGCTCGAAGGCGCAGGAGCGGAGCTCGCGCCGCAGTTCACGCTCCCCGACCTCGACGGCGAGCGGCGCTCGCTCGACGAGCTGCTCGAGCCGGGGCGTCCGGTCGCGCTCGTGTTCACCGACCCGGGCTGTCCGGCGTGCGACTCGCTTCCGGCCCGCCTCGCCCAGCTGCGCGACGAGCGGGCAGGCGAGCTCGAGATCGTGCTCGTAACGCGCGCAGGAGGCGACGGACGGCTCGAGCGCCTGCGCGGCGCCGCCGCGCACGTCCTGGTCCAGGAGCAGCACGAGCTCGCTGCCGCCTATGCGGTCCACGCTGTTCCGAGCGCCGTCCTGATCGGCCCGGACGGGCGGATGGCAAGCGCGCTCCAGGCCGGAAGCGAAGCGATCGACGCGCTGCTTTCGAGACCCGCCCGGCGGCAGGTCCCGGTCGCGGTGTAGTTCGTCGAGGTGCGAACCTCCTAGACGAAGCGGCCGGGGTCGAACAGCTCGAGCCGGGGCGAGGTCTCGCCGAGGATCGCGCCGGCGACGAGCCGGCCGCACGCGAAGCCGAGCACGTTGCCGTGACCCGAATAGCCGCCGGCTATCCAGAGGCCGTCGCGGCCCGGCACGCGACCGACGAGCGGGAGCATGTCCTGCGTGAGCCCGAAGATGCCGGCCCAGCGATGCGAGATGCTCGGCAGCTCGCCGATCAGCTCGCCGAGGAACAGCTCGAGCGGACCCTGGATCGCGGGCGTCGTCACCTCGACGTCGGTCAGCTCGTCGAGGATCGAGACGTCACGGAAGCCGCCGAGCAGCACGCGGCCGTCCGGGAGCTGCTGCCAGTAATCGAAGCCCTGGCGCGCGTAGTGCGGCCGGTCGAAGAGGACGCGGTCGAGCGGTTCGGTCACGATCACCTGGCCGCGGGTCGGCCAGATCGCCTCGGCGAGCTCGCGCACGAGGCCGTGCCCGTAGCCGTCCGTGGCGACGACCACCTGGTCCGCGTCGAGCACGCCGACATCGCCGACACGCTCGTGCTCGCGGAGCTCGGCGCCCGCCTCGGCTGCACGCGCCGCCAGCCTGCGCACGAAGCGCGCAGGCTGCAGCGAGCCTCCACGCGCGTGCGCGATCACGCCGTGGAAGCGGCCGGCGAGCACGCCCGGGAGGTCGTCGAGCCAGTCGACCTCGAAGCCGTCCTCGCGCAACGCCTCGTACTCGGCGTGGATCTGCTCCCGCTCCTCCTCGTCGGCGGCGAGGCGGTAGCTGCCGACCTCGTGCAGCGCGTCCCCCGCCAGCTCGGCGAGCCGGGCGGCTTCCGTCTCCGTCCAGCGCCACAGGTCTCGCGCCTGCTCGCGCCCGTACGTCTCGCGCGCGATGTCGTAGCGGGTCGCCCCACCGGGGAGAGCGAAGCCGCCGTTGCGGCCGCTCGCGCCCTCGGCGACGGCGCGCTCGTCGTAGACGCGGACGGTCCGCCCCGCCTCGGCGAGCTTCAGCGCCGCCGCGCAGCCGGTGATCCCTGCGCCGACGATCGCGACGTCGACGCGGCCGTCGTGCTTCGGCGTCGGGCGGGCCGGGATCTCGTCCTCGAGCCAGTACGGGTGCACTGCACGGTGATGCTACGCCGCCGGCGTTGACACCGCGGCGGGGCGGGCCTCAGACTCCAGCCTTCCCGGCAACGACTCTCGACGGAGGTGGCGCGGTGACAGAGGTTGGAGCACGCGAGTGGGCGAGGCCGCTGCCGCCGGGCCTGTCGGACGACGATCTCGACCGCGCGCTCGACGCGTTCGCCGGCGCCGTGGGCGCCGACGCGGTGCTCACCTCCGAGGATGACCTGCGCACGTTCCGCGACCCGTTCACGTATCCGACCTGGGACGACTACACGGCGTCGGCCGTGGTGATGCCGACCGAGGTCGAGCAGGTCCAGGAGATCGTCCGCATCGCCAACCGCTTCAAGGTGCCGCTGTGGCCGCACTCGGCCGGGCGCAACAACGGCTACGGCGGGCCTGCTCCGCGGCTGAAGGGCTCGGTGATCGTGAGCCTGCGCAACATGAACCGCGTGCTCGAGATCAACGAGGAGAGCGCGTACGCGGTCGTCGAGCCGGGCGTCCGCTGGTTCGACCTCTACGACGCGATCCAGGCCGGCGGGCACAAGCTGATGCTCTCGATCGCCGACGTCGGCTGGGGCAGCGTGATCGGTAACACGCTCGACCACGGCCTCACGTACCTGCCCTACGGCATCGACGGAGGAATGCAGTGCGGCATGGAGGTCGTGCTCCCCGACGGCGACCTGCTCCGCACGGGCATGGGCGCGATGTCCGGCAACCGCGCGTGGAACGTCTACAAGCGCGGCCTCGGCCCGACGCCCGACCAGCTGTTCATGCAGTCGAACTTCGGGATCGTCACGAAGATGGGCGTCTGGCTGATGCCGTACCCCGAGGTCTACATGCCGCTCTGGCTGCGCGTGTGGAAGGACGACGACCTCGGCCCGGTCGTCGACACGCTGCGCAAGCTGATGCTCGACGGGACGATCCGCATGGTGCCGCAGATCATCAACGCGCTCCCTGCTCGGCTCGGTGTTCTCGCGCGCGACCGGTGGCATATGGGCGAGGGCCCGATCCCGGACGAGGGCGATCGACCGGATGGCGCGCGAGCTCGAGATCGGACGCTGGATGATGCGCTTCGCGCTTTACGGCGACGAGCCGTCGTCGACCATCGCTTCGCGAAGATCAAGGAGGCGTTCGAGCGGATCCCCGGCGCCGAGGTGTGGGGAACGAAGTGCGCGCCCGCGGACATCCCGAAGCTCGAGAACCCGATCGAGCTCGTCCAGGGCGGCGTGCCGAACCTCGCCATGAACGCGCAGACCGCGTGGTACGGCGGCGAGGAGGGCGGGCACATCGGCTTCTCGCCCGGTCGCGCCGCTTGACGGGGCCGACGCGCACGCGCTGCGCGATCTGCTGCGCGGGATGATCGAGGACGCCGGCCTCGACTACATGGCCGCGCTGATCCTGCCGATCAACGCGCGCAGCTTCGTCCACATCACGCTGATCATCTTCGACACGAAGAACGAGCAGCAGACGCGCGCCGCGTACGACGTCGAGCAAGCGGCTCGTGCCCGAGGCGGCGAAGCTCGGCTACGGCGAGTACCGCGCGCACCTCGACTTCATGGACCTCGCACATGGCGCAGTACGACTTCAACGACCACGCCTACCTGCGCTTCGCCGAGACGATCAAGGACGCGCTCGACCCGAACGGCATCCTCGCGCCCGGGCAAGCAGGGGATCTGGCCGAAGGCGCTGCGGGAGACGCGGCACTAGACTCAACGCATAGCAACACGGGATGCGAATGCATCGTGGTACGATTCGTTGCGACAGAGCAACAGTCCCTGCAAACAAGAGGGGCAGCATGACCCGAATCAGCCTCTTCGTCCTTGCCGCCGCGGCAACGGTCGCCCTCGCCGGCGGCGCTCCGACGGCCGTCGCCGCCGGCCACGGCAAGACCCAGTCCATCACCGTCACCATGACCGAGTTCAAGTTCGCCTTCTCGACCACGAAGGTGCAGGCAGGCAAGGTCACCTTCCGGCTCGTGAACAAGGGCAAGCTCGCGCACGATCTCATGATCGCCGGACGCAAGAGCGCCCTCGTCAAGCCCGGCAAGAGGGGCACGCTCACGGTCACGCTGCAGAAGGGCAGGTACCCCTACCGCTGCACCGTGCCCGGCCACGCCGCCGCCGGGATGAAAGGCGTGCTCACCGTCGCCGCAGGTGCACCCACCAAGGCCTCGACCTCGAAGTCGATCGCCTTCACCGGCACGTACGCCGGAAAGGCCTCGACCCAGATCAGCGGCACCACCGCCACGATCTCGGCCAAGGGCACGGGTAGCGGCACCCTCATCGGCGCCGGCTCGATCGCAGGCCAGGGCACTGCCGACACGAGCAAGCAGCCCTGCGTCCCCTTCGGCGGCACCGGCACGATCACCGGCACTGCCGGCACGGTCGCCTTCAAGGTCGTCACCGGCTCGAGCGGCTGCGGGGACGAAGGCGGGCACAACTTCGCCATCGTCGCCCACCTCACCGTGCTGACGACAACCGGCAAGCTCGCCAACGCAAAGGGGACCCTGAAGATGACGGGCACCTACAGCCACGACGACGGCAGCTTCACGGTCAAGGTCTTCGGCACGCTCACCCCGTAACCCGGTAGACGCCGTCGCCGGCTGCCGCGAGCCCGGCCAGCTCGAGCTCGACGAGGGCGCGTGCCGTCTCTCCGGCGTCGAGGCCGGCGCGCCGGGCGAGCTCGTCGGCGCCCGCCGCGCCGGCCTCGCGGAGCAGCTCGAGAAGCCGTCCCGCCGTTCCCTCGACCCTGGCGGCCGTCCGCTCGGCCTCGAGACCGAAGCAGGAGAGCACGTCCGCTGCGCGCGTCAGCGGTGACGCGCCGAGCTTCAGCAGGTCGTTCGTCCCGGCCGACAGCGCCGACGTGATCTCGCCGGGCACGGCGAACACCTCTCTCCCCTCTTCGAGCGCGAGGTCGGCGGTGATGAGCGCGCCGCTGCGCTCGCGCGCCTCGACCACCGCGACCGCCGCGCATAGACCGGCGATGATCCTGTTGCGCGCAGGGAAGCGCCAGGGTGCCGGCTCGACGCCCGGGGCGTACTCGGAGACGACGAGACCGCAGTCGGCAATGCGCCGCGCGAGCTCGGCGTGCGCGGCCGGGTAGTCGCGGTCGACGCCGCAGCCGAGCACCGCCACCGTGATCCCGCCCGCCTCGAGCGCGCCCCGGTGCGCCTCGGCGTCGACGCCGCGTGCGAGGCCGCTGACGACCACGAGTCCCGCCGCTGCGAGCTCGCGCGCGAGCGTCCGTGCGACCGAGGCGCCGTACCCCGAGCACGCACGCGCGCCGACGATCCCGACCGCCGGCCGCGAGAGCGTCTCGACCGCCGTCGCACCGCGCAGGAACAGCCCGGGCGGCGGATCGTGGATCGCGCGCAGCAGCGGCGGGAAGTCCGGCGCCGAGCGCGCGAGGAAGCGGAGGCTGCGCGCGCCGAGCCGCTGCTCGTACGCCCCCGCATCGAAGGCGCGCAGGTGCGCGGTCCAGCGCGCGCCGAACGGCGGCCGCACGAGATGCGTGCCGGTCTCCGACGCGAACACCGCCAGGGCGAGGTCGTTCACGTGCCGAGCTCCTGCGGCGAGCGGTAGGCGAGCGCCTCGGCGAGATGCTCGGCGTGCACGTTCTCGGAGCCGCTGAGGGCGGCGATCGTCCGCGCCACCCGCGCGACGCGGGCACGGCCGCGCCCCGACAGCGGCAGCCGTTCGACAGCGCGTGAGAGCAGCGCCTCGGCCTCCGCCGTCCGCGGCAGCGGCGCGACGGCGAGCAGCGCACGCGCCGAGGCGACGCGCTCGGCGACGTCCGCGGAGGCTTCGCACGGGCCCGCCGCGAGCTCGATCGCACGCGGCCGTGGAACGGCGACGACGAGGTCGAAGCGGTCGAGCAGCGCGCGCGAAAGCTTGGCGCGGTAGCCCGCGAGCCGTTGCGCAGAGCACGTGCACTCGACCGCGGGATCGCCGCGCGCGCCGCACGGGCAGAGGTTCATCGTCCCGACGAGCTGGAAGCGGGCCGGGAAGACGACGCGTCCCGCGGCCCGTGCGATCGAGACGAAGCCGTCCTCGAGCGGCTGTCGCAGCGCCTCGAGCGACGGTCGAGCGAACTCCGCCAGCTCGTCGAGAAGGAGCACGCCGTGGTGCGCGAGGCTCGCCTCGCCCGGGCGCAACCCGGGGCCGCCGCCGACGATCGCCGCCGTTGAAGCGCTGTGGTGCGGTGCCCGGAAGGGAGGCGTCTCGATCAGCGGGTACTCGAGCGGCAGCAGCCCTGCGACTGAGTGGATGCGCGTCACCTCGAGCGCGTCCTCCGCGGCGAGCGGCGGCAGGACGCCGGGCAGGCGCCGCGCGAGCATCGTCTTGCCCGTGCCGGGCGGCCCGCCGAGCAGGAGGTTGTGACCACCTGCCGCGGCGAGCTCCAAGGCGCGGCGGGCGCGTTCCTGGCCGCGCACGTCGGCGAGATCCGGCCCCGGCGGCGCGGCGCGTACTGCAGCGGCAGCACGGGGTCGGGCTCGAGCTCGCCGCGCAGGTAGGCGACGGCGTCGGCGAGGTGGCGCACCGGCACGGGCTCGACGCCCGCGAGCGCGGCCTCGGCCGCCGACTCGGGCGGGCAGAGCAGCCGGGCGAGACCGAGCCGGCGCGCGCCCTCCGCGACGCCGAGCACGCCGCCGACGCGGCGCAGCCGTCCGTCGAGCGCGAGCTCGCCCACCGACGCGTGCCGCTCGAGCTGCTCGCGCGGCACCTGCTGCGACGCGGCGAGCACCGCGAGCGCGATCGGCAGGTCGTAGCCCGAACCCTCCTTGCGCAGGCCCGCCGGCGCAAGGTTGACGGTGACGTGCCCGCGCGGCCACTGCAGCTCCGCGGAGGCGATCCCGCTGCGGACGCGCGTGCGCGCCTCCTGGCACGCCTTGTCCGGCAGGCCGACGATCGCGAAGCCCGGCATCTGGCCGTGTACGCGCGCCTCGACCTCGACCCGCCGCGGCTCGAGCCCGACGAGCGCATGCGTGACCGCGCGTGCAAGCACGCTGCGACGCTACGTGTCGAATGCGTACGCGCGGCTCGCAACTCCGTCGCGTACTCGCTAGTGCACGCCCTCGCAGTTCGGGAGCCCGGCGTCGACGATGATCGAGGTGCCGCTGGAGGTCGGGATCCGCAGCACGCTGCCCTTCGAGTCGGTGATCTTCTGGTAGATGACGATCCAGCCGTTGGCGCTGCCCAGGTAGATGCCGTCGAAGGGACGCCGGCTGGGGAGACCGTGCGGCAACGTCGTGACCGCGAACTTCGCCGGGATGCCGCGAACGTTGAGCAGGTCGAGCCGGAATCGCCCGACCGGGGCTCCGACGCTGGGAACCTTGCATTCATGCCCGGTACCCGCGTCCTTCAGGAGCGTCGTCGCCACGTCGTGGGCGTCGCCGGGAAGATCGACGAAGAGCACTCCGATCACGGCGAGCACGAGGAAGAGATCGCTGATTCGGAGCAGCCATCTCTGGCGCGCGCTCCACCAGTGCACGAGGAACGACGGGGTCTTCTGCTTCTTCGTCCATCTGCTCGCCTGTGGAAGCACGACCGGATGCGAGCGCGCGAAGTGCCAGCAGCCGTACGCGACGAGGACGACGATGGCGACCACCACTCCTGCGTAGGCGGCACCCATCAAGGTCGCGTTGGCCGCGAAGATGCCGGCCAGCACGCCCAGCGCGAGGAGCGCCGCGGACGATCGCTTGGCGAGGGTCAGCAGCAGGCCGCCGGTGTTCGCGTCGTCGTCGTGGCCTTCCGCCGCTCGCCCTGGAGCCGTCGAGCCGACGGGGAACCCCGGGTGCTCGAGTGCGTAGAGGGCCGCGCCGACACAGAAGACCGGGAGCAGACCGAGCGCGAGCAGAGCGACCGAGAGCCAGAGCCCCAGACGCAGCACCGACCCGAACACATCGCCCAGACCCCCGCCGCCGGGGGCGAGCCCGACGTCGTCAGGAGAGATCGCGAAGACGCCGTAGAAGTGCTGGTACGACCACCAGAGCGAGACGTACGCGAGGCCGAGCACGAGGACGATCCGCGTCACCAGGCCTGCAAGCAAGCTCGTCTTACCGCTCACGGCGCCTCCTCCCCCGGATCCGGTGAAGCGTACTCCTGCCGCTACGAGAAGCGAAGCGCGCCGAGCTCGAGCAGCTCGCGGCAGAGCGCGACGGCGGCACCGTCGGCGCCGAGCCTGCGCAGCGTCGTCTTTCCGTCGAGCCGTTCGACGAGGCTCGCCGCCGCCGCCGTCGCGTGCAGCATCGAGCCGGTTCCGCCTTCGAGCGCCAGCTCGCCGAGCCGCTTGCCGAGCGTGCGCTCGAAGCCCAGCGGCATGGCCCGCGCGAGGCGCGCTCCGAGCAGGTCGCGATTCTTCGTCCCGGCGAGGCGCGCGCGGTTCGCGAACGCCAGGCGGATCTGCCTGCCGGCCGGCTCGAGCGACTCCTCGTCGATCTCGTCGACGCGGATCGTCGGACGCTTCGCGCCGCGCTTATGCAGGAGGATCGCGCCTTCGGCGACGCCGCGCGCACCGAACTTCGCGAGATAGGCGGTCCACTCGTCGAGCACCGCGTTGTACGCGGCGGTGTCCTCGAAGAACTCCGCGTTCCACGACGCCGCGTGCCCAAGCGGGTCGATCTCCGGAGATGCGAGCACCCAGCCGTCGCAGCCGGTCTCCTCGACCCACTCGTACGGGCGCACCTCCGAGTCGCCGCCGGCCTTGACGAGCCAGCTCCCGAGCAGCGTCGCGTAGCCGCCCGGCGCGAGATGCTCGCCTGCGGCCTCGACGAGGTAGGCGGTGAGGTCGTCGCCGCGAAAGAGGCTGTCCCGGTAGATCCAGCGGTGCTCCGGCGACACGACGAACGGCGCGTTGCACGTGATCAGGTCGTAGGTCTCGTCTCCAGCCGGTTCGAAGAAGCTGCCGTCCCTGCACTCGACGTTGTCGAGGCCGTTGAGCGCGGCGTTGAGCGCCGTGTAGGCGAGCGCGCGCGGGTTGACGTCGACGGCGACGACGTGCCGGTGGTGGCGCGCGGCGAGGAGCGCGTGGATGCCGCTGCCCGTTCCGACGTCGAGCGCGCGCCTCCCGCGCTTGCGCGGCGTCAGCACGTCGCACGTCCGCGCCGTCGGCGTGTAGCTCGCGACGTAGTCGGGCGGGTCGTCCGCGTCCCGCGTGAACCCGTCCGAGGCGAGCAGCACGTCGTCGACCGGCATGATCCGCGCCTGCGGTACGACGTCGCCGTGCAGCTCGGCGAGCCCGGTCGCCACGAGCGCCTCGAGCGCCTTGGGGCCGAGCGCCTCGGCCACCTCCGCCTCGGGCACGGGCAGCTGGAGGAACAGGAGCCGCGCCGCCGTCGCCAGCTTGGACTTCGGCAGCCGCCGCTCGGCGACGAGCACGTCCTCGCGCCCGCCGGCGAAGGCGTCCTCGCCGAGCAGGTCCTCGATCCTCTGCTCGAGGTAGCCGAGCCGGCGCAGGGCTGCGCCGAGTGCCGCGGCCGCGGCGCGATCGGGAACGGGAGTCGCCACCGGGCGCAATCATGTCGCACCCGGCGGCGGCCCCAACGTCGAAGCGACTGCTAGCCGGCTAGCAGGGCTGGATGAAGATGAAGTTGAACGTCGTGTCCTGTCCGCCCCAGTCGACCGTGAAGACGGTGCCGTCGGGGGCCCCGTACTGGATCGTCGGTGTGACGGAGCGGAAGTACGCCTGGAACGACACCATCGGGTAGCACGCCCACGTGCCCGGCGGCATCGTGATCGTGTAGTTCCCTGGCGAGTTCCAGGTGATCGTGAAGCCGCCCGTGCCCCCGTACGTCGGCACGGTGTTGTCGGCGTTCGGGACGCCGTACGTTCCGCCGCTGATGATCTTCTCGCCGGCGCCCTGGCCGGCAGGCCCCATCGCGCCCGTGTCGCCCTTCGGCCCCTGCAGGCCCTGGGCTCCCGTCGGCCCCTGCGGCCCCTCAGCTCCCGTCGGCCCCTGCGGGCCCTGGGCTCCCGTCGGCCCCTGCGGGCCCTCGGCTCCCGTCGGCCCGCCCGGCCCAGCCTCCCCCGCGGCGCCTTGCGGCCCGGTCGCGCCGGTGGCCCCCGTCGGACCCGTCTGGCCCTGGACTCCCTGCTGGTTCCAGGAGATCTCCTGTTCGAAGAAGCTGCAGTGGCTGCGTAGGTCATGACCCGGCAGCGAAGGGTCGATCAGGCGCATCGTCCCCGTTATCCGCTGGTAGCAGGCCGTGTAGACGTGGTTGCCGGCCGGGATGGTCGCATAGGCGATCCCTCCAGCGACTGCGAGCAGCGCCACCGACAGGACACCGAGACGTACGAGACGACCGCCTACGGCGCGACGCATGCGTCCGCGCATGTTCCTCCCCCTGGTCGTGATTGCGATCGCCACCGCAGGAGGCGATCGTTGTGTGCGCGCGAGCCTACGACAGATCCCGCGAAAGTCCTAGGGGGCGCGCGCGACCAGCACGTCCTCGAAGTACTCTCCGGCGCGGCGGCCGGTGCGGCGGTTCACGTGCCGGCGCAGCCGCGCCTCGAGCCTCAGGCCGGCGCGGTCGAGGATCTCCGGATAGAGGTCGCGGCGGTCGTTGACGACGACGAGCACCGGCGCGTTCTCTGCGAGCGCCGACGCGGCGTTCGCGAGCGAGCGCGCGACCCCGTCCCGGTACGCGTCGATCGCCGCCCGTGACGTTCCCGCCTCTGCGGCTCCGAGCTCGAGCTCGCGCCGGTCGTCGAGGCCGAGCAGCTCGTATGCGTAGCGGTGCTGCTCGTGGTAGTCGATCAGCCCGGGGTACGGAGGCGAGGTGAGAACGCCGTCGAACGTCCCGGTGTACTCGACCGTGCGCGCGTCGCCGTGGAGCACGTGCGCCTCCCGGCCGTCGTCGCGGAGCTCCGCGAACGCCTCGATGCGCGCGAGCGTGTCGAGCGTGTACCGGCGGAGGAAGCCGACCGCTGATTCCACCGGGCGACAGGTGCGACGGTGCTTGTGGCACCAGTACTCGCCCATCTGCGGCTCACCCGGTGCCTCGAGGTCGAAGTGGGCGGCGCGGCGCGCGGAGCGCGCGGCCCGCGAGAGGATCACGCGCAGCACGTCCGCGTGCTCGTAGTCGTCGACGAGGTCGCGGAACCCGAACAGCTCGGCGGCGGCGCGCGGCGCATACCAGGCGCGGACGTACGGACTCGCCGCGCGGCGCCTGGACGAGAAGGAGTCGACGCGCGCGCACGCGTCGCGCAGCTCGGCGCCGAGCGCGTCGAGGTCGTAGCGTGCCGTCTTCACGCGCATCAGCAGGCAGTTGAACGCGGCGAGCTCGGCTCCGGTCGCGTCCAGACCGGACTCGAGCGCCTGCACGAGCGTCGTCCCCGAGCCGGCGAACGGATCGAGCACGTGCCCGCCCACGGGGAGATAGCGGTCGAGCAGCACCTCGACGAGCTGCGGGATGAACTTGCCGTGGTACGGGTGCAGCCGGTGCACGTGCTTCGTCCGCACGTGCTCGGGGAGCGCGCTCTCGGACCACGAGAGCTCGAGGTCCAGCGTCGCGTACAGCTCGTCCTGCGTAACGGCCACGGCTTCCGGCTTTCGACGGTGGCCTCCGCGGTCCTCGTTACCAGCCGGACGTCCCCCAGTCCGGGCCGGGCACCGCCAGGGGCAGCGCGACGTTCAGCCGCGCCCCGGCGGCCGTGAGCCGGAAGCAGCCGGTGCGCCCGATCCGCAGCATGGTGCGGACGAGGCGCCAGCGCGCGCCGGCCGGGACGTGAAGCGCACGGGTCCAGCGGAGAGACGGCGTGCCGCACGAGACGACCGGGTTGGAGACGGTGCAAGCGGGCGCACCGACCTCGAAGCCGAGCTCCCCGCGCACGACCGGCTTGCCGAGCCGCCCGCCCGTCAGCGTCACCGCGCGAGGGTACGAGGGCGCGACGGCAACGAGCGCGCGGTGGAGGTAATAGCCCTGTCCGTCGGTGCCGTCGCCGTCGCGAGAGATGGTCGTGTGCGTCGAGAACGCGAGCAGCCAGACCGGCCCGGAGCGGATCGCGAGCACCGCATCCCGCCTGTCCCACGGCCAGAACGCGCGCGCCGCCGGCTGCAGCACCGCCGGAACCGGCTGCTCGGCCGGCATCGCGGGGCAGCGAAGACCCCACGGGTTGCCGCCGAGCGCGAGCAGCAGGGCGAGGAGCGCCATGCCTGCGATACGTCGCAGCGCTGCGCCGGGGTCCTAGCCGGGCAGCCAGCCCTCCTGGTACGAGCCCCAGGCGTACTCGAGCCCCTTGTACGCCTCGGCCGGCGCAGCGGCCGCTCCCCGCCCTCGACGATCAGCACGCACTCGCCCGCGAGCACGAGGAAGTCCTCCTGGGCAGTAGGCGCCGAGGTCGCCGTCGAGCCAGCGCGCCTCCTTCGCGTCGAGCACGAACCAGCCTTCGCTCCCGGGCATCAGGCCGCCGGTCTCGGCGGCGACGAGCCGCGCCTCGCTCATCCGCGCAGCCAGCCTTCCTCGAAGTGCACACGGCCTCCTGAGTAGCTCGCGTAGGCGACGTCGGGATCCGGCGTCTCGACGTCGACGCTCGCGCCGTACTTCTGCGCCACGGGCTCGACGGGATAGACGATCTCCTCCGGCTCGAGGCGCGCGCCGACGGCGAGCACGAGCGACGGCCCCGTTCCGCCGCCGACGAAGACGTGGTCGACACCGGCCGGGCAGTGGACGAAATCCCACTGCCGCAGCGGACGCTCCTCGCCCTCGACGAGCAGCAGGCACTCGCCGGCAAGGACGAGGAAGTCCTCCTGCGCGTTCTCGCGGTGATACAGGCACATCGGCTGCCCCGGCTCGAGGACGTTGAGGTTGATCCCGAGCTGCGGGAAGCGGACCTCCGGGGACTCGAAGACGCACCCCTTGCCGAAGTCGCCGGCGCTCCAGGCCGCCCGCTGCGCGTTGACGACGAACCAGCCGTCGCCCGCCGGCCGCAGCGCGCCGTGTTCGTCCTCGACCAGCCGAGCCTCCGTCATGCCCGGATCCTAGAGTGGCCGCGATGCTCTACGCGATCCTCTTCGTCCCGGCCCTCGTGGCGATCGCCTTCCTGCTCCTGCGCAGCCGCCGCGGCGAGCCGCCGGCGCGCGTTCTCGCCGAGGCCGTGCCGGCGGCGGCGACGATCTCCGGCCAGGTGGATCCCGTCGCGGCGCTCGACGCGCTGCTCGCCGAGCTCGAGCGGACGACGGTGCGCATCGACGGCGCCGACGAGCTCGACGGCGACGCGGTGCTCGAGCTCGAGCGGCTGGCGGCGCTGCTCGAGGCTGCGGCCGAGGCGTTGGTCTAGGGGCGAAGGATTTACGACTGCGACCAGGTCGCGACGTCGTCGCGACCTGGTCGCTGCCTTACTCGAACGCGTCGGAGACGCGTTCGAGTGCTCCGTTTCGAACGGCGACGACGTCGAAACCGACGCGCAGCCCGTTGAGTTGCGGATGCTCCGCCAGCCACGCCGCTGCGGCCCTGCGCACACGGCGCTGCTTCTCCGCGGTCACCATCTCGAGCGGGTCGCCGTAGCCGGCGCCGCTCTTCGCCTTCACCTCGACGAAGCGCAGCTCGCGGCCCCGGCGTGCGATCAGGTCGAGCTCGTTGCCGCCGGCCCAGACGTTCGCGCCGAGGATCTTCCAGCCGCGCAGCCGGTACCACCAGAGCGCGCGACGCTCGGCCGCGCCGCCGCTACGCAGCGGTCTCTTCCCGGTAGCAAAGCGCCTGGAAGCTGAGCCGGTGCACCGCCGACGGGCCGCGCTCGCGCACGACCGCGGAATGGCCCGGTGTGATGTAGCCGACGTGCTGCGCGAACCCGTACGCGGGATAGAGCGCGTCGAGGCGCCGCATCAGCCGGTCGCGCGTCACCTTCGCGACGATCGACGCCGCGGCGATCGCGGCGCTCTTCGTGTCGCCATCGACGATCGCCGAGTGCGCAGGCGCAAGCGGCCCGAGCCGGAACCCGTCGACGAGGCACGCCTCCGCCGGCGGCGACAGCGCCTCGAGCATCGCGCGCAGCCCGGCGAGGTTCGAGCGGTGCAGCCCGTTGCGGTCGATCTCGTTCGCCGGGATGACGCGCACCGCGACCCGGTCGGCGCAGCCGAGCACCGCGTGGAAGAGCTCCTCGCGCCGCTGCTCCGAGCACTGCTTCGAGTCGTTCAGATACGTGAGCGGGCGGACCCGGTGCTCCTTGAGGGCCCCGTAGTCGAGCAGGACGCCGGCGACGACGAGCGGCCCGGCGAGCGAGCCGCGACCGGCCTCGTCCGTGCCTGCGACGAACCGTGCCCCGAGCTTCCGGTCGAACTGGAGGAGCCGCTGCCCGGTCCGCTTCACAGCGTCCGACAATAGCGCGCGCCCCAGCGGGCGCCCATCGTCGCGAGGAAGGCTCCGGAGAGCTGTTACTCGGCCGGGACGGGCTCGGCCTCTTCGGCCACCGGCTCGTCGGCCGCCTCGGCCTCGGGCTCCTCGACGGCCTCCGGCTCCTCGACCGCCTCGGGCAGGTCGGCGGGCGCCTCCTGCACCACCGGCCCGCTGCCGTAGCGCTTCTCGCGTACGCGGGCCTTCTTGCCGACGCGGCCGCGCAGGTAGTAGAGCTTCGCGCGGTTGACGTCGCCGACCGCGACCACGTCGATCTTCTCGATCTTCGGCGAGTGGAGCGGGAACGTCCGCTCGACCCCGACCCCGAACGACTGCTTGCGCACCGTGAAGGTCTCGCGGGCGCCGGATCCCTGCCGCTTGATCACGATCCCCTCGTACACCTGGACGCGGCGGCGGCTGCCCTCGATCACCTGGAAATGGACGCGGACGGTGTCCCCGGCCTTGAAGCGGGGCACCTTGCGCATCTGGGCGCGCTCGATCGACTCGATGATGTTGCTCATGAGAAAACCGGCCGGAGGCCGACGCGGAATCGTAGCGGAAATGGATCCGGCCGAACCCGGCTACTCGCGGCCCTGTAGGTACGCCAGCACCGCCAGGACGCGGCGATGGTCGCTCTCCGAAGGGCCGAGCCGGAGCTTGGCGAGGATGCTCGCCGTGTGCTTTTCGACCGCACCGACGGTGAGAACGAGCGCCTCGGCGATGCCGGCGTTCGAGCGGCCCTCGGCCATGAGAGCCAGAACCTCCCGCTCGCGCGAGGTGAGCCGGTCGAGCGGCTCGGCGAAGCGGCGGCCGGCGAAGAGCTGGGCGACGACCTCTGGGTCGAGGGCCGTCCCGCCCTCGGCAACGCGGCGCACAGCGTCGAGGAACTGCGGGATGTCGATCACGCGGTCCTTGAGCAGATAGCCGGTGCCGCCCCGCCCGTCCGCCAGCAGCTCGCGGGCGTACGTCTGCTCGACGTACTGCGAGAGGATGAGGATCGCCGTCTCGGGCACGTGGCGGCGCGCCTCGAGCGCCGCGCGCAGCCCCTCGTCCTGGAACGTCGGCGGCAGCCGGACGTCGACGACGGCGAGGTCGGGCCGCTCGAGCATCACCGCATGGACGAGCGCGTCGCCGTCCTCGACCGCGGCGACGACGTCGATGCCGTTGTCGCGCAGGAGCCGGGTCAGCCCGTCGCGGAGCAGCACGAGATCCTCGGCGATCACGACCCGCACGGCATCACCGCCCGGACGATAGTCGGCCCACCCGCCGGGCTCTCCACGGCCAGCGTCCCGTCGAGCGCCTCGACGCGGCGGCGGATGCCCGCGAGGCCGCTGCCGGCCGGGTCGGCACCGCCCACGCCGTCGTCTGCGACCTCGACCGTCACCGCGATCGCGTCCTGCCCGACCCGGATGCCGATCTGGGATGCGCCCGCGTGCTTGATCGCGTTCGCCAGCGCCTCGGCGGCGACGAAGTACGCGGCCGTCTCGACCGACGCCGGCGGGCGTGCTACGAGGTCGACCGCGACGCCGACGGGCAGCGGGCTGCGCGTGACGAGCGCCGCCAGCGCGGCCTCCAGCCCCCGATCCGAGAGCACCGGCGGGTGGATGCCGCGCGCCAGGTCGCGCAGCTCCCGCAATGCCTCGCCTGCGCCGAGCCGGGCCTCGGCGAGCAGCTCCCGCGCCCCCTCGGGATCGTCGGCGAGCTTCTGCTCGGCCATGCCGAGGCTCATGCCCAGGGCGACGAGGCGCGCCTGCGCGCCGTCGTGGAGATCCCGCTCGATCCGCCGCAGCTCCGTCTCCGCCGCGTCCACCGCGCCGGCACGCGTCGCGGTGAGGACTCCGATCCGCTCGGTCAGCACCGCCCGGTCGGCCCACGGGCGGTACACCGCTGCCGCATGGATCCCGGCCACGATCGCCAGACCGAGCAGCGGCCACACCGGCCAGAAGTAGCTGCGCGTCGTCACCGCCCAGACGGCGACGAAGAACGCGAAGAGCGCCGACGATCCGCCCAGGTGGATCGCCAGATCGCGTCGCGCGCGCACGCGGACGAGCACGACGACGCTCCAGGCGTGGACGGCGAGCACGAGTCCGAGCGGCAGCAGCGTCCACTCGGGCCAGAAGTACGCGCGCCTCGTCAGTGCCCAGACGACCACCGTGAGCACGTTGACGCCTGCAAAGAACGCGACGCCGTACGGAAGCGCCGAGCGTAGGACGGACGTCGGGTCCGGCGCCTCGCTCACGCCGGTGCCGTGCCCGCCCAGAAGCGGCGGGGCGAGCCTCGCCCACACCGCGGCGAACGCGCGCACCAGCCACGCTGACACGACGAGCCCCGCGAGGCCGGCCGGCACGAACAGGAGCGCCCGCGGAAGCGTGTCGACGTGCCACGAGCCGAAGTTCGTGGTCGAGAAGCGATACGTGACCGGCATGGCGATGAGCCCGAGCGACGCCACAGGCGCGACGACGGCGCCGATGCCCATGCCGAAGCCGAGCAGCATGCGCAGGACGAGGTAGACCTGCTGCCGCCAGAACGCCGCCTCGCCGAGGATGCCGCGAATCCGACCCCAGTAGCCGGCGGTCCCGGCCTGTAGCGGCGGCGGCTGCACCTCGACGCCGAGCAGCGACCCGGCGAGCGCCGCCTCGAGGCGCGCGCCGGCCCACGTCAGGCCGCGGAAGCCGATCAGGACGGGGACGAGCAGCGGCGTGACGGCGAGCACTCCAGCGGAGATCCAGCCGGCGAGCAGGAGCCCGAGCCAGAGGCCGGCGAGCGGGATCCCACCGGCGAGGAAGAGCAGTTCGCGGTACGTACGACGCTCGAAGAGCGGTTTGACGATGAGCATCTCGCTCGACCCTAGTCCAGCCCGTGGGCGGTTGCGTGCCGTCCCTCGACCTCGAGCCGGGGCAGCCAGGCGAGCCGTCGCGGCAGGTACCAGTTGCGCTCGCCGAGCACGCTCATCACCGCGGGCAGCAGCACGCCGCGGATCACGGTCGCGTCGAGGAGCACGGCCACCGCGAGACCGACGCCGAGCTCCTTCAGCACGATCGTTCGCGTCGTCGCGAAGATCGCGAAGACTGCCACCATCACGAGTGCGGCGCTCGTCACCGTCGACGCGGTCGTGCGTATCCCCTGCGCGACGGCTTCGCGCGTCGACGTTCCGCGGCGAACGAGCTCGCGGATCCGGCTGACGATGAACACGTGGTAGTCCATCGAGAGCCCGAAGAGCACCGTGAAGAGGAAGAGCGGCATCCACGTCACGATCGAACCTGTCGACTGGAAGCCGAGGGCGCCCTTCAGGTGGCCCTCCTGGAAGATCCAGACGAGCACGCCGTACGCCGCGCCCACAGAGAGCAGGTTGAGCACGATCGCCGTCAGCGGGACGACGAGCGAGCGGAACGCCACGAGCAGCAGGAGAAACGCAACGAGAAGCACGAACGCGACCACCAGCGGCGTGCGCCGCGTCAACGTGTGACTGAAGTCGTAGCTCGTAGCCGTGTCGCCGGTCACGGCGGCTTCGACGCCCGGCACGCGGCCGAGCGTCGTCGGGATCACTTGCGACCGCAGCGTCCGCAGCGCCGTGAAGGAGGTCGCGTCGTCACCGGTTCCGGCGAGAGGCACGTCGATGCGTACGACGGTCATCGCTGCGTTCGTGGTCGCGTGAATCGGCTCGTGCGCGATGCCGCGCGCGAGTGCGAGCCGTTCGAACTTCGCCTCGGCCTTGCGTACCGCGGGCGCCGTGACGTCCGGTGCGCGGACGACGACCTCCGCAGGGCTCGGCGTACCGGGAAAGGCCCGCTGGATCGCGTGGTACGCGTGCACGATCGGCAGGCTCGACGGGAACGAGTCGATTCCCGGATTGGCGGTGCGCATGCCGAACGCCGGCAGAGCCACGACGGCGAGCAGTGCGGCGGCGGCGACACTCACCGTGCGCGGAAAGCGGAGCGCGGGACGCAGGACGAGGCTCCAGAACCGCGAGTCGCCGCGCTCGCCCTTCGCCCTCTGCAACAGTGTCTGCCGGTCGCGGAGGCGGACGAGCACAGCCGGCTCGCGCCGCGCGAGCCGGAGCAAGGCTGCGGCGGCGACGGCGACGAAGCCCCGGTCGACGCGATCTCCGAGCCGGCCCAGCAGCGCCGGGAGCACCGTGAGCGAACCGGCCATGGCGACGAGGACGACGAGGATGGCTCCCAGTCCGAGCGAGACGAAGTCGTTCGAACCGGACAGCATCATCCCGGCGCACGCGACGACGACCGTGAGGCCCGAGACGAGTACGGCGCGGCCAGACGTCGCGGCGGCGACGTGCAGCGCCTCGCGTTCCGCCCGCCCGCCACGGCGTTCTTCGCGCTCGCGCTTGAGGTAGAAGAGCGAGTAGTCGACACCGACGGCCATCCCCATCAGGACGACGATGCTCGACGTCGTGTTCGATGCGTGCACGACATGGCTGACGAGCGATTCCAGGCCGAGCGTCGCGAGCACGGCCGAGAATGCGAGCAGGACGGGGATGCCGGCCGCCACGAAAGCGCCGAACGCCAGCAGCAGGATGAGGAAGGTGACCGGAACCGATAGGCGCTCGGCGCGTCCGAGGTCCTGGCCGATCACCTCGTTCGCGGCGTGGTTGCCGCTCGCGTAGCCCATCTCCGACAGCGTGAACCCCGGATGGGCGCGCTCGACCCCGGTGACGGCGTCGAGCGCCGGCAGCACCCGCGTGTCCGCGGTGTCCGCGCTGCCCGAGATGTCGAAGGTCACGAGCTCCGCGCGCCCGTCCTTCGACACGCTGCCCGTCCGCACGTGCTCCACCTGCGGCAGCCTGCGCAGCGCCGCAGCCAGGTCGCGCACCGTCCCGCGGAAGGCAGGCGTCGCCGCGGCGGCGCCCGAGCCGGCGCGGACGAGGACGCTCTCCCCAGCCGGCGTCTTGAATCCCTCCTGCGCGAGGATCGTCTCCGCGCGCGCCGAGTCGCCCGGCGTCTGCTCCGCGGCGGTCAGGCCTTTCGTGCCGACGAGCGAGCCGGCGGCGACCGCCGCCACGACGACCGCGAGCCAGCCGATCGTCGCCGTCTTCCAGTGGGCGGCGCTCCACCGACCCGCGCGTTCTGCAATCCCCATCTCGTCCTCCGTTCGCTCGAATCCCCTCGATCCGAGCCTTGCTGCACGGAGGCGCGCCGCCAATGGCGGCGCCCGGCGTCCTACCCTGGGGCTAGCCGGTGGGTCAGCGGAACCCGATCCGCGTCGGCGGCCAGTAGACGAAAAAGACCTCGCCGATCAGGTTCTTCCGCGGCACCGAACCCCAGTAGCGGGAGTCGCACGAGGCGGCCCGGTTGTCGCCCATGAAGAAGTAGTCCCCCTGCGGGACATGCCAGGTCTTGCCCTTGTTCGTGTCGCCGACGCGCCGGGACGCCTGGATGTACGGCTCGTTCAGCTTCTTCCCGTTGATCCAGATGAACCCCTGCTCGTCCTCGTGGACGGTGTCGCCCGGCAGTCCGATCAGCCGCTTGACGAAGGTGCCGCCGGCTCCGCAGCGCACCTTGGCCAGCGGCGGTGTCGTGAAGACGATGATCTGGCCGCGCTTCGGGTTCTCGAAGCGGTAGATGAAACGGTTGGCGAGCACGCGGTCGCCGAATCTCGCCTCGCAGCCGGAGCCCGGCCGCGCGCAGTGCAGGGTCGGCTCCATCGACGACGACGGGATCCGGTACGGGTTGACGACCCACTGCTTGATCGCGAGAACGATCGCGATCGCGCCGGCGATCGTGATCAGCCAGTCGAGCACCACGCGGACGTTGCGCGGCAGGCCGGGGAAGATGCGCGCGAGCGGGTCGCTCACCGGACCCCCTCCCGCCGCCATGCCTCGATGCGGGCGTGGTCGCCCGAGAGGAGCACGTCCGGCACCGTCCAGCCACGGAACTCGGGCGGCCGCGTGAAGTGCGGGTACTCGAGACCGCCGCCGAGCTCCTCGGAGAAGCTCTCGAGCTCGCCGGAGCCCTCGGCGAGCGCGCCGGGGAGCCGCCTGGCGATCGCGTCGAGCAGCACCATCGCCGGTAGGTCGCCATTCGAGAGGACGTAGGGGCCGATCGAGATCGCGTCGCTCGCGAGGTGCTGCACCACCCGCTCGTCGAAGCCCTCGAAGCGGGCCGAGAGCAGCGTCAGCTCCTCTTCCTGCGCGAGCTCCTCGACGACCGTCTGGGTGAGCGGGCGGCCCTGCGGCGTCATCGCGACGACGCGATGCGCCGGTGCGCTCCCGTACGCGGCGTCGAGCGCGGCCGCGACGACGTCGACGCGCAGCACCATTCCGGCGCCGCCGCCGTACGGGGCGTCGTCGACCTGGCCGGCACGGAGCGGCGTCGTGTCGCGGTAGCTGAAGAGGCGCAGCTCGAGCTCCCCGCCGAGCACGGTGGCCAGCGGCCGCTGCTCGGTGAGCCACGCGAACGCGTGCGGGACGAGTGTGAAGACGTCGATGCGCATCAGTTGGGTTCGGCGAAGCCTACGGAGACGACGATTCGCCCGCCATCGAGATCGACCTCCCGCACGCATGCTCCCACGAGCGGCAGCAACACGCCCGAGTCGAGCTCGAGCACGTCGTTGGCAGGGTAGTTGACCACGTCCGCGACACGGCCGAGCAAGCGGCCGCCCTCCTCCTCGACGGCGAGCCCGACGAGCTGGAACGCGTAGTACTCGTCGTCGCCGAGTGGAGGCAGGTGCTCGCGCTGGACGCACAGCGACGTGCCGCGCTCGGCGCGCCGCTCGAGCCGGATCACCGGCCGGTCGTGCGAACCGCGCTTCGAGGCGACGACCTTCACCGGGGCCCCGTCGACGTACAGCGTCGCACCTGTCCTGAACGTCTCGGCCCGCTCGCTCGGCTCCTCGACGAAGAACGAGCCGTCGAGCCCGTGCGGCCGGCCGACGCGCCCGACCACGACGAGGTCAGGCTCCGACGGCAAGAGTCTCGAAGTACGCGACGGTCTCTTCGCGCCCCTTCGGCGGAGGCTCGGCGCCGTCGTAGTGCGTGCGCCGGTGCTGCAGATCGAGCGTCCAGTACGCGCCCGGTTCGTCCTCGTAGGGGCTGCCGACGCTGCCGGAGTTGAGCACGCGCTTCCCGGCGATCGTCCGCTCGAACTGCGTGTGCGTGTGACCGCAGACGACGACGTCCGCGTCGACGTCGGCAAAGAGCGGTGCGAGCCGCTCCTCCGGCGTGAGCTCCGTGAAGATGTCCTGGTCGTTGCGCGGCGTCGCGTGGCAGAAGAGCACGCGCTCGATCTGCACCGTCGGCGGAAGGCCGTACAGGAACGCGATCTGCTCCTCGCTCAGCGCCGCGCGCGTCGCGTCGAGGAAGCCCGGCGGCGCCAGCCCCGGCTCGCCCGGCATCAGCTCCCGGTCAGTGTTCCCGCGCAGCCAACGTACTCTCGCGCCCATGGCGCGGAGGCGCTCGAGCGTCTCCGCCGGCTGCGTGCCGCCGGCGACCACGTCGCCGCCGACGACGATCGTCGCCTCCTCGGGAATCTCTGCGAGCACGGCCTCGAGCGCACGGAGGTTGCCGTGCACGTCGTAGAGCGTCGCGATCACCCGACGATCTCGAGCTGGAGCCTGCGCCCTGCGTTGGGGCCGCCCGCGCGGACGATCGTGCGCAGCGCACGGGCGAGCCGGCCCTGCCGGCCGATCACCTTGCCGACGTCGCCTTCGGCGACGTGCAGCCGGAGGACCAGCGAGCCGTCCTCGCCTTCGACCTGCTCGACGCGCACGGCGTCCGGCTCGTCGACGAGCCTCCGGGCGAGCTCGGCGAGCAGCTCGGGCATCGTCAGGAGATGCCCTTGATCTTCAAGAGCTTCGCCACGGGCGCCGTCGGCTGTGCGCCGTTCGCGAGCCAGGCGCGCACCTTCTCCTCGTCGAGCTCGATCAGCGACGGCTCGAACTGGGGGTTGTAGCGGCCGACGATCTCGATGAACTTGCCGTCGCGCGGGGAGCGCGAGTCGGCGGCGACGACGCGATAGATCGGGTTCTTCTTCGAGCCGACCCGCGTCAGCCTCAACTTGACTGCCATTGACTCACCTTCTCGCTTTCTTCTTTCGTTTGCTGGAGGACTTGCGTGTCGCGCTCGGGCGGGGCTTGCCACCGCTCGGCGGCGCGCCCGGCACCTGCATCCCGGGAAGCGAGGGCATCTTGCCCGAACCCATGGACTTCATCATCTTCGCCATCTGCCGGCGCGCCTCGAGCAGCTGGTTCACCTGGGTGACGGTCGTGCCGCTGCCGGCGGCGATCCGCTTGCGCCGCGAGCCGTCGATCACGTGCGGGACGCGCCGCTCGTGCGGCGTCATCGAGAGGATGATCGCCTCCACCCTGCCGAGCTCCTTCTCGTTCACGTCGTCGAGGCCCTCGAGCTGCTTGCCCATCCCCGGGATCAGCTTGAGCACGCCCTGGAGCGGGCCCATCCGGCGCAGCATCTTGTAGCTCTTGAGGAAGTCGTCGAAGCTGAACTCGCCGGCCATCATCCGCCGCTCGAGCTCTTCCTTCTCGTCGTCGCCGACCGCCGCCTCGGCGCGCTCGATCAGCGTGAGCACGTCGCCCATGCCGAGGATGCGCGAGGCCATCCGGTCGGGGTGGAACCACTCGAGCTCGTCGAGCTTCTCGCCGACGGAGGCGAGCTTGATCGGGCGGCCGGTGACGGCCCTCGCCGACAGCGCCGCGCCGCCGCGCGCGTCGCCGTCGAGCTTCGTCATCAGGACGCCGTCGAAGTCGACGCGCTCCTGGAACGCCTTGGCGACGTTCACCGCCTCCTGCCCGGTCATGGCGTCGAGGACGAGGAGGACGTTCGTCGGCTTCGCCTCGCGCCGCACGGCGGCAAGCTCCTCCATCAGTGGCTCGTCGATGTGCAGGCGGCCGGCGGTGTCGAGGATGACGACGTCGCGGCCGTCGGCCTTCGCCCGCTCGATCCCGTCGTGCACGGCCTTCACCGGGTCGCCGCGCTCGTCCGCGTAGACGGGAACGCCGACCTGGGCCCCGAGCTGGACGAGCTGCTCGATCGCCGCGGGCCGCTGCAGGTCGGCGGCAACGAGCGCCGGCTTCTTCCCCTCCTTCTGCAGCAGCAGCGCGAGCTTGCCGGCGGCGGTCGTCTTGCCCGAGCCCTGGAGCCCGGCGAGGAGGATCGTCGTCGGCGGCCGCTGCGAGAAAGCGAGCTGCGAGGAGCCCGTCCCCATCAGCTCGGTCAGCTCCTCGTGGACGATCTTCACGACCTGCTGCCCGGGCGTGAGGCTCTTCTGGACGTCCTGGCCGACCGCACGCTCGCGGACGTGCGCCACGAACTGCTTGACGACGTCGAAGTTGACGTCGGCCTCGAGCAGGGCGAGGCGGACCTCGCGCATCGCGCGCGAGATCGCCTCCTCGTCGAGGGTTCCGCGGCTGCGGAGGTCGCCGAGGGCGCTCTGGAGCTTGTCCGAGAGGGTGTCGAACACGGTCGCGACAGTGTAGGGCCAGCCCGGGTGGGCCTCGCCCGGACTCACGGGTGCCGGCCGACTTTGCGCCGTCTGCCTCGTGGGGCCACACTGTCGGGCATGGCGCCTGCCGTCGCCACACGCAAGACCGTCACCGTGCTCTTCTGCGACCTCGCCGGTTCGACGGCGCTCGGCGAGCGCCTCGACCCGGAGCCGCTGCGCGTGCTCCTCTCGCGCTGGTACGAGGCGATGCGCGAGCCGCTCGAGCGCCACGGCGGGACGGTGGAGAAGTTCATCGGCGACGCCGTGATGGCCGTCTTCGGCGTGCCGTCCGCCCACGAGGACGACGCGCTGCGGGCCGTCCGCGCCGCGGTCGAGATGCGCGAGGCCACGGCCGCCCTCGGCCAGGGCCTCGGCATCCGGGTCGGCGTCAACACGGGCGAGGTCGTCACCGGCGACCACGTGGTGACGCTCGTCACGGGCGACGCCGTCAACACCGCCAAGCGGATCGAGGAGGCGGCGGCCGAGGGCGAGATCCTGATCGGCGACGAGACCCGCCGCCTCGTCGAGAACGCGGTCGAGCTCGAGGCGGCCGCGCCGATCCGGGCGAAGGGGAAGCGCGAGCCGGTCGAGGCCTGGCGCGTGATCCGCCTGATCGCGGGCGCTCCGGCGTTCGCGCGGCGGCTCGACGCGCCGCTCGTCGGGCGCCGTAGCGAGCTCGCGCTCCTGCGCGACGAGCTCGAGGCCGCGAAGCGGGAGCGGACGTGCCGCCTCGTCACGCTCCTCGGCCCCGCCGGGATCGGCAAGTCCCGCCTCACCTCGGAGCTGATCGTGGAGGAGGGCGACCGCACCGTGGTGCTCAGCGCCCGCTGCCTGCCCTACGGCGACGGCATCACCTTTCTCCCGCTCGCCGACCTCGTCCGCTCGGCCGGCGGCGACGAGGCGGTCGAGGCCGCGATCGCAGCCGAGCCGGACGGGCAGCTCGTCTACGAGCGGCTGCGCGGCGGCATCGGCGCGGGCGTGCCGGCGGTCTCGAGCGAGGAGACGTTCTGGGCGATCCGGCGGATGCTGGAGACACTCGCGCGCGACCGGCCGCTCGTCGTCTGCCTCGAGGACGTGCACTGGGCGGAGCCGACCTTCCTCGACCTGATCGAGTACCTCGCCGGCTGGACCCGCGACGCACCGATCCTCCTCCTCTGCCTCGCCCGGCCCGAGCTGCTCGAGGAGCGGCCGCGCTGGCCGGGCAGGCAGCTCGCCCTGCCGCCGCTGACGCCGGCGGAGGCCGGGCGGCTGCTGGAGCAGCTGGCGGAGGAGTTGCCCGTCGCGCCGGCGGTCGCGGGCGAGATCGGCGCCGCCGCCGAAGGCAACCCTCTCTTCATCGAGCAGATGGTGGCCGCGCTCGCCGAGCCGTCCGGCGCGGGAGGCGTGCCGCCCACGATCCAGGCGCTGCTCGCGGCGCGTCTCGACCGCCTCTCTCCGCAGGAGCGATCGGTGCTCGACCGCGCCGCGGTGGCCGGACGGGAGTTCTGGCGCGGCACGATCGGCGACCTGTCGAGCGAGGAGGAGCGTCCGCAGGTGGGCGCCACGCTGCTCGGCCTCGTGCGCAAGGAGCTCGTCGAGCCCGGCCAGTCGGTCGGCATGGCCGGAGACGACTGCTTCCAGTTCCGGCACGCGCTGATCCGCGACGCCGCGTACGCGGGCGTCCCGAAGGCGCTGCGGGCGGAGCTGCACGAGCGCGTCGCCGGCTGGCTCGAGCGCCACGGCGGCGAGGACGTCCTCGTCGCGTACCACCTCGAGCAGGCGCACGTGTACGGCACGGAGCTCGGCCTCCCGGCCGCGGAGGCCGCGGGCGCCCGTGCCGCGGCGCTGCTCGCCGAGGCCGGGACGCAGGCGTTCGCGCGCAACGACGCGCCGGCCGCGTCGAACCTCCTCCTGCGCGCCTGCGCCCTGCTCGCCGACGACGACCCGGCCCAGCTGGAGCTGCTGCGCCTCGCCGGCCGGGCGCTGTGGTGGGGCGGCCGCGGCGACGCTGCCCGGGACGCCCTGGAACGCCAGATCGCGCAGGCGCAGGTGCTCGGCCGGCGCACCGACGAATGGTCGGGCCGGCTCGACCTCGCCGCGATCGGGCTCGTCTCGGGCTCCGCCGACGCCGACGAGCTGCTCGCGGTCACCGAGCAGGCGATCGCAGCCTTCGAGCCGGACGACGACGCGGGTCTCGCCCGCGCCTGGCGCCGGGTCGCGCACGCCCACTCCGCCTCCGCCCGCTACGGCTCCGCCGCGGAGGCGAGCGAACGCGCGCTCGAGCACGCACGCGCCGCCGGCGAGCGCTTCGAGGAGGCGGGAATCGTCGACGTCTTCTGCACGAGCCTGCTCTACGGACCGACGCACGTAGACGAGGCGATCCGGCACTGCGAGCGCATGCTGAGCGAGGCCGCCGGCAACGCGGTGCAGGAGGCCAACGTCGCGGCCTCCCTCGGCGGGCTGCTCGCGATGCGCGGCGACTTCGACGCCGCACGCGCCCAGGTCGGTCTCGCCGAGAAGCGCTTCGAGGAGCTCGGGCTTCTGCTCGCGCTCGCCGGGACGACGCAGATCGCCGGGCCGCTCGAGCTCCTGGCCGGCGATCCGGCCGCGGCCGAGAGCGAGCTGCGGCGCGGGCTCGAGATCTTCCTTCCGGACGGCTCGGACGGCTACCAGGAGGCGCTGCTGGCCGAGGCGCTCTACCGGCAGGGTCGCCATGACGAGGCCGCCGAGCTCGCCGCCGCCGCGGCCGCCGGCGCGCACGAGGACAACGTGCTCGCGCAGGTCGCGTGGCGGCTCGTCCAGGCGAAGCTGAGCGCCGAGGAGACGCCGGCCGAGGCGGTCGCGCTCGCGCAGGAGGCGGTGGCGGCCGCCGAGACGACGGACGCGACGAGCCTCCTTGCGGACGCGCTCGCCGACCTCGCGCACGTGCTCGGACTCGCCCGGGACGAGGACGGCGCAGCCGAGGCGTCGCGAAGGGCGCTCGACCTGTACGGGCAGAAAGGGAACGCAGCGGCCGCCCACCGCCTGACCGCGCAGGCCGTCTTGTAGGGTCGCGGGAACGGCAGGCAGCGCAAGAAGGAGAGGCGATGGCACAGGTGCATGCGCGTGTGGACGCCCAGGACGGCAAGGGGCACCACGACCACTGGAACGAGGCGCTCGACCAGGCGCTCCAGCAGGCGAGCGGCCTCGGCCGCAAGGGCACGTTCGACGTCGAGCTCCGCTACTGGGCGACGGTCGAGGTGACGAACCCGGGGCGGGTTCTCTCCTACAACGTGACGATGTCCGAGACGGGCGGCACGTAGAGGTCAGCCGGCGACGAGGGCGCGTGCGAAGTCCTGCGGGTCGAACGGCCGCAGGTCGTCGAGCTGCTCCCCGACACCGATCAGCTTCACAGGGAGGCCGAGCTCGTAGGCGATCGCGATCGCGACGCCGCCCTTCGCGGAGCCGTCGAGCTTCGTCAGCGCGACGCCGGTGACGCCGGCCGTCTCGCCGAACAGCCGTGCCTGCTGGAGCCCGTTCTGGCCGGTCGTCGCGTCGACGACGAGCAGCGTCTCGTGCGGCGCGCCGTCGAGCTTCGAGGCGATCACGCGCCGTACCTTGGCCAGCTCCTCCATCAGGTTCGCCTGCGTGTGCAGGCGGCCGGCCGTGTCGACGATGACGACGTCGCGGCCGCGGGCCTGCGCCGCCTCGATCGCGTCGAAGGCGACCGCGGCCGGGTCGCCGCCGCGCTCGGAGCCGACGAAGTCGGCGCCCGCGCGCCGCGCCCAGATCTCGAGCTGCTCCTCCGCGGCGGCACGGAACGTGTCGGCGGCGGCGACGACGATCGAGTGCCCGTGCTCGGCGAGCGTCGCGGCGAGCTTTCCGATCGTCGTCGTCTTGCCGGTGCCGTTGACGCCGACGACGAGGATCACGCTCGGCGCGTGCGTGACATCGAGCGTGGGCGGTTCGCCGAACAGCGACGCGACCTCCTCGGCGAGCGCCTCGTTCAGGTTCCCGAGCTCGCCGCGCGCCTCGAGCCGCCGCACGAGCTCCGCGGTCGCGCGCACGCCGACGTCGCCCATGATCAGCGCCTCCTCGAGCCGCTCCCAGTCCGCCTCGTTGCCGGGATCGAACACCGCGGCCGCGAGCTCGCCGGTCAGCGCGCGGCGCGACTTCGAGAGCGAGTCGCGCAGGCGTGTGAAGAGGCCGCCGCGCTGCTCCTCCGGCTCCGGCGCAGCGTCGGCCTCCCCCAGCAGTTGCGCCCAGCTTCGCGCCATCGGACGCGAACGGTACTCAGCCGGCGACGGAGAGGAGCTGCGCGGCGAGCTCCTGCGGCGTCGAGAGGAACGGCGAGTGGTCGGCGTCAAGCGTCAGCACCCGCTCGCACGGGCGCGCAGCCCACAGCTCCCGCTGCTTCCCGATCGTGATCGCGCGGTCGCTGACGCACTCGACGTAGACCCGCCGGATCGAGCCGGCCCGCTCCTCGGTGATCCGCACCGGAGCCTCCATCGCCGGCAGGCTCTCCGGGACGAGACGCGCCGCCGCCTCCGCCGCGTCCGCGGCGCTGCACTCGCCGTAGAACGTCTCCCGGCGCGCCTGCTCGGCGACGGTGCAGGTGCCCGCCGCCTCGTCCACGATCAGGTTCGGGTGGACGAGCGCCTCCGGGTCGCCGTCGGCGAGCTGGAGGAGCGACTGCCCGTCGTTCGGCAGGAACGCGGTCACGTAGACGAGCGTCTCGATCCGGTCGGGCACGAGCTCGGCCGCCTGCGTGATCGACATCCCGCCCATGCTGTGCCCGACGAGCACGACCGGCCCGCCGGCGGCCTCCACGCGGTCGGCGACATAGCGGGCGAAGGTCTCGAGGGTCATCTCGCCGACCGGCGCCGGATTGCCGCCGCGCCCGGGCAGGTCGACCGCGTCGACCGTGTGACCCTCGGCTTCGAGGAGTGGCGCCACCTTCTCCCAGCACCAGCTGCCGTGCCAGGCGCCGTGGACGAGGACGAAGCGTGCCATCGCAGGCGACCCTAACCGATCCGCCTCAGACGGCCCGCTGGTAGACGCGGAGCGCCCGCGTCGCGATCCACCCGCACACGAGGAACAGCCCGGCGAGCAGGGCGGCGTGCTCTCCGACGAGCCCCCAGTCGGTGCCCGCCGACGCGACCGTCCGCGCCGCCGTGACCGCCCAGTTGACCGGGTTGAAACGCGCGACGTCCTGGATCCAGCCCGGCAGCAGGTTCGCGGCCATCAGCCCGGAGCTGAGGAACGTCGCCGGCAGCACGACGAACTGCACCGCACCGATCAGCGACTCCTCCTGCCGCGTCACGAGCGCGAGCGCGCTCGAGAGCGCCGCGATCGGCGCGCCCAGCAACACCGCGAGCGCGAGCATCATCACGACGGCGACGGCGGAGAAGGTCGCTCCGGCCGCGAAGGCGACGCCGACGATCACAGCGGACTGGATCAGGATGACGACTGCAACGTGCAGGACGCCGGACGCGATCAGCCCGCCGCGCCAGACCGGGGAGACGAGGAAGCGGTCCATCACGCCGCGGTTGATCGCGTCGATCAGCGACATGCCGTTCCAGCCGGCGGAGAAGAGCGCGCTCATGATCACGATGCCCGGCGTGAGGAACTCGAGATACGAGCCACCGTGGTAGCCGGGGATGTCGATCACCCTCTTGAACAGCGCGCCGAACAGCAGCAGCCAGATCATCGGCTGCACGAGGGTGACGGCCACGAACCAGGGCTGCCGCCAGAGCGCGAGCAGCAGCCGCTTCGCGAGCGAGAGCGTCTGACGGGTTGCGAGTCTCATCGAAGGACCTCCTCCGCTTCGGCCGCGCCGAACGTCCGCCCGGCGTGGCGCAGGTACACGTCGTCGAGCGACGGGCGCGCAACCGTCGCCGAGGCGACCGGCACGCCGGCCGCCTCGAGTGCGGCGAGCACGGCCGGAACCGCGCGCGCCCCCTCGTCCGCCCGCGCGCGCAGCACGCGCCCGTCGAGCGAGACCTCGCGCACGCCGGCCAGCCGGCCGACGGCGTCGAGTGCGCGCCCGTTCACCGAGACGCCGAGCTCGACGACAAGCGCGTCGCCGCGCAGCTCGCTCTTCAGCTCGTCCGGCGTCCCGGCGGCGACGATGCGTCCCCGGTCGACGATCGCGAGCTGCGAGGCGAGCCGGTCGGCCTCCTCGAGGTAATGCGTCGTGAGCAGAACCGTGACGCCCTCGGCGTGCGCGAGCCGCTCGATCTCCTCCCACATGTCGGCTCGCGCCTCGGGGTCGAGGCCCGTCGTCGGCTCGTCGAGGAAGAGCACCTCGGGCTGGTGCACGAGCCCGAGCGCGACGTCGAGCTTGCGCTGCATGCCGCCCGAGTAGGTGCGCACGATCCTGCGGGCCGCGTCGGCCAGGCCGAAGCGTTCGAGCAGCTCGTCGGCGCGGGCCCGCGCGGCACGCGGCGTGAGTCCGTAGAGGTCGCCCTGCAGCCGCAGGTTCTCGCGCCCGGTCGCGTCCGGGTCGATGCCGGGCTTCTGCCCGACGACGCCGATCGCCCGCCGCACGAGCAGGGGCTCGCGGACGACGTCGTGACCCGCGACGCGCGCCCGCCCTTCGTCCGGGAGCGTGAGCGTCGTCAGGATCTTCACCGTCGTCGACTTGCCGGCGCCGTTCGGGCCGAGCAGGCCGAACACCGTGCCGGCCTCGACCGCGAAGCCGACGCCGTCGAGCGCGCGCACTCCCTTGGGATACGTCTTGACGAGGCCTTCCGCCTCGATTGCCGAATCTTCCATCTGGCTCCTTTTCGCGCTAGGATTCATCTAGATCGTTCATTATCTTAGTTATCTGACTATCTGATTGTCAAGAGAACAGCTCATCCGCACCCTGATCGCCGAAGTCCGGGCCGCGCAGGTCGCGACCGACGCGCTCGACCAGGCGGTCGCAGACCGCTTCGGGCTGAACCGCACCGACGCCCGGGCGCTCGACGTGCTCGACCAGCACGAGGGCCCGATCACGGCGGGCGAGCTCGCGCAGGCGATGCACCTGACGACGGGCGCCGTGACGAGCGTGCTCGACCGGCTCGAGCAGGCGGGCTGGGCAAAGCGCGTGCGCGACCCGGACGACCGCCGGCGCGTGCTCGTCGAGGCGACACCGAAGGTGAAGAAGGTCGGCCACTCGATCTACGGCAGCGACGACGACGTGATCCGCACGTTTCCCGACTACACCCAGGAGCAGCTCGAGCTGCTGATCGAGTTCACGCGCCACGGCCGCGCGTGGACGGAGTCGCTCATTGCGGCGACGCAGGCACATACGCCCGACCGCAGGGGCAAGAAGCAGCTCCGCGGCCGGGGGCGCGCCTAGGCGTCGAGCACGGGGTAGCGCGCGTCCGCGTTGAGGCAGGCGGCCGCGTAGAGCGCCGTCCCGACGTCGCCGGTGAAGAGCGAGTAGCGGGGCGGCAGCCGATCGACCTGGCCGAGCGCGTGCACGGCGAAGCGCCGCGCGCGGTCGAGCCAGCGCTCGTCGCCGGTGCGGGCGAAGGTCTTCAGGAGCGCGAAGCCGTTGCCGCTCGTGCCGTGGCAGATACCGGCCCCCTTCTCGTCGCCGTGCGGACCTGCGCGCCAGACGAGCTCCGCCCCCGCGAGCAGCAGCTCCTCGTCGAGATAGTCCCATGCCGAGACGACGATCCCCGGTGCGCCGCCGCACCACTGCAGCTTCACCTCCCCGTCCCCCGCCTGCAGGCCACCGCCGACGCGGAGCGGCCAGGTCGCCAGGCCGTTCTCGACGATCGCCTCGCGCGCGAGGATCGCCGCCGTCTCGCGCCTCAGCGCGTCGTTCCGCTCGTGCTCGACCTGGAGCAGCACGCGGACGTTGCCGACGAGCCCATGCGGCGCGCCGAGGCTCTGGAAGCTGTTGCCGTAGAGCCGCTGCGTCCAGAGCCCGTCGGCGCCGCGCCGCGCCGCCAGTGCATCTGCGGTCTCGCGCGCGAGATCGTCCCAGCCCATCGCCGCAGCGGCGACGAGCGTGCCGGGGGCGCCCCAGAACAGCTCCTCCGACTCGTGGTCGACGTTCGCGTGGACGCGCTCGCGCAGCGTGTCTGCGAACGAGCCGCCGGCGCCGAGCAGGCAGGCGGCGAGCAGCACGCCGGTCTCGCCGGCGAAGAGCGCCCGCTCGCCGTGCGGCGGGACGGCGACGCTGCGCGGAAAGTCCGGCTCCGCCCAGAGCTCGGCGACCCGCTCCGCGGCGACCCGCAGGTCGAGGGCGGGCTCGGCATACGGGCGCAGGCGGCCGAGCGCCCACAGCACACCCGCCGCGCCGACGTAGAGGCCCTTGAGGGGGAGCGGCGCCTCCCAGCCGTCCCACTCGTGCGCCGGCCAGAGCTCGTCCGGGCTGTAGGCCGAGCTCGCGTCCGTGACGATCGCCGCGATCCCGTCCCGGACGCACGCCTCGTCCCAAGGCTCCTCCGTCAGCGGCGCGAAGTGGGCGGGATCGTAGAGCGTCACTCGCCGAGCAGCGTCGCCGTGTGGTCGGGGACGTAGTGGAAGAGCTCGCGCGGCGGGCGCTCGTAGTCGCTCTCGGGCGGCCTCGTGGGCAGCTCGAGCGGCGTCTCGAGCACGTCCTTGTACGGCACGAGCGTGAGCAGGTGCGCCATGCAGTTGAGGCGGGCGCGGCGCTTGTCGTCACCCTCGACGACGTACCAGGGAGCCTCGGCGGTATCCGTGTGGACGAACATCTCGTCCTTTGCGCGCGAGTACTCGACCCAGCGCGCCCGCGACTCCAGGTCCATCGGCGAGAGCTTCCAGCTCCGGAGCGGGTCCTCGAGGCGCGAGCGGAAGCGCCGCTCCTGCTCCTCGTCGCTGACCGAGAACCAGTACTTGATCAGGACGATCCCGTCGTCGACGAGCAGGCGCTCGAAGATCGGGCACTGCTGCAGGAAGCGGCGGTACTCCTCGGGCGTGCAGAAGCCCATCACATGCTCGACGCCTGCGCGGTTGTACCAGCTCCGGTCGAAGAGGACGATCTCGCCCGCGGTCGGCAGGTGCGCGATGTAGCGCTGGAAGTACCACTGGCCCCGCTCGCGCTCGGTCGGCGCCGGCAGCGCGACAATGCGCGCGACGCGCGGATTGAGGTACTCCGTGATCCGCTTGATCGCGCCTCCCTTGCCGGCGGCGTCGCGACCCTCGAAGAGGACGACGGCCCGCACCCCCTCCTTCTGCACCCAGACCTTCAGCTTCACGAGCTCCGCCTGGAGGCGCAGCAGCTCCTGCTCGTAGAGCTTGCGCGGGACCTTCGTGGCCTGGTCGTGCGGCACCTGGGAAGTATGCGCGAAGGTCTACGACCGCGACCAGGTCGCGTACGCGACCTGGTCGCGGATGTTCACGCCGCGCTGACCGCTTCCGCTTCTTCTCTCGGCAGCCGGCGGGAAAGGATCTGCGAGATGCCGTCGCCGCCCATCGTCACGCCGTAGAGGACGTCGGCGGCTTCCATCGTCCGCTTCTGGTGCGTGATCACGACGAACTGCGCGCGCTCGGCGTACTGGCGGAGCAGCTCGACGAAACGGCCGATGTTCGTGTCGTCGAGCGCAGCCTCCACCTCGTCGAGGAGGTAGAAGGGGCACGGCCGCGCGAGGAAGAGCGCAAACAGGAACGAGATCGCGCCGAGCGCCTTCTCGCCACCGGACAGGAGCGAGAGCCGCTGGACCTTCTTGCCGGCCGGCCGCAGCTCGACCTCGATCCCGGGCAGGCCCTCGTCGTCCTCGGCCTCGGTCATGCGCAGGCGGCCTTCGCCACCGGGGAAGAGCGTCCCCGCCACCTCGTGGAAGTGGCGCTGCACCGCGTCGAACGTCTCGGCGAAGCGGCGCTCGACCGTCTCGGTCAGCTCGTCGCGGAGCTTCTCCAGCTCGGTGAGGCTTTGCTCGAGATCCTTGCGCTGCGTCGCGAGCTCCTCGAGGCGCCCCTTCTCGGAGTCGTACTCCTCCTTCGCGAGCGGGTTCACCTGGCCGAGCGACTCGCGGCGGCGCTCGAGCCGCTCCGCCCGCTCGGCGAGCTCGGCGCGGTCGTCGCCCTCGGCGCGCTCGTCCGTGCCCGCGTGGTCGAGCCGGCGGCGCGCCTCGTCCGCCTCGGCCTCGATCCGGGCCACCTCGACGTCGATCGCGGAGGCGCGCTCCGACGCCTGCGAAAGCTCCTGGCGCAGCTCCACCTCGGCCGCCCCGAGCCGGCGCAGCTCCTCGCCGAGCTGGCCCGTGCGGGCGCCGCCCGCGTCGACGACCGCGCGCAGCGGCGTCTCGAAGCGGGCTGCCGCCACGGCCACGGCGGCGAGCGTCTCGTCCAGCCGCTCGGCGCCGGCCAGCACGCGGGCGAGCTGGTGCGGGCGGGCGCGGCGGCGGCCGGCGCGGACTGCGGCGTCGATGCGGGCGGACTCCGCGGCACGAGCGGCTGCTCCGGCGGACGTCGCTTCCGTCGCGGCCGCGTCCGCGGCCGCGACGAGCTCTCGCGCCGCGCGACGGAGCTCGTGGACGTCGCCATCCTCGGTCGTAAGGGTCGTCGTGCCGCCGAGCCGGGCGAGGTCGCGCTCCGCCGCGGCTGCGCCCTCGACATGGCCGGCAAGGTCGCTGCGCAGGGCGCTCTCCCGCTCTCCGAGGGCCCGCAGCGCCGCGCCGAGCTCGGCGGTGCGCTCCACCCCGGCCTCGCCGCGTGCGCGCAGCGGCGCCTCCACGCGGTCGACGGCGCGGTCGAGCGTCTCGAGCGCCCGCTCGAGCCGTCCGGCGGCCGCCAGCAGCGCCTTCAGCGTCTCGGCGTCGGCCCGGCGGAGGCGCAGGCGCGGCGCCGCCTCTGCAAACGCGGCCTCGGCCTCGGCGGCCTGCTCGTCGGCGACGGCGGCCGCCCGTTCCGCGATCTGGGCCTGGTCGGAGACGCGCCGCCCCTCCTCGGCGAGCGCGCGGCGGCGGGCGTCGAGCTCGAGCAGCACCGCCTCGGCCGTCTCGCCCGCGAACCAGAGCTCGCCGCGTTGCGGGTCGTAGCCGTAGCCCTCGCGCGTCACCGCCGGCACCGGAGACGACAGCAGCTCGTCCTTCTCGACGACGGGAAGCTCGGCGACGAGCGCGCGCAGGTCGCGGCCGGCGAGCACGCGCAGCGAGCCGAGCCCGGCCTCGGCGGCCCGCTCGAGCAGCGCGAACGCCGCCTGCGCGTCGGCGGCCACGAGCGCGGAGGCGCGCGGGCCGAGCGCGGCCGCGACGGCACGCTCCAGGCCGGGCTCCACCTCGAGCTGCGAGAGCGCGAGCGTCTCTCCCTGCTCCGCGAGTGCGCGTGCGGCCGGCGGGATGCCCTCCCGCTCGGCGAGCGAGCGCTCGAGCGTCGTCAACCGCTCCTGGGCGGTGAGCGCGCGCTCGGCGAGCGTGTCGCGCGCGTGGGCGGCCTCGCGGGCGGCGGCGCGCGCGTAGAGCGCCTGCCGCTCCAGCTCCTCCGGCGAGGGGCCCTTGCGGGCCGCGTCCGCCTCGGCCTCGGCCAGCTCGGCGCGTAGGCGCGCGATCAGCCGCGTCGCGGACTCGCGCTGGACCGCGAGCCGGGCGGCACGGCTGCGCAGCTCGTAGGAGACGGAGAGCGCGGCCTCGCGCTCGCCGGCGGCGCCGGTCAGCTCCGCTTCGATCGCCGACCGCTCGGCGAGCGCCTCGTCGAGCCGCGCCTGTCCGGCCGCCTGCAGCGCCTTCTCGGCCGCGAGGACGCGGGCCAGCGCGCGGCGCGCACGCTCCGCGCGCGTCTCCCGCTCGACCGCGGCAACGCGGGCCGTCTCGGAGGCGTCGAGGGCGGCGCGCTCGAGCTCGGCCGTCTCGAGGCCGGGCTCGCCGGTGTCGGACGAGACCGCCGCCAGCTCCGAGCGTGTCTGCTCGAGCAGCCCGGAGGCCGACTCGCGGCGGATCGCAAGCCGCTCCGCCGCGCTGCGCAGCCGGTAGAGCGCCTGCATCCCCTGCTCGCGCCTGCCGGCCGCGTCCGCGAGCTCCTCCTCGGCTCGTCCACGCTCCGCCAGCACGGCGTCGAGCCGCTCCTCCGCCCCGCGCTTGCCGATCGCCGCGGCCGCGCGCCGCTCGTCGGCCGCGGCGAGCCGCTCGTCGAGCACGCCGAGGTCGAGCTCGGCGATCCGGGCGCGCAGCATCGCCAGCTCGCCGCGCAGCTTCTCGGCCCGCTCGGCCGCCGTCGCCTGGAGCGCGAGCGGCCGGAGCCGCTTCCGCACCTCGTCCTCGAGGTCGCGAGCGCGCTCGACCTGGACGGCGACCCGGGCGAGCTTCAGCTCCGCCCGGTGGCGGCGGGCCTTGAAGCGGCCGAGCCCGGCCGCCTCCTCGATCAGCGCCCGCCGCTCCTCCGGCCGCGAGGCGAGGATCGCCTCGACCTTGCCCTGGCCGATGATCGAGTGCATGCCCTGGCCGAGGCCGAGGTCGGCGAGCAGCTCGACGAGGTCGAGCCGGCGCACCGGGGTGCGGTTGACGAGGTACTGGCCCTCACCGCCGCGGTGGAGGCGGCGGGCGATCGCGAGCTCGGAGTAGTCGACGGGCAGTGTCCCGTCCGAGTTGTCGAACAGGAGCTCGACCTCGCAGAAATCCGCCGGCCCCCGGTTGGCGGCGCCGGCGAAGAGGACGTCGTCGGGCTTCTCGGCCCGCAGCTCGCTCGGGCTGAGCGAGCCGGCCGCCCAGCGGATCGCGTCGGCGACGTTCGACTTGCCGGAGCCGTTCGGGCCGACGATGACGCCGACGCCCGGCTCGAGGCGCACCTCGACCGGCTCGGGAAACGACTTGAAGCCACGGAGCTTTACCGCGCGGAGATGCACGTAAGAGGCACCCTACCGGGGGTCGCGGACGGGAGGAACCCGACTCAGGGCGTATACGTGACGCCGCCGGTGCTCGTCGAGGCGGCGCTCGCGTTGCCGGCCGGGTCGGTCGTCGCACCGGCGTCCAGGGAGACGGTGAGCGTGCCGCCGCTGGTGAGGCCCGAGACGGCGATGTCGTAGACGGACGGAGTCGTCTGGGTGACCGTGACCGTGGCGGAGTCGTGGCCCGAGGTGCCGCCCAGGCTGATCCCGCCTGAGAAAGCATTGACAGGCTCGTCGAAGGTCGCGGTGAAGTGGATGGGCTGCGAGCTCGGCGAGTCGGACTCGCCTTCGGCCGGCTCGACGTCCACCGTCGGCGCGGTGGTGTCCACCGTCCAGGTGAACGTCCGGTCGGCCGTGGTCGAGCCGAGCGAGTCGACTGCGTGCACGGTCAGGGTGTGGGCCGTGCCGGTCGGGCCCGAGCCGTCGAGGCCCGTGTAGCTCGCCGTGCCGTCGTCGCAGGGGGCGAAGCCGCCCGTGTCGAGCTTGCACTCGAAGTGCGAATAGGGCGCCTCGGAGAAGGCGAAGCTCGCGCTCGTCGAACCGGTCGGGCTGCTCGGGCCGCTCGTGACCGTCGGCGCGGCGTGGTCGACCGTCCACGAGAACGTTGCGCTCCCGGTCCGCACGCCATCCGCGTCGACGGCAGCAGCCGTGACCGTATGCGCACCGTCCGCGAGGCTTCCGTAGACGGTCGGGCCGGCCGACTCGCCGGCCCACAGCGGCGTAACCCAGTAGTTGGAGTCCCGGAAGGTGTCCGTCGGGAACGTGCAGGCCCCGCCCGCGTAGCAGTACGCGCCGTTGCCGTCGCCGGCGAAGGACTGCAACGCGGTGACCGGGCCCTCCGTGAACGCGGTGCTCGTGAAGAAGTCGTACTGGTAGGCGTAGTCGGCGTCCGGCGCGGAGTACGAGGCGATGTAGGTCTGCCCGGGCGTGATCGGAACCGGCGTGGCGAACATGACGTCCTGCCAGCCGTTCGTCGCCGTGCCGCCGAAGGCGGCGGGGCCGGCCAGGCGGGTGCCGTCCGCGCTCCAGAGCGACCCGGTGACGGCGCCGGCGTCGACCCGGTACATGCGGACGCCCACGACGTTCACGGGCTGCGAGGACGTGAACTTCACCCCGAGCTCGACGCTGCCGTTGTCGTCGATCGTGCAGAAGCTGTTCGCGTCACTGCTGCCGAACGACCCGCAGTCCGTCGGCGCCGGCCGGTACGTGCTCGGCCAGAGTGCCGCCGCCGCCGGATCTCCGGCACAGGCCGCGAAGCTACCGCCGTCGACGAGGCACTCGAAGCTCGAGTAGACGGAGTGGCCGAAGGTGAAGCCGGCGCTCTGCGAGGCGTACGTGCCGCCGGCGACCATCGCGGTCGTCGGCGCGATCGTGGGCGGGCTCGTGTCGATCGTCCACGTGTAGACGGCCGCGGCCGTTGCGGCGCCGTCGGCGTCGAGCGCCTCGACGTCGAGCTCGTGGCCGCCGTCGGCGAGCCCGCTGTAGGCCTGCGGACTGGTGCAGGCGCCGTAGCCGCCGCCGTCGAGCCGGCACTCGAACGTGTAGCCCGACTGCACGTGGCTGAAGCTGAAGGAGGGCGCCGGGTTGGCGCTCGGGTCGTGCGGCGCTGCCGTGATGCTCGGCGCGCTCGCGTCGACGGTCCACGCATACGTCGCGGCGGCCGTCAGCGAGCCGTCGGCTGCCTCGGCCTCGACGTCGAGCGTGTGGCCGCCGGCACCCAGGCCGCCCGGCGAGCACTGGCCGGAGTCGTATGAGCCGCCGCCGTCGAGCCGGCAGACGAAGCTCGAGTAGCGGTCGTGCGAGAACGCGAAGGCCGGGGCCGTGGCCGCGCTCGGGTTCGACGGCTCGGTCGTGAACGCCGGCGCGGCGGTGCTCACGGTCCAGGAGTAGATCGCGGCGTGCGTCGGGACGAGGTCCGCGTCCAGCGCCTCGACCTTGAAGGTGTGCGAGCCGTCCGGGAGGCCGCTCAGCGGATCGGGGCTCGAGCAGGGCCCGAAGCCGGCGCCGTCGAGGTCGCACCGGAAGGCCGCATAGGACGTATCGGAGAAGGCGAGTGACGGCGAGGTCTCCGCGCTCGGGTCGGAGGGCGTGCCCCCCAGCGCGGGCGGGCTCGCGTCGATCGTCCAGTGGTAGACGGCGACCTGGGTCGCGACGCCGTTTCCGTCGACCGCCTCGACGCGGAACGTGTGCGACCCGCCGCCGAGACCGCTCAGCGCGTCCGGGCTCGTGCAGGAGGCGAAGCTCGCCGCCCCGTCGATCCTGCACTTGAAGGTCGAGTAGGACGGGTGCGAGAACGTGAACGAGGGGGACGCGTCCGCGCTCGGGCTCTGCGGCGCGCCGTCGATGCTCGGCGCGCTCGTGTCGACCGTGACGGAGAGCCGCGAGCTCTCGGGCCCGGTCCAGCTCTCGAACCGAGCGCTCACCCCGTAGCCGTACGTGCCGTCGGGCACGCTCGAGTCGGTGCAGTGAACCGCGCCGAGCGGCGTCGGGTCGCTTCCGCACACAGCGGCAGCCGTCGCGCCGGCGTGCCGGCGGACGAGATAGCCGTCGATCGCGTGCCCGTTCGAGAGGAGGGCCGAACTCCAGGCCAGCGGCACGTCAGGGTCTGCGGTCGGCGTGATCCCACCGGCGCCGAAGGCGAGACCGGTCACCCGGTCGACCGAGGCGGCCACGCCCTGAGCGCTCGAGCCGGACATCGAGCCGGCCGACAGGAACGCCCAGGCCGACACGCCCACGAGGGCGACGCCGGTCACGCCGAGCAGGGTCAAGAAGCGCCGGCCCCAGGCGCCGCCGCGTTGGTGCCTGGTGGGCGACGGCGCCGCCGCGGGGCCGGTTCTTGCCGCAGACCGTTGACCCTGGAAGGTCGCGGGCTCGGGAGCGCGGACGCCGCGCAGGGAGTAGTGCATCGCAGCCAGGGCCGCGCCGAGCACGCTCAGGAGCGAGAGCACGGAGAAGGCGCGTCTCACGAGTGCGCGCTCCCCGTGTAGCTGAGGTTGACGGTCGCGCCGGCGCAGGCGTTCTGGTTGGTGTGCGTCTCGAGCAGCGCGATCGTCGGCCAGCTCGCCTGTGGCACACCGAGTTGCAGCAGCGACCTCGTCGAGCTCGCCGGCACGGTCACGCTGACCAGCAGCTGCTGGCCGATCGAAAAGTTCGCCACCGGGCAGCCCGCGCTCGCAATCGTCGCGGTCACGATCGTGACCGTGATCGGGACGGTGTTCGGGTTGGTGAAGACGAGGTTGATCGGCGACGTGACGCCCGGGTAGAGCGTGGCGATCGCGTTGCCGGTGATCGTGAACGGCAGCCCCGCGGCGGCGACGATCGTGTACACCTGCCCGCTGAAGTTGCCGTTCCCGGTCCCCGTCCCGCCGAGCTTGATCCCCGCCGCGTTCTTGATCGAGTCGTTGTCGACGAGGTTGAGCCCGAGCGTGCCCGGGCCGGTGCCCGTCGAGGCCGTGACCGCGTAGCTCATGCCCGTGGCCGAGCCGGTCACCGCCGTGATCGCCGGCGTGCCGGTGAGCCCGCCGCCCGGCACGAGCACGAAGTCGGTCGCGTCCACGCCGGTCACGCTCTGGCTGAAGGTGACCGTCCAGTGGACGGTCGACGCGCTCGTGTTGTCAGGGTCGGCGCGGTTGATCGAGACCACGAACGGCGTCCTGATCGTGTAGGTCTCGCCGAGGCACGGCATCGTCCCGCCGAGCGCGTTCCCGGCCGCGTCCTTGATCGAGCCGGCACTCGAGAGCTTCAGCTGCAGCGTGCCGCTGCCGGACGTCCCCGTCTTGGCCGTCACCGTCCATGTCGTGCCCGAGCCGCTCACCGTGGTGACGGACGTCGAGCCGCTGAGCCCGCTCGCGATCGTGGCGAAGTTGCTCGTGGCCACCCCGGTCACGCTCTCGCTGAACGTCACCGTCCATCTCACGCTCGTCGCGTCCGTCGGGTTCGGGTCGGCGCGGGCGATCGAGACGACGGCCGGCGCAGTCCTGTCGATCGTGTAGGCCTGGCCGGGGAACGGAATCGTGCCGCCGAGCCCGTTCCCGGCCAGGTCCTTGATCGACCCGGCTTGCGAGAGCATCAGCTGCAGCGTGCCGCTCCCGGACCCGGTCGAGGCCGTCACGCTGTACGTCGTGCCCGAGCCGCTGAGCTTGGTGATCGCCGGCGAGCCGCCGAGACCCGTCTTGACCAGGACGAAGTTGCCGGTCGCGACGCTGGTCACAGACTCGGAGAACACGACCGTCCACGTGACGGTCGACGCGTTCGTCGGATTTGCGGCGGCGGTGTTGATCGACGTGACGGCCGGCCTGGTCAGGTCGATCACCCAGGTGTACGAGGTGACCGAGCTCGTCGTGCTGCCCGAGATCGCCTTCACGTAGAACGTGTGGCTCCCCGCGGCAAGGCCCGAGTACGAGACCGACGACCCCGTCTTCACCGTCCCGCAATCCACGTACGTGCCCCCGTCGTGCTGGCACTGGAACTTCGTGATCGTCGACGAGTCCGTGTACGTGAAGCTCGCGCTCTGCGAGCTCGTCGGATTCGCAGGCTGCACGGTGATCTTCGGCGCGGCGAGCGTGCTGTTCGCGAGCGCCGTCGCCGCGTAGAAGACGACGAGCGCGAGCGCACCAAGCAGGGACACGAGCACCGTGACCCTCCTCGCTGTGCTTGTGCGCTCTCGCCGGCTCATCACTAGCTCGATGCCTGCAGGTAGACGGTGAACGTCGCGCCCTGGCACGCGTTCTCGGCGGTGGCGCTCATCGAGAGCGCACTCGGAAGCGTCAGCGTCGTGTCGCCATGCGGGAACACGAAGTCCGTCGCGCCGGAGTCGTGCAGGACGGGCCCGTTGAAGGTGACGCTGTTCGTGCTGCTCCCCGTGTTACCCCCGGACGTGCAGCCGCTCTCGTCGTTCGCGATGCCGTCGCTCGGCTGGGTCACGTCGAGCACGAACGAGTGGACATGTACCGAGTCGGCACCCGGGTTGTGGACCGTCGCCGCGACGTCGGCCGACCCTCCCGGATACAACGCCGAGCCGGCGGGAGCTGCCGGCGAGACGGTCAGGGGCTGCATGTTCGCCACCTCCAGCGACCCGCTCCCCGAGCCGGTTGCGGTGAAGTAGGCGACGCCTGCACCCGCGAACGCAAGAGTGGCGACCGCGAAGATCACCGCCCCTTTCGTCCTCTTTCCGATCCGCTTCGTCATCGGTGCCGCCCGCTCCGCCTTTCGCTCTCGCCCGTTGGCCGTGAACGAACCCGGCGGAGGGAGGCGACGTACGGTCGCCGCCTCCCTCCGGGGGGAACTGCTAGTTGCTCGTCCAGTTGATCGTCATGGGCGTGCCCGAGCAGACGGACTGGTTCACCGCGTTGTTGAACAACATCCTGACGCTGCCGGCGAACGCGTTGTCGCCGGGGGCGACGTACGCGGCCACCGGGATCGTCTGGACCTCGAACCAGCTCCCCAGGCAGGCACCGTTATCCGCCACGGTGCCGGAGACCGAAGTCACGTACAGGTTCCCGGCGTTCGGATTGTTGACATCGACGTTCAGCGCATGCCACGTCGAATCGGGCCAGAGGCCCACCACGGGGTCGCTCGTGATGTTCGGGCCGCCGATCGTCGCGACCGTCGCGGTCCCGCTCCCCGAACCAGATGCAGCGAAGTACGCATAACCGCTCACAGCCGCCACCGCGGCAACGGTGAGAACACCCAGGAGGACCCATGTCCTCCGCCTGAACTTGAACCGCTTCATGTCCTACCTCCCCCGGAACGCCGGGCCGTCGAAGAAGCCGCAGCAGCGTTCGCTTGCCGTGGCCGGACTACGAGCGGCGCGTGCAGAACCGCCCGCGAACACACCGACGCGCAGCGCTCCGCCACGCGTGCCCTTGTTCGGCTGTCAACGAAGCCAGCAGAACCATGGACAAAGTGTCCGAGTGTCCCGGGAGACGGTCGCTGCCGGAAGGTCCAGTCTCGACCTAGCCTTCGGGCTAGTGCGGCTCGACTACGGGCGAGGCACGTTGTTGCCGGAGCGCAGAAGCTCGACGGCCGCGCGCCTGTCCGGCACGTCGAGCTTGTGGAGGAGCGTGCTGACGTGGCGACGGACCGTCACCTGGGAGATATGGAGCGTGCCGGCGATCTGCTTGGTCGTGTAGTCCTGCCCGAGCAGGTCGAGCACGTGCCACTCGCGGGGAGTCAGACCGACGTCGCCGAGCTCACGCTCCACCATGTCGCGGCGACTGTCGCGGAAGCGCAGCTCGTCGATCAGGCAGCCGACCAGTCGCCGGGGAACCGCCGCCTCGCCCGAGACCAGGCCTTGCACGACGCTCGGCAGGCGGGCCGGGTCGATGCCCTCGTTGATGTACCCGATCGCGCCCGACCGCAGCGCCTCGAAGAACTCGGACTCCTCCTCGACCGGGGTGAGGACGACGAGCAGCGTCTGCGGCCGCAGCGCCCGGATCGAACCGGCCGCCTCGATCCCGTTGCCCTTCATCCGGGCGTCGATGAAGCAGATGTCGAAGTCCTCGCGCGACGCGAGCTCGATCGCAGCGCGAACGCCGTCGGCCTCGGTGCACTGGACGGCCGGCTCGAGCGCGAGACGGATCTTCTCGCGAGTCGCCGCACGCTCCGAGGCGACGAGCACGCGAACTGTCATCCGCTCACCGGCCTTCCGCCGGACGCCGGAATCGTGTCACCATGAAGAGCGACGTGAAGGTACTCATCGCAGACGACCACCGGCTCATCGTAGAAGGAGTTCGGCGCGCGCTCGAGGAGGACGGGGGATTCGAGATCGTGGGAGAGGCCGAGAACGGCAGCCAGGTGCTGCCGCTCGTCTCGCAGACGCGGCCGGACGTCGTCGTCCTCGACCTCCACATGCCTCAGATGGACGGGCTCATCTGCCTCGACCAGATCCGGAAGCGCTTCCCCGATACGAAGGTGGTCATCCTCTCGGTGTCGACCGACGAGCGGCTGATCGAGTCGGTGCTCAAGCGCGGCGCGAGCGCCTACATCGTCAAGAGCGTCAATCCGGTCGACCTGCCCGCCGCCCTCCGGCAGGCGGTCGAACGGACCGTGTACCAGGCGATCGGCCTCGCCGAGGAGAGCGACTCGGCGGCCAGGAGCGCAGGCCTGACCGACCGGGAGACGGCGATCCTGAGCGCGGTCGTCCGTGGCCTCTCGAACGAGGCGATCGCCAAGGAGTTCTGGGTCGCCGAGCAGACCGTCAAGTTCCACCTGACCAACATCTACCGGAAGCTCGGCGTCTCGAATCGCACCGAGGCGGCTCGCGTCGCCTACAAGCAGGGGCTCGTCGAAAGCCCCATGTACGACGAGAGCTGACGCGCCGGGCCGGTCAGGCCGCCCATCTCGGCAGCGACACGACGACCCGCGTCTTGTCGGCCGGACGGCTCCGGATCGCGAAGGTGCCGCCGAGCAGCCTGACCCGCTCGGACGCTCCCACGAGCCCGAGACGGCCGCGGCGCGCGGACTCGACGAGTTCCTTCTCGACGTCGAAGCCGCGGCCGTCGTCGACGATCTCCAGACGGGTGGAGGAAGATGCGCCGCGGAGCGTCACCGAGACGGAGGAGGCCTCGCTGTGCTCGCGGACGTTTCCGAGGGCCTCCTGCAAGACCCGCCAGAGCACGATCTTCTGCGAGTCGGTCAGGTCGTCGAGATCGCCGGTCACCCGTCAGTCGCGCGCTGATCTCGGTCTGCCGCTTGAACGCGTCGACCTCGCGCCGCAGGACGTCGACCAGAGGCTGGTGGATGACGCCGGCCGTCTCCAGGGAGCGCGCCACCTCGCGCAGGCCGCCGTCCAGCTCGCTCAGGCGCTCGAACAGACCGTCGAAGCAGCCGATCACCTGCTCGCGCCCCGGCGGCGCCAGCACCTCCTCCGCTTGTGACCTCGCCGCATGCAGATCGGCCGCCATCACCGCGATCTCCTGCAGGGGCCCGTCGTGGAGGTCGAAGGCGAGCCGCGTCAGGCGCCGTTCGTGCGCGGCGACGAGCGTGGCCGCCGTGCCGACGCCGCGCTCGAGCAGCGTCTCGCGCTCGAGCACGAGTCCGACCGCGCCGCAGGCGACGGAGACGAAGGCCTCCACCCGCGTGCCCCGGCGCGGAGCAGGGCGCCCTACGACGGCCGCGGCCGGGATGCCCTCACGCAGCACAGGCGCGGCGACGAGACAGCCCTCGGCGAGGCTCGACGCCGCGGATCCGAGGTCGAGCAGCCTCTCGGCCATGGCGCGCTCCGCGGCGCCTCCGGCGCCCTTTCCGAACGAGAACCGGCGCGCGACCATGATCAGGTCGAACGCCCACAGCGACACGCGGTCAAGTCCGGCGAGGGACGCAAGCGTGCCGAGCTGCAGCTCGAGCGCCCGCTCGGCCGGCAGCTGAAGGAGTTGAGGGGACATCGCAATACGCGTGAAGAGCGCGAGCGACACCGCGTCGGCCGCGACCCCCCGCTCTGCCGCGATCGACGCGGCGAGCGCGGCGGGGTCACGCGGGTCGCTCCGCCCGGCCGCCAGGTTCGCCGCGGCGGAATCGGCGAGCTCGAGGAGCGCCACCTCGTAGTCGAGATCTCCGGCCGTGTCCGAGGCCTCGGGGCCTGGCCCCGAACGACCACGTGTCGAATCGCGCCGCATGCTCACAGTGTGTGTCGCGCACGCCGCTGCACAATCCGCCGCTAGACCCATCCTTCGTTCACGCGGCTGAACGGCTCGTCGTTCACCGGGCTGAGCGGACCCTTCGGGTTACCTCGTACCAGGGATGGTCCACGAGCTCCGCGAGCACGATGAACCTACTCGACACACCCGACGAAGGAGATGTGGGCTCTGCGGCCCTTGACCAGCATCGACCGCCGTCCGGGGATCGCTGCGGACCTACCGACCGGTCAGCGCTTGCCACGGACTGTTCCCCCCGGGACGATCACCGTCCTCGTCGCCGAGGCGGACCAGTTCGTTCGCGCCGGGATCCGCGTGCTCCTCGAGGAGTCGGGGCTCGAGGTCTGCGCCGAGTGCGCCGACGCCGCCGAGGCGGTCGCCGGGGCGGTCGCGCAGCGCCCGGACGTATGCCTCCTCGACCAGGAGCTGCCGGGGAGCAGCCTCGAAGCGACCCGCGAGATCTCGAAGCGGCTGCCGGGCACGGCGGTCGTGATCATCGGCGTCGCCGTCGACCGGGACGGTGTGCTGGACGCGTTGCGAGCGGGCGCCCAGGGCTACCTCCTCGAGAGCAGCGACGGGGCAGCCCTTCCCCAGGCGCTTCGAAGCGCAGCCGGCGGCGAGGCGGTGATCTCGCGACGGCTGGTGACGACCATCCTCGGCGCGCTCGACGAGAGCGGAGAGCTGCATGCGACGCTCGCCGACGGACGCGACGTGCGGCTGACCGCACGGGAGCTGGACATCGCGCGGCTGCTCCCGGCGGGCATGCCGACCGCGGAGATGGCGGCCGTGCTGGGCATCGCGGCCGTGACGGTGCGGAGGCACGTGTCGACGCTCCTGCGCAAGCTCGGCGCGCCGGATCGGACCGTCGCCGTCGAGCTCCTCCCGCACGCGGTTCGCGGCCGGGCGGCCTAGGCTCCGGCCTTCATGCCCTCGCCCACGACCGGGCCGGCGTCGACCAGCTCCGGGGGGCACTCGGGCGCGAACTTGCGGAAGTTGCCGACGTAGCGGGTGGCGAGCTCCCGGTAGCGCGCCCAGTACTCGTCCTCGCTCGGCCAGGTGGTCTCGGGCCGGAGCACGTCGTCGGGCAGGCCCGGGCAGTGCGTCGGGCACCTCGAAGCCGAAGATCGGGTCGACGCGGTACGCCGACGTCGTCGAGGACGCCGGAGAGCGCCGCGTCGAGGAGCGCGCGCGTGTGCTCGATGCTGATGCGCTTGCCGACCCCGAAGGGGCCGCCCGATCCAGCCGGTGTTGACGAGCCAGCAGTGAGCCTCGTGGCGCTCGATCTTCCGCTGGAGCAGGTCGGCGTAGACGGCCGGATGGTGGACCATGAACGGCGCGCCGAAGCACGTGCTGAAGTGATCTCCGGCTCGACGCCCGAGCCCGCCTCGGTGCCGGCGACCTTCGACGTGTAGCCGGAGACGAAGTGGTAGAGCGCCTGGTCGGGCGTCAGCCGCGCGATCGGCGGGAGCACGCCCTGCGCGTCGCACGTCAGGAGCAGCGACGTTGCGCGGATGGCCGGCGCGTGCCGCGACGGAACGGCGTTGGTCGATGAAGTCGAGCGGATACGACGCGCGCGTGTTCTCGGTGAAGCGATCGTCGTCGAGGTCGACGTGCGCGTCACCGGGTCGAAGACGACGTTCTCGAGCACCGTGCCGAACCGCCGCGTCGCCGCGTAGATCTCCGGCTCCGAGCGCGGCGAGAGGCGGATCACCTTCGCGTAGCAGCCGTTCTCGAGGTTGAAGACGCCGTCGTCGCTCCAGCCGTGCTCGTCGTCGCCGATCAGAGCCCGCGCGCGGGATCCGCCGACAGCGTCGTCTTGCCGGTGCCCGGAGAGCCCGAAGAAGAGCGCCGCGTCGCCGTCCGCGCCGACGTTCGCCGAGCAGTGCATGCTCAGCACGCCCTCGAGCGGCAGCAGGTAGTTGAGCACGTGAAGACCGACTTCTTGATCTCGCCCGCGTAGCCGGTGCCGCCGATGAGGCACAGGCGCTTGCGATCGAAGCTGAGGACGATGAACGTGCTCGTGCGCGTCCCGTCGATCGGGCTCGTACGCCTTGAACGACGGCGCGCAGACGATCGTGAACTCGGGCACGTGCTGCGCGATACGCCTCGCGCGTGCCCGGCGAGTTGAACATGTTGCGCGCGAAGAGGCTGTGCCACGCGATCTCGGTGACGATGCGGATCGGCAGCCGGTACTCGGGCTGCGCGCCGCTTCGCAGTCCTGCACGAACACGTCGCGGCCCTGGAGGAAGCCGAGCATCCGGCCGAGGATCTCCTCGAACTTGCTCCGGCGCGATCGGGCGGTTGTACTCGCCCCACCAGACGTCGTCCTCGGACGACGGCTCGTGGACGATGAACTTGTCCTGCGCAGCGCGCGACGGAGTGCTTGCCGGTGTTCACGACGATCGGCCCGCCGTGACGATCGCGGCCCTCGCCGCGGAAGGCGATCTCCTCGTAGAGCGCCTCGGACCGGCAGGTTCCAGTAGACGCAGCGCGCGGTTCGTCGAGCCCGTGGTTCTCGAGCCCGAAGTCGCTCGCGAGCTCCGTGCGCCTCCGCCTGGGCGGGCGTCTTGAGGTCGAGCGGGTTGGCTCACAGCCAGTCCCGCACGAGCCGGCGGTCGCCGATGTAGATTTCGTTCGGGGCGGTCGGGTCGAGCGCCCAGCGCATCCGCCGCACGCCCTCGGTCACGTCCTTCGTCGCTGCCGCAGAAGCTGAGCCGCAGATGACCTTCGGCGCCGAACTCCTTGCCGGGGACGGTGACGACGAGCGCCTTGTCGAGCAGGAAGCGCGACAGCTCGTCCGAGTCGTTCGAGTACGCGCGGAAGTCGGGCAGGCAGTAGAACGTTCCCTCCGGCTTCGTCGACGCGCACGCCGTCGAAGGCGCGCAGCTCCTGCAGCATCACGTCGCGGACGTTCTGGATCCGAGAGGCGCAGGTTCTCGACCGTGCTCTGCACGCCGGTGAGCGCGCCCTCCGCCGCCGCCATCGACAGGCCGCGGGGCACGACGTCGTCTGCGCCTGCACGTTCTTCATCACCTCGACGAGCGTCGCGCGGCGCGATCGTCCAGCCGATGCGGAAGCCCGTCATCCCGTAGAGCTTCGAGATGCCGTTCACGACGATCGACGCTCGACTCGTCGACGTCGCGGTCGGTGAACGCGTACGCGGACGGCGGCCGCACGCCGTCGAAGACGAGCCGGTGGTAGATGTCGTCCATGATCGAGGTGGACGCCGCGCTCCTCGCACAGCTCGACGAGCTCCGCGATGAGCGCCGTCCGGGTAGACCGCGCCCGACGGGTTGTTCGGGCTGTTGACGATGATCGCCTTCGTCGACGAGCCGATCGCCGCGTCGACCTCCTCGATCGTCGGCACGAAGCCGCCGTCCTCGGGCGTGACGATCACCGGGATGCCGTAGACGATGCGCACCATCTCCGGGTAGCTGACCCAGTACGGCGCGAGGATGACGACCTCGTCCTGCGGGTCGACGAGCGAGACGAGGACGTTGAAGATCGACTGCTTCGCGCCCGAGGAGACGATGACGTTCTCCGGCGAGACGCGGCGCCCGTAGTGCTCCTCGGTGTAGCGCGATGATCGCCTGCTTCAGGCCGGGCGTGCCGTCGGTCGGGACGTACTTGACGTCCGCCGCCGTGAGGCGGGCGCCGCGCCGATGACCGCGGCGAACGGCGCCTTGTTCTTCGGCTCGCCGCCGCCGAGGTGGATGACCGGCTGCTTCCGGTCGGCGAGCTGCTTCGCGCGCTCGTTCAGCGCCAGCGTCGCCGACTCCCGGATCGATCGCGCAAGGATGCTCGTGGACACCTTGCAGGTTCAGACTTGCGGCCGCCTCAGGCCGCCCGCATCGGTAATCGTCCGGGATCTAGTCGGCGGCGAGCCGGGCGAGCGCTTCCTTCGCGGCCTCCTGCTCGGCCGCCTTCTTCGAGCGCGCCCTGCGCCGCTGCCCATCTGCTCGCCGTCGACGACGGCGGCGCACGTGAAGTGCCGCTCGTGCGCCGGCCCGGTCACGTCGACGACCGTGTAGACGACCTGGCGGCCGAGCCGCGCGAGCACCTCCTGGAGCTCGGTCTTGTGGTCGACGTGCGTCGTTCAGCGCGTAGTCGATCCGCTCGGCGAACGCGTCGACGATCGCCTCCTCGATCGCGGGCGAAGCCGTGCTCGAGGAAGAGCGCGCCGAGCACCGCCTCGAGCAGCGCGGCGAGGACGTTGCGGTTCTTCGCGAGCCGCTCGACGTCCTCGCCTTCGCTGAAGGTCGCGAGCCGCCGGCCGAGGTCGAGCTCGCCGCGACGACCGCGCAGCTCGCCCGCGAGACGACGTGCGAGCGGATCTTCGCCAGCCGGCCCTCGGAGAACTCGGGGTAGCGCGCGTAGAGCGCGTGCGCCACCGCGAGCTCGAGCACGCTGTCGCCGAGGAACTCGAGCCGCTCGTACGAAGCGGTCCGCTCGGAAGCCCAGGACGAGTGGGTGAACGCCGTCGCAGCAGCGCTCGGCGGAAGCGCGTCGATCAGCTGCGGCGAGCTGTCGGCTGCGCTTGCCGCTACTGGTGCGACGAGACGTAGTCGACGGCCTGCCCGACGGTCGTGATCTTCTGAGCGTCCTCGTCGGAGATCTTGATCCCGAACTGATCCTCGAGCTCCATGATCAGCTCGACCAGGTCGAGCGAGTCCGCGTCGAGGTCCTCCTGGAACGACGCCTCCTCCGTGATGTCGGCCTCTTCGATTCCGAGCTGCTCGGTCAGAACTTCCTTGACCCGCTCGAAGACTTCCTCGCGCGACGCTGCCATGTCACCTCATTTGGTTTTCGGGGGCTAAGAGCGCGGCCGATCATACCGCCTTCACCGGCCGGTGCAAGCCGGGCTAGCGAGCCTGCCGACGACGTCGTGCTCGACTCCGCGGGCGGCGAGGCCGATCGCGTTGGCGATCGCGGTGCGCGAGGAGTTGCCGTGCGCGATCACCGCGAGGCCGCGCAGACCGAGCAGATAGGCGCCGCCGTACGTGTCCGGATCGAGCCGCTTGCGCAGCCTCCGGGCGGCGGGCCGGATGAGCAGAGCCGCCCACCGTGCCGCGCGGTCGTCGCGGCGATCTCCTCGCGCGAGCGCGTCGAGGAGGTTCGTGATCGTCCCCTCGAGCAGCTTGAGCGCGACGTTGCCCGTGAATCCGTCGGTGACGACGACGTCGGCTGCGCCGGCGAGGACGTCGCGGCCCTCGCAGTTGCCGGCGAAGTTGAGGTCGCTGGCCGCGAGGAGCGCGTGCGCCTCGAGCGTGAGCTGGTTTCCCTTCTCCGCGCTCCTCGCCGATCGAGAGCAGGCGCACCTCGGGGTTCGGCGACGTCGAGGATCTCCTCGGCGAAGACCGCGCCCATGGTCGCGAACTGGAGCGAGGTGCTCCGGGCGCGCGTCGGCGTTCGCACCGGCGTCGATCAGGACGGAGGGGCCGCGCCGCGCGGGGATCGGCACGGCGATCGCGGGCCGCATGCACGCCGGGGATGCGGCGCAGCTCGAGCAGGCCCGCGGCAAGCACAGCGCCGGTGTTCCCGGCGGAGACGACCGCGTCGGCGCTCGCCGTGCGGCGACGGCGCGCACGGCGGCGACGAGCGAGCTGTGCGGCTTCGCCGCGCACGGCCTCCGCCGGCTTCTCGTGCATCTCGATGACGCCGGCGTCTCGTGCAGCTCGAGGCCCTGCGCGTCGAGGCCGGCCGAGCCGAAGAGGACCGGCGTCAGCCCGTCGGCCCGCGCCTCGAGCGCGCCCGCGACGATCTCCGTCCGGCCCACGGTCACCACCCATCGCGTCGACCGCGATGCGGGGCATGCTCTACGGGGCGTCGATACGGAGCGGCTCGACCTCGCGGCCCTTGTACGTCCCGCAGGTCGGGCAGACGCGGTGCGGCCGCTTCGGCTGCCCGCACTGGGGGCAGACGTTCACGCGCGGCGCCTCGATCGCATGCGTCGCGCGCCGCTTGTCGCGGCGGGAGCTGGACTGTCTTCTCTTCGGGACGGCCATGAGCGGGCGCAGTATAGCGGCGGGCCGATAGCGTCCGGCCATGAGCGACACGGAACGCTGTGGACAGGGACTCGTCGTCTCCGCGAGCAGGGACTCGGCTGCATGGGGATGTCCGCCTTCTACGGCCAGGGCGACGACGACGGAGTCGATCGCGACCATCCACCGGGCGCTCGAGCTCGGCGATCACCTTCCTCGACACCGCCGAGATGTACGGCGCGTCGGCGAGAACGAGGAGCTCGTCGGCCGCGCGATCAAGGGCCGCCGCGACGAGTTCGTGCGTCGCGACGAAGTTCGTCGGCGCGTTCAGCCGACGGCGCCGCCGCACGACGGCCGGCCCGAGTACGTCCGCAAGGCGATCGAGGGATCGCTCGCAGCGGCTCGGCGTCGACCACGTCGACCTCTACTACCAGCACCGCGTCGACCCGGAGACGCCGATCGAGGAGACGGTCGGCGCGATGGCCGAGCTCGTGGCGGCGGGCAAGGTGCGCCATCTCGGGCTGTCGGAGGCGTCGGCGGAGACGATCCGCCGCGCGCACGCCGTCCACCCGATCTCGGCGCTCCAGTCCGAGTACTCGCTCTGGACGCGCGACCCCGAGGGCGAGATCCTCGACACGCTGCGCGAGCTCGGCATCGGCCTCGTCGCGTACAGCCCGCTCGGGCGCGGCTTCCTCGCCGGGCCGCTTCGGCTCGCCGGACGAGCTCGACGAGGACGACTTCCGCGGACGAACCCCCGCTTCACGGGCGAGAACCTCGAGCGCAACACGCAGCTCGCCGAGCGCGTGCAAGGAGCATCGCCGACGCGCAAGGGCGTCGACGCCGGCGCAGGTCGCGCTCGCCTGGGTGCTCTCGCGCGGCGACGACGTCGTCCCGATCCCGGGCACGCAGCCGGCGCACGTACCTCGAGCAGAACGCCGCCGCGGCCGACGTCGAGCTGACGGCGGACGAGCTCGCGCGCTCGACGAGGAGTCGCGCACGGCGGGCCGCCGGCGACCGCTACGCCGACATGTCGAGCGTCAACCGCTAGGCTCGTCGCGCAGCTGCTCGAGCGCGGCCCACCGCGGGTCGCCGTCGCTGCTCCTCGTGCGTGTGCGGCTCGACGTTCAGGTCCTTGCCGCACACGCGGGCAGAGGCCCGCGCAGTCGGGGTCGTGCGAGGATCTTGTCCGGGCAGCTCGAGGGCGATCGCGTCGCGCGCCCACGCGGAGAGGTCGAGGACGTCGTCGCGTCGACGTACGGCGAGCGGAGCTCCTCGTCGTCGCCCGGCTTCAGCGCCTGGTACTCGCGGGCGCGGATCGGGAGCTCGAGCACGGTGTCGGCGAGGCAGCGGAAGCACGGGCCCTGCGAGGCGCACGCGGAAGGACAGCTCGAAGACGGTGCCCGAGCTCGCCTTCGTCACCGTCAGGCTCGGCCGGCACGAGCGCGGGCGTCGGGACGTACTCCTGGCCACCGAGCACGAGCGGCTCGAGCTCCACCTCGACCTCGTCGCGGAACTGCTCGCCGCTGCGCAGCCGGAGCCGGCGCAGGTTGAACGTGGTCACACGCTCACCTAGCGCGGTAGCGGGCTAGCGGCGAGCGGCGCAGGTCGGCGAGCTGCGGCACCGCCGCGGGAAGGCGACGAGCTGCGCGTCCTTCGCCTGGATGTACGCCGGCAGCGACTCAGGGATCGCCTCGCCCGGCGCGCACCCGCGCGGCAGCAGCAGCGCGACCGAGGTGAGGATGACGACGCCGGCGACGAGCTCGCTGCCGCCCACGTGCTCGCCCGCGAAGCGCCCAGCCGAGGAGGACGGCGACGGCCGGGTTCACGTACGCGTACGTCGAGAGCAGCGGGGTCGAGGCGTTCTGCAGCAGCCAGCCGTACGCGGTGTAGGCGAGCAGGCGAGCCGACGACGATGAGGTAGGCGAGCGCGCCGAGCGAGGCGCGGCGAGACGCGCTGCGGGTGCACGTGCGCCGAGCTCGCCCGTGGCGGCCGAGACGCCGAGCGAGCAGCGACGCCCGCGGTCAGCATCTGCATCGCGGCGGCGAGGATGGGGCTCCCGCGGAAGCGGCGCGACGCGCGCATAGACCGAGCCGGCCGCCCACGCGAACGACGCGACGAGGAGGACAGCGACGCCGGCTGCGTCGACCGACGCCGCCGCCGGGCCGACGAGCAGCGCCGACGCCGGCGAGGCCGGCGAGGATGCCGATCACCGGCGCGCAGCGGGATGCGGACGCCGAAGACGACGCGGTCGAGCATGCGCCATGAAGAGCGGGACGCTCGCGACGAGCAGCGCGGCGAGCCCGGAGGGACGCGCTTCTCGGCGACGCGAGCGCCGCCCGTGCTCGACGACGAGGAGGAGGCCGCCGACGACGGCCGCAGCGCGCCACTGCCGCCGCCCCGGGCGCGCTCGGCGGCGACATCGCCGCGCCGGCGGACCAGGCGTACAGCAGTCCGCCTGCGATCAGGAACCGGACCGAGAGCATGAGCAGCGGCGGCAGCGTCCGCGTCGGCCACCGCGATGGCCGAGGTACGTCGATCCCCAGACGAGGTAGACGGTCGCGAGCGCGGCGGCGAGCCTCACGACTCCAGCCTGCCTGCGCCGTAGTCATTAGGGCAAATCCGAGTTATAATTCGGACATTCATGAATAAACGTGATGGATTGCTCGGGGTCGAGATCCGCCATCTGGCGGCGCTCGAGGCGGTCGGCCGGACGCGCTCGTTCGGCCGCGCGGCGCGCGAGCTCGGCTACACGCAGTCGGCGGTCAGCCAGCAGATCGCGCAGCTCGAGCGGATCGTCGGCCAGCAGCTCGTCGACCGGCCCGGCGGGCCCGCGCCGGTCGCGCTCACCGAGGCCGGCGAGCTGCTCCTCCGGCACGCCGACGCGATCGTCGCGCAGCTCGACGCGGCGCAGGCCGACATGGCCGCGCTCGCCGAGGGCGCGGCCGGCCCGCTGCGCGTCGGGATCCTCCAGAGCGTCGGCGCCCGCATCCTCCCCGCCCTCCTGCGCCGCTTCGGCGAGGAGTGGCCGCGCGTCGAGGTGCACGTGCACGAGGAGGCGGACGCGCGCGACCTGCTGCGCCTCGTCGAGCGCGGCGAGCTCGACCTCACCTTCGCCGAGCTGCCGCTGCCCGAGGGCCCGTTCGAGTCGGCGCGAGATCCTCCGCGACCCCTACGTGCTGCTCGTCTCGGCCAAGTCGGAGCTGGCGGCGCGCGAGACGGCATCTCCGCTGCGCGAGCTCGCCGGCCTGCCGCTCATCGGCTGGCGGACGACGGGCGAGCCCGACCGGTTCCTCCGCGGCCACGTCTCCGACCTGAACGTCGTCTTCCGCACCGACGACAACGGCACGCTCATCGGCGCTCGTCGCCGAGGGCCTCGGCGCGGCCGTCGTCCCGCTGCTCGTCGTCAACCCGCGCAACCCCGCGCTCGTCACGCTGCCGCTCGGCGGCCGCTCCCGCCGCGCGTGCTCGTGATCGTCTGGCACCGCGACCGCTACCGCTCGGCGGCCTCGCAGGCGTTCGTCGAGCTCGCGAAGGAGCTCGGCGCCGCTACGCGGCGCGGCTGCGAGAGGGCGACGCCTCGCGGCAGCGACCTGGTCGCGACGTGCGTCGCGACCAGGTCGGCAGTCGTAAGCCGTCGCCCCTAGCGGAACGACCAGCGGGTCGGCGGCCAGTACGTCGCGACGACGGGGCCGACGAACGCCGAGCGCGGCGACCGGGCCCCAGGCGCGCGAGTCGCACGAGTCGGCTGCGGTGGTCGCCCATCACGAAGTACTCGTCCGGGGCCGAGCCGCGGCCAGGTCTTCGTGTCGTAGGCGGGTTCTCGGCGGCCGTGATGTACGGCTCGTGCGAGCCGCTTGCCGTCGATGTAGACGTACCGGTCCGAGCTTCCGGACGACTGTCGCCCGGCATTCCGATCGACGCGCTTGACGAACGTGCCGCCCTCGTGGCAGTCCCGCTTGGCGGCCGGCGGCGCGTCGAAGACGGCGATCTCGCCGCGCTCGGGATTGCGGAACCGGTAGACGATCTTCGCGGCGATGACGCGGTCGTTGAACGTCGCCGTGCAGCCGACCGCCCGGCTTCGCGCAAGGAGCGTCGGCTCCATCGACGACGGTCGGAACGCGGAACGGCTGCGCGATCGCCGCCTCGAAGACGAGCACGATCGAGGCCGCGTCCACCGCGACGAGCGTCGACGACGCCATTCGACGACTCGGTCACGGCCGGCGTCCGCGGCTTCACGACGGCGTATGCGCACGGCAGACTTCGCGCGTCGCTAGTAGCCGAGGTCGTCGCCGGAGCCGTCGCTCGGGCCGATGCCCGCGACGACGGTCTCCTGCGAGCGCTCGTGCAGCCGCTCGCGGCCGCGCTTCACGGCGGAGAGGAACTTGTCGAGGTTGACCTCGAGCGTCGAGAGGATGCCGTCGGCCCAGTCCTCCATCTCGAGGCGCGTCTCGCGCGCCTGCACGGCGGGCCTCGTCGACGATGTCCTGCGCCTGGTGCTCGGCGATCTTGACGATCTCGGTCTGCGACGCCTCGCGCACGGCCTGCTCGCGCGCCTCGGCCGAGCAGCCGGTCGACCTCGCGCTTCGCCTCCGCGAGCATCTCCTGGCGCTCCTTGACGATCCAGCGCGCCTGCTTGATCTCTTCCGGGATCGTCGCGCGCATCTGGTCGAGGATGTCGTAGATCTCCTCGCGGTCGATGCGGACCTGGTCGGTCAGGGGGACGGCCTTCGCGTTGTGCACGAGGTCGTCGAGCTTGTCGATCAGAACGAGGACGTCCATGGTTTCAAGTCTAGCCGTGGCTCAGTCCCCAGGATTCTCCGGCGTGCCCGGACGTCCTGCCGGGAACATCTCCTTGAACCGCCGGGCGACCGGCTCCGGGCACGAGCGCGGAGACGTCGCCGCCGAACGCCGCGATCTCCTTGACGCCGCTCGAGGAGACGAAGCTCACGCTCGGGCTCGCCATCACGTACACCGTCTCGACGTCCGGCGCGAGATGGCGGTTGAGCTGGTTCATCTGGAACTCCCACTCGAAGTCCGAGATGACGCGCAGGCCCTTCACGATCGCCTTCGCGTCCCACCGGCGCGCGAAGTCGACGACGAGCTCGCGGAAGACGTCGATCTCGACGTTCGGCAGGTGCGCGAGCGCGGCGCGCAGGAAGCTCGACGCGCTCCTCGATCGTGAACATCGGCTGCTTGTGCCGCGGCTCGCCGACGACGCCGACGACGACGCGGTCGAAGATGCCGGCCGCGCGCGTGATCACGTCGAGGTGCCCGTTCGTCACCGGGTCGTACGAGCCGGGACAGATGGCGGTGATCACTTGCCTCGTACACCGTCACGCGCGTCTGCCCGTACTTGCGGCTCGTGCGCTGCGGCGAGCGGCAGCTCCGGCTCGATGCGGACGTCGGTCTCGAGCGACGACGACGCCGTCGTCGCCGAGGACGCGCCGGGAGGTAGCGCGCGAGCTGTGGTTGAAGGTCCGGGTACATGTCGTACGGGGGGTCGACCAGCACGAGATCGTACTTCCTCCTCTCGGCCCGGCGAGCAAGCGCGCGACCGCGTCCCGGCGGCAGTACCGTCGCCGTCGAGGCGCAGCTTGTCGAGGTTGCGCTCGATCGCCCGGACGGCTTCGCCGTCGCGCTCGACGAAGACGGCGCGGGCCGCGCCGCGCGAGAGCGCCTCCAGGCCGAGCGCGCCCGAGCCGGCGTAGAGGTCGAGCACCGCCGCCCCGTCGACGCGGGCCGACGATGTTGAAGACGTTCTCGCGCACGCGGTCCGAGGTCGGCCGCGTCTCCATGCCCCTTCGGCGCGTGGATCGTGTGGCCCTTGCGCGAGCCGGCGATGATCCTCACGCGCACAGCTTAGGATCAGGGCGTGGCGACCTTCGCCTTCGTGCACGGCGCCTGGCACGGCGGCTGGGCCTGGGACCTCGTCCGGCCGGAGCTCGAGTCGCGCGGCCACCGCGTCGTCGCACCGGACCTGCCGTGCGAGGACGTCGACGCCGGCGTCGAGGAGTACGCGGCCGCCGTCCGCGCCGCACTCGGCGGGGACGAGGCCGCGGTCGTCGTCGGCCACTCGCTCGGCGGTCTGACGTCATCCCGCTCGTGCGCCGCGCGCATGCACGTGTTCCTCTGTGCGCTCGTCGGCCGGGACGGGCTGGCACGGCGTGTTCGTCCCAGGCTTCGGCGACGCCCGTGCCCGTGACGAGCTCGGGCGTTCGTACTATCCGGACCCCGCGGACGCTGCCCGCGAGCTCCAGTATCCGGCCGAGCTGGCGCCGCTCGCGGCGAGGATCCGCCGCCAGGCGCCGCTTCGACGCCGAGGCGCGCGACCTTCCGGACCCGTCGCGTACGTCGTCTGCGCGAACGACGCGGTGATTCGCCCCGAGTGGCAGCGCCACCTCGCGCGGGACGTCCTCGGCGTCGAGCCGCTCGAGCTCGGCACGGGCCACTCGCCCATGCTGTCCCATCCGGCCGAGCTCGCGTCCCTGCTGGACACGCTTTCCTGAGCCACCCCCGGTGTCAGACCCGGGTCTGACACCGGGGGTGGACACCGCATGAAATGGGCAGATCTCCCGAGGCCGGCGTTGCCGCCTGTTACGACTTCGTGCCGGGAAACGCAAGGCAGGCGTCGTGGCACGAGGCGGCGACGCGGACGCGGAGGCGCTGCCGGCCGCTGGTGTCGACAACGGTGAGCGTGCCCTCGTTCAGCGACGGGGTCAGGACGACGCCCGCCGCGTACTGCACGTTGTAGGAACCGACGGGAACCGCGGTCTCGTGCAGCTGCCGCGCGCTCGCCTCGTCGTAGACGCGGAGCGTGCCGGCGTCGCCGCTCGTCACAAACGCGCGGCCGTCGAGGAAGGTGACGTGTTGCGGCGCGCCGTCCGCGGGAAGCGACGTGAAACGCCCGCGCCGGTGGACGGCGATCTCCCCGGCCGACCCCGAGGTCACCCACACGGCCCCGCTCGGGGCGAAGCCGACGTCGTGCGCGAGGAACCCGGGCCTGACGCGGCCGCGGAGCCTCGGCGCGCGCGGGTCGGAGACGTCCACGACCGCGAGCTCCTGCGACGCCGTGCCGAGCCCGACCCACAGCGTCCGCCCGTCGGGCGAGAGCGAGAGGTGCCGCGGCCACTGCCAAAGCTTCAGCCGGCCGACGACCTCGCCGCGGACGACGTCCACCGCCGCCAGCTCGGCGCGGCCCGAGTCGGTGACGAACGCGTGCCGCCCGTCGGGTGCGGCCGCCGTGTAGCGGGGCTCCTCGAACCCGTCGAGCACGTGGCGCACCGACAGCGTGCCCGCGTCGAGCACGGTCACCGCGCCGCCGACCGTGTGCGCGACGACCGCCGCGCCGCCGACACGCTCGACGCTGAACGGATCGGGCCGCGTCGCGATCCGCTTGCGTACCGCGCCGGTGGCGAGGTCGACGACGGCGACGTGCGCCTCCGCGTCCGCCGTCACGAACGCGAGCGGTGCGGCGGCGGCGGCGGCGAGAGCAGCCGGCACCTCGCGCAACGCGAAGGGCGCCGCCGCGGCGGCGAGCAGGAAGCGGCGTCTGTCCACAGACGAAGTACGTCAGGCGAGCGTGTCGGGGTCCGTCCCGGCGTACAGCGCGTCCACCTCGTCCTGCAAGGGGCCCCGCCCTCCCCCGACCTCGTCCCGCGCCAGGCGTGCCCGCTCGAGCAACGCGCGGTCGGCACGCAGGTCGGCGAAGCGGAGATCGGAGAACCCCGACTGTCGAGTTCCGAGCAACTGCCCGCCGCGGCGCAGATCGAGGTCCACCTGGGCAAGCTCGAAACCGTCACTCGTCGCGACGAGCGCATCAAGCCGCTGCTGCGCCGCATCTGTCAGCTCGTCCTGCGAACGCGAGACGAGCAAGCAGTACGACTGCTCGGCGCCGCGACCGACGCGGCCGCGCAGCTGATGAAGCTGTGCGAGGCCGAATCGATCTGCCTCCTGGACGATCATCACGGTCGCGTTTGGCACGTCGACGCCGACCTCGATCACCGTCGTCGCAACGAGCACGTCGAGCTCACGGGCCTTGAAGCGCGCCATCAGGTCGCGGCGCTCAGCAGGCTTCAGGCGACCGTGAATGCAGCCGACGCGAAAGTCCTTCAGCTCCGCGCGCTGAAGGCGCTCCGCCTCGGCTTCGGCAGCACGGGCCACCGTCGTTTCGGACGCTTCGATCGCAGGACAGACGACGTACGCCTGCCGCCCCTCGCCGAGCAGACGCGTGAGGCGTGTGTATGCCTCCGACACTCGCTCCTCGCCGATCCGAGTCGTCACCACCGGTCTGCGCGAGGCGGGGGGCTTGGCGATCTCCGAGACCGCCAGGTCGCCGTAGATCGTCAGTGCGAGCGTGCGCGGGATCGGCGTCGCTGTCATGTGGAGGACGTGCGGTGCGCGCCCCTGCGCCAGCGCTTTGCGCTGCTCGACGCCGAAGCGATGCTGTTCGTCGACGACGGCCACCGCGAGGTCGCGGAACTCGACTCCTTCCTGGATCAGCGCGTGTGTGCCGACGACGACGTCCGCGCCGAACGCAAGCTCGCGCTCACGCTTGCGCGACGAGCTCGTCAGTAGCGCGCACGTGACGCCGAGCTCGAAACAGAGATCGGCGACGGTGAGGAAGTGCTGCTCGGCGAGCGTCTCGGTCGGCGCCATCAGCGCGCCCTGGCGCCCGTTCTCGACCGCGCGCAGCAGCGCGTACAACGCGACGACGGTCTTGCCGGAGCCGACGTCGCCCTGCAGCAGCCGCTGCATCGGGACCGTGCGCGCAAGGTCGGCGTCGATCTCGCGAACAGCCTTCTCCTGATACGGCGTGAGCGCGAACGGAAGCGACTGTCGGTAGCGCGCGATCAGCTCGCCCGCGTCGCCGAGCGACGGCGCGAGCGTGCGCTCCCGCTCGGCGGTGCGGCGCGCTACGCCGAGCTGCAGCACGAGCAGCTCCTCGAAGGCGAGACGCCGCCGCCCCGTCTCCGCCTCGCCCGCTCCTTCCGGGCGGTGCACGGCCACGAGCGCATCGCGCTTCAGCGGCAGGCTCTCCCGGACGCGCAGCTCCGCCGGCAAAGGATCCCAGTAGTCGCAGGCACGCGGGAGCGCGGAGGCGACGAGTGCGCGAAGCTTCTGCGTCGAGATCTCTTCACCCGCGGGATACACCGGCGCGAAGTCAGCGGTCGCGTCGCCGTCCCCGACGTCATAGGACTTGACGTTGAACCCGTAGCGGTTGGACTTGCCGCGCAGCCGGACGCGGACGCCCGGCCGCAGCTGATCGGCGAGCCACGGCTGGTTGAACCAGCTGGCGCCGATCGTCGCCGTGCCGTCCGAGATGCGGGCGGTGACGATCGTCCGCCGGCCCCGGCGGCGCGCGTTGACGTTGAGCACCTCGCCGGCGATCGCGACCTCCTCTTCGGCGCGGATGGCGGCGATCGCCACCTCCGGCACGGCTGCCTCGTAGCGGCGCGGCCGGTGCTCGAGGAGGTCGCGTACCGTCTCGAGCCCGAACTTCGCGAGGCGCCGCTTCAACGTCGGGCCGACGCCGGGGAGCGTGTCGAGCGCCGCCTCGAGCCGCCTCGACTGCGGGCGCCCGCGCGTGGTGGGCCAGGCCTGTGGTCGGTCCAGGCCTGCGAAGACCGTCTGTCGACGGGTCATGGTCATAGTGCTCGGCGCCAGGGCGATTGCGAGTATAGGAAGGCGGTCCGGACGGACCGCCTTCCCTGTTCGGCCCCTAGGCCGGAGCGGCAGCGGCGACGGCGGGCCGCGGCGCCGCCCGCGGCACGAGCAGCCGGTAGAACGTCAACCAGATGACCGGGCCTGCGGCCAGGAGCGCGAGCACCGGACCGCCGAGCCCCTTCAGGTCGGTGCCGACCATCAGCGCGTGTCCGAGCGAGAGCGCGAACGCCGCGAAGCTCGCGTAGTGCAGCCGCCGCCAGCCCTTCTGGCCGATCCACTTCCGCATGCGGAAGGAGGCGGCGAGCGCGAGGCTGAGCCAGCCGGCGACGACGCCCATGGCGACGGCGCTCGGCTTCCACGGGGCCGTGAACGGTACGAGCGCAGAGACGAGGGAGAAGTGCATGACGGGATCGAGGAGCAGTGCGCCGACGTGCAGCCCGATCATCGCGAGCCCGGTCCACGCGAGCGTGCGGTGCAGGCCGAGCAGCGACTTCGTCCGCTTCGGCGGGAGCAGCCGCGTGCTCATCGCGAGACCGAGCCAGACGGACAGCGTCAGCAGTCCGAACGCGGTCAGTCCGGAGGCGCGAGCGATCAGCCAGGAGAGCGACAGCGAGGTCATCAGGCGGCCAGCCTCACGACGATGCGGACCTGCGCGAGCGGCGGCGACCCCAACGGGATCGGCTCGCCCTCGTGCGGGATGTAGAGCGCGGAGATTCCCGCCTGCGCGGCGACGTGCGCCGCGGCGGCCGCGGGCGGCGAGATCGCGAGCGCGGTCGCGTGCGCTTCCGCCTCGGCCGCGTCGCGTGCGACGACGGTGACCGCGAGCGGCCCGGGCTGCGCCGGCTCGCCCGTCGCCGGGTCGATCAGGTGGTGCAGCGACCCGCCCGGCCCGAAGCGGCGCACGTCGCGGCCCGAGGTGGCGACGCCGCCCGACCGGAGGAGCAGGACGCCGGCGTTCGTGTCAGGGCGGCGCGGGTCGGCGACCGCGATCCGCCAGGGGCCGCCCTCGGGCGTCTCGCCCCAGAGGGCGAGATCGCCGCCGAGGTCGACGAGCCCGCCGGGCAGCAGCGGCCACGCCTCTCGCATCGCGGCGAGCGCACGGGAGGCAGCGTAGCCCTTGCCGATCCCGCCGAGGTCGACGGCGGTGCCGGGCTCGAGCCGGGCCATGCCGCGGTGCTCGTCGAGCTCGATCGGGGCGCCGGCACGCCAGCCCGACGCCTGCCGGGCCGGCCGTTCGGCGAGCTGCTCGAACGAGCGGTCGTAGCCTGCGGCGAGGAGTGCGGGCAGGACGGTCGGGTCAAAGCGGCCGCCCGTGTCCTCGCGGGCACGGGCGGCGAGGCGCAGCGCCTCGAGAAGCCGGCGGTCGACCGCGGTCCACTCGCCGCCCGCTGTGTTCAGCCGCGAGAGGTCGCTGGCCTGGTCGAACCGGGACAGGGCTCCTTCGCACGCTGCGACCTCGGACTGCGCCGCGGCGAGGGCCGCATGCGCGCGTCGCGCGTCATGCGGCCCCGCCGTCACAGCCGCGGCGCAACTGGTGCCGACGGCGCGGAACGTGGCGCGCTCCAGCCGGGCGCTCACGGCGCCACCACCGACGTCCTCGTCGTCGCGTGCGAGGCGGCGGCTGCCGCGGGTTGCACGAGGACGACCTGCTGCTTGCCGTTCGCTCCCTTGACCACCATCGTCTGCGCGGCCGCCGCCGGGAGCGGCGGTGCGGCCGGCCGGTGCGACCAGGCGAGCACCGCGACGATCGCGAGCATGGCCCAGACGGAGAGGACGACGGCCCAGATCCGTTGCATCAGTCTCGCCCCTCCCAGTTCTGCGTCGCGGGTTGCGTGGGTTGCGCCTGGACGACCGCCGCCGCCGGTGCTGCTTGCGTATTCGAAGGCGTGCTCGCCAGGCCGAGGATCGCGGCGCCGCCCGTGAGGACGGTCGCGGCGAGAATCGCGGAGAGCGTGAGCGCGTGGCGTTTGTTCATGGTCGGTCTCCTGAGCTAGGGGTCTGCGCTCGTTCTACGCCGCCGCGCGGAAACGCCGGGCGAGCAAATCGCCAGGATTCGGTAAAGGCCCCTAGGCGAGGCGGAGGCGCACGACGGCGTCGATGCCGCCGCCCGCGGCTTCGGCGAGCTCGACCTTGCCCTCGTCCGCCTCGACGAGGCGCTTGACGATGGCGAGCCCGAGCCCGGAGCCGCCGTGGCCGGAGCCGGCGCGCCAGAAGCGGTCGAAGGCGCGCGCGCGCTGCTCCGCCGTCAAGCCGGGCCCCTCGTCGAGCACGTGCAGCTCCGCCCAGGGGCCCGCCGCGCGCGCGGACACGGTCACCGTCGACCCGTGCGGAGCCACCTCGAGCGCGTTCGAGAGCAGGTTGTCGAGCACCTGCGCGAGCCGCTGCGGCCCGGCGCGGGCTGTCAGACCGTCATCGGCGTCCCCCTCGAGCGCGACGCCGCGCTCCTCGCCGAGCGCTCGCCACGCGTCGACCCGCTCCCGGACGAGCTCCTCCACGTCGACCGCGGAGGCCGGCGCAGCGCCCGCGTCGGCGCGCGCGAGCGCGAGCAGCGTCTCCACCGTCTCCCCCAGCCGCTCCACCTCGTGCAAGGCGGCGTCGAGATCGCTGCGGCCCTCGTCGTCGAGGCGCCGCTCGAGGCTCTCGAGCCGAAGCCGCAGCGCCGTGAGCGGCGTGCGCAGCTCGTGCGACGCGTCCGCGACGAACTCCTCCTGCGCGCGCAGCAGCTGCTCGAGCTTGACGACCGTCTCGTTGAAGACGCGCGAGAGCGACCGCACCTCCGGCGGACCCTCCAGCTCCGGCGCGCGCGCGTCGAGCTTGCCCTCGCCGACCGCCGCCGCGGTGTCCTCGAGTCCGCGCAGCGGACGGGTGACGAAGCGGGCGAGCCGGACGCCGACGAGCGCGGCCGCGGCGAGGACGACCGACGCGATCGCGGCCAGGAGCAGCCAGTAATGGAGGATGCGCGTGTCGACCGAGGTGAGCGGATACGTGATGCGCACCGCGCCGCTCACGACGCCGCCGGAGCCGACGGGCACCGCCACGTAGAGCAGACGCGCGTGCAACGTCGCCGACGAGCGCGTGCCCGAGGCGATCTGCCCCTTCAGCGCGGTGGCGATCTCCGGCCGCGAGGCGAAGCTCTCGGTTCCGGGCACGCGCGCGCTCGTGTCGACGAGCGCGAAGCCCCGCGTGTCGACGATCACGACCCGTGTGCCGGCGGAGCTCGCGTAGCTGTACGCGAATTGCGCGGCGCCCACGAGCTGGGCATGGTTGCCCGTCTGCACCGCGTCCTCGGCGTACGAGGCGAGCACGCTCGCGTCGCGCTCGACCTTCACCTCGACGTCGTGCCGCTCCGTGCGCTGGTTCTGCACGCCGAGCGGCATCTCGAGCGCGAGGAGCACGAACAGCGTGACTCCGAGATAGCCGAGGAGGAGCCGGCGCGTCACGCCGCGCGGAGGCGGAACCCGACGCCGCGCACGGTCTCGATCCAACCCGGGTCGCCGAGCTTTCGCCGCAGCGCGGCGACGTGGACGTCGATCGTCTTGGCCGAGCCGTACCAGGTCGTCTCCCAGACCTCCTCGAGCAGCCGGCGGCGGCTGACCGCCGCGCCGGGGTCGCGGGCGAGCGCGGCGAGCAGGTCGAACTCCTTCGGCGTCAGCTCGAGCTCACGGCCGTCGAGGGTGGCACGGCGGGCCCGCTCGTCGATCTCGAGGCCGCCGACGCTCAGCGGCTCGTGCGCGTGGCCCCGCTCCGACGTGCGGCGCGTGACCGCACGGATGCGGGCGATCAGCTCGCGCAGCCCGAACGGCTTCACGACGTAGTCGTCGGCGCCCAGCTCGAGGCCGACGACGCGGTCGGCCTCCTCGCCGCGGGCGGTGACGACGATGATCGGCACGTCCGAGCGCTCCCGCAGCCGCCGGCAGACGTCGAGACCGTCGATGTCGGGCAGGCGCAGGTCGAGCAGGACGAGATCGGCCTCGCCGGCGGCGAGCGCCTCGCCGCCGGTCGCCGCGCGCTCGACCGAGAAGCCCTCGCGCCGGAGGCCGTCCGCGAGCGGCTCGGCGATCGCGTCCTCGTCCTCGACGAGCAGGATGCGCATGAGCGCAATCGTTGCCGACGCGCGCCGTGTGCGTCATCGGCACTTTGCCGAACCTTTACCGAGGCGTACCCGAACCCTGGCGATTCCCTCGCCCGGGCCTTGCGCGGCGCCCTCCTACTGTCGAGGCATCGACCAGGAGGTTGCCCGATGAAGAAGATCGAATGTTGCGCTGATCGCCGGACTGCTCGCGACTCGCGGCAGTGCTCGGCACGGTCGCGGCAACGCGCACGGTCTCGCTCGGAGTCGGCGAACAAGCAGGCGGCGAACGCAACCGTGAACGCGCGCGCCCGGCAGCTCGACGCGTACGCCGCCTCGCTGCGACGCACGCTCGCGACAAGCCGCCCGCCCTCCCCAAGGTGCCGAAGTCCGCCGGCGCCCCCGCGCTGTCCCCGAACGGGCAGGCGCCGGTGCAGAGAGTCGTCTACCAGCGCCCGCCGCCGATCGTGGTCGTCAAGCACACGGCAGCACGCGACGACGACGGCTCCGAGCAGGCCGACGGCGGAGGTGGCGGCAATGACTAGCCACACCGGCCGGCTCTACGCACTCGCCGTCGCGCTCGTCGTCTTCTTCCTCGCGTGGGCGGTGATCGCGGCCCATCCCTGGGCGACCGCCACCGCCGACCCGCGCCTGCAGGCACTCGCCGCGCGCGAGGCGCAGCTGCGCAGCGAGGCGAAGCTCGTGAACCAGGTCGTCGCCCAGCGCTGGACCCTGTACCGGAGCGAACTGCACGTGCGTCAGTTGCAGATCGCCGCTGCGAAGACCCGCGCAACCCAGGTCAACGCGTCCTACTCGGCAAGCGCCGCACCCGCGTCAGCCTCCGCGTCGGTGCGCGTCGTGAACTTGCCGCCGCTGACGGTCACGAGGACGTCGTGATCGAGCGCCACACCTTCCGTGCCATGGGCACCGACATGGAGCTCCTCGTCGAGGCCGAGGGCGCGGCGGGCGCACTCGAGGCGGCGGAAGCCGAGTTCCACCGGCTGGAGGCGCTGCTCTCGCGCTTCCGCGACGACTCGGAGCTGTCGCAGCTGAACCGCGACGGGTCGCTCACGGCCGGTCCCGACCTCTGCCGCGTCGTCGAGCTCGCGCTCGCGGCGCGCGAGCGTACGGACGGCCGCTTCGACCCGACCGTCCACGACGCGCTCGTCGCCGCCGGCTACGACCGCTCCTTCGAGCAGCTCGACCCCCGGTGCCAGGCGCCGTGCCCGGCGCCGAAGGGGGCCGGAGGAGCCGCGTCGGTCGACGGGGCGCGCATCGAGCTCGACGCCGGCGTCCGGCTCGACCTCGGCGGGATCGGCAAGGGCTACGCGGCCGAGCGGGCCGCGGAGATCCTCGCGACAGCGGGACCGTGCCTCGTCAACGCCGGCGGCGACATCGCCGTCCGAGGCGGCCGCTGGCCGATCGGCGTCGAGACGGCGGCACAGCCGCTCACGCTCGAGCTCTCCCGCGGTGGGCTCGCCACGTCGGGCCGCGACCGGCGCCGCTGGCAGCGCGGCGGTCGCGAGCTCCACCATCTGATCGACCCGCGCACGGGCGCGCCCGCGGAGACCGACCTGCTGCGCGTGACCGCGATCGCCGCCGACGCGATCGAGGCCGAGGTCGCCGCGAAGTCGCTCTTCCTCGCCGGCTCCGAGCGCGCCGCACGCGAGGCGGACGCGGCAGGCGTCGCCGCCGTCCTCGTCACCGGCGACGGCCGCACGATCTTCGCCGGAGGGCTCGCGGCGTGAAGACCGACCCGACCTTCTGGCTGCTCGCGCGCGCGAGCGGGCTCACGGCCTACGTGCTGCTGACCGGCTCCGTGCTCGCCGGGCTCGTCGTCAAGTCGCGTCCGTTCGGCCGTGCGGTGAAGACGGCGTCGGCGACGGACGTGCACCGGTTTCTCGCCCTGCTCGGCCTCGGCATGCTCGTGCTGCACGGCGTCGCGCTGACACTCGACAAGACCGTGCACATGTCGCTCGCCGCGCTCGTCGTTCCCGGACTCTCGCACGTACCGGCCCGGCTCGGTCGCCTACGGCGTGCTCGCCGCGGAGCTCGCCGTCCTGATCGTCGTGTCGTTCTCGCTGCGCCGGCGCATCGGCGATCAAGAACTGGCGCAGGTTTCACTGGGCTCACCTACCTCGTATTCCTCATGGGCACCGTTCACGGACTGAAGGCGGGTACCGACTCGTCACAGCCGTGGGCGTTCGCCCTCTACGTCAGTGCGGTCGGAGCGGTCACGTTCGCCACGGCGTGGCGCGTGCTGACCCGGCCGTCCCGTCCCGTCACAGCTCGAACTGGAGGAACCCATGTACAAGATCGTGATCGAGCGGTCGCTCTGTAGCGGCTTCGGCGCGTGCGCCGAGCTGGCTCCCGAGATCTTCGAGGTCGACGGCGGCGGGCTCGTCTCGCTCCGCATCGGCACGAGCGACGATCCCGCGGTGCTCGACGCCGCGGCCGCCTGCCCGATGGGCGCGATCGAGATCGTCGAGGTGCAGGCAGCATGACTGCGCGCACCGTCGTGATCGTGGGCGCCGGCCTCGCCGGCGCCCGCACCGCCGAGACGCTCCGCGCGGAAGGGTTCGACGGACGCGTCCTGCTCATCGGCGAGGAGCCGGTCGCGCCGTACGAGCGCCCCGCGCTCTCGAAGGAGTTTCTGGCCGGCACGCGGGACGAGGAGTCGCTGCTGCTCCGTCCCGCGGCGTTCTGGCAGGAGCGCGGGATCGAGCTCATGCTCGGCCGGCGAGTCGTCGCCGCCGACCCGGGCGCGCAGAGCGTGCGCACGAGCCGCGGCGAGGACATCCCGTTCGACGCCCTCGTGCTCGCCACGGGTGCGCGCCCCCGCCGCCTGCCGCTCGAGCTGCCCGAAGGAGTGCACGAGCTGAGGACGCTCGCCGACGCGCAGGCGCTACGGCAGGAGCTCGTTCCCGGCGCGCACCTCGTCGTGATCGGTGGCGGCTTCGTCGGCGCCGAGGTCGCCTCGACGGCCCGCGGGCTCGGTCTCCACGTCACGATCGTCGAGGCCGCGCCGGCGCCCGTCGCGCGCGTGCTCGGCGCAGAGGTCGGCCTGCTGATCGCCGAGCGCTGGCGTGCGCACGATGTCGATGTTCGCCTGGGCACCGGCGTGGCGCACATCCGCGCGGACGCAAACGGTCGCGTCGACTCCGTCCTGCTCACAGACGGGAGCGTGCTGCGAGCCGACGCGGTGCTCGTCGGCGTCGGCGTCGAGCCCGCGCGCGAGCTCCTCCCGGCCCGCCCGGCCGAACACGTGCACGCCGCCGGCGACGTCGTCGGCCCCGGCCACTGGACCGCCGCGGCCCTCGACGGAGTGGCGGCCGCCCGGCGTATCGTCGGCCTGCCCGTGCCGGGTCCGCAGCCGCACTACGTCTGGTCGGATCAGTTCGGGTTGCGCCTGCAGGTGGTCGGCACGCCCGCCCGCGACGACCCGTTCGAGCTCGAGGGCGGCGGCGACTCGTTTGCCGTGCGCTATCTCGATGCCCGCGGGCGCACGCGGGCCGGGCTGCTCGCCAACCGGCCGGCCGAAGCGGCCGCGTTGCGCCGGACGCTCCTCGAGGACACGGTAGCGTTGGCGGCGTGAGCTCCCGGCGGCTGTCCTCGCTCATGCTCGGCGCGCTGCTCGTGGCCGCCGCCGCCGCGGCGGCGATCGCGCTCAACGTGCTCCTGCTCGGCCGGGCATCGGCGCAGAACGACCCCGTCGGCCGGCTCGCCCCGGGCAAGCCGGTCCCCGTCGCACCGAAGTGGACGGTACGCCCCACGGACGGCCGCGTCGAGGATCGCGGCGCGGACGACTAGGAGCCGCGCGAAAGCTCCGCTTTCGCGCGGGGAGAGATGTTGTGCTCCGCAGAGCGCGCGGCGGCGGAGCCGCCACGCTCTTAGCTGACGCGAGCGAACGGTTGTGGAAGCGCGCGCGGTGGTGGCTACGCCATCCCCGCCGCGTGCATCCGGCCTGCGCGAACGCTGCGCGTTCGCTTCGGCCCTGGACCGTCTGAATCGGAGGAGGGTTGAAACCGGCGCTCGTCGACCGGACCAGGGCCGGAGGCTAACGCCGCAGGCGTTAGCCGGAGGCCGACCCTCGCGGCCGGGGACGGCGTAGCCGCCACCGGCCGCGCTCGCACTACCCGACGCCCCTGGATGCTTCTATGGGTGTCAAGTGGGTGTGGGTAGCGTCTCGAGTGTTCGGTAGAGGTGGCGGGCGAGGTAGCGCTTGAGGGAGCGGATGGCTTCGCGTTTGGTTTTGCCGTGGGTGGTGTGGTGGTGGAGGTAGGCGATGGTTGGTGGGTGGTGTTTGCTTCGGGCGAGGACGATGGTGTGGAGGGCGCGGTTGAGTTGGCGGTCGCCGCCGCGGTCGAGCCGGTGGCGGGTTGTTTGGCCGGAGGAGGCGGGGATGGGGGCGGCGCCGGCGAGGCGGGCGAAGGCGGCTTCGCTTCTGATCCGGCCGGGGTGTGACCAGGAGATGAGGAGTTGGGCGGCGGTGATCGGGCCGATGCCTGGCTCGGCGAGGAGTGCGGGCGCGAGTTGGTTGACGAGGGTTGTGATTGCGCGCTCGAGCTCGCGTGCTTCCTGCTCGGCGGTGAGTGCGCGGCGGGCGCAGCAGCGCAGCGCGAGCAAGGTGCCGGCCTGCTCGTTTGCGGGGCGTGGCCGCAGGGCGGCGCAGTGGTGGAGGAGGCGGCTGCGGGTGAGAGGCCGCAGCTGGGCGCGCTGCGGCTCGGCAAGCGAGACAAGCAGCGAGCGCAGCTGGCAGAGTGCCGCCTGCTTGGCCGCGACCGCGCCGGCTCGCGTTGTCAGCAGTGCCCGCAGCGACTCGCGCTGCCCGGCCGCACGCGGGCAGGCGAGCTGCTCGCCTGCCAGGACCGTGCGGGCGGCGCGGAGCGCGTCCAGCGGATCGGACTTGAGCCGGCCGCGGCTGCCGCTGCGCTTCGGCCGCTCGACCTCGAGCACCCGCTCGCCCCGCGCGGCCAGGAAGCGGGCCAGGCCGGCGCCGTAGCAGCCTGTGCCCTCGATCGCCCACACCCGGCGGCCGGGCGCGTGCTTGTGCGCGGCAGCGAGCGCTTCCGCGTAGCCCACGCCGCTCGCCGGCAACCCGTACTCGGCCTCAACACCACCGCTGACGGCGATCACCGCAAAGGCGTGCCGGTCGCGGTGAGTGTCGACGCCAATCGCGTAGTCCAGCGTCTCTGCAAGCATCCCTTCCACCTCCACTCGACTGGGGGAACGCGTCGGTGCCGATCTGGAGCAGCGAACCGCAAACGGCAGGACTGTGACGGGTCACGCCCTTCGGGCGGACAGGCTTCTGATCAGGCCAGCAAGCGGGCACCAGGCCGGCACCGACCGAGCTCACGCGGACAGATCCCGGCAAAGACACCCACCACACAGGGGTCAGTCACAAAACGAGTCACACGCAAGCACGACCAACGCCAGCCTGGCAACCACCCCAGACAGACACCCGCACTCTCACAGTCACACAAGAGGACGCCGGCTCAGCCGACGGCCGCTCGGCGGAGCCCAACCCAGACCGTAGGAAGCGCGCAGCGCTTCCTACGGATCAGCAAACCAGAAGAAGCCCACCGCGCCGGGCCCCGCGTGCGCGCCGATCACGGTGCCGAGCATCGTCTCGATCTCGATGTCCGCCTGCGGGCGCAGGTCGCGCACCATCTTCACGAGCTCGGCGCCGCGTTCCGGTGCGTCGGCGTGCGCGATGCCGACACGCAGCCCCGGCTCGTCACGCGTCTGCGTCGTGAGTGCGTCGACGAACTCCTGCATCGCCTTCTGGTTTCCGCGCACGCGCTTCATCGGCACGACCTCGCCGTCGCGGATGGCGAGAATCGGCTTCACGTTCATCAGCGTTCCCGCAAACGCGGCCGCGCGGCCGATACGTCCGCCGCGCGCGAGGAACTCGAGCGTGTCCACCGTGAACAGCAGCCCGTTCTCCCGCTGGAACCTCGCAACGAGCGTGTCCACTTCCTCGTCGGAGGTGCCGCGCTCGAGGCGGCGCTGAATCGCAATCCCGAGGATCGCGATCGCGGCCGACGCAGTCTGCGTGTCGATCGTCCGCACGCGGCCGTCGCCGAGCAGCTCGGCCGCTGTGCCGGCGCTCTGGAACGTGCCCGAGAGCTTCGACGCGATGTGCAGCGAGAGGATCCGCTCGTAGCCGGCGAGCTCCTCGTAGCAGGCGAGAAAGTCCGCAGGTGTCGGCTGCGACGTCGTCGGCAGGCCCGGCGCGGCCCGCAGCCGGTCGTAGAACTGCAGTGCAGTGAGGTCGACGCCGTCGCGGAAGCTTTCGGTGTCGAAGTTGACGTAGAGCGGTACGACGCGCCAGTTCGGGAATCGCGCCGCCGCGTCGGGGAAGTCGGCGGTCGAGTCGAGGACGATCGCGGTGTTGTCGGCTGTGAGGTTCACGAGTCCGGAACGGCGCTCCTGATCGCGTCGACGATCGTGTCCAGCTCCTGGTCCTTCGTCAGGCAGGCGCTGGCGCCGGCCTGGTACAGCGCCTCGATCTCGCGGGTGTTCGCGGACGCGGTGAGGCAGACGACGGCAGAATCCGGGCACGCCTCGCGCAAGGCGGTGGTCGCCTGCACGCCGTCGAGCCCGGGCAGCCGGTAGTCCATCAGCACGACGTCCGGCCGGTACTCCTGGCACGCGGGGACAGCCGCGGCGCCGTCGCCGACGGAGGCGACGACCTCGACGTCGCCGCGCATCCCGAGCAGCAACTCGAGCGCTTCGCGGAAGACCTCGTTGTCCTCGACCAGGAGGATCCGGATCGGCCGCTCCATGGAGGTGCGGACTCTACTCGGCCGACAGGAGCAGGTGATAGTGCGGCTGCCCGCCCGCGTGGACGTCCAGCTCGAGCCGCGGATGCTCGGCCGCGATCCGCTCGAGGAGGCCGTCGAGTGGCGGCTCGTCGTCGCCGACGAGCAGCGTCAGGAGCCCGCGCGGCTCGGCCAGCAGGCGCTCGACCACGGCGTAGGCGACGTCCTCGAAGCTCGTGCCGCCCTCGACCGGCTTCCCCTCCACGAGCCCGAGCCACTCGCCCTTCCGGATCGAGACGCCGTCGAGCTGGACGTCCCGCGAGGCGATCGTCACCTCGCCGGTGGCGACTGCGTCGATCGCCTCGCGCATCTCCTCCGCGTTCTCCGCGGCGGCACGCGAGCCGTCGAAGGCGACCATGGCGGCCAGCCCGGCGGGAATCGAGTCGGCGGCGACGACCTGTACCGGACGGTCGGCGTGCGCGGCCGCGTGCTCCGCGGCGAGAAGGATGTTCGAGTTGTTCGGGAGGATGATCGCCTCGTCCGCGTCGAGCGACTCGACCGCACGCAGCAGGTCAGCGGTCGACGGGTTCATCGTCTGACCGCCCTCGACGATCTGCAGCGGGCCGATCTCTCCGGCGAGGCTCTCGAACAGCTTCCGGTTGCCGTCGCCGGCGACGACCGCGACGACGCCTGTGGCCGCACGCGTGGAAGACGGCGAAGGCGCGACGGCCAGCAGGCGGTCCTCCCGCTGCTGCGTCTGCTCGTGCATGTTCGCGATCTCGACTCCGTCGATCGTGCCGGCCGCGACGCCGAGCGAGAGGGCCGCGCCCGGGTCGTCGGTGTGGACGTGCACCTTGATCGCGCTCGAGTCGCCGACGACGAGCAGCGAGTCGCCGAGCTGCTCGAGCTGCGTCCTCGAGCGTCTCACGGTCGAGCCCCTCGCCCTCGATCAGGAACACGGTGCAGTAGCGGAAGCGCGACAACTCCTGGTGGATCGCCTCGACGCCGAGGTGCTGCTCCTCGGCCGGCGGCGCCTCGGGCACCGGCTCGCCGCTGACCGCTGCCGCGACGCCGCGGACGAGCTCGAGCAGGCCCGCGCCGCCCGCGTCGACGACACCCGCGTCCCGCAGCACCTGCAGCTGCTCGGGCGTGCGTGCGACGGCGACCTCACCGCGCCGGACGAGCTCGACGAGCAGGTCGCTGAGCGGCGGGCGGTCGCCTTCCCGCGCCTCGGCCTCCTCGGCGAGCTCGCGAATCACGGAGAGCATCGTCCCCTCGACCGGCCGCCGCACGGCGCGATAGGCGGCGTCGGTCGCGCCGCGCAGAGCCTGCGCCGCGACGTGCGCGTCGATCGACGACGGACCGGCGGTCTCGCCGAGCACGTCGGCGGCGCCGCGCACGATCTGCGAGAAGATCACGCCCGAGTTGCCACGCGCCCCCATCAGCGCACCTCGTGCGACGTCGCGCGCAAGCGACTGCCGGCTCGCCGCCGACGTGACGTCGACAGCCTCGGCGACGGCCCGCATCGTCATCGTCAGGTTCGTGCCGGTGTCGCCGTCCGGCACGGGATAGACGTTGAGATCGTCGATGCGGCGCCGGTTCGCCTCGAGCGACGCGAGCGCAGCGCCGACGACTTTCTGAAGCGACTCGAGGTCGCCGTTGAGGGTGCCGTTTCCGGTCATCCAGTTCGCCGCACGTCTTCAATATGCACCTCGACGCTCCGAACGGGAAGCCCGGTCAGGCGGCCGGCCTCGTAGGAGACCCGGTTCCGGATGGTCGAGGCGACCTCGGCGAGGTTCAGCCCGTACTCGACGACGACGTGGAGGTCGATGGTCACGCCGCCCTCCGGGTCGCGGGCGATCTGGATGCCCTGCTTCAGCCGCTCGCGCTTGCCGAGCAGCTTCCCGACCGGCCCCCGGGAGGCCATCCCGACCACGCCGTAGCACTCGCGTGCGGTCTCCCCGACGATGTGCGCGATCGCGTCGCTCGAGATCGTGATCCGCCCGAGCGGCGAGTCGAGCGGCGACGAGAGCGCGGGTGCCTCCACGTCGATATTGGACCATGCGCCCGCCGCTGCGGTTGCAGGAGCGGGGCTAAACGGCCTTCTTGACCTTGCCGGCCTTGAGGCAGCGCGTGCAGACGTACGCGCGCGTGGCGACGCCGTCCAGGATCACGCGGACGCGCTGGAGGTTCGGGTCGAAGCGCCGCTTCGTGGCGACCATCGAGTGGCTCCGGTGGTTGCCGAAGCCGGGCTTCTTCCCACAGACCGAGCAGACCTTGGACATCGGACGGGCACTGTAGCGAAAAGGGACTACCTGGCCGCCTGCGCGGTCGAGCGCAGCTGCGAGAAGACGTCGGCCATCTCGAGGGCCGTCCGCACCGCCTCGGCGCCCTTGTCCGCGCGGGCCAGCGCCTGCTCGAGCGTGTCCGTCGTGAGCACGCCGAAGGCGACCGGGACGCCGGTCTCGAGCCCGGCGAGCTGGAGGCCGGAGGCGGCCTCGCCGGCGACGTAGTCGAAGTGGGTGGTCTCGCCGCGGATGACGCAGCCGAGCGCGACGACGGCCGCGTAGCGGCGCGTCTTCGCGAGGGCCATCGCGCCGAGCGGCAGCTCGAACGCACCCGGGACGGCCATCACCGTCACCGAATCGCGGTCGACGGCGAGCCGGTCGAGCTCCGCGAGCGCCGACTCGAGCAGCTTGTTCGTCACGTCGCCGTTGAAGCGGGCGACGACGACGGCGACCCCGCGCCGGGTCGAACGGGCCTGCCCCTCGAGCAGCTCGACGTCGTCCGGAAGGTGGAGGTCGCCGGGCGCGTGCCCGGCCAGGCGGAGCAGCGGCTCGGCGGCAGCCTCGCCGCCGGCGGGCGCCGGCTCGTCGCCGGTCTGCTCGTCGTCCTCGTAGACCTGGCCGGCCTCGGCGGCCTCGTCGTCGGCCTCCGGCGCGCCCGGCTGCTGTCCCGGCCACTGCTCGCTCGTGCTCACTCGTCCTCCACATCGAACTTCAGCCCCTGGTGATGGAGCCCGTGGCCGAGCTTATCCCGCTTCGTGGTCAGATACCGGCGGTTCTCGTCGTTCGGCGGCACCTCGATCGGCACCTGCTCGGTCACCTGGAGCCCGAACGCCTGGAGGCCGGACACCTTCTTCGGGTTGTTCGTGAGCAGGCGAATGGTCGAGAGGCCGAGGTCGGCGAGGATCTGGTTGCCGATCCCCCACTCCCGCTCGTCCGCGGCGAAGCCGAGCGCGAGGTTCGCGTCGACGGTGTCGAGGCCACCCTCCTGGAGCTCATACGCCTTCAGCTTGTTCAGCAGGCCGACGCCTCGGCCCTCCTGCGCCATGTACAGCAGGACGCCGCACGGCTCGGCGGAGATCAGCCGCAGCGCCGCGTCGAGCTGCTCGCCGCAGTCGCAGCGCAGCGAGTGGAACACGTCGCCGGTGAGGCACTCGGAGTGGACGCGCACGAGCACGTCCTGCGCGCCGTCGACGTCGCCGTTGATCAGCGCGACGTGCTGCTGGCCCGTGATCGTCTCGCGGAACAGGACCGCCGAGAACTCGCCGTACGCGGTCGGGAGCCTGACCGTCACGTCCCGCTCGATCAGCTTCTCGTGCCGGCGGCGGTACTCGATCAGGTCGGCGACGGTGACGAGCTTCAGCCCGTGCCGCCCGCAGAACTCGATCAGGTCGGGAACGCGGGCCATCGTCCCGTCGTCCTTCATCACCTCGCAGACGACACCGGCCGGGTTGAGCCCGGCGAGCCGCGCGAGGTCGACCGCGGCCTCGGTCTGGCCGGCGCGCTGGAGCACGCCGCCCGGCCGCGCCCGCAGCGGGAAGACATGGCCCGGCTGGACGATGTCGTGCGGGCCCTTCGACGGATCGATCGCAACCTGGATCGTCCGCGCGCGGTCGTGGGCCGAGATGCCGGTGGAGATGCCCTCCCGCGCCTCGATCGAGACGGTGAACGCCGTCCCGAACTGGGTCTCGTTGTGCTCGGTCATCATCCGCAGGTCGAGCTCGTCGCAGCGCTCGCCGGTGAGGCAGAGGCAGATCAGGCCGCGGCCCTCCTTGGCCATGAACGCGATCGCCTCGGGCGTCGCGAACTGGGCCGCGATGGTCAGGTCGCCCTCGTTCTCGCGATCGGCCGCGTCGACGACGACGACCATCCTGCCGCGGCGGATCTCCTCGATCCCGTCCTCGACCGAGGCGAACGGGCCGGGCTCGGGGACGGGAGCGACGCTCATGAATCCATGGTAGAGGCAGGGAGCAGGCGCTCCACGTACTTGGCGAGCACGTCCGCCTCGAGGTTCACCTCGTCGCCGGGGGCGAGTGCGCCCAGCGTCGTCTCTGCGAGCGTGTGCGGGATGAGCGCGAGGGCGAAGCCCGCACCGTCGAGCGCGGCGACCGTCAGCGACGTGCCGTCGACCGCGATCGACCCCTTCTCGACGCAGTAGCGGAGGACGCCCGGCGGCGCGTCCACCCAGAGGCGCAGACCCTCACCTTCCGGCTCGACGGAACGGACGTGGCCGACGGCGTCGACGTGGCCCTGCATCACGTGGCCGCCGAGCGGCTCCCCGGCCCGGACGGCCGGCTCGACGTTGACCTCGTCTCCCGGCGCCAGCCGCCCGAGCGCCGTGCGGCTCAGCGTCTCCGGGACGGCGTCGAACGCGAGCTCGGCGCCGGCGATCTCGACCACCGTCAGGCACACGCCGCCGATCGCGACGGAGTCGCCGACCGCCAGGCCGGCGGCCGTGCGCGGGACGGCGATGCGCAGGCGGACGCCGCCGGCGCCGCCGTCGACGGCGGTGACACGGCCCCGCTCTCGGACGATTCCTGTGAACATCGCCACAAGGCTAGCTGTGGGTTTCCCGCAGCAGTTTCCGCGCCGCCCGGTACAGACGCCGCCCGCCTCCGGACGGATGCTGGAGGCGCAAGAAGGGATGTTGCCCTCGCGAGAAACGGCGGCCGGGCTGGCCGGTCGCGCAGTCCGCAGCAGCGACTCCCTGCGGACCGCGGGAAGGGCGGCGTTCGCGCCGCCCTTCCTCGTCTCTTCCGGCGAGGGTGTGCTCCGCGGACCAGAGGCGGTTCGTCCGGGTAGCGACGGTCTACGGCATGCGACCTGGTCGCGACCTGGTCGCGACCTGGTCGCAGTCGTGAACCGCTCGCCCCTCCCTGTCCTTTACGGCTCGTGGACGTAGCCCTCGAGGAGCACGTCCTCGCCGACTGTGGTTGCGCGCAGGCTCGACAGCTCGATCGGCGTCTCCAGGTTGCCAAAGGCGCGCGGGCCCTCGCCGCCGAGGACCGGGGCGACGAACAGCAGGAGCTTGTCGACGGTGTCCGCTTCGAGGAACGCCGTTGCCAGCGTCGGCCCGCCCTCCAGGAGCAGCGACTGCAGGCCTTCCGCCGCAAGCGTGCGGAGCTCGTCCTCGAGGGGGCCGGTACGCAGCTCCAGCTCGGAGCCCTCCGGGAGGGGGCCGCGGCCGAACGCCAGGCGGCGCGGCTGCTTCGCGGCGCCGACGTCGCGCGCGTCCAGGCGCGGTGCGTCCGCGCGGACCGTGCCCATGCCGACGGCCACCGCGTCCGAGGCGCCGCGCAGCTCGTGGACGAGCCGGCGCGACTCCTCGCCCGAGACCCAGCGCCGTCCGGGGACGGCGACGCGGCCGTCGAGTGTCACGGCGAGCTTCAGCGTCACGAACGGCCGGCCGAGCGCCTTCCACGTCCGCCAGGCCTCGTTCTGCCGCCGCGCCTCGGCGCTGTCGAGCAGCTCGACCTCGACCCCCGCCGCTCGCAGCCGCTCGAGCCCGCCCGCAGCCTTCGGGTTGGGGTCGAGCGCACCGACGACGACGCGGGCGACGCCGGCCGCGATCACAGCGTCGGCGCACGGCGGCGTGCGGCCGTGGTGCGCGCACGGCTCGAGCGTCACGTAGAGCGTTGCACCGCGCGCACGCTCGCCCGCCTCCGTGAGCGCGACCGTCTCCGCGTGCTCGACGGCCGCGTACTCGTACCAGCCCTCGCCGACGACCTCGTCGCCGTCGACGAGCACCGCCCCGACGAGCGGGTGATCCGCGACCTTGCCGCGACCGCGCTCGGCGAGCTCCAACGCCCGCTGGAAATGAGTCACGCGAGTGCTTGTACCAGGCGGCGGTACGCGCGAGGGAGATCCTCCCGGTGGAAGATCGCGGTGCCGGCGACGATCAGGGTCGCGCCTGCCTCGTAGACCGAGCGCACGTTCTCGTTGTCGATGCCGCCGTCGACCTGGACGTGCACCGATTCGGGGAGTGCGGCGCGCGCCCGCGCGATGCGATCGAGCGCCTCCGGCATGAACTCCTGGCCGCCGTAGCCGGGATGGATGCTCATGCAGAGGACGAGCTCGGCGTCGCCCGCGACGGCGGCGACCTCCTCGGGCTCCGACTCCGGGTTGAACGCGACGCCGACCTCGAGCCCGTGCTCGCGCGCGAGCGCGATCGTCGCCGGCACGTCGTCCACGACCTCGTAGTGGAACGTGACGCTGTCGCCTCCCGCTTCCGCGATCTGCGGGAAGTGGCGCGCCGGGTTGTCGACCATCAGGTGGCAGTCCACCGCGCCGCCGTGGGCATGCACGAGCGGAGAGATCGCCTGCAGGACGATCGGGCCCATCGTGATCGGCTCGACGAAGTGTCCGTCGCCGACGTCGAAGTGGAAGATGCGCGCGCCGGCGCGGAGCAGGATCTCCGTCTGCTCCCCGAGGTTGGCGAAGTCAGCCGCGTAAAACGACGGCTCGATCTCCACCGTCCGGATCCAGTCCTGCCATGCCATCGCCGCACAAAGGAGGTTAGACCTCCAGTCGGCCAATGAAAAATCCGCTCGTCCCATGCACATGGGGCAACGTGAGCAGGAACTCCGGGCGACGCGGATGCGCGAACTGCGGCCACTCGTCTCCGAGCGGGAGAACCCGCAGGCCGCTCGCCTCCACGACGTCCTCGCTCTCCTCGGCGTTGATCGTGCAGACGGAATAGACGATCGTGCCGCCGGGCCGCACGCGCTCGGCGGCCGACCGCAGCAGTCCGAGCTGGAGCTCGGGGAGCGGCTCGGCGCGCCAGCGCAGGTCGGGCCGCTGCGAGAGCACGCCGAGGCCGGAGCAGGGCGCGTCGACGAGTGCCCGGTCGAAGCCGTCGAGCTCGGACGGCAGCTGCGTGCCGTCCGCCTCGACGACGGTGACGTTCGTCGCGCCGACCTGGGCGACGTTCGCGCGCAGCTCGCTCGCGCGGTGCGGGTCGATCTCCACGGCGGTCACCTCGCCGCGGAGCTGGGTCGTCTTGCCGCCCGGCGCGGCACAGAGGTCGAGCACACGCTCGCCTTCCTGCGAGCCGACGACGAGGCCGACGAGCTGGGAGCCGCGGCTCTGCGGCCAGATCCGCCCCTCCGCGACCGCGAGGTCGTCGACGCGCTGCACGCGGTAGGCGCCGGGGAGGTCGGTCGGCTCGCCGGGAGGATCGCCGCGCACGAGCCGGACGACCGTCTCGAGCGGCTCGTTGCCCGCGCGCATCAGCGCGAGCGCCTGGTCCGCGCCGAGCTCGCGCGCCCACGTCTCGTAGATCCAGTCGGGATAGGACTCCTTCAGCGCGCCGTCGGGCAGCGAGTCGAGCAGCGGGTGGATCCCCTCCGCGAGGCGGCGCATCACCGCGTTCGTGAACGGAACCGCGCGCTCGAGCCGCGCGCGCCGGACGAGCTCGACCGACTCGTTGGCGGCCGCGTGCGGCGCCGTGTCGGTGTACCCGAGCTGGTAGGCGCCGAGGCGGAGCGCCGCGCGCACCGGCGGGTCGAGCTTGCGCACCGGCCGCTTCCCGAGCGTCTCGATCGCGTGGTCGAGCGTGCGCACGCGCTGCACGGCGCCGTACGCGAGCCGTTGCGCGAACGCGCGCTCGCGCTCGTCGAGGTTGCGCGCGGCGCTGCGAAAGACCCGGTCCGCGTACGCGTCCTGCTCGAACACGCGCAGCAGCACCTCGTAGGCCGTGCGGCGCGCGGCCGAGACCGCCATCAGCGCAGCCCGCGGAGATAGGCGTCGTACCGCATGCGGCGCCCGCCCTCCGGCTGCACCTCGAGCAGCTCGAGCGAACCGTCGCGGGCGACGCCCGCCTTCCAGATCACGAGCGGTCTGCCCTCGACGACGGCGCGCGCGCCGATGTGCGGCGAGAGCGCGCGGATCCGGTTCACGAGCTCGCGCGCCGGTTGCGCGAGGTCGAGCTCACGGTCTGCGGCAGTGATCTTCTCCGCGTACGTCACGCCCTCGTCCGGCTGCGGCACGAACTGCGGGTCCGCGAGCACGCGAGTCGAGGAGCCGGGCGGCCACCTCCGCCGCACGGGCGTACACGGTGCCGGCGTCGTCCTCCGGCTCGAGGTCGAACGCCTCCTGCGCCGCGATCGGGCCCGCGTCGAGCGCCGTCGTCGTGCGGTGGACGGTCACTCCGGTGCGCGCGTCGCCGGCCATCAGCGCCCGCTCGACAGGCGCCGCGCCGCGCCAGCGCGGCAACAGCGACGGGTGCACGTTCAGCCACAACGCGCGGTCGAGCAGCGTGTCCGGAATCAGCAGCCCGTACGCGCACACGACGACCGTGTCCGCCGGCAGCTCGACGCTCTCGTCGAGGCGCGCCGGCTGCGCGACGGAGATGCCGAGCCGCTCGGCCGTCTCCTTCGCCGGCGTCGGCGCGAGCTTGCGGCCGCGGCCGCGAGGCTTGTCGGGCCGCGTGAGCAGCAGCGCGATCTCGTGCGAGGCCGCGAGCCGCTCGAGGACGTCGGCGCCGAAGGGCGCGGTCGCTGCGACCGCGATCGGCATGGCTAATTGAGGAGGATGCGCGGGCGGAGAGTTGCGAGCGCCTCACGCCGCGCCTCGGGCGTGGTGCGGTCGAGCATCAGGATCCCCTCGAGGTGGTCGAGCTCGTGCTGCGCGGCGCGCGCGTAGACGTCCTCGAGCTCGTAGCGCACCTCCGCCCCGTCCTCGTCGAGCCCGGCGAGCGTGATCGTCGATCGCCCGCTCCACAGGCACGAGCACGCCCTGGATCGAGAGGCAGCCCTCGTCGGCGACGTCCGTCTCCTCGCTGCGCTCGACGATCTCGGGATTGACGATGGCGGCGACCTCGTCCGGGGACGGCTGGAACACGAACAGGCGCCGCAGCACACCCACCTGCGTCGCCGCGAGCCCGATCCCGTTCGCGTCCTCCATCAGCCGCGTCATCCGCTCGACGAGGCCGCGCAGCTCCTCGTCGAACTCCTCCACCGGACGCGCCTTCATCTTCAGCGCGGCGTCCGGATACTGGCGGATCTGCGCGAGGGCAATACGCCGGCGCGCATCGCGCTCGGGGTCGAGCTCCTCCTCGCGAACCTGTCCTTCGATCTCCGCCATGCAGTCGGCACACTACCCACGAGTGGACCCTCGGGAGCTCAAAGCGATCATGAGCCAGGGCGCGATCCGCCCGGAGACGCCGCGCGACCGCGAGGAGCGTCGCGTGATCGAGACGGACCTCGCCGAGAGTCCGCTGAAGGGGCGTCCGCTCGAGCAGCGGCCGCGGAACTTCCGGCCGGACGCGGACGCCGCAGTGCGGGCGCTCGGCGGCCCGACGCTCTGGATGCGGCGCCTGCGCGCGATCGAGGACGCGCTCCGGCAGCACGAGCGGCAGCTCGACGAGGCGTGGCGCGAGCTCGCCGCCGAGGTCGAGGACGCTGCCGCCTTCGCGCGCGCGTGGCGGAAGACCGCACGGCGCTGGAGCTTCGCCGAGGTGAACGAGCTGATCGCTCGGCACAACCGCTTCTTCCCCGCGGAGGCGAGGCTGCCGATGGATCCGCGCACGCGCGACTTCGTCAGGATCAACGGGCGGCCGTACGAACGCGAGCCGCTCGATGAAGCGTGGATTCTCGAGCGGTTCCCGCCGTCGACGTCAGACGCTCTGCGGATCGACGTCGACGACGGCCGTTAGCCCCGCGCGGCGCATCGCCGGCGCGGCAGCGGCGAGGAGCGCGGCGGCGCGGGTGGCGAGCGCGCGCGGGCGCTCCGTCTTGCCGACGAGCTGGGCGCGGTGGCGGCCGCGCAGCCGCAGCAGCGGTGCCGGCCCGAGCAGCTCGTGCGCCGCGCGAGCCCCGCCTTCAGCTCCTCGAGCGCGCGCATCGCGTCGGCCGGCTCCGGGCCGGTGACGACGATGCGCACGAGGTGGCGCGAACGGCGGGTAGCCGAGCGCGCGGCGCCGCTCGAGCTCGCCGTCGAGGAAGCCCCGCGACGTCGTGGCGCGCCGCGTGCGCGATCGCGCGGGCGTCCGGCTGGAACGTCTGCACGATCACGCGGCCGGGCGCGTCGCGTCCGCTCCGGCCGGCGAGCTGCGTGAGCAGCTGGAACGTGCGCTCCTCGGCGCGGAAGTCCGGAAGGCCGAGCCCGGTGTCCGCGTCGACGACGGCGGCGAGCTCGACGCCGCGGAAGTGGTGGCCCTTCGCCACCATCTGCGTGCCGACGAGCACGGCCCGCTTCGACTGCGAGAAGCGCCGCAGCGCGTCGCGCAGCTGCTCCGGCGTCGATCGCGTCGGCGTCGAGGCGGATCACCTCGAGCTCGGGGACGTGCTTCGCGAGCTCGCGCTCGAGCTTCTGCGTGCCCGCGCCGATGCGCGCGAGCTCGGCCGAGCCGCATGCGGGGCACGTCTCCCCCATCGGCTCCGCCGCGGCCGCAGTGATGGCAGCGCAGCGAGAGATCGTCGTGCAGCGTCAGCGCGACGTCGCAGTTCGGACAGCGGCGCGTCGCGCCGCAGGCGCGGCAGTGCACGGCCGGCGCGAGGCCGCGCCGGTTGAGGAGCAGGATCGCCTTGCCGCCGCGCTCCGCCACACCGCCGAGCGCAGCGAGCAGCGGCGCCGAGAGCGGATACCCGGCCTCGCGGCGCAGGTCGACGATGCGGACGGACGGCATGGGCGCCGCGATCCTTCCGCCGAGCTCGAGCCGCTCCAGCCGCTCCCACGACTCCGGCCGAGGCGTGGCCGAGCCGAACACCGCGACGGCGCCCTCGAGCGAGGCACGCTTCGCCGCCACCGTGCGCGCGTCGTAGCGCGGATCGGACTCCTGCTTGTACGACGCGTCGTGCTCCTCGTCCACGCAGACGACCCCGAGCGACGGGATCGGCGCGAACACCGCCGAGCGCGCGCCGACGACGACCGGCGCCTCGCCCGACGCGATCCGCTCGCGCTCGTCGCGGCGCTCCGCCTCGGTCAGCGCCGAGTGGAGGACCGCGACCCGGTCGCCGAAGCGCTCGCGGAAACGGCCGAGCGTCTGCGGCGTCAGCGCGATCTCCGGCACGAGCACGATCGCACCGCGCCCGCGCACGAGCGCGGCGTCGCAGGCCCGGATGTACACCTCCGTCTTCCCGCTCCCCGTCGCGCCGGAGAGCAGCACGTGCCCGCCGCCGCCGTCGAGCAGCGCTTCGATCCGCTGCAGGGCCTGCTCCTGCGACTGCGACAGCCGCTCCGGCGCCGGCTCCGCGGTGAGCGCGCCGTCCACGGAGGCGTGCCGCCGCTCGCCGCGCCGCTTCCGCTCGAGCGGCGCAACGAGCGCGAGCGCACGGGCAGGCGTCGAGCCGTAGTAGTCGGCGAGCCAGAGCGCCAGGTCGACGAGCGCCGGCGGCAGCGTGTCCGCGACGCGCTCGACCGCAGCCGCCTCGACCCCCTCCGGCAGCTCCACCCCCACCTCGGTGACGACGCCGCGGCGCCTGGCGTTGCCGAAACGAACCTCGACCACGGCCCCCTTCCCCGCCTCGTCCGGCACCTCGTACGTGAACGGGCGCGCGACCGCGCGGGCGGTCACGAGCGGATAGACGGACGCGAGCTTCACCGACCGAGCCTAGCGGCGGCTATGGTCGGTGCCGTGAGCGATTTCGAGTTCACGCCGGAGCAGTTCCTCGAACTGATGCACCACGAGATTCCGCGCTACGAGGAGCTCGAGGACGAGACGGCGCGAGCGACGGAGGGCATCGACGCGGCGCGGATCCTCGAGCTCGGCTTCGGCACCGGCGAGACCACACGACGCGTGCTCGCGTTCCATCCGGAAGCCCGTCTGGTCGGGATCGACGGCAGCACCCGCATGCTCGCCGCGACGCACGTCGAGGGAGCCGAGTTCCGGCTCGGCGAGCTCGTCGACCCGCTGCCGGAGGGGCCGTTCGACCTCGTCGTGTCCTGCCTGACCATCCATCACCTCGACGGCCACGGCAAGCGCGACCTCTTCCGGCGCATCGCCGCGGTGCTTCACCCCGGCGGCTGGCTCGTGTTCGGCGACGTCGTCGTCCCCGAGGATCCCGTGGACGCGGCCATCCCGCTGACGCCGGACTACGACCTGCCGGACCGGCTCGACGACCAGCTCGAATGGCTGCGCGAGGAGGACTTCGACGCAGCGGCGACCTGGGTGCGGGGCGACCTGGCGGTCGTCCGTGCTAGACGCCTGCCGCCGTCACGACGAAATCGGTGGCGAATCCGAGCGCGATCCCGGTGAGCACGAGCCACGTCACGAGCCGCGGGTGCTCGTAGCGGCGGTTGACCGCGAACAGCTCCTGCACGACGTAGAGGATCGACCCGGCCGCGACGGCGAAGAAGGCGACCGACACCGCCTCGCTCGCCCAGGCCTGGCCGAGCACGGTGCCGAGGAATGTCGGCCCGCCGCCGATCAGCCCCATCAGGCCGAGGAACGACCAGCTCGGCTGCGTTCCCTCGCCGCTCAGCGGCCCGCAGATGCCGAAGCCTTCGGTCGCGTTGTGCAGACCGAAGCCGATGATCAGCGTCACGGCGAGGCTGATCTGGCTCGCGGCGGCCGCCTGGCCGATGGCGAGCCCCTCGCCGAAGTTGTGGACGCCGATGCCGATCGCGATCAGCAGGGCCAGCTGCTTCCCCGGTGTCAGGTTGTCGAGCCACGTGCGGTGCTCGAACTCGTCGGCGGCCGCAGCGCCGGGGCCGACGAGCAGCGTCGCGCGGCGGCCGGCGCGCCCCTTCATCCACTCGGCGTAGTGGACAAGACTCATCAGGCCGAGGGTGAAGCCGCCGAGGCCGAGTGCGGCCAGCCAGGAGAAGCGGCCCCAGTGCCTCGCGTCGAGCGCGGCAGTGATCGGGTCGACCGCGCCGGTGAGGACATCCCAGAGCAGGAAGACGAGGATGCCGGTCGCGAGCGCGCTGAGACCGGCCCGGGCAGACGAGCCCAGGCCCTGCATGCGTCCGATCGGCAGGCCGATGAAGATCGTCGCGCCCGCGATCGCGCCCAGCACCAGGATGTGACCCGTGGACATGTGAGAGGTTCGACTCCTTCGGTGTAAGGGCGGCCTTACACCGGCGGCGTGGGCAATATAGCCCAATGGCGCAGGGCCACTCGATCGACGAGTACCTGGAGACGATCTACTTCCTCGCCTTCCCGATCGGCGAGTACACGCCGCGCGTGGCCGGCTCGCCCCCGCTCGCCTCGCGCGTGGCCGAGATGCTCCACGTCTCGCGCGCGTCGGCCGGGGAGATGCTGAAGCGGCTCGAAGGCGAAGGGCTGATCGAGCGTGGCGCGCGCAAGGAGGCGCTCCTGACCGCGTCGGGGCGGGTGCGGGCCGAGCGGGTCGTCCGCAAGCACCGGCTGATCGAGCGGCTGCTCACCGACTTCATGGGCTACACGGGCGCGGAGGCGCACGAGCGGGCCGACGAGCTCGGCGACACCTTCAGCGACGAGATGATCGACCGCATCGACGAGCGGCTCGGCCATCCCGAGCGCTGCCCGCACGGCTGGCCGGTCGATCCGGCGCTCGAGCAAGCGGAGAACCGCGACCTCGCGCCGCTCGCCGCGCTCGAGCCGGGCACGCGGGCGACGATCGTCCGGCTCGCCGAGCACGACGGCGAGCTGCTGCACTGGTTCTACGACCACGGCCTCGTGCCCGGCCGGGAGATCGTCTTGCGGAAGGCAGAGCCGGCGGTCGAGCAGTTCACGCTGGCCACGAACGGGACCGAGCTGGCCATCTCCGAAAAGGCCGCAAGCGGCCTTTTCGTCCGTCCCGCGTAGCGGGCGTAAGTCCGCGACCAGGTCGCCGGAGGCGACCTGGTCGCAGCCGTAAACGTCAGATCGCCAGTCCCCGCTGCTTCAGCTCTGCGGCAGCCGCCTCGACCCTATCGACCGCGACCTGCCCATCGAGCCACGCCGCAAGCTCGCGCATCCCCTGCTCGAGCTCGACCTGCGGCTCGTACCCGAGCGTCTCGCGCGCGAGCTCGATGTCGGCGAAGCAGTGGCGGATGTCGCCGGCGCGGTACTCACCGGTGAGCTCCGGCTCGATCTCCTTGCCCACGGTCGCCGCGAGCTGCAGCGCGACCTCGCGCACGGTGACGCTCGTGCCGCTGCCGACGTTCAGGACGAGGCCGTCGGCGCCGTCACGCTCGAGCGCGAGCGCGAACGCGCGCGCGACGTCGCTCACCGCGACGAAGTCTCGCCGCTGCAGCCCGTCCTCGAACACGCGCGGGCGCCGGTCGTTCAAGAGCCGCGACGCGAAGATCGCGAGGACGCCCGTGTACGGATTCGAGAGCGCCTGCCGCGTCCCGTACGTGTTGAAGAGGCGCAAGGCCACCGCGGGGATCCCGTACGCCGCGCCGCAGACGAGCGCGGCGCGCTCCTGGTCGTACTTCGTGAGCGCGTAGATCGAGCGGAGCGACGGACGCTTCGTCTCCGGCGTCGGTACGGGCACCAGGCCGGGCAGCTCCCACTCGTCCCGCTCGAGCTGCTCGCGCGCCCGCTCCTCCGGCTCCGCCTCGCCGCCGTCGCCGGTGCGGTACAGGCCCTCGCCGTAGACGCTCATGCTCGACGCGACCAGAAGCTTCCCGGCCGGCTTCTCCGCGAGCGCTTCGAGTAGCACCGCCGTTCCGAGCGTGTTCACCGCGGTGTACTCCGCGATCTCGTACATCGACTGGCCGACGCCGACGCGCGCGGCGAGGTGGACGACGGCGTCGACGCCGCCGAGCGCGCGCAGCACCGCGTCGCGGTCGCGCACGTCGCCGACCTGCAGCTCGACGTCGGCCGCGAGGTAGTCCGGGCGCCCGCCGTCGCCGTGCACCTGCGGCGTCAGGTTGTCGAGCGCTCGGACGCGATGCCCGCGCGCGAGCAGCTCGTCTGCGACGTGCGAGCCGATGAAGCCGGCGCCGCCGGTGATGAGGACGGTGCTAGGCGTCGCCGGCCGCGGCGACGGCCGCCTCAGCGAAAGGGGCGTCGCCGTTCAGGCCCGCCGCGCGCCGCAGGATCGCGGCCTTGTCCGTCCGCTCCCACGTGAACTCGCGCTCCGCGCGGCCGAAGTGGCCGTACGCGGCCGTCTTCGCGTAGATCGGCCGGCGCAGGTCGAGGTCGCGGAGGATCGCGGCGGGACGCAGGTCGAAGTGCTCGTGGACGAGCTCCTCGATCCGGGGCACGGGCACGGCCTCGGTGCCGAACGTCTCGACGAGCACCGACAGCGGATGGGCGACGCCGATCGCGTATGCGACTTGAAGCTGGCAGCGCTCGGCCAGGCCGGCGGCGACGATGTTCTTCGCCACGTAGCGCGCGGCGTACGCCGCCGAGCGGTCGACCTTCGTCGGGTCCTTGCCGGAGAACGCGCCGCCGCCGTGCGGGGCCGAGCCGCCGTAGGTATCCACGATGATCTTGCGTCCGGTCAGGCCCGTGTCGCCCATCGGGCCGCCAATCACGAACTTGCCCGTCGGGTTGCAGTAGAAGAAGTCCTTGTCGTGCTCGAGCCGGTGCTCGTCGTAGAGGTCGTGCGGCAGGATCGGGTGCAGCACGTGCTCGGCAAGATCCGGCTTGAGCAGCGTGTCGACGTCGAGGCCGTCGCGATGCTGCGTCGAGACGAGCACCTGCTCGATCTCGACCGGACGCCGCCGGCCGTGCTCGTCCTCTTCGTAGCGGACCGTCACCTGCGACTTGCCGTCGGGGCGCAGATAGGGGAGCACGTCCGCCTTGCGCACCTCCGCCAGACGCCGCGCGATCCGGTGCGCGAGCATGATCGGGAGCGGCATCAGCTCGTCGGTCTCGTTCGAGGCATAGCCGAACATCATCCCCTGGTCGCCCGCGCCCTCGCGGTCGAGCGGGTCCGCGTCGCCGTGCTGCTCCTCGAACGAGTGCAGGACGCCCTGCGCGATGTCGGGCGACTGCTCGTCGATCGCGACGACGACACCGCACGTGTCGGCGTCGAAGCCGAACTTCGCGCGCGTGTAGCCGATCTCGGCGATCTTGCGCCGGACGATCCGCGGGATGTCGACGTACGTGGAGGTCGTGATCTCGCCGGCGACGACGACGAGGCCGGTGGTGATCAGCGTCTCGCAGGCGACGCGGCCCTCAGGGTCGTCGGTGAGGACGGCGTCGAGGACCGAATCCGAGATCTGGTCGGCGATCTTGTCCGGATGGCCCTCGGTGACCGATTCGGACGTGAACGAGAAGGAGCGGGCGGGCACGGCGGCCAGGGTATCGAAGGGGCCGGGCGGCCGGGCTACTTGACCGCGAGGAAGACCGTAAAACTCGACTCGTCGCGCGTCCGGTCGGCGAAGGCCGTCAGCGTCTGCAGCGGCTTCAGGCCGTCGCCCTGCAGGGCCGGCGGGAGCGTCACGCCCGCGAGCGCGGCGATCCCCGTCACGAGCGGGAGCGTCGCCTCGAGGTTGACGTAGACGAAGCCGGTCGTCTGCTGCGGCACCCCTGCGGCCTGCATCGCCCCGGTGAAGACCGGGTCGGCGGAGAGCTTCGGGCCGGCCGAGCGGAAATCCGCGATCCCCTGCTGGGAAGTGGAGACGACGAGCTCGCCGCCGAGCAGCGCGTGGTAGATCTGGATGCTGCTGCCGAGGGTGCCGAGCGGGCCCGTGGCGCCGGCGGCCGCGCTCTTCAGGGCGGCGACGACGGAGTCGAGCGCGACCAACGCGGCCTGCGTGTCGGCCGGCTGGGTGACGAGCGTCACTTCCGGCACGGGCAGCGACGGCCGGACGTAGACCGCGGTCTCGCCACCGAGGATCGAGTCGAGCTGCCCGGAGAGCTGCGGCACCGCCTGCAGCAGCTGCTGGATCGGCTTCGGCAGCTTCGTCGGGTCGCCGAGCTCCAACTCGCCCTGGGCGACCTGGAAGTCGGCGACGAACAGCGCTCCGGCGGGGATCTCGTCGACGAGATGGGCCGTGTACGGCTGGGTCGGCGTCTGCGCGAGCGAGGACTTCTGGAGGATCGCTGCGACCGGCGCCGCCGAGCGCGCGAAGGCCTCGACCTTGACGCCGCCGTCCACGGCAACGACGTCGGCGGCGCCCCACTGGAACGCCTGCGGCACGATCGCGGGAACGTTCGGCCCGCCCGTCACCGGCTTCGCGCGCCGGGCGGCGCCGGTCGGCGTCACCTGGCTCTGGCCCGGCAGCGAGCCGAGCAGCTGCTGCGCCTCGGCGCCGTTGGCGTACGCGCGCGCGAGCGAGCCGGCGGCAAGGTGCCCGTTCGCATCCTGGAAGGTGTTGTCGGCTGCAAGCGTCGCGGTCGCGTTCTGGACGGCGTCGAGCGCCGCCGTGCTGTCCGCCGCGACCGTCCAGCCGCCGATCTGCCGCGAGAAGCCGCCCTTGACCTTCGCCAGCAGCGCCGAGAACTTCGCTGCGTCGGCCGGCTGGGTCAGGACGACGAGCTGCGGCTTGGCGCCGGGAAGCACCGCGACGTCGAGCTCGCTCCCGAGCGCGGGCTTGACGTCGTCGGTCCAGCTCAGGCTCGTCTTCTGCTCGAAGCTCTTCTGCAGCTGCGTGAGGAGCTGGTCGTGCGCGGGGAACTTCTGGAGGAGCTGGTCGACGGCCTGCCACTGGCCGGAGGAGACGTCGGTGTCGAGGGCGACGAACGCGACCGTGTTCGCCGGGACGACGGAGGCACCGCCGCCGAGGCCGGCGCCCGAGCCCGGCGCGCCGCCCGCGCCGCCGCAGCCTGCTGCCGTGAGCACGGCGGCCGCCGCCAGAGCCGCCGCCGAGATCATCGTGCGCATGTCACTCCTCCGTGGGCTGGCGCCCCATCAGCCTCGAGGCAAGCTCCGCGAGGCTCTGTCCTGAGAGTACCGCGCAGACGCCCTCCGTGATGGGTAATTCCACGCCGGCCCGCTGGGAGAGCTCGTGGAGGACGGGCGCGGTCGTGATCCCCTCGACCGTCTGGCCGATGCGGGCGATCGCCTGTTCGGGGCTCAGGCCCTGGGCGATCAGCTCGCCGGCGTGGCGGTTGCGGCCGTGGCGGCTCCAGCAGGTGACGATCAGGTCGCCCATCCCGGCCAGGCCGGAGAAGGTCTCGGGGCGGGCGCCGAAGGCGTCGCCCAGGCGGGCCATCTCGACGAGGCCGCGCGTGATCAGCGCCGCCTTCGCGTTGTCGCCGAGGTCGAGGCCGTCGACTGCGCCGGCGGCGAGGCCGATCACGTTCTTCGCCGCGGCGCACAGCTCGACCCCGACGAGGTCGGGGTTGACGTAGGCGCGGAAGACGTTCGAGTTGACGGCGTGCTGGAGCTGGCCGGCGAGGAAGCCGTCCTCGCTCGCGATCACCGCGGCGGTCGGCAGCCCGACGGCGATCTCCTCCGCCATGTTCGGGCCGGAGAGCACGGCGACCGAGCGGCCGCGGACGCGCGTCGAGAGCCGCTCCCCCGTCGCAGGGTCGAGACCCTTGGTCAGGCTGAGCACCGGCGCCGAGCCGGGAAGCCCGGCGGCGACCGCGGCGAAGGTGGTGCTCGGAACGGCGAGGACGATGGCGTCGACGTCGCCCGGCGCGTCCTCGAGCGGGACGGCTGTGGCGGCGCGCAGGTCGACCATGGGCAGCGAGCGGGGATTGACGCCGGTCTCGGCGATCGCGCGCGCCTGCTCCGCGGTGTGGCACGCGAGCACGACCTCGTGCCCGCGGTCGAGCAGGACGCGCGTGAACGACGTTCCCCACGCTCCTGCGCCGACGACGAGGAAGCGCACCGTGGAACCTTACGCGCGGCGCACGAAGTCGATCGAGACCGGCACACCGTCGAGGCCGAAGCGCTCGCGGAGCTCGTTCTCGACCCAGAAGCCGTAGTCGCGCGTGACGAGGCTCGGGTCGTTGACGAAGATGCGGAGCCGCGGCGGCCGCACGTGCACCTGCGCACCGTAGAGGACGTTCAGCCGCTTGCCGCTGCGCGACGGAGTCTCCCGCCGCTCGCTCAGCTCCTCGAGCGCGCGGTTCAGCTCGGGCGTCGGGATGCGCGCGGTGTGCCGGTCGTAGAGCTCGACGACCGTGTCGAGCAGGCGCTCGAGGCCGCGGCCGCTCTGGGCGGAGACGGCGAGGAACGGCGGGCGCTGGCGCAGGCGGCGGCGCAGGTGGCCGCGCACGTCCTCGATCCGCACGGTCGTGACGTCCCACTTGGAGAGGACGATCAGGGTCGAGCAGTCCGCCTTGCGCGCGACGTCGGCGACCGCGAGGTCCTGGTCGACGACGCCCTGCGAGGCGTCGATCAGGACGAGCGCGACGTCCGCGCGCTCGGCCGCCTCGAGCGCGCGCAGCTCCGAGTAGTACTCGATCCCCTGGCGGTGGCGGCGCTTGCGGCGCAGGCCGGCGGTGTCGACGAGCACGAAGGTGCGTCCGTCGCGCTCGAGCACGGTGTCGATCGAGTCGCGCGTCGTGCCGGGGACCTCCGAGACGATCACGCGCTCGCGGCCGAGCAGCGCGTTGACGAGGCTCGACTTCCCGACGTTCGGTCGGCCGAGGATGGCGACGCGGATCGCCTCCTCGGGCGCCTCGGCGCGGGCGGCGGTTCCGTGCGCCTCGAGCTAGCCGACGATCTCGTCGAGGAGGTCGCCGGTGCCGAGGCCGTGCAGGCCGGAGATCGGCAGCGGGTCGCCGAGGCCGAGCCGGTGCAGCTCGAGCGCGAGCGTCTCCTGGCGCGGGTCGTCGATCTTGTTCGCGAGCACGAGCACCGGCTTGCGGGACTCGCGCAGGATCTGCGCGACCTCCTCGTCGCCGGGCGTGATCCCGAGCTGGGCGTCGACGACGAACAGGACGAGATCGGCGTCGCCGACCGCCTCGCGCGCCTGGTCGGCGATCGAGACGGTGATCGGCGTCCGGTCGGCGATGTCGACGCCGCCGGTGTCGACGAGCAGGAAACGCTTGCCCGTTCCACTCGCAGACGAGCTCCTTCCGGTCGCGCGTGACGCCGGACGTCTCGTGCACGACGGCCGGCGGCGTACCGCTGAGCCGGTTGACGAGCGTCGACTTGCCGACGTTCGGAAAGCCGACGATCGCAACGGTGCCGAGGAGGGAGTTCTCCGCCATGCGGCAAGCGTATGGCCAAGCGCGACCCCTGGTGTCAGACCCGGGTCAGACACCGTCACGGAACCGTCAGCACTTCCCGACAGCCACTGGAGTCCCCGCCGACCGTTACGGGGATTGGAGGCGCTGAGCCGGGGGTGCTACGGGAGCGTGACGGGAGTCCGGCGGGCGGCGGGGGCGCGCGGCGGGACGGCGCGGCGCGGGCGGCCGGCCTCGTGCAGGTCGACGAGCCACTGCCAGAGCCGAAAGAGCTCCGCCTGGATCTCCTCCGTCGCGGCGCGGTAGCCCCTCGCTCCGGACGCAAAGCCGTCGAAGCGCATCGGCTCGCCCCACGCGATCGTCACCGGCTTGAAGTTGCCCGGCTTCCAGATCTGCGAGCCATGGATCGCTGCGCACACGACCGGCACGCCCTCCGCCAGCGCGACCATCGCCGCGCCCGGCTGCACCGTCCCGGGGATGCCCGATCGCTGGCGCGTGCCCTCGACGAAGACGCCGAGCGCCTCGCCCGAGCGCACGACCTCGCGCATCCGGCGCACCGCCTCCCGGTCGGACTCGCCTCGGCGCACGCTGAACGAGCCGAACAGCCGCAGGTATGCGCCCGCGACGGGCACCGCGTGCGCCTCCGCCTTGGCGAGGAAGTACAGCGTGCGCGGCGACGACCAGCCGAAGGCCGGGATGTCGATCCACGAGAAGTGGTTGAACGCGATCACGACGCCGCCCGTGCGCGGCACCCGCTCGCGCCCGTAGCTGCGAAGCCGCGTCACCAGCGCGGTCGGCCCGCCCATCAGCGGGCGGCCCCACGCCCAGGAGACGTCGACCCGGTTCACACCGCGCTGCGTTCGCGGACCAGCGCCTCGATCCGCTCGACGACGTCCTCGACGCGGAGACTCGTCGTGTCGATCTCGTGCGCGTCCGCGGCCGGCTGCATCCGCTCGGCGTCCTTCTCGTCGCGCGTCTTCAGGTCGGTGGCGAGCGCGTCCGCGCCGATTCCGGGCCGCTCCGCGCTGCGCCGGCGCGCCCGCTCGTCCCGGTCGGCGACGAGGTAGACCTTCACCTCGGCGTCGGGCGCGACGACGGTGCCGATGTCGCGGCCCTCGATCACGACGTCGCCCTCCTGCCCCAGCTCGCGCTGGCGGTCGCGCATCACCTCGCGCACGGCCGGATGACGTGCGACGACGGGCACCATCCGGTCGATCCTCTGGTCGCGGATCGAGGACGTGACGTCGGTGCCGGCGATCCACACGCGATCGGAGTCGTCGAAGATCACAGGCTCCGTCCGGGCGAGCCGGGCGAGTGCGTCGGCGTCGCTGAGCACCACGCCGCGCTGCATCGCGAGCCACGTCAGCGCGCGGTACATCGCGCCCGTGTCGAGGTAGCGGAAGCCGCAGCCGCTCGGCGAGCGCGCGCGCGACCGTGCTCTTGCCGGCCCCCGCAGGGCCGTCGATCGCGACGATCATCGTCTTCACCAGGGAGTCGAGCAGGTCATAGAAGCCGGGGAAGCTTATAGCGACCGTCTCGGCGCCCTCGACCTCGACGCCCTCGACCGGACGCGAGCCCGACAACGGCCCCGAGCATCGCGATCCGGTGGTCGCCGCGGGCCTCGACGGTGACCGCCGCGGAACCGCGTCGGGACGCCCGTGACAGTCCAGCCGTCCTCGCGCGAGCGGCACGTGCGCGCCGCTCGCCCGCAGGAGCGTCGGTGACCGCCTCGATGCGGTCGCTCTCCTTCACGCGCAGCTCGGCGGCGCCGCGGACGATCGTCTCGCCGTGCGCGTGCGCAGCCGAGCAGCGCGACGAGCGGCAGCTCGTCGACGAGCAGCGGCACCTCGTGCGCGTCGAGCTGCGGTCGCGACGAGCTGCGCGTACTGCACCTGCACGTCGCCGATCGGCTCGCGGCCGGCGCGGCGGCGGTTGAAGACGGACGACGCGGACGCCCATCCGCTCGAGCACGTCGAGCAGGCCGGTGCGCCGCGGGTTGAGGCCGACGCCGTGCACGGTCACGTCGCTGCCCGGGGACGAGCGCGGCCGCGACGAGGAGCGGCGCCGCCGAGGAGAAGTCGCCGGGGACGTCGACCTCGCCGAGCCGGAGCAGCGCCGGCGGCTCGACCGTCACCGACGACCGGCGCCGCTGCACCTTCACGCCGGCCGCCTCGAGCATGAGCTCGGTGTGGTCGCGCGTCGGCACCGGCTCGACCACCGTCGTCGCGCCGTCGGCGTTGAGCCCGGCGAGCAGGATCGCGGACTTCACCTGCGCGCTCGCGACCGGCAGCTCGTAGTCGATCCCGTGCAGCGGCCGGAGCCGTCGACGTCGAGCGGCGCGTGGCCGTCCGTCGGTCTCGATCGCGCGCGCCCATCCGGCGCAGCGGCTCGGCGATCGCGCTCCATCGGCCGCGCCGCGCAGCGACTCGTCGCCGGTCAGCTCGAAGCGCCCGTCACGACCGGCGAGGATGCCCGTCGAGCAGGCGCATGCAGCGTGCCCGCGTTCGCGCAGTCGACGGCGCTCCGGAGCGCGCAGCCGCGCCGCGCCGTGACGACGAGCTCGTCGTCGGCGACGTCCTCGATCTCGACGCCGAGCGCGCGCATCGCGTCGACCGTCGCCTGCGTGTCGCCGGCGCGGCCGAAGCCGCGCACGTGCGTGTCGCCCTCGCGCGATCGCACCGAGCAGCACCGCGCGGTGCGAGATGGACTTGTCGCCGGGCACGGCGACGTGCCCGACGACGGCGCGGCCGGCTCGATCGCGTCACCGCTACCCGATCGTGCGTCCCATGAGGGACACGAGCGCGCGGATCTCGGCCGCGAACTCGGGGAAGTCGGCCGTCGGAATCTGCTGCGGCCCGTCGCAGAGCGCCTCCTCGGGGCGCGGATGCATCTCGACGATGATCCCGTCGGCGCCGGCGGCGACGGCGGCGCGCGCGAGCGGCAGCACGAGGTCGCGCCGCCCGGCCGGGTGCGACGGGTCGACGATCACCGGCAGGTGCGTCTCCATCTTCAGGACGGGGATCGCGCCGATGTCGAGCGTGAAGCGCGTCGACGTCTCGAAGGTCTTGATCCCGCGCTCGCAGAGGATCACCTCGGAGTTGCCCTCCTTGACGATGTACTCGGCCGCCATCAGCAGGTCCTCGACGGTGGCGGAGAGGCCGCGCTTCAGCAGCACCGGCTTCGCGCGCGCGGCCGACCTCGGCGAGGAGCGAGAAGTTCGACATGTTGCGCGCGCCGATCTGGATCACGTCGGTCGCCTCGACGACCTGCTCGACGTGGCGGGGGTCCATCAGCTCGGTGACGAGCGGCAGGCCCGGTCTCCTCGCGCGCCTCGACGAGGATCTCGAGCGCGCTCCTCGCCGAGGCCCTGGAACGCGTACGGCGACGTGCGCGGCTTGAAGGCGCCGCCGCGCAGCATCGTCACGCCCTGCGGCGGCGACCGCGCGCGCCGTCTCGAGCGTCTGCTCGCGCGTCTCGACCGTGCACGGGCCGGCGATGAAGCCGAAGTAGCCGTCGCCGATCCGGCGGCCGCGCGACCTCGATCACGGTCGGGTCGGGGGAGAGCTCCCGCGAGACGAGCTTGTACGGCTTGAGGATCGGCAGCACCTGCTCGACGCCGGCGTAGCCCTCGAGCGGCAGCGCGGCGAGCAGCTCGCGCTCGCCGATCGCGCCGATCACGGTCGCCTCGCGGCCCGGGCGTGACGACCGCGGCGCAGCCGGCCTCCTCGAGGCGGGCGACGACCTCGTCCACCTGCTCGGGCGTCGCGTGCCCGCTCATGACGATGAGCAGCTCGGGTGCACCGGTCACGGCCATGGCGCCAAGTGTAGACGCACGTTTAGGCAGACCCGGTAGTCTCGTCCCAATGGCGACCGACGAGCCCAGACCCCGCGTCTTCTCCGGAATCCAGCCGACCGGCCGCAAGACGCTCGGCAACTACAGCGGCGGCTTCCGCCAGTACGTCCAGACGCAGGAGCAGGGCGACGCCTTCTTCTGCATCGTCGACCTGCACTCGATCACGGTCGACTACGACCCGGCGGAGCTGCAGCGCTCGACGCTCGACCTCGCCGCGATGCTCTTCGCGACCGGGCTCGACGCGGAGCGCTCGACGGTCTTCTGCCAGAGCCACGTGACCGCGCACGCCGAGGCGGCTTGGCTGCTGGCGGCGGTGACGAGCTACGGCCAGCTCGGCCGGATGACGCAGTTCAAGGACAAGTCCGAGGGCCGCGAGTTCGTCTCCGCGGGCCTGTTCACGTACCCCGTCCTGATGGCCGGCGACATCCTGCTCTACCAGACCGACCTCGTCCCGATCGGCGACGACCAGCGCCAGCACCTCGAGCTCGCGCGCGACGTCGCGGAGCGCTTCAACTTCCGCTTCGGCGAGACGTTCCGCGTGCCCGAGCGGCGTCTACCCGGAGATCGGCGGCCGGATCATGGACCTGCAGGAGCCGACGAACAAGATGTCGACGTCGCTCGAGCAGCGAGCAGGGCGCCGTCTACGTCGGCGACTCGCCCGACGCGATCCGCAAGAAGTTCAAGTCGGCGGTGACCGACTCCGGGCGCGAGGTCCGCTACGACCCGCAGGAGAAGCCGGGCGTCTCGAACCTGCTCGAGATCATGAGCGTCGCCACCGGCGAGCCGATCGAGGCGCTCGAGCGGCGCTTCGACGGCTCCGGCTACGGCGAGCTGAAGGAGGCCGTCGGCGAGTCCGTCGTCGACGCTGCTCACGCCGATCCGCGAGCGCTTCGAGGCGCTGCGGGCGGACGAGCGGGAGCTGCAGCGGCTGCTCGGCGTCGGCGCCGAGAAGGCGCGGCGGGCCTCCGAGCCGACGCTCGAGCTGATGTACGAGCGGATGGGCTTCGTGCGCGCCGAGGCGGGCCGTTTCTTCGGCGCCGCGCGACCGCGCGGGCTGTAGTCACACCCCCGACACGAGGTGCCCACCATCTCGTAACCTCCACGACACCGCCTCGCCGCCCACATGCCCTGCGGCGGCGGCAAGGCTCTTCTGCGGCAGCAACGTACCCATCCGCGGAACAGGGGGAAGTCGATGAGAAGGGGAAGAGCCCTCGCGGCGGCCGGTGTGGCCGCCGTGGCAGCCGCCGCCTTCGCAGGCGTGCACGTGGCACAGGCCGTCAGCAGGGACGGCCACGACCATTCGTCCGGAAGCTCCTGCGTGCTCGGCAACAGGGACAGCCGCATCCAGCACGTGATCTACCTGCAGTTCGACAACACGCACTACAACCGCGACAACCCGAACGTGCCCTCCGACCTCGAGCAGATGCCTCACCTGCTCAACTTCCTCAAGGGCAACGGCACGCTGTTCACGAACGACCACACGATCCTCATCTCGCACACCGCGGGCGGGATCCTCTCGTCGCTGACCGGCCTCTACCCGGACCGCCACGGCCAGACGGTCTCGAACAGCTACGACTACTTCGACGCGAGCAAGGTGCCGCACTTCACGAGCTCGTTCAAGTACTGGACGAGCTCCGTCGACCCGGTCGCCGACATGCTGCCGAACATGATCACCGACACCGGCAAGACGACGCCGGCGCCGTGGGTCCCGTTCACGCGCGCCGGCTGTGACGTCGGCGGCGTCGGCACCGCGAACATCGAGCTGGAGAACAACTCGACCGCCGCGACCGGCGACATCACCCGCGTCTTCGGAACAGGGTCGTCGGAGTGGAACGAAGCGGTCGCGAACCCGCAGATCGCGCAGACCGACTTCGTCGGCATCGCGATCCACTGCTCGCAGTCGCAGTCCAGCGTCTGCGCGAACGACCCGAACGCAAAGCCCGACCTGCTCCCGGACGAGCCGGGCGGCTACACGGGCTTCAACGCGCTCTTCGGGTCGAAGTACGTCGACCCGGCGATCACGCACGGCAACAGCGCGTGCGTCGACGCGACCGACGGCCAGGCGATCACCGACCCGATCGGCGTGTGCGGCTTCCCCGGCTTCGACGGGATGCTCGCGAAGAACACGCTGGGCTACGTCGAGCAGATGCAGGAGAACGGCGTCCCGGTGACGTACGGCTACATCTCCGACGCGCACGACCTGCACGTCCCGACGCTGAGCACCGACTCGTACAGCAGCTCCGCGACGGGCCCGGGCGAGCTCGCGCACCTGCAGCAGCTGAAGGCGTACGACGACGCGTTCGAGTCGTTCTTCGAGAACCTCGCGCGCCACGGCATCAACAGGGAGAACACGCTGTTCGTGATCACGGTCGACGAGGGCGACCACTTCGCGGGCGGCGTCGGCACGCCGATGCCGGGCCAGAACTGGCTCGTCTACGACCACCGGACGTGCACGAACGTCTCCGCGTGCCCGAGCAACCAGATCGGTGAGGTCACGGCAAACATGAAGGGGCTGCTGCCCACGGGCGAGCCCACCTACGACATCCACTTCGACGACGCGCCGACCTTCTACGTGAACGGCCAGCCCGGCCCCACGGACCCGACGGTGCGCAAGCTCGAGCGGGACGTCGGCGCCCTCAGCTCGATCGACCCGTACGCGCCGGGCGGTGCGGCGGCGGTACCGCTGACGCAGGCCCTCGCCGACCCGGTCGAGGAGCAGGCCCTGCACATGGTCAACGCGGATCCCAACCGGACGCCGACGTTCACGATGTTCGGGAATCCCGACTTCTTCTTCCAGCTGTCGAACCCGTGCTCCGGCGTCGCGACCTGCGTGTCGCCGGCGTTCGCGTGGAACCACGGCGACATCCAGCAGGAGATCGGGAACACGTGGGTCGGCATGGTCGGCCCCGGCATCGCCAGAAACGGGGTCGACTCGACGACGTGGACCGATCACACGAACCTGCGGTCGACGATCCTGTCGCTCACGGGGCTCAAGGACGACTACGCGTCCGACGGTCACGTGATCGTGCAGGCGCTCGACCGGCGCGCACTGCCGAACGCGCTCCAGGGCTCGATCGTCCCGAAGCTCGAGGATGCCTACGAGCAGGTGAACGCCCCCTTCGGCGCGTTCTCGGCGGCGACGCTGAAGGCGTCGACGGTCGCGCTCGAGAGCAACTCGGCCGGCGACGCGACGTACGCGTCGATCGAGGGCTCGATCCAGAGCCTGACGGCGCAGCGTGACGCGCTCGCCACGCTGATCAAGACGGCGCTGAGCTCGGCGGCCTTCAGCGGCACGCCGATCGGCACCTCACAGGCGCAGAGCTGGATCGACCAGGCAAACGCGCTGATCGCCCAGGCACAGGCTCTGTCCTGAGCCATTTGAACGGCGGCGGCCCGGACGATAGGTTCCGGGCCGCCAGCGTTCGTCAGTTGGCTCGAACCGACCCGCGGGAGGGGATGCTCCGTGTCGAAGCAGGTTCTGGCGCGCCTTGCGCTCGCCGCCGCCGTGGTGCTCGTGCTGGCACTACCGGCCGCCGCAGCCGTGCACAACAACGGCGACAACGGGGGTTCGCGGTCCGACCGCGGCCTGCCGTCGATTCAGCACATCTTCGTGATCATGCTCGAGAACCACTCGCAGTCGAGCGTGATCGGCGACGCGAATGCGCCGTTCATCAATTCGCTCGCGCAGTCGTACGCGACCGCGGCGAACTACTACGGCGTCACGCATCCGAGCGAGCCGAACTACGTCGCGGCGATCTCGGGCTCGAACTGGTTCGTCAACAACGACAACCCGGCCAACCGCTTCGACCACACGAACCTCGTCGACCAGCTCGAGGCGAGCCACCACACGTGGGGCGCGTACATGGAGTCGATGCCGAGCGCCGGCTATCTCGGCGACTTCTACCCGAGCTCCGCGGAACCCGCTCTACGCGTCGAAGCACAACCCGTTCGTGCTCTTCGACGACATCCGCAACGACCCGTCGCGGCTCCAGGACATCAAGCCGTACACGCAGCTCGCGACGGATCTCCAGCGGGAGTCGACGACGCCCGACTTCGTCTGGATCACACCGAACCAGTGCCATGACATGCACGGCGGCGTCTACGCCACGATCGCGGCCGACGGCTCCGACGGGACGCCGTGCCCATATGGGTCGACGAAGGACGATGCGAACGACGCCGCGCTCAAGCAGAAGGCGGACGCGTTCGTCAAGGGTGCAGTGACGACGATCATGGGCAGCCGCGCCTGGAAGGACGGCCACTCCGTGATGTTCATCCTCACCGACGAGAACGACTACACGGGTAACACCGTGACGGGCGGCTGGGAGACCGCTGCCGGCTGCTGCGACTCCCCCGTGCTGCCGGCCGGCGACACCGACGTCAACGCCTCGTGGCCGGGCGGCACGTACGGCGGCGGCCTGATTCCGGCGGTCGTGGTCACGAGCCGCGACGGCAAGACCGGCGGCTATGTCAGCAACACGCCGTACAACCACTACTCGATGCTCGCCACGATCGAGCAGGTGTGGCATCTCGGCTATCTCGGCAATGCGTCCGACGGCGCGCAGGTCACGCCGATGGACGAGTTCCTGACGAGGCACTGAGCCTCGCGACCTCTTCGGAGGTCAGCTCCCGCCACGCGCCGGGCTCGAGGTCGTCGACCTCGAGCCCGGCGTAGCGGGAGCGGTGCAGGCGCACGACCGGATGGCCGACCGCCGCGCACATCCGCTTCACCTGGTGCTTGCGGCCCTCGTGCAGGACGAGCTCGATCCGGCCCGGGCCGAGCCGCACGGCGCGCGCGGGCGCGGTGCGGCCGTCCTCGAGCTCGACACCGTCACGCAGGCGCTGCAGCGCAGCCTCGTCCGGGTCGCCTTCGACCTCCGCCTCGTACGTCTTCTCGACGCCGTAGCGGGGATGCGCGAGCCGGTGCGCGAGCGGGCCGTCGTTCGTGAGCAGAAGCGTCCCGGTCGTGTCGGCGTCGAGCCGGCCGACCGGGACGACGCGCGGCTCCGAAGGCACGAGCTCGACGACCGTCGGGCGCCGCTGCGGGTCGCGAGCGGTCGTGACGACCCCGGCCGGCTTGTGCAGGAGCAGGTACGCGAGCCGTTGCGGCGCGACGTCGCGCCCGTCCACCTCTACGCGGTCGCCCGCGCCGACGAAGGTGTTGAGCTGCCCCGGCTCCCCGTTCACGCGCACGCGGCCCGCGACGATCAGCTCGTCGGCGCCGCGGCGCGAGGCGATCCCGGCCCGGGCGAGGTAGGCGTTGAGGCGCACGGATTGCAAAGATAGGGCCGCGTGCCCCACTACATCTCGCTGATGCGCTGGACGACGCAGGGCCGGATGGGCCTTCCCGCCTGGCGCGACCGCGTGGAAGAGGGCGAGCGGGCGATCAAGGAGGCGGGCGGAACGCTCGTCGGCGTCTGGGTGACCCTCGGCCGCTACGACGTCGTCGAGGTGTTCGAGGCGCCGGACGACGAGATCGCGCTCGAGATCGTCACGAAGCTCCAGCACTTCGGCGGCGACCACACCGAGACGCTGCGCGCGTTCACGCGCGAGGAAGCGGAAGCAATCGTCAGAAAGCTCTGATGACGGCCGCGCTCGCCGTAGCGTCGCTCGTCTTCACGGGCGGCTGCGTCGCCTGCCTCGCCTACCTCCACCTCGCGCCGACCGGGTACAGCCCGGTGCGGAACGCCGTCGGCCTGGTCGAGCGCGGCTACTACGTCGCGATGCTCGCCTGGCTCGTCCTCGTCGCCGCGCGGCTGGCCTAGTGCAGTCGTTCCGCCGGCCCGGCCGGCTCTGGCCGCTCTCGGACGCCGCTGCGATCGTTGCCTTCGCGGTCGTCGGCCTGTTCTCGCATCACGGCACGGCGAGTGCGTCCGGTCTCGCGCGAGACGCGCTGCCGCTCCTCGGCGGCTGGTTCGCCGCCGCCCTCGCCTTCCGTCTCTACACGCGGCCTTCGCCGGCGCGGCTGCTCGCGACCTGGGCGGTCGGGATCGCCGCGGGCGTGCTCGTCCGTGCGCTCGTGCTCGGCCGCGCTCTGAACGGCCACGAGGGCGCGTTCCTCGGCGTCGCGCTCGCGTTCACGCTGATCTTCGTGCTCGCCCTGCGGGCAGCCCTGGGCCTGGCGGCCCGGCGGGCGTTCTAGGCGGTGCGCTTCTCGGCGACGGTGTGCAGTCGCTCGCGGATCTGCTCGGTGTCCGCGCCGATGTCGTCGAGCCGCGGCAGCTGCGAGAGGCTCTCCAGGCCGAAGACGCGCTCGAAGAGCGGCGTCGTCCGGTAGCGGATCGCGCCTGCGGTCTCGTCACGCCCGGCCTCGGTGATCAGGCCGCGCTCGACGAGGCCGGCGACGGCCGAGTCGGCGGCGACGCCGCGGATGCGGGCGATGTCCGGCCGCGAGCAGGGGCCGAGGTAGGCGACGATGGCGAGCGTCTCCAGCGCCGCGCCGGAGAGGTTGCGCTGCGCGGGCCGCTCGAACAGGCGCGCACACGCCTCCGCGGCCTCGCGGGAGGCGCGGAACGCCCAGCCGCCGGCGACGTGCTCGAGCACGACGCCGCTGCGCCCCTCGCGGTAGCGCTCCGCGACGAGGCCGAGGGCGGCCTCGACGCGTTCTGGGTCGTCGTCCGCCGCGTCGGCGAGCTCCTGCACCGGCAGCGGTGCGGAGGCGACGACGAGCAGCGCCTCGAGGGTGCGGGCGAGCTGGTCGAGCGGGTTGCCGGCAATCAGGCGGAGCGGAGGTTCCACGCCACGGTCCTTTCGTCTCGGTCGATGATCTCCTCCCCGGCCCGCGCCACGCGAATCGGCGCGAACGGGGCGGCCTGGTCGATCGTGATCTCGCCGGAGCGGCGGAGCTCCAGCAGCGCGAGGAAGGCGACGGCCTGCTCGACGCGCGACAGCCCGTCCACCTCGCCGTCGAAGTCGAAGCGCGTGCGCCGCCGCAGCACGGCGCGGAAGCGCTCGAGGAACTGCACGACGGGCGGGAAGCGGAGCGCCATGTGCGCGAGCGAGACCTCGGGCGGCTCGACGGCGAGCAGCCGGATCACCTGCGCGAGCCGCTCCGGATCCTGCGGCGCGAGCGGCGTCTCGACCTTCGGCGCGAGCGGCGCAGGGCCGAGCCGGAAGAAACGGTCGCCCTCGGCCTGCAGGCGCTCGCGCAGCCAGGCGGCTGCCTCCTTCATGCGCCGGTACTCGGCGAGCCGGCGCGCAAGCTCCTCCGCCGCCGCCTCCGGCTCGAGCTCGGCGAGCTCGGCGGCCTCCTCGGGGAACAGCCCGCGCGCCTTCAGCTCGAGCAGCGCGGCGATGAGGACGAGGAACTCGCCGCACGCCTCGAGGTCGAGCTCCTCTCGCTCGGCGAGGCGCTCGAGGAAGGCGAGCACGATCCCGGCCACGTCGAGCTCCCGCAGGTCGAGCTCGTCCTTGAGGACGAGCGTCAGCAGCAGGTCGAACGGGCCTTCGAACGCGTCGAGGTCGAGCTCCAGCTCGCGGACGATCACGCGCTGGACCCTAGTGGCATTACCGGACGCGGCTCTTCGGCACGGCCATCCGCGGCCCCTGCGGGACGGGACGGGCCCTCGGCTTCGGCGTCTGCGCCTTCGCCTTGCGCAGGAACTGCCACCAGACGAAGAACGCGACCGAGCAGACGAAGACGGCGAGCGAGACCCAGAAGTTGATCCGCTGGCCGAGGAAGTGGTTGGACGGGTCGATCCGCAGCGTCTCCTCGAAGGTGCGGAAGGCCGTGTAGACGGCGACGTAGAGCGAGAACAGCGCCGGGCGCTTGATCGTGAAGCGGCGGTCGATCCACAGCAGCGCGAGCACGCCGAGCACGTCCCACGTGAACTCGTAGAGGAAGGTCGGGTGATACTCGTGCGCCGCGCCCTTGCCGTGGATCTCGAGCGCCCACGGGAGCGTCGTATGCCTGCCGTACAGCTCCTGGTTCCACCAGTTGCCCCAGCGCCCGATCCCCTGAGCGAGCAGGAGGCCGGGCGCCACCGCGTCCATCATCAGCCGGACGCTGTTACCCGAGCGGCGCACGACCCACGCGCCGGCCAGGACGCCGAAGGGGATCGCTCCCCAGATCCCGAGGCCGCCCGACCAGACCGCGAACGGCCCGTACCAGTGGGCGTGGATCGCCGCGTCCTGGTTCCAGCTCGTGATCAGGTGGTACACGCGCGCGCCGATCACCCCGGCGATCACGCCCCAGACCGCGATGCGGAAGATGAGATCCCAGTCGCCGCCCCAGCGCACCCAGCGGATGCCGGTCAGCGACACGGCGGCCGCGATCGCGAGCAGCAGCATCAGCCCGTACATGTGGAGCGTGAACGGCCCCACGTGGTAGACGCCCGTCGGCGGCGAGGGAATGGACGCGAGGACGGCGGTCACCGCCCCCATTCTGCCCGTCGGGGAGGCGAGAGGCCACGGTTCACGACTGCGACCAGGTCGCGACCACGTCGCGACCTGGTCGCCGCCGTTAGAACCGCGTTCCCTCTAGAGCAGAATTTGCAGAGCGAGCTCGGGCGGGCAGCCGCGGTCGACGAGCTCGGTGGCCGAATGAAGGTCGACGTCGAAGCGCGCGGCGAGCTCGGCGGCCGCAGCCGGGTCGAAGCCGGCCCGGAGCAACTCGTCGGCGCGCCAACGCTCGACGCGCTCCTGCTCGGTCTCGATGATTGCCGCAACCGCAGACATCGCATCCTTCCGTCGTTCCCGTCAATGCTTCGGGAAAAACCACCTGCCGGTTTACCCCCGTCTGGGGTATCTGAATCACTTGTTACGAAGGAGGCCCGCCAGCTCGAGCGCCCGGGCCCGGGTCAGGCCGCGCCCCTCGAGCCGCAGCGTGAGCCCGTGTGCCTGCCAGAGCAGGACGTTGCCGGCGAGCCGGGGCGGGGCGTCCGGGAAGAGGAGGACGTGCTCTGCGCCGGAGATCCAGAAGCCCTCCCCGCCCTCGACCCGCACGCCGGCGACCGAGGTCGAGGAGCCGATCGCCTTCTTGAGGATGCCCGGATCCGAGACGCCGATCTCGCTCAGCAGCACCGGCCGCCCGCGGTCGAGGAAGGCAAGCGAGACGATGCCCTCGCCGAGGTGGAGCGGCGGCAACGGCTCGACCGGCGGCATCCGCAGCGGGTGGCGCAGGGCCTGCTCCGCCTGCGCCTGCGTGACCACCCCCCCGAGGTAGGCGCCGAGCGGCCGCTCCTGCGCCGCGGGCAGCCGGTCGACGAGCTCGATCGTCACGCCGCGGAGATGGAAGAAGCGCAGGATCGCCCCGCGCGACTGCGGCACCGCGAAGGCGGCGGCGAGCGCGGCGAGGAGGAGCGCGACCGCGACCAGCCAGGGCCGCCGCGAGCGGCGGCCGCGCGCGCCGAGCTCGAGCCGCAGCTCGGGCGTGCGCGGCCAGGCGAGCTCGAGGCCCCTCAGCTCACGCTCGAGGTCCATACCCCTCCCTCAGCCGGTCGAGCGCCCGAGCCGAGCGCGACTTGACGGTGCCGCGCCGGACGCCGAGCGCCGCCGCGGTCTCGTCCTCGGAGAGCCCGAGCAGGTAGCGGCAGGCGAGCACGAGCCGCGCCGGCTCCGGCAGCTCGTCGAGCGCGGCGAGCAGGCGCCGCCGCTCGTCCGCGCCGACGGCGGCCTCCTCGGGCGAGGGGGCCGCCTCGCCCGGGGACGCCGTCCCGGCGCGCAAGACGAGGTGCTCCCGCCGCCCGGCCGAGCGGCGCCGGTTGCGGGCCTCGTTCGCGACGATCTGCAACAGCCACGGCCGCAGCGGCTCGGCGGCGCGGAAGCGGCCGAGCGCGCGCCAGGCCTTGACGAAGCCGTCCTGGGCCGCGTCCTCGGCGTCGGCGGCGTTGCGGGTGATGAGGTAGGCCACTCTGAACGCGATCTCCCGGTGCGCGCGGACGAGCTCCCCGTACGCGCGCTCGTCGCCGCGCTGGGCGCGCAGGACGAGCTCCTGTTCCTCGCGTGGACGGCCCTCCACGCGGCGTACTACACCGCATCGAGCCCGCCCGTTCCCGCTAGGACGACTTGAACACGCCCCGGTGTCCTCCATAGGGTTCTCGGGTGGGTCGCGCTCTCGCTGTGGCGGCAGCCGTGGTGGCGCTCGCGCTCGTCGCCGCGGGCGCGGCGCAGCGTGCCGCCGCCGCCGACCGGACCTTCACGGTCACGACCGCGTCTGACACCGACGACGCGAATGCGGGCGACGGGATCTGCGCCGACGCGAACGGGGCGTGCTCGCTCCGGGCGGCGGTCGAGGAGGCGAATGCCCTCGGCGGGACGACGGCGATCGTCCTGCCCGCCGGGACGTACACGCTCATGTCAGGCCAGCTGGCGATCACCCAGAACGTCGCACTGGCCGGAGCCGGGGCGCGGACGACGACGATCGACCAGACGAGCGGACAACGCGTGCTCGAGGTCGTCGCGGGCAGGACCACGATCTCCGGCGTCACGATCACCGGCGGCAACACGATCACCGACGGGAACGAGCACAACGCCGGCGTCGGCGGCGGCGCCTATGTCGACGGCTCGGCGGAGCTCGACCTCGCCGACGCGACCGTCAGCGGCAACCAGGCCGCCAGCTCCGGCGGCGGGATCGACTCGAACGGCGCCCTGGTCGTCGTCGACAGCACGATCGCGAACAACGCCGCGACGGGTAGCGGCTACCAGATCGGCGGCGGCATCGACGACTTCGGCAGCAGCCTCTCGATCGTGGACTCGACGATCGCCGGCAACACGGCGGGGACGCAGGGCGGCGGCGTGCTCGCCGCGAGCGACGCGACGCTCGTGAACGACACGATCGCCGGCAACTCGAGCGGCAGCGGCGGCGGCGTGTTCGTCTACGGGGGCAGCGTCGTCACGACCGTGAACACGATCCTGAGCGGAGACACCGGCGGCGACTGCAACGCGGCGCTCGCCTCCCAGGGCAACAACATCTCCCTCGACCCGAACTGCGCCCTCACCGGGGCCGGCGACCTGGCGGCGGACGCGCTGCTCGGCCCCCTGCAGGACAACGGCGGCGGCACGGACACGCTCGCGCCCGGCGCGGGGAGCCCGGCGCTCGATGCCGCGAACAGCTCGTACTGCCCGTCCGCAGACCAGATCGGGACCACACGGCCGGCCGGGCACTGCGACGTCGGGGCGCTCCAGCTCACGGCGGCGCCGGCGCAGCCGCCTCCGCCTCCGCCGCCGGCGCCGGCGCCTCCCCCGGCGCTGCCCACCCCGAGCGTCGGCGCGCCCGCGGTCACGGCCGTCGCGGACACGACCGCGACCGTCGGCGACTCGATCGACCCGAACGGCTCGCCCACCTTCTACGTCGTCAGATGGGGTACGACGGCGGCGTACGGAGAGCAGACCGGCGCTTACGCGGCCGGCTCGGGCACGAGCGCGCAGACGGTGGGGGTCGCCCTCCAGGGCCTCACGCCGGGGACGACCTATCACGTCCAGGTCGTCGCGACCAGCCCGGGCGGGACTGCGGCGAGCGCCGATGCGACGTTCACGACGACGGGCACGGGGCCGGCCACGACACCGCCTCCTCCTCCGCCGCCGGTGCAGGGGCAGAGCTTCGACGCCGCCCCGTTCAGCGGCACCGTGCTCGTGAACGGCCGGCCGCTCGTGGCCGGCGCGCAGATCCCCTTCGGCTCCACCGTCGACGCGACGAACGGCACCGTGACGCTGGTCAGCATCGGCCCGACGGGGCAGCTGCAGACGGCGTCCTTTACGGGAGCGGTCTTCCAGGTCGTCCAGGCCGCCGACGGCTCGACCGAACTGACGCTCACCGGCGGCGACTTCGGCGTCTGCAAGGTGACGAGGGTGCGGCGCACGGCGGGCGTCGACGCGAAGCCGAGGAAACCGAAGAAGAAGGGGAAGAGAACGCCGCCGAGAGCCACGAAGGCGAACACGACCGTCGTCCGCAGCCTCTGGGGCAGCGGCACGGGTCAGTTCACGACGAAGGGGCGCTACGCGGCGGCGACGGTGCGCGGCACCGTCTGGCACACGGCTGACCGCTGCGACGGCACGAGCGTGACCGCGAGGACCGGCGTCATCGCCGTCCTCGATCTCGTGACGCACAAGACGATCATCCTCACCGCGCCGGCCAGCTACGTCGCGCACCCGTAGACCCGGGCGCGGCTTTACAGACGTCTGACCGGCGGCTGACGCACGTCGTACGCGCGCGCATCAACGTCCGTCGGGCTGAGCTTTGCTCCGCCGACACGACAAGGACGTAGGAGGAACACACGATGCGCAAGTTCGGTCTCATTGCGGCAGCGGCCATCGTCTGCGCAATGCTCCCCCTCGGCGCGACTGCGGCGACGCGCAGCGCCGAGGACTCGAGCCCGGCTGCGAAGGCGCGGGCGCACTGGTTCGCCGGCTCGGTCACCGCGGTCGGCAGCGACTCGCTCAGCCTGACCGTGCTCTGGACCGGCCCGAAGGACGGCCGGCTCGACGGCCAGGCCGTCACGGTCGCGGTCGACGCGGGCACGAAGATCGTGAACGGCAAGGACCACTCGGCGGCGCAGCTGTCCGACATCGTGCCGGGCGACCTCGTCGGCCTGCGGGCGGTCGCGCAGGACTCGACGCTCGCCTCGCTGACGGCGAAGCACATCCGCATCTGGTGCAACTGCCATTGGATCGGCGGCACGATCAGCGCGCTCGGCACGGGCTCGCTCGACGTGCAGGTCGCCAGGACGGGCCCGTACGACACGGTGCTGAAGGGCCACGACGTGACCGTCCAGGTGAACGGCGCGACCGTCTACCTGAAGGGCAGGGACAGGACGCAGATCGCGTTCTCCGATCTGAAGGCCGGCGACCGCGTGGGCGTCGTCTTCGCCGCGGACGGCTTCTTCAGGGCGCCTGGGTTCGACCCGTCGAAGGCGACCTTCACGGCCAAGCGCGTCCACGACTGGCAGCGGCAGCAGGTGCCGCCGCCGTCGAGCGACGCGGGCGCTGCGGCCGGCACGACTCCGTAGGACGACCCACCTCGCAAGGAGCGCCGCGCTCCAACCCCGGGTGTCAGACCCGGGTCTGGCACCGGGGGGTTGCGCCGCGAAGGGGGCGGGCGGCGGGCACGCGGCCGAAACCGCTTGGTCATGCGGTGTTCGGGCCCTCGGGGTCTGACCCCTGGGGACGGCACCGGACGGCGCACCTACGACCCCTGGTGTCAGACCCGGGTCTGACACCAGGGGTTCGCGGGCGCCGCGGCCGGCACGACTCCGGAGGGCGAAGGTCTACGACTGCGACCTGGTCGCGACCTCGTCGCGACCAGGTCGCTGCCGTTACGAGACGCCGGCTGCGCGCTTCGCGCGCGCGACGGCGCTCTGCCGCTTCTGGCCGGACAGCTCCACCTTGCGCAGGCGGATGCTCTTCGGCGTCACCTCGACGCACTCGTCGTCGCGGATCAGCTCGAGCGCCTGCTCGAGCGAGAGCGGGCGCGGCGGGATCAGCCGGACGGTCTCGTCGGAGCTCGCCGCCCGCATGTTCGTGAGCTTCTTCTCCTTCGTCGCGTTCACGTCGAGGTCGTCCGCGCGCGAGTTCTCGCCGACGATCATCCCCTCGTACAGCTCGACGCCGGGCGCGACGAAGAGCGAGCCGCGCTCCTGGAGGTTGAGGATCGCGAACGCGGTCGCAGGCCCGCGCCGGTCGGCGACGAGGCTGCCGGTCGGCCGCGTGCGCAGCTCGCCATGCCAGGGCTCCCAGCCCTCGAAGACGTGGTGGAGGATGCCGGTGCCGCGCGTCTCCGTCAGGAACTCGGTTCGGAAGCCGATCAGGCCGCGCGCGGGGACGACGTACTCCATGCGCGCCCAGCCGGTGCCGTGGTTGACCATCTGCTGCAACCGCGCCTTGCGCAGCGCGAGCAGCTGCGTGACGACGCCGATGTACTCCTCCGGCACGTCGATCGAGACGCGCTCGACCGGCTCGTGGCGCTTGCCGCCGATCTCGCGCGTCAGCACCTCGGGCTTGCCGACGGTGAGCTCGAAGCCCTCGCGGCGCATCAGCTCGACGAGCACCGCGAGCTGGAGCTCGCCACGGCCCTGCACCTCCCACGCGTCCGGCCTCGGGGTCGGGTTGACACGCAGCGAGACGTTCCCGACGAGCTCCTGGTCGAGCCGGGCCTTCACCATCGACGCGGTCAGCCGGTCGCCCTCCGTGCCGGCGAGCGGCGACGTATTGATCCCGATCGTGATCGAGAGCGACGGCTCGTCGACGGTCGAGACCGGAAGCGGCTGCGGGTCGTCGAGGTCGGCGATCGTCTCGCCGATCGTCACCTCCGGCAGGCCCGCGATCGCGACGATCTCCCCCGGCCCCGCCTCGGCGGTGGGCACGCGGTCGAGCGCCTCGGCGACGTAGAGCTCCGTGATCCGCGCCGGCGCGATCGTCCCGTCGGCGCGGCACCACGCGACCTGCGCGCCCTTGCGGAGCGTGCCGTGCATGATCCGGCAGAGCGCCAGCCGTCCGACGTACGGGTCGGCATCGAGGTTCGTGACGAGCGCCTGCAGCGGATGCTCGGGGTCGTACTCGGGCGGCGGCACGGTGTCGAGGATGGTCTGGACAAGGGGGCCGAGATCCGGGGCGAGCTCGTCGGGCGCCGTCCCGGCCCGGCCGGCACGCGCGTTGCAGTAGACGATCGGGAACTCGATCTGCGACTCGTCTGCGTCGAGGTCGAGGAAGAGGCCGTACACCTCGTTCACGACGTCCTCGATGCGCGCGTCGGGACGGTCGACCTTGTTGATGACGAGCACGACCGGGAGCTTCGCCTCGAGCGCCTTGCGCAAGACGAAACGCGTCTGCGGCAGCGGCCCCTCGCTCGCGTCGACGAGCAGCAGCACGCCGTCGACCATCGTCAGTCCGCGCTCGACCTCGCCGCCGAAGTCCGCGTGCCCGGGCGTGTCGACGATGTTCAGCTTCACCCCGTTCGCGAGGCGGACGGCGGTGTTCTTGGCGAGGATCGTGATCCCCTTCTCGCGCTCGAGGTCCATCGAGTCCATGACGCGCTCGGCGACGTCCTGGTTCTCGCGGAAGGAGCCGGCCTGCCAGAGCAGCGCGTCGACGAGGGTCGTCTTGCCGTGGTCGACATGCGCGACGATCGCGACGTTACGGAGGTCTTCCCTGCGGGCCATGGACGGCCCACGGTAGCGGTCGCTACAGAACGGCGGCTTCGCCGAGCAGCGTCTTCGCCTCGGCGTAGAAGTCGGCGATCGGCTGCACCTTCTTGCCGAGCTCGAGCAGCTTCGGGCCGACCGACGTGACCGCCTCGACGTAGACGGGCGCCTCGCCGGGGTAGCGCTCGACGATGTCGGCGAGCTCCTTGATCAGGCCGGCAGGCGCGATGCGCGCGTCCACCTTCAGCCGCACCTCGCGCCGCTCGGGCACCGCCTCGAAGCCGGTGACCTCGAGCGCGACGAGCTTCGTCTCCCCCGCCTGCTTGTGGTCGACGCGGCCCTTCACGATCAGCACGCGGTCTTGCACGAGCAGGTCGCGCGCCTGCTGGTAGGTCGAGTTGAACGCGACGATCTCGATGCTGCCCGTGACGTCCTCGAGCGTCGCGAACACCATCGGCTCGCCCTTCTTCGTCGTCAGCTGCTTGAGCGAGGCGACGAGACCGCCGACGGTGACGATCTCCCCGTCGCGGCGCCGCTCGACCTCGGAGAGCGGGCAGTCGGTCTTGCGCCGCAGCTGGTCGCGGATCGCGGTGAGCGGGTGCTCGGAGACATAGAGGCCGAGGCTCTCTTTCTCCATGTGCAGCAGGTCCGCTTTGTCGTACTCCTCGGCGGAAAGCACGGGATGGTGCCGCTGGGCGTCGGCGCCGACGGAGTCGGCGTCCAGATCGAAGATCGAGCCCTGGCCGAGCAGCTTGTCGGACTGCTGCTTCTGCCCCCAGGAGAGCGCCTGCTCGAGCGCGTCGAGCATCCCCTTGCGCGAGGCGCCGGTGGAGTCGAGCGCGCCGCACTTGACGAGCGACTCGAGGGCGCGCTTGTTCACCATCTGCACGTCGACCCGCTCGGTGAAATCCCAGATCGACGTGAACGGACCGCCTTCGGCGCGCGCAGCGACGATCGAGCGGCACGCCGACTCGCCGACGTTCTTCACCGCGTTCAGCCCGAAGCGGATCTTGCCCTCGACGACTGCGAAGTCGATCTGCGACGTGTTCACATCCGGCGGCAGCACCTCGATCTCGAGCTCGTCGCACGCGTTGACGTAGTACGGAACCTTGTCCTTCGTGTTCATCACGGAGGAGATGAGCGCCGCCATGTACTCCTTCGCATGGTTCGCGCGCAGCCAGGCGGTGCGGTAGGCGATCAGCGCGTAGCAGGCGGCATGCGCCTTGTTGAAGGAGTAGTCCTGCGCCTGCTCCATGTCCTGCCAGAGCTGGTTCGCGACCGCGGGCGAGACGCCGTTCTTCGCGCAGCCCTCGAGGAACTTCCCCTTCAGCGACGCCATCAGCGAGTGGATCTTCTTGCCGATCGCCTTGCGCAGGTCGTCGGCCTCGGCGGGCGTGAACCCGGCCAGCTGCTTGGCGATCTCCATGTACTGCTCCTGGTAGACGCAGATGCCGTACGTGGAGCTCGTGATCGGCTTCAGCCGCTCGTCCGGGTAGGAGACGGGCTCCTGGCCGTTCTTGCGGCGCGCGTAGACCGGGATGTACGCCATCGGGCCCGGCCGGTAGAGCGCGCCGAGCGCGATCAGGTCTTCGAAGAGCGTCGGCTTGACCAACCGCAGCGCCTCGCGCATGCCGGACGACTCGAACTGGAACACGCCGGTCGCCTCGCCGCGCGCGAGCATCTCGTACGTCTTGCGGTCGTCGAGCGGGATCGTGCCGATGTCGAGGTCGCCGACGAGCTCGCACGCCTTGTCGATCACGTCGAGGTTGCGCAGGCCGAGGAAGTCGACCTTGAGCAGGCCGACCGCGACGACGTTGTTCATCGAGAACTGGGTCACGACCTCCTGCTCGGCGCCCTTCTGCTGCAGGGGCACGACGTTCATCAGCGGCTCGGCGCCGATGACGACGCCGGCGGCGTGGATCGAGTCCTGCCGCGTCAGCCCTTCGAGCGGCCGTGCGAGGTCGACGATCTCGCGGGCGACCGGATCGGAGTCGTAGGCCTGGCGCAGGTCGGCGCCCGGCTTCAGGCATTCCTCGAGCGTCTGCCCCGGCCCTTCCGGGATCAGCTTCGCGACCTTGTCGACCGAGCCGTACGGCACCTCGAGCACCCGGCCGGCGTCGCGCACCGCGGCGCGCGCGGCCATCGTGCCGAAGGTGATGATCTGCGCGACGCGGTCGCGGCCGTACTTCTCGGCGACGTAGTTGATCACGCGCTCGCGCCCTTCCACGGCGAAGTCGATGTCGATGTCCGGCAGCTCCTTGCGGCCCGGGTTGAGGAAGCGCTCGAACAGCAGGTCGTAGCGGATCGGGTCGAGGTCGGTGATCTCGAGGCAGTAGGCGACGAGCGAGCCGGCGGCGGAGCCGCGGCCGGGCCCGACGCTGATCCCGTTGCGCTTGGCGAAGCCGATGAAGTCGGAGACGATCAGGAAGTAGTCGGCGAACCCCATCTCCTTGATCGTCTTCAGCTCGAACCTGAGCCGCTCGTGGAGGTCGGCGGTCACCTTGTCGTAGCGGCGCGCGAGCCCCTTCTCGCACAGCTCGACGAGGTAGTCGAACGCGTCGCGGCCGTCGGGGGTCGGGAAGTGCGGCAGCAGGATCCGGTCGAGCTCGATCTCGACGTTGCAGCGATCGGCGATCTCGAGCGTGCGCCGCAGCGCGTCCTCGCGCCCGGGGAAGTCGGCGGCCATCTCGGCGGCCGTCTTGAAGTAGAAGTGGTCGGTGTCGAACTTCCAGTGGTTCGGGTTCTTGAGCGAGTCGCCGGACTGGATGCAGAGCAGCGCCTCGTGTGCGCGCGCGTCCTCGTGGCGGAGGTAGTGGACGTCGCCGGTGGCGACGAGCGGCAGGCCGCGCCGCTCGGCGAGCTGCACGAGCACGGGGTTGATCCGCTGCTGCACCTCGAGGTGCGCGTTCTGCATCTCGACGTAGACGCTGTCGCGGCCGAAGATCGTCGTCAGCCGGTCGAGCTCGCCCTCGGCGTCGGCGGCGCGGCCCTCCTCGAGCGCGCGGCAGACGCGGCCGGACAGGCAGCCGGAGAGGGCGACGAGCCCGGGCGCGTAGCGCTCGAGCAGCTCCCAGTCGACGCGCGGCTTGTAGTAGTAGCCCTCGAGGTAGCCGAGCGAGCTGAGGTGGATGAGGTTGCCGTAGCCCTCGGTCGTCTCGGCGAGCAGCGTCAGGTGCGCCTGCCCCTTCTTCTGCTGGTGCCGGTCGTCGGTGACGTACACCTCGCAGCCGATGACGGGCTTCACGCCCTCCTTCTTGGCCGCCTTGAACAGGTCGATCGTTCCGGCGAGCGAGCCGTGGTCGGTGAGCCCCACGGCCGGCATCTCCAGCTCCGCGGCCCGCTCTCGCAAGCTCCGGGATCCGGCAGGCCCCGTCGAGGATCGAATACTCCGAGTGGACGTGCAGATGGACGAAAGGCGGGGTCTCGGGCACGGGCAACCGACTCTACTCGCAACCCCCGACGACATCGGAATGCGCGATTTCGCACGTGTTCCGGGGCGCGTGGTGGCGGCCGGGCCGCTCGGCCGCCACCTCGTTTCCCGGGCGGCCTAGCCCCAGCCGGCGGCGCCGCCGGACGACGTCGAGGCCTTCTTGGCCGCGGCTTTCACGAGCGCGCCCTTCGGGCTGACGACGTACCACACCTTCTGCACGCCTTCGCCCGTCGTGTCGCCGGCCTTCTTGTCGCCCGCGTAGAAGTACAGCGGGTAGCCGGCATACGTGACCTGATGCGCGCCGTTCGCCCGCATCACCTCGCCGAGCAGCGCGGCGCTGGCGCCGGGGCCGGCCGTTGCCTTCGCCGTCCCCTTGAGGAGGAGCGGCGGCCAGTACGTCGCGCACGCTCCGCTGCACACGCTCTTGCCCTTCTTGTCGAGCGTGTACCGGTACAGCGTCTTTCCGTTCGCGGCGACGAGCACCTTGCCGTACGTGCTGCTGGCGGCCGTCTTCACGGTCGCGCCGCTCGAGCCCGGCGCCGTCGTCGCCGCCATCGCCACGCCGGCGCCGACGACGGCGGCAAGAGCGAGCGGCAGCACCAGGCGGATCCAGCGAACCCGCATTCCAACTCCTTTCGTCAGGGCATTTCCTGCCCTGGGATACGAGCGGGACCCGCCGGCGGATTTCAGGCGAAGGCAAGCCCGATCGCGTACGTGATCCCGCCGACGAGCACGCCGGCGAGCGTCATCTCCAGCCCGGACGCCCACCAGCTGCGGAGCGTGAACAGCGACTTGGCGGCGCCGACGGCGAAGTGCGCGACGAGCGAGATGATCCCGGCGAGGATGATCGCGAGCCCGCCGGTCATGAAGAAGAACGGGATCACGGGGATGATCGCGCCGACGCCGGTGCTGATCCCGGCCGCTGCCGCCGACTCGACCGGGTTGCCGGCGGCCTTGCCGCCGCCGAGCTCTTCGTGGGTGAGCAGGCGCAGCATCGTGTCGGGATCTTTCGCCTGCTCGGCGGCGAGCGCGTCGGCCGTCTGCTGGTCGAGGCCCTTGAGCTGGTAGAAGAGCGAGAGCTCCTCGCGCTCCTCCTCGGGGTGCTCGGCGATCTCCTGGCGCTCGCGCTCGACGTTGGCGGCGGCGACCTCGAGCTCGGAGCGCTCGGCGAGGAAGGCGCCGGTTGCCATCGAGAGCGCGGAGGCGACCGCGCCGGCGACGCCGGCGGTGAGGACGAAGCTCGAGCCGCCGGTGGCGCCGGAGACGCCGGTGACGATCCCGAAGACGGCGGCGAGGCCGTCGTTGGCACCGTAGATCGCGCCCGACATCCAGCCGGAGCCGGCCTCGTGCCACTTCTCCCGGCCGAGGATGCGGTCGAGCCGGGCCTGCGCCGCCGCCGGCGCCGGCGCGGCCGGCGGGGGCGCGGAGGGGGCAGCCAGCATCTCGTTCACGGCGATGGAGTGGGAGCGCTCGTCGCGGCGGAGCTCGTGCAGGAGCCGGTCGGTCTCCTCGTCGCCCGTCGGGCGCAGGTAGAGGTCGTCGACCTCGCTGCTCTCGGCCGCCTCGCGCGCGGCGAGCAGCCGGTCGAGCGGCGCGAGCCGCGCCTGCAGCTTCAGCCAGGGCGAGAGCTGCACCGTCGCCGGGTCGGGGACGGCGATGCCGAGCTCGCGCATGCGCGCCTCGAGCCGTCCGCGGTGCCCGCCCTCGGCCGCGGCCATCTTGCGCAGGATCGCCGCCCGCTCCGGATCCCGTTCGCGCTGCGCGATCAGCTCGTAGACGGCGCCGGCTTCGATCTCGCCGCGCCACGCCTGGAGCAAACGATCGCCGGCGTCCGGCATCCGGCTCGATCCGTCAGCTCTGGACGTTCAGCTCGTCCGCGGCCGGGTCTCCTTCGACCACGACCGTCGGGTCGTCCTCGACCGGCGGAGCGTTCCGCGCGTCGATCACTGCCTGCTTCTTGAGCTTCTTCTCCGCGCGCTTCTCGCGGACGCGCTGCTCGCGCTGCATCTTCGCCATCGTCTGCTGTCGCTTTGTGGCCATCAGCGTCCTCTCGGTGTTTGGTCCACGGTAGCTGCCGAGCCGGAGAACGCCGCTCTCAGTAGCGGTCGATCTCGATCAGCCGCTCGTCGCTGATCCCGAAATGGTGCGCGACCTCGTGCAGGACGGTTCGCCTGATCTGCCGGGTCAGCAACTCGGGATCGTGCCCGTAGAGGCGTTCGAGCGGGCCCCGGTAGATGGTGATCTTGTCGGGGAGCACGCCGCTGTAGTTGCTGCCGCGGCGGGTCAGCGGCACGCCGCGGTAGAGGCCGAGCAGCGGCTGCCCGGGCGGCGGCTCGTCCTCCACGACGATCTCGACGTTGGAGACCTCGCCGCGCAGCTCGGGCGGCAGCGAGTCGAGAGCAGCCTGGACGACGCCTCCGAAGTCCGGGGCGGCGCCGTCCGGGTCGCTCACTTCCCGCGGGACTGCTTCTTCGGCTTCTTCTTGGTGGCTTTCGCCGGCGTCGCGTTGCCGGCGGCCGCCGCGCGGGCCTGCTGCTTCTTCGTCGCCACGTCAGCCTCCTCCGCTCTCGGGGTCGCAGGTGATGCTACCCCGTCGGCTGCGGCGTCTTGCGCAAGTACGGCTTCACGGTCTCGTAGCCGGGGAACCGCTCCGCGGCCTCCTCGTCGGAGACGGCGGTGGCGATGATCACGTCCTCGCCCTGCCGCCAGTCGGCCGGCGTCGCCACCTTGTGCTTCGCGGTGAGCTGGAGCGAGTCGATCGTGCGCAGGATCTCGCCGAAGTCGCGGCCGGTCGCGGCGGGATAGGTGAGCGTGAGCTTCACCTTCTTGTCGGGGCCGATCACGAACACCGAGCGGACGGTCATCGTGTCGCTCGCGTTCGGATGGATCATCCCGTACAGGTCGGCGACCTCGCGGTTCTTGTCGGCGATGAGCGGGAAGTTGAGCTTGTGGCCGGTCACGTCCTCGATGTCCTGCGACCACTCGGCGTGCTTGTCGAGCGGGTCGACGCTGAGCCCGACCACCTTCGTGTTGCGCTTGTCGAACTCGCCCTTCAGCGCCGCGACGCGGCCGAGCTCGGTCGTGCAGACCGGCGTGAAGTCGGCGGGGTGCGAGAACAGGACGCCCCAGGAGTCGCCCAGGAAGTCGTGGAAGCGGATCTCGCCTTCCGTCGACTCGGCGGTGAAGTCCGGGGCCTCGTCACCAAGCTGGATCGCCATGCTCTCCTCCTCGTTCTGGTCCACGGGAAGACGCCACTTTACTTTATGTAGTGCAGGCGCCGCTAGTGCGCCGGCGGCGGGCAGGCGACGCCGGAGCCGCTCTTCACGATCACGCAGTCCTGGGCGATCACCTTCGTGCCCTGGACGGTGCGGTTGAGGCTGAGAACGTCGCTCACCACCTGGGCGAGGTAGCGCTGCCCGTCGGTGCTGACGTCGACCTGCATGCCGATCCCGTCGGCCAGGTCGGTGGTGAGGTGGCGGCCGTAGGGGACGAGGTCGGCGATGTGGGCGGTGAAGCGGCCGTTCTTCGTCTGGTAGGTCTGCTCGGCCGTCCGGATCAGGTTGAGCGCGCCGATCGTCTGGGTCGCCCGGGCGCTCGTCGTCGTCCCGGAGCTGTGCCGCTTGAACAGCGTCTGACCGGCGATCAGGATGAAGAACGCGATCAGGATGAAGGGCAGATAGCGGCGGAAGTTCGGCGACACGGCGCCACCATATACCGGGACGGATCGGTAGTTACCGCTGAGCCGCCCGCGGGAGACGCACGGATGCCCGCCGGAGCGGCGCCCGGGAAGCTGCGCCGATGGACGTGCGCGACGCCCGGGCCTCCTTCCCCGGCCTGGAGGGCAAGGTCTTCCTGGACGCGGCGACGGTCAGCCTCGCGCCCGTGCAGGCGCGGGACGCGATCGCGAGCTTCCTCGAGCGGGCCGTCCTCTGCCCCGAGCGGGACGCCTCGTCGCACCACATCGCCATGGACGAGCTGCGCGGCGCCGCGGTGCGCGAGGCGGCGGTGCTGCTCGGCGCCGGCGAGGACGAGGTCGCACTCGTCGAGAGCACCTCGCACGGGCTGAGCCTCGCCGCCCGCGCCCTCGGGCTCGGCGCGAACGACAACGTCGTCACCGACGACCTCGAGTTCCTGCAGGTGGCGATCCCGTGGTTCAAGCTCGTGGAGGAGGGCTCGCTCGGCGAGGTGCGGGTCGCCCGGAACGTCGAGGGAGCGGTCACCGTCGAGTCGATCGCCGAGCAGGTGGACGCGCGCACGCGCGCGGTCGTGGTCAGCTCGGTCCAGTGGTCGAACGGCTACCGGCTCGACCTGGCGGCGCTGTCGGAGCTCTGCCGGCGCGAGGGGATCTTCCTCGTCGTGGACGCGGTGCAGGAGCTCGGCGCGCTGCAGCTGGACATGCGGCGGACGCCGGTGGACGCGCTCGTCGCCGGCGGCCACAAGTGGCTGAACGCGCCCTTCGGCTGCGGCGTCCTCTACGTCCGCCGCGAGATCCAGGAGCAGCTCGGGCAGCCGTCCTGGGGGTATCTCGGGCTGGAGGAGCCGTACGGCGGCTGGGCGACGTACTTCTCGACGCCGTCGATCAGCCCGGTGCGCCCGTACGAGTTCGTGAAGACCGCGAAGCGGTTCGAGCTGAACGGGACGTCGAACTATCCGGGCGCGGTGGGGCTCGGCGCCTCGCTCGCGCTCGTGAACGAGATCGGTGCCGCGACGGTCGAGCGGCAGGTGCTCGGCCTCGCGGCGCTGGTGCGCCGCGAGCTGGAGGCGGCCGGCGTGCGGATCGTCAGCCGCCCGGAGCCGGAGTCGTGGTCGGGGATCACGACGTTCACGGTCTCCGGCGACCCGCAGGAGGACGAGGCGCTGCTGCAGCAGCTGCTCGACCGGGGCATCTACGCGTCGCGTCGCTACACGTCGCGCGTCGGCGGCATCCGCGTCTCGACGCACTACTTCAACGACGAAGAAGACGTCGAGCGGCTCGTCGCCGCGGTGCGGGCCGCGCTGCCGCGCGCGCACGCGCTCGCCTGATGGCGTTCCGGACGATCATCGAGCCGTTCCGGATCCACTCGGTGGAGCCGCTGCGGATCACGACCGAAGAGCAGCGGCGGTCGGCCATCCGCGCCGCGGGCTACAACCTCTTCGACCTGCACGCGGCGGACGTGCTGATCGACCTGCTGACGGATTCCGGCACGGGCGCGATGTCGCGCGACCAGTGGGCCGCGATCCAGCACGGCGACGAGAGCTACGCGGGCTCGCCGTCCTGGTTCCTGTTCCTCGAGAGCGTGCGGGCGCTGTTCCCGTTCAAGCACGTGATCCCGACGCATCAGGGGCGGGCTGCGGAGAAGATCCTGTTCACGGCGATCGGCGGGCCGGGCAAGGTCGTCCCGAACAACACGCATTTCGACACGACGCGCGCGAACGTCGAGTTCACGGGCGCGGAGGCGGTCGACCTGCCGGTTCCGGAGGCGCTGGAGCCGTCGCTCGTGCATCCGTTCAAGGGGAACATGGACGTCGCGGCGCTGGAGCGGCTGCTGGCCGAGCGCGGGCGCGACGCCGTTCCGGCGGTGATGGTGACGATCACGAACAACTCGGGCGGCGGCCAGCCGGTGTCGCTCGAGAACCTGCGCGCGGTGCGCGCGGTCTGCGACGCGCACGGGGTGCCGCTGTTCCTCGACGCGTGCCGTTTCGCCGAGAACGCGTGGTTCATCCGCGAGCGCGAGCCGGGCCAGGAGGGGCGGCCGGTGGTGGAGATCGTGCTCGACATGGCGTCGCTCGCGGACGGGATGACGATGAGCGCGAAGAAGGACCCGCTCGCGAACATCGGCGGCTGGCTCGCGGTGAATGACGACGCGCTCGCAGAGCAGTGCCGGACGCTGCTCGTGCTGACGGAGGGCTTCCCGACGTACGGCGGGCTGGCGGGCCGCGACCTGGAGGCGATCGCGCAGGGGCTGCGGGAGGCGGTGGATCACGAGTACCTGCGCTACCGCGTGCGCTCGACGGCCTATCTGGGGGACGCGCTGACGGCGGCGGGGATCCCGATCGTGCAGCCGCCGGGCGGGCATGCGGTGTACCTCGATGCGCGCGCGTTGCTGCCGCACATCCCGCCGCTGGAGTATCCGGGGCAGGCGCTGGCGGTGGCGCTGTACGAGACGGGCGGCGTGCGCGGCTGCGAGATCGGCACGGTGATGTTCGGGCGGCATCCGGACGGGAGCGAGCAGCCGGCAGCGATGGATCTCGTCCGGCTGGCGATCCCGCGGCGGACGTACACGCAGAGCCACATCGACTACGTGATCGAGGTGTGCACCGCGGTCGCGGCAGGCCGCGCGGAGTTGCGCGGCCTGCGCATGACGTTCGAGCCGAAGGCGCTGCGGCACTTCACGGCCCGCTTCGAGCCGCTCTAGCCGAGCGAGGCGCCGACCTCGGTGAAGGGCGGCGCGACGTACGCCTGACCGGGCGTGCCGCCGATGGCGAGCATGCGTGCGCCCTCGTCGCCGGTCGTGATCTTGCGCGTGACGCTCGGCGCGACGCGGACGAAGACGCCCGGCTCGAGGTGGTGTTGTTCGCCGCCGGCGTGCAGGGTCGCGGAGCCGGAGAGGACGGTGTAGACCTCCTCCTGCCCGTCCCCGCTGTGATCGTGCTCGGGGTACTGGTCGAAGTGCGGCGGGAAGTTCTCGACCTGCATCCCGAAGGACGAGACGCCGAGGCTGGCACGGGCGCGGCAGAAGCCGCCGCCGTTGGGCGTGTCGAAGTCCTCGACCCGCTTGACCGTCACGTCGCACATTGGTGCTCCCTTTCGTTGGGTGGCCTGTCGGACGCTAGACGAACGGAGCGTCCCGAAATCGACAGGGTGGTGAAACTTCAGCGTCGGGCGACATCTCCGGCGAACTCAATCAGCGTGCGGGCCTGGCGCATCGCAGCGATCAGGCTCGGCCGCCGCACAGCGTAGAAGCCATAGTGCGCCTCGTCCTTCAGGTTCAAGAGGCGCCGTAGTGCGCTCGCCGCGCTCTTGCCACCCGGCGTGATCGTTTCGATCAGCGCCTCGGCATCGTGACGGTTGTCCGAACGCGACCTACGTCCGAGCGCGTGGCAGCAGGCCGCGTCCGCTGCGGCGATCCCCGCGAGTACCGCCAGAGCAGCGGCGACGCTCATGAAATCGGGGTCGGTCTCGCCCTGGATCAGCTCGGCCGTCTGCAGAAAGGTCTTTGCTCGGGCGAGCTTCGCTCGCGCCTGCGGCTCGCCGCACGTCTGGCTTCGGCCGGCTCGGCTGCGGCTCAGTGTTTCTTCCCGAGAAGTTCCTGGACGGGGAGGCCACGCAGAACGACCGCGTCGCGTTCGAGCTCGTCGACGATCGCAGGCCGTTCGCGCCGCAAGCGGCGAATGTCGGACTGCGGCAGCTCGGCGATTCCGGCGTGATTCCCCGTCCACGCCCGGATCGACTCGGCCAACGCATTGACCTGCTCGCGCCACTGCCGGTCGTCTTCAGCGACCCCGTGCGGGCGAACGAGCAGAAGGTCGATGTCGCTCCGGGTGTCTCCGTCGGCGCGTGCCGCGGAGCCGAAGAGGTACGCGTGGACCGGCCGCACCGGCCACGCTTCGATTGCGTCGGTGAGACGGGCGATGAGGCGTGCCCGCAGGTCTGCGAGGATCAGAACAGCGTCCGCAGCGAGGTGCCGGCGGTTGAGCGTGTAGAGCAGGGCGGCGCCGCTACCCACCTCTTCGACTGCGACGAGACCGTGCTCGACGAGCCGCTGGAGCGCGCGCCAGGCGCCGTTCGTTGAAGCGCCTGAGAGCTTCGCAACCTCGCGACCGCTCAGCGGCCGAGTCGTACCGGCAAGCGTCATCAGCACGAGGCCTTCAATCCTCGGCTGAACAGCGGTGTGAGGTGACGACAGATCCACGTCCCCAAGCTAGCACATCCGTTCTATTCAGAGGACGCTTGTACCGTGATCAGAACACCCATCGGCGCAGAGCAGAGAGATCAGTTCCACGCAGGTGCGACGCGCGCCGCGAGGCCGCGCACCGTTTCGCGCCAGACCTCGTCGTCGGCGACGTCAGGGAGCGACTCGTCTGCGAGCGCCCGCAGCTCGATCGCGAGCGGGGCGATCGACCTTTCTCCCAACTCGGCGAGTCGGCCCAGCCACCGGCGGACGGCGACGCGCCGCTCGTCGGTTGCGAGTATGAGTGCCGCGTCGCTTCCGTGGAGCGCGGCCGTCTCGACCGCGCGGCGGACATCGTCAAGCGGAACTGCCGCTGCGCGCGCTGCAATCCGTGCGACGGTCAGGGCGCGCCTTGCTCGGTCCTGGGCAGGCGCAGCGAGCAGGCCTTCCTGCACGCAGAGCAAGCAGCAGTCGAACCCCTGCTCCTCGCCGGCGAGCTCGATTGCAGCCTGCTCGACTACTGCGAGCGCGAACCGGCTGTTGCTCGACCCCGTCTCGAGGTCGGCGAGGGCCGCTTCGACCAGCTCCGCGGAATCGCCGTCCAATGCACGAGTCCTCTCGAGGGCCTTCTCGATGTCCGCGCGAAGGTCGTCCTGCCAGAACGCCATGACCAGCGGCTCGGCGAGCCGCGCCGTGGTCTCGTCGTCAGCCCGGACGAGCATCGCGTCGACGAGCGGGGACAGCAGTTCGCGATCTGCGTCGCTCCATTCGAGGGGCATGAGCAGGGCGAGTTCGCGCGCGGCTTCGTCGCTGATACGCATCTGCGCGACGGTACGCGCTGTGGGTACGACGTCGCAAGACGCTCTTTCGGCCTCGTCCCAGCCGGGCACCGCAGTGCCGAGCGTGGCGCTAGTACCCGCCGCCCTTGCCGCCGCAGGCGCTGACGAGCGCAATCAGGGCGAGCGCCGCGATGAGCGCGGGCAGGTATCGGTGCAGGCGCATCTGTAGCTCCTCTCGGACGACCTCCGTCGAACGGATACGGCATCGATGCCCGCGCGGTTTCTACACTTCATCGTGGTCGCCACCGCGTTCCCGAGGAGGGCTTTTCCATGACCGTCAAGATCGCGGGAGTCGCGTTCGACAACGTTCTCTACGATCGCGAGGTGGATGTCCTGTACCTCTGGGACGGCGAGCCACGCCATCCCGCGTCGGACGACGCATCTCCGGAAGGGCACTATCTCCAGTTCGGTGAGGACGGCTCGCTGATTGCGATCACGATCGTCAATGCGCGCGTGATCTTCGAGCGTGAGGGGAAGATCCCGATCACGCTTCCCGAGCATCGCATCGAGGCGACCGACCTCGCCGGCGTGCTCGCCGCCGCGTAGCCGTAGTGCCTAGAGGTGCGGCCGGTGCCGCTCGACGATCGCGGCGAGCGGGAGCCCGGCCGGGAGGGTGCCGTAGGCGCGGCCGCCGTCGCCGCCGAGACGTGTGGCGCAGAACGCGTCGGCGACGGCCGGGTCGCCGTGGCGGACGAGGAGCGAGCCCTGGAGGCAGAGGGCGAGCCGTTCGACGAGCCGGCGCGCGCGCAACTCGGCGTCGGCGTGGTCGGCGAGCTCGCGGCGGAGGCCGGCGACGGCGGCGTCGAGGCGGGTGTCCGCGCCGGCGGCGAGGTCGATCTCGGCGAGCAGCGCGTCGAGGCTCTCGGGCTGGCGCGCGATCGCGCGGAGGACGTCGAGCGCGTTGACGTTGCCGGCTCCTTCCCAGACGGAGTTGAGCGGGCTCTGACGGTGGAGGCGCGGCAGGACGCTCTCCTCGACGTAGCCGTTGCCGCCGAGGCATTCGAGCGCTTCGGCGACGAGCGGCGGCGTCGACTTGCAGACCCAGTACTTGGCGACGGCGGTGGCGATCCGGCGGAACGGCGAGTCCTCCTCGTCGTACGCGCGGGCGAGTCGCATGGCGAGCACGGTCGCGGCCTCGGAGTCGAGGCAGAGGTCGGCGAGCACGTTCTGCATGAGCGGCTGCTCGGTGAGGACGCGGCCGAAGGCGAAGCGGTGCGCCGCGTGGTGCGTCGCCTCGGCGACCGCGCGGCGCATGAGTCCGGTGGAGCCGAGCACGCAGTCGAGGCGTGTGTGCGCGACCATCTCGATGATCGTGCGGACGCCGCGTCCCTCCTCCCCCACGCGGCGCGCCCAGGCGCCGTCGAGGCTGATCTCGGAGGAGGCGTTGGAGCGGTCGCCGAGCTTGTCCTTGAGCCGGTCGATGTGGAACGCGTTGCGCTCGCCGTCGGGCAGGACGCGCGGGACGAAGTAGCAGGTGAGCCCGCCGGGAGCCTGCGCGGTGACGAGGAAGGCGTCGCACATCGGCGCCGAGCAGAACCACTTGTCCCCGCGCAGCGTCGCCTCGCCGTCGCCGGCCGGCCGTGCGACCGCCTCGTTCGCCCGCACGTCGGAGCCGCCCTGGCGCTCGGTGAGCGCCATCCCGCAGAGCGCGCCTGCTTTCTCCGCCACCGGGCGCAGACCCGGGTGGTAGACGGTCGACGTGAGCGCCGGCTTCCACTCGTCGGTAGAGCGCGGGCTCCTCGCGCAGCGTGGCGAGCGAGGCGAAGGTCATCGAGAGCGGGCAGCCGACGCCGGCCTCGACCTGGGCGAGCGTGAGGAAGCCGGCCGCACGCGCGACGTGAACGCCGGCGCGCGGGTCGCGCCAGGGCGCGGCGTGGAGCGCGTGCTCGACGCCGAGCCCGAGCAGCCGGTGCCAGGCGGGGTGGAACTCGACCTCGTCGATCCGGTTGCCGAAGCGGTCGTGGGTGCGCAGCTGCGGCGGGTGCTCGTTCGCGAGCCTCCCCCACTCGAGCGGCTCGCCGCCGAGCAGCTCGCCGAGCCCGCGCAGCGCGTCGTCGGCCCAGCCGCCGCCCTCGCGCGCGACCGCTTCGACGAGCGGCCGGTTCTCGCCGTAGAGGTCGTAGCCCTCGAGCGGAGGCGCCTGGTTCCCGGAGCCCGAGGCGATGGTCGCCACGGGCTCATTGTCCATCGCGCAGGCGGAGTTCGCTACCCGCCTTGCCGGCGACGTTCGTCCCAGTCGCGCTTCGCCTCCTCCTCCATGACGTCCAGACGCGTGTAGTAGTCGGGGAACTCGTTCAGATGCGCGAGTGCGATCTTCGCCGTCACGTGCGAATCGTCGCCGCTGACGTTGGTGAGCAGGTCGCGGAGGCCGTGCTCGAGCTCTACGTCCATGCCGCTGCGAAACTCCTCGACGTCGAACGGTGCGGTCTCCCAGTCGATCCCGATCTCGGCGCCGATCTGGCGCGCCTCCTCGAGGGTGAAGCTCTTCCGTTCAGCCACGGTCGTCCTCCTTCGTGCCGTGCCGGGCAGGTGCTGCCCGCCGGCCACGACAGTGTGCCGCCGCGGTTCGCCTCGCGTGCCGGAGAAGATCACTGAAGAATGTCAACGCCGTCTAGGATCACGTCGTGCGCGATGACGGACTGCGTAGCTCCTGCTTCGCGTCGCTCGACGTCCTCTGTGCAATGCACGGGGAAGATGTCCCCTATGCCGGCGGCCTCGACCAGCGCTTTCCGTTCCGGGGCGGGCGGGTGCCATTTCTGTCTCCGCAGAAGGGGATCTTTCGTGCCGCGCTCCAGGAAGGACCAGCGGCGCTCTCGATCCAGACATCGGCCAGCTCCCCGTACGACGACGAAGAGACCCCGGACGGCTTCTTCTACGCGTATCGGGCCGGCTCCGCGGATCAGCCCGACAACCGCGCGCTCCGCTCTGCATATGTGCTCAATGTTCCGATCGTCTACTTCGTTGCGACGGTACCCGGTCGGTACAAACCGCTCTACCCCTGCTACGTCGTTGCCGACGACCCTGTGACACGTCGCGTGCTCGTCGCGCCTGGAGAGATGGTCGGACCGATCGATGAGCGGGATCCTGCGCCTCTCGAGGCGCCTCTCGAGCGTCAGTATGCGGTTCGGGAGACGCGCGTGCGCCTCCACCAAGCACGGTTCCGAGGACGCGTTCTCGTCGCGTACTCCAGCCGTTGCACGATCTGTCTGTTGAAGGAGACGCGGCTCCTCGACGCGGCACACATCGTCGGCGACCTCGAGGAGAAGGGCGACCCGGCCGTCACGAACGGGCTGAGTCTCTGTTCTATCCACCACCGCGCATTCGACCAGGATCTCGTCGGAGTCTCGCCCGGGTACACGGTTCACGTCTCGCCCCGGCTGCTCGACGACGAGGACGGGCCAATGCTGGAGCTGCTCAAGGGGTTCCACGAAAAGCGAATCGAGGTGCCGATCAGACGGGCATGGCGGCCTGACCCCGACCTCCTCGCCGAGCGATTCCGACGGTTCCGCGCTGTCAGCTGACGGCGAACGCCATCAAGATCGCGTCCACATCCTCCCCCGCCCGGTGGTAGTGGCCCTTCCGGTAGCCCTCCCGCTCGAAGCCGAACTGCTCGTACAGGTGGATCGCGGGCTCGTTCCATGGGAAGACGTGCAGCTCCAGCTTGCGCACGCCCGCGACTCGGGCCCAGGCGACGGCGGCTTCCAGTAGCGCCCACCCCACGCCCTGGCGGCGGGCGTCCTTCGCCACCATCAGGCCCAGGTCGGCGACGTGGACGCTCGCGGGGTGCGTGTCGCGGGCGACTGAGAGGCGGCCGACCAGCGCGCCGTCGGTGCGCTCCGCGACGAGGACTGCTGCGTGGGGGTAGCGGCGGAGGGCCTTCAGATAGCGGCGCTCGTCGGCCACGCTTCGCCACTCGCCGTCGGCTGAGATCAGCCACGCTTCTGGCTCGCCGCTTACGTCTTCCGCGAGGCGGGTTAGGGCGGCGGCGTCTTCGGGCTCGGCTGGACGGACTACGAAGTTGGGGGTCATACGGGGGGTGGAGGGGCGCTTTGGAAAGACCGCAACCTGACTGAAGTCAGGTCGCACATCCCATTAGTGCGGCCTGCGCGCAAGCGCAGGGCGCCGACTCTCCGCTTCATGCGTACTGCGCGCACACGACCGTCGCCGACTCTCTTGCTCATGTGACCACCACGGCGGCGCCGCCGCGACGCGGGTCGCCGGCGGCGGCTAGGCCGCCGCCTGGGATGACCTCTACTGCGCTCACGCCGCCGAAGTAGAGGTTCTGGCGTTTGAAGCGGACGACCGTGCGACCGAGATCCTCCAGGCGGTCCGCGACCGACGCGTCTTCGCAGTACACAATTCCTTCCTCGGCATGAAGACGTGGGGCGTTCACGGCTTCTTCGACGCCCATTCCTCTTGCTACGACGTTCACGACCATTTGGAGGATGGCGCCGCGCAGACGAGCTGAGCCAGCGGAGCCTACGACCAGGCGCGGGTGGCCGTTCTCCAGCACCAGCGACGGGGCCATCATCGACGTCAGCCGTTCTCCCGGACGCGCGTGCTCGCGCAGATCCGCTTCGCCCAGCATGTTGTTCAGGTGGATGCCCGTGCCGGGCACCACGACGCCGCTGCCCGAGCCCAGCGATGCCGACAGCGACGCGGCGTCGCCGCGCGCGTCCACCACTGAGATATGCGTCGTGCCCGACAGCAGGCGCGCCGCCATCCCGCCGCGATGCAGTGCCCGCACGAACGCGCCGCCTCGCACCGCGTCCTGCGCTTCCATCGCCGCGACCAGCGCCTCCGGCGTCGGCTCCGCCCGCCCCAGCGCCTTCAGCCCGTACGCAACCAGCAGTCCCCCGCTCGACGGCGGCGGGTTCGAGCGGAACTCGTGCCCGCGGTACTCCGCCGTCACCGGGCGGCGCCGGATCACGCGATAGCCCGCGAGATCCTCCAGCGACAACGCTCCGCCGCCCGCACGCACATGCTCCACCACACGCCGCGCCAGCTCGCCGCGATACAACGCGGCGGCGCCCTCCGCGCCGATCCGTTCCAGCGTCTCCGCCAGCTCCGGCAGCGCGAAGCACTCGCCCGCGCGATACGCCGCGCCCGCGGCGCCGTACATCGCGTCGCCCTCCGGCGAATGGCGCAACAGCCCGTCCAGGATCCGGTGCAGATACCCCTGCGCCGGCGTCAGCTCCACGCCCTCCCGCGCCAGCTGCGCGGCCGGCGCGACCAGCTCCGCCCACGGCACGCGGCCGAAGCGCCGGTGCGCCGCCTCCAGCCCGAGCGCCGTCCCCGGCACCGCCACCGCCGCCGCGCCCGTGTGAAACACCTGCTGCGTGTCCCCGTCGAAGTCCACCGCGAGCCGCAGCAGCTCGCCCGCGGCGGCGGCCGCGGCCCGCGGCACCGTCACCATGAAATCGAACACGCGCGTCCGGCCGTCCGCCGCGCCGTGGACGAGCATGAAGCCGCCGCCGCCCGGGCCGGTCAGCATGCTCTCGCACACCCAGGAGACGAACGCGGCGCCGACACAGGCGTCGACCGCGCTCCCGCCGGCCTCGAGCACCCGGGCGCCCGCCTCGGCGGTCAGGGGATGGCCGGCAGCGACCGCGCCTCGCATGGCCCGGAGCCTACGCAGGAAACGCTGCTACCGTCCGTGGACGACGCTGCCGATAACACCAGGAACGATGCACGAGATGCTGGACCGCATCGGCAGGCGGCGGCTCGCGGCGGCAGCCGCGCTGACGATCACGCTCGTCGTCCTCCTCTCGACGCCGCAGCTCCTCGGCTCCCGCGTCGCCTCCGCCTTCGGCTCGCTCGACCACGGCGACCCGATCTGGCTCTGGCTCGCCGCCACCGGCTTCCTGCTCGCCGTGCTCGGCGCCGCCGGCTCCTGGCTCTCCGCCATCCGGCTCTGCGGCGGCCGGCTCTCCGTCGGCGACGCCTGCGCCCGCTACGGCGCCGGCTCGCTCGTCAACACCTTCGTCCCCTTCCGCGCCGGCGACGCCGTCCGCATCGGACTCTTCTCGCGTGTGCTGCCGAAGAGCACGGAACGGGTCTGGACGACCGGCGGCGCCTTTGCCGCGCTCGGCCTCGTCCGCCTCGTCGTGCTCGCCGGCTTCGTCGTCGCAGGCACGCTCACAGGAGCGCTCCCGCTCTGGACGCCGCTCGCCGCGCTCGCGGTCGTCGCCGCCGGGATCGCGCTCACGCTGCGCGCCAAGAACAACGGCGCGGGCGGCCGCCTCTCCCACCTGCTCGACGCCTTCCGCGCGCTCCGGCGCGAGCCGCTCGCCGCGCTCCGCCTCGTCGCCTGGATCACCCTCTCCACCGCCGGCCGTCTCACCGCCGCCACCGCCGTCGGCGCGGCGATGGAGATCCACCGGCCGCTCGTCGCCGCCCTCGTCATCGTCCCCGCGCTCGACATCGCCGGCACCTTCCCGCTCCTGCCCGCCAACATCGGCGTCACGAGCGGCGCCGTCGCCGTCGCCTTCCAGGCGCACGGCATCTCCTTCGCGCACGGGCTCGCCGCCGGGATCGCCTTCCACGCCGTCGAGACGACCGTCGGCATCCTCTTCGGGCTCGTCAGCGTCGTCTGGCTCGCCCCGTACCCGTCGCCGCACATCCGGCGGATCGCCCTCGTCGCCGTCGCCGCCAGCGGCTGCCTCGCCATCGCCGGCACGTTCAGCGCCACCGTGCTCGTCCCGCTCGTCTGAGCCCGTCCGGAGGAACTACCGTCGGGAGACCCCGGCCCGGGCAGTACTCTCTCAGCGTGCATCGGGGCCATCCGCTCCTGCGCGAAGCAGTGCTGTCCGCGGTCACAGCAGCGCTGATCGCCGCCACGCTCGCCTGGCTCGGCCCGCCCGGCAGCGACCTCGCCGCGCACGCGTACCAGCGCACGCTCTTCCTCGAGCACGGCTTCTCGCTCTGGAACAACTTCTGGTACGCGGGCCGCTACAGCTTCGTCAGCTACAGCGTCCTCTACTACCCGCTCGCGGCATGGTTCGGGATCCGGCTGCTCGCGGTGGCGACGATCTCGCTCGCGGCGCTCGCGTTCACGGCGGTGCTCTGGCGCGAATGGGGGCCGACGGCGCGCTGGTCGAGCCGCAGCTTCGCCGTCGTCTGGGCCGGGATCGTCCTCTCCGCCGCGTTCCCCTTCGCGCTCGGCTTCGCGCTCGCGCTGCTCGCGATCTGGGCGCTGCAGGCGGGGCGGCGCTGGCGCTTCGCTTTGCTGGCGACGCTCTCGCTCGCCGCGAGCCCCGTCGCGTTCCTGCTGCTCGTCGTCGTGCTCGCCGGCGTCGCGCTCGCACGCCACGCCTCCCTGCCTGCCAACTGGGTGCCCTTCGCGGCGATCGGCGTCGCCGGCACGGCCGAGCTCGTGCTCTGGCGGCTCTTCCCCGGCGGCGGCACCTACCCGTTCTCATTCGCCGAGATCGCCGCCGGCGTCGCCTTCTGCGTGCTCGGGCTCGCGTTCACCTGGCGCGTCGAGAGCGCGCGCGTGTTGCGCTTCGTCTTCGCGGTCTACCTCGTCGCGTCGGTCACCTCGTACCTCGTCCCGTCGGCGGTCGGCGAGAACGTCGAGCGCCTGCGCTACGCGGCCATCCCGCTCGCCGTGCTCGTCGGTCTCGCTGCGGCGCTGGAAGCCGCTGGTCCCCGGTCTCGTGGTGATCGCGCTCGCCGTCTCGTGGAACCTCAGCCCGCTCGCGGCGAGCTATGCGAGCGGCCGGCCGACGTGACCGCGCACGAAGTCGGCGTGGCCGGCCGCGATCGCGTTCCTGCACGCGCACCCGGCCCCTACTACCGCGTCGAGTCGGTCGACACCACCGGCCACTGGGGCGCGCCGTCTACCTCGCCGACGCCCGCATCCCGCTCGCGCGCGGCTGGTTCCGGCAGGACGACTTCCCCCAGAACGAGGTGCTCTACAGCAAGCTCGGCCCGAACTCGTACCTCGCCTGGCTGCGCGGGCTCGGCGTCCGCTACGTCGTGCTCTCGAGCGCGCCGCCCGACTACAGCGCACGCGCCGAGGCCGCGCTGATCGAGAGCGGCCGGGCCGGGCTGCGGCCGGTCTTCTTCACGAGCAAGCTGACGATCTTCGAGGTGCCCAAGCCGCGCTCGATCGTCACCGGACCGGGCAAGCCCAGGCTGGTCATGCTCACGCAGGAGCGCATCGGCGTCGCCGTGCACCGCGGCGGCGACTACCGCATCGCCGTCCGCTACTCGCCGTACTGGCGCGCATCGGACGGCTGCCTGCGCGAAGGGAAGGACCAGATGCTGCGCCTGCAGACGCGCGCAGCCCGGCACGTCACGATCGTCTTCCAGGTGAACGCGGACAACGCGCTCGACGAGCTCACCGGCACGCAGCGCCACTGCTCGCTCGGCAGCAGCTCCCGCTGAGCGGACTCAACGCGGCGCTGAGCTTTCTCGACGAAGCGTGGGTCGATCCCAACAGCTGTTCACGCCCCGCTTACCGCGGCATCCATTCCTGCCCATAGCGAGCCCGGAGCATTCGTCTATCGCACCTCGACGAAAGGAAGGCTCCACATGCGCAAGCGCCGCATCCTCCTCTTTGCCGCGGCGACGGCTGCATCGCTCACGGCCGCCGCGCTCATCGTCCCGTCGCTCGGCGCCCAGTCCGCAGACGGCGCGCTCGCGAACTTCACCCCCGGGGCGATCAAGCTCTTCCACACCGGCGGAACCGTCGCCAGCAGCGGGTACTCCGACATCGGCAGACTCACGATCCCCGCCGGCGCATACTCCCTCACGGGTCATGCGGTGATCTCGTCGCGCGCGTCGGCCGCCACAGGTGTCGACTGCTTCCTCGTCTACCCGGGCACGAAGGACGACCCGTACGCGCTGCCGCCCAACCTGTTGAACCTGCCGGCGGACACGCAGAGCGTCCAGTCGTCGATGACGCTCGGCCCGGCGAACGGCGACAACAACACCGAGAACCTGTCCCTCGCCGCAGTCACGACGAGCGCGTCCGGCGGCAACGTCGACCTCATGTGCAGGGTCGCGAACCCGAGCACGGACCGTGCCGTCTGGGCACAGGACGTCTCGATCGTCGCCACGTCGGTCGCCGGCACGACCGTCACGAACAACGAGCCTCCCGCCCCGGGCACGTACTAGAACCGGCGCGCTTGCCCGGCGGCTCACGGCCGCCGGGCAACGATCCCTTAACGCGCCGCTCAAAGTCTCCTCGCACGTGCGCGCGATCCTCTGTCTGGCATCCGAAGGCGGGCGAGGAGGTGCCGGTTTGCCTCACGTCGTCGCGTCCGTCCTCGTGGCGAGCGCGCACTTCCCGGTCCGCGACCGGCTCCGTGCAGGACTCGCGAGCGCCGGCTTCGACGTCTCGATCGCGGCGGACGCAGCCACGACCGTCCGCATCGCAGGGCGGACACGGCCCGACCTCTGCCTGCTCGACATCGACATGCCGGAGGGCGGTGCGCCGGCCGTCGTCCGGATCCTCGACGCGGCCCCCGCGGCGGTCGTCATCACCCTCGCCTTCTCGGAAGAGGACGAGGGGCTCTTCGACGCCCTCGAGGCCGGCGCGTCCGGATGCATGCTCAAGGACGTCGACGTCTCGCTGCTCCCAGGGCTCCTCCGCCGTGCCCTCGACGGCGAGGCACTGCTGAGCCGCCGCCTCACCGCCCGCCTCGTCGCCGAGTTTCGCGAGCACGGCCGGCGCCGGCGGATCGTCGCACGCGGCTCGCCGGGCACGGAGCTCACGCGCCGCGAGTGGCAGGTGCTCGACCTGCTGATCAGGCACCTCACGACCGGCGAGATCGCGGCGCAGCTCTTCATCGCACCGGTCACCGTCCGCACCCACGTCGCGAGCATCCTGCGGAAGCTGCAGGCGCCGAACCGGCAGGCCGCGCTCCGCCTGCTCGACCCGCAACGCTAGGCGCGGCGGACGAGCTCGTCCAGCGGCTTGCGCTTCGCGCGCGCGGACCACTCGCCGGCGCTGCGCGACTGCGGGCCGTGCGGCCGGGCCGGGTAGCCGAAGGAGAGGATCACGCCGACCTCGCCGCCGGCGAGCTGCGCGGCCCTGTCCGCGTCCTTGACCCCGTTCGGGCAGGAGACGACGCCGTCGTTCCAGGCGGCGAGCATCATGTTCTGGGCGCAGCGGCCGACGTCGAACCCGCGCACGCCGACGATCGCGACCACGAGCGCCGCGGTGAGGACGTTCTGCGGCGCGTAGACCGTCTCCGCAAGCGCCTCCTGGTCGGAGACGACGACGAACCGCCACTCCTGCCGGTTCATCGCGCTGCCGGCGAGCCGGCCGGCGTCGAGGATGCGCGTGACGACGTCGTCCGGGAGCGGCGTGCCGGCGTACGCGCGCTCGTCGCGCTTGCTCGCGATGGCGAGGTACGTATCCATCTTCGTAGGGATGGTATCGACGTTTACGACTGCGACCAGGTCGCGACGTCGTCGCGACCTGGTCGCTGACGTTCGGCCCTAGCGGCGCAGGAACGACGGCGGCTCGAGCAGATCCGAGTCGCTGCGCATCGTCGGCGCGGCGGCGAACGCGGGCCTGCGCGTGCGTCCGCGGCCGATGCCGGTGGCGACGACGGTCACCCACACCTGGCCGGTGAGGCGGTCGTCGATCGTCGCGCCGAAGATGATGTTCGTCTCCTCGGTGGCGGCGCCGCGGATCACCTCGGCGGCCTCGTTCACCTCGATCAGCGTCATGTCGTCGCCGCCTGCGACGGAGAGCAGGATGCCCGTCGCGCCGGTGATCTCCTCGTCGATCAGCGGCGAGCGCAGCGCGCGCTCGGCCGCCTCCCTCGCCCGGTTGTCGGTGGCCGACGAGAAGCCGATCCCCATCAGCGCCGTGCCCGAGTCGCTCATGATCGTGCGCACGTCGGCGAAGTCGAGGTTGATCAGGCCCGGCATCGTGATCAGGTCGCAGATCCCCTGCACGCCCTGGCGGAGCACGTCGTCGGCGACCTTGAACGCGTCCAGCATCGAGGTCGACTTGTCGAGCACCTCGAGCAGCCGGTCGTTCGGGATCACGATCGTCGTGTCGCACGCCTGGCGCAGCAGCGCCACGCCCTGCTCGGCCTGCGTCCGCCGCTTCGTCCCCTCGAACTTGAACGGCGTCGTCACGATCCCGACCGTGAGCGCGCCCAGGTCGCGCGCGATCTTCGCCACCACCGGCGCGGCGCCCGTGCCCGTGCCGCCGCCCTCGCCCGCAGCGACGAACACCATGTCCGAGCCGCGCAGCGCGTGCTTGAGCTGGTCGTAGCCCTCCTCGGCGGCGAGCCGGCCGACCTCGGGCTCGGCCCCGGAGCCGAGGCCCTGCGTCAGCTCGCGGCCGATGTGGATCTTCTGCGCCGCGTCGCTCATGTGCAGCGCCTGGATGTCGGTGTTCACGCCGATGAACTCGACCTCGTTGATGCCGGCGTCGATCATCCGGTTGACGGCGTTCAGGCCGGCGCCGCCGACCCCGACGACCTTGATCACGGCGAGATACGCGCCCTCGTCGGCGTGCGGCGCACGGTGCAGGCGCGCGGCCTGCTCCGGCAGCGGCTCGACGTAGCGGGTGACCGGCGGCTGGAAGCTCGGCTCGGGCCGGCTCGCCGGGGGCGGCGGAGGGGCCGAGAGCGGCGGCGGCGCCGCGGCGGGCGGGCGCGGCGGCGGCGGCGGGCCCGCCGACTGCTGCGGGCGCGGCGGCGGCGGCGGCGCGGGAACGACGGGCGCCTCGCTCGCGATCGCCTCCTCCCAGCTCGGCACGTGCTCGACCGTCCGCTCCTCCGGCTCGCCCGGGGGCGCGGCCTCGGGCGCAGGCGGCTGCTGCCCCGCCTCCTCGGCGGCGCGCTGCTCGGCCTGCCGCTGCGCGGCCTCCGTCGCGCGGAAGAGCTCCGCGAGCGGGCCCTCACGCATGCTGGCGCGCCGACGCGCCATTCAGCACCTCCTTGGCGAGGTCGCGGTACATGCCCGCGGCCTCCCCGCTCGGGTCGTACTTCAACACCGACTGGCCCTTCACGGGCGCCTCGGCGTAGCGGATGGTCTTGCGGATCTTCGTGTTCAGCACGAGGTCGCCGAAGTTCTCGCGCAGGATCTCGACCGCCTCGCGCGAGTGCAGGAGGCGCTTGTCGAACATCGTCGGCAGGATCCCCTGGATCTCGACCGCCGGGTTCAGGTTCTCCCGGATCATGGCCAGCGTGTTCTCCAGCTGGACGAGGCCGCGCAGCGAGAGGTACTCGCACTGGACGGGGACGATCACGCCGTTCGCGGCGACGAGCGCGTTGATCGTCAAGAGGCCGAGCGACGGCGGCGTGTCGATGAGGATGTAGTCGTACTTCTCGCGCACGGGCGCCAGCGCCTTCTCGAGCGCGCGCTCGCGGCCGATCATCGAGGCCAGCGCCAGCTCGGCGCCCGCCAGGTCGATCGAGGAGACGGCGACGTCGAGCTCGCTCGTGCGCACGATCTCCGTGATCGGCAGCTTGTGGACGAGCACGTCGAACATCGAGCGCTCGATCTCGTCCGGGTTCCAGCCCTGCGACATCGTCAGGTTGCCCTGCGGGTCGAGGTCGACGGCCAGGACCTTGAGGCCCCTCTCGACGAGGGCGACGCCGAGATTGAGCGTGCTCGTCGTCTTGGCGACGCCGCCCTTCTGGTTGGCGAAGGCGATAACGCTGGCCAGTGTGGGACCTCTCTCAGACCTCGCCCGGGAGTTCGGGCGCGGAAGCAGCCGCGTGAGCGCCATAGTCGCTCACCTTTCGCAGCAACGTAGCAGAGTCCTTCTCCAGTAGTTTCCGGGCTATGGATCGCAAATGGCGCGCACTCCTCGTCGTCTGTGTCGCCATTTTCATGCTCCTCCTGGACATCACGATCGTCAACGTCGCCCTGCCCAAGATCCAGCAGGAGCTCCACGCCTCCTTCACCGACCTCCAGTGGGTGATCGACGCGTACGCCCTCACGCTCGCCACCCTCGTCCTCAACGCCGGCTCGCTCGCCGACCTGCTCGGGCGCAAGCGGGTCTTCGCGGCCGGGGTCGGCCTGTTCACGATCGGCTCGGCCCTCTGCGGCGCGGCCACCACCCCGCTCTTCCTGATCCTCGCCCGCGGCGGCCAGGGAATCGGCGGCGCGATGATGTTCGCGACCTCGCTCGCGATCATCTCGAACGAGTTCCACGGGCGGGAGCGGGGCACCGCCTTCGGCATCTGGGGCGCCACCGTCGGCGCCGCGGTCGCGATCGGGCCGCTCGTCGGCGGCGTGCTCACGACCTGGGCCGGCTGGCGCTGGATCTTCTTCGTCAACCTGCCGATCGGCGTCGCCTGCCTCGCCGGCGCGGTCGTCGAGCTGCACGAGTCGCGCGACGAGGCGCACGGCGGCTTCGACCTGCCGGGGCTGCTCACGTTCTCCGGCTCGGCGTTCGCCGGCGTGCTCGCGCTCCTGCGCGGCAACGACTGGGGCTGGGGCAGCGGGCGCGTGGTCGGGCTGCTCGCGGCGGCGGTCGTGCTCCTGCTCGCGTTCGCCGCGATCCAGCTGCGCGCGGAGCGGCCCACGTTCGACCTACGCCTGTTCCGCGTACCGTCCTTCGCGGGCGCGCAGATCGTCGCCTTCACCATCTCCGCGGCGATGTTCTCCCAGTTCCTCTACCTGACCCTGTACATCCAGAACGTGCTCGGCTACTCGCCGATCGGGGCCGGCCTGCGCTTCCTGCCGCTCTCGCTCGTCTCGTTCGTCGTCGCGCCGATCGCGGGGCGGCTCTCCGTCCGCGTGCCCGTCCGCTTCCTGCTCGGCGGCGGGCTCGCGCTGAACGGGCTCGCCCTGCTGCTCATGCACGGGATCACGCCCCGCTCCGGCTGGACGACGCTGCTCGCCGGCTTCCTCATCGCCGGCATCGGGATCGGGCTCGTCAACCCGCCGCTCGCGTCCACCGCCGTCGGCGTGGTCCCGCGCGAGCAGGGGGGGATGGCGTCGGGGATCAACAACACGTTCCGCCAGGTCGGGATCGCCACCGGGATCGCCGCGCTCGGCGCCATCTTCCAGGACAGGATCCGCAGCGAGCTCGCGGGCACCGGCGCCGCGTCGCTCGCGAAGGCGGCGGCGGCCGGACAGATCCACTACGGGGGCGGGCGGCCCGACGTGACGCAGCTGCTGCGGGCCGCGTTCATCTCCGGGCTGAACGAGATCCTGCTGATCGCGGCGATCGCCGCCTTCGTCGGTGCGGTGCTCGCCGTCGTGCTCGTGCGGCAGAAGGACTTCTACGCTGCTGCGGGAGTCGGCGCGCCCGGCTGAGCCGCGGCGGTGCGCGGCCCGCGCACGTGCAGCGCGAAGCGCCACGCCGCGATCAGCAGCAGCACGGCGGCGCCGGTGACGACCACGATCGCCTGCGCGGCCACCGAGAAGGCGAGCGCGTCGCCGGTGGGGACGCCGCTGGCGATCAGGATGGCGGCGCCGGCGCCGGCCTGGGTGGCGGCGCCCGCGGGTGCGATCGGCAGCGCGGCCGAGGCGGCCGAGGCGCAGACGAAGGCGAGCGCGAGCGGGAACGAGCCCTTGAGCGAGAGCGCGTTCAGGAGCAGGAAGACGGCCGTGCTGCGCAGCAGCCACGAGACGGTGATGAACAGCCAGGCGGCGATCGTCTCCTTGGGCAGGTGCGCCTGGCCGGCGAGCCAGCGCGCAGGGCGGTAGTGCGCCACGCGGCGCCAGCGCGCGAGCCGGGGCAGCATGACGACGACGGCGGCGGCGAGGACGCCCGCGGCGGCGAGGACGGCGAAGCCGGCCCGGATCGCCCACGTGTGCGCGTCCACCGCTGCGACCGATGCGAGCGGCGTCAGCGCGGCGTTGTCGAGCATCCCGAGCACGATCAGACTGAGCCCGAGCGTGCCGAGCCCCGTGCGCGTGCCCGGGTAGCGCTTGACGACGGCCATGCGGACGGCGTCGTCGACGCGGCCGGGGAGGGCGACGCCGCCGACGCAGGCTGCGCCGCCGGCGAAGGCGAGTGCCTGAGCGGCGGGCCGGTCGTGCTTCGCGAACAGCCGCTGCCAGCCCCAGGCCTTGAACGGGTAGGCGATCAGGTAGAGGAGCGCCGAGGCGGCGACGAGCCACGCGTCTGCGTGGCGGAGCGGCCAGCCCATGCCGGCGAAGTGGCGCACGCTGACGACCGCGACCGCGAGCAGCGCGAGCCCCAGGCCGCCGTTGAGCAGCACCTGGGCCTTCTTGTTCGATAGAAGCCGCCTCACCAGTACCTGCCGTTCGTATCGGCGGCGGGCGGGCGGGACCTGAGGTGGTCGGGCTACCTCGTTAAGGGGAAGGTTCGCCGTCCGAGTACTCGAGCGCCTCCAGGCGGGCGATCAGGCCGAGCCCGCGGAAGAAGACCTTGTTCGAGCGCGGGTAGTAGCACATGTCGTTCGGGTCCTTTGTGCCGTACGCGAGGTAGGTCAGGCCGTTCGGGCCGGCGCGCAGGCAATGGGAGACGCGGGTGCCGGCCGGGCGGGCGACGACGCTGCCGCGGCGCAGCGGGTGCGTCTCCTGCGGCTCGGTCTGGAAGGGCACGCCCGGCTGCGGGCCGCGCCACAGCTCCAGGGTGCCCTCGCCGTCGAGGACGACGAACAGCTCCTCCTCCGCCGAGTGGCAGTGCGGCGGCGGGCCCTCCTCGCCCGCGGCGAGCGAGACCCAGTTGAGGCCGCTCTGCTTCGCGCCGGCGACCTTGCCGGCCGCCTTCGCGCGACCGCCGTAGTCGCTCGGGAGGTCGTCGAGGTTGACGATCGACTCGGGGCGCGGCGAGGGGTCGGGCCAGTCGAGGTGCTGTTCGCGGTCGAACGGGTGCGCGACCTGCCCGGCCTCCGTCCAGGAGGGCCACAGCCAGTAGGCGCCGACCTTGGGCAGGTAGGCGCCGCCGATCCGGGTGCGCGTCCCGTAGGCGAGCACGTCGAGGCCGCCGTCGCTGCCGCGCAGCGTGTGCGGCTTGCCGAGCGGCGCGTGCACGAGGCAGTCGCCGGCCCCAACCTCGTGCGTCTCCCCGTCCTGCCAGGAGAGGCCGGAGCCGGCGAGGACGAAGAAGATCTCCTCGTCCGCGCCGTGGACGTGCGCGGGGGTCGACACCTCGCCCGGGCCGAGCTGGATGCGGTTCAGGCCCACCGTCTTCGAGCCGGCCGGGGTGCCGAGCTGCGTCCAGGCGCCGCCGAGGCCCGGCTGCGGCGAGCGGTACGGCTTCAGCTCGTCCCAGTTTGTGGTCACGCAGCGAGTGTCGCACGTCCGGCGAGAGCGAGGGCGCAGTCGGCGACCGCCGCCTCCGCCGCCGGGTCGCGCTCACAGCGCGCCCACACCTCCGCCTCGCGGACGAGCGCGTGCAGCTCGGCGAGCAGTGCCTGGGGAGCCGCGCCCGCGCGTTCGAGCGTCTCGATCCGCTCCAGCCGTGCGATCACCGCGCGCGCCTCGTCCATGTCCCGACGGTACCCGCGCGCGTGTGACCGAAACGAGTCAGCTTGCGCGCAGCTCGGCCACGCGGGCCGCGCCCGCGCGCATGCCGAGGAGCGCGCCGTCGAGCTCGCGCAGCAGCGCGGCGCGGTCGCCGTGGAGCAGCATGGCCACGAGCAGGCGCCGGATCAGGTCGGGCGTCGGCTCGTGGAAGCGTGCGGCGAGGTCGGCGCGCTCGTCGGCGGTCTCCCCGAGCAGCGCGGCGCCCCGCATCCCGGCCGCCCAGGTGCCCTGCCCGTCGCCGAGGGCGGCGTCGAGCGCCTGGCGAAGCTGCTCGGCGCGGAAGGGGTCGCTCTGGAAGAGGGAGAGCTCCCAACGGTCGAGCGCGTCGCCGAGCTGCGCGTCGTCGTCGGCATGCGCGAGCCGGGGGCGCAGCCGGGCGGCGACGGTGGCGCGAAAGGGGTCGAGCCTGGTCGGTTCGCCCGGGGGCGCGGTCGCCGCGATCGGCAGCACGGGCCTGATCCCGTACGGGCGCCAATCGAGCCGTTCGAAGAGGACGGGGCCGGCGGCGACGGGTGCGGCGGTGGCGAGCCGGAGCGCGGTGACGGCGTCGGCGAGCTCGCCGGGCGCGTCGGGCGCCTCCTGCTCCCCCTTCTTCAGCGGCCGCTCGAGCTCGAGCACACAGAGCCGGTCGACCTCGCGTCCGAAGTCGCGCGGGAGGAGTCCTGTCGCTTCGGGCCACATGGCGGCGAGCTCGCCGCCGGCGGCGGCGCGGACGCGGATCCCGTCGCCGAGCTCGATGCCGGCGCCGCAGGAGATGCCGACGAGCGGTGCGACGGCGCCGTAGGCGTGGCCTTCGCCGTAGAGCGACTCCTCGAGCTCCGCGTAGGCGCGGTCGTAGGCCTGGTCGTCCCAGTCGAAGCCGCCGCAGCTCTCGGCGGTGCGGACGAGCAGCGGCACGAGCACGCTGCGGTAGAGGGCGCGGCCCTCATCTGGCGTGACGCCCTCATGGGCACGGGCGAAGATGCGGGCGGCAGGCTCGCGCTGCAGGTCGGCGACGGCGGCGCGGACGTCCTCGCGGGCATAGAGGCGGTCGACGCGGGCCTCGACGTAGCCGCGGACGAGCGGCCGGTACTCGTACAGCGTCGGCCGTCCGTACGAGCCGTGCTCCTCGAAGGCGAAGGGCAGGTCGGCGCCGGACTCGAGATCCTGCGTGAAGACGGCGAACGCGCCGAGGCAGAACCGGCGCAGCGTGTCGTAGAGGTGCGGCGAGCGCATCGCAACGGACCGCTTACGACGGCGAGGGCGTGGCTCCTGCGGCCACGGCTCGCACCGTGACGATCTCGACACACGTTCGTCACGGTGTCAGGCACCGGGGTGGAACACCCCGCGGAAGGAAGCGGGACCCCGCCGTGTTCGGCTCCCCGCCGACCCCCGACGGCAGCGCGGTTCCAACCCCTGGTGTCAGACCCGGGTCTGACACCAGGGGTCGCTACGCGGGCTCGCGGCCGCCGCGCTGGCAGCCGGGGCACCAGTAGGCGACGCGGGCGTTCTCGCCCTGGGCGTGGGAGCGGATCGGGGTGCCGCAGCGGTGGCAGGCCCGGCCGGCGCGGCGGTAGACATGGCGCAGGGGGCGAGTGCCCTCCACCGCGGTCCGCATCAGGCGATGGGCGGAGGCCAGCACGGCGAGCACCTCGTCGTCGCTGACGTCGGAGAGCGGCCGCCACGGCGAGACGCGCGCGTCCCAGAGCGACTCGGCCCGCCAGAGGTTCCCGATCCCGGCGACGAGCCTCTGGTCGAGCAGCGCGTCGCCCAGCTCGCGCTCCGGCGGCTCCGCCCGCAGCCGCTCGAGCATCCAGTCCATGTCCGGCGGCTCGGCGAGGATGTCCGGGCCCAGCCGGCCCGTGCCCGCGCCGCGTGCCAGCTCGAGCACCGGCCCGTTCCAGAGCACCGCCTCGTGCTCGTCGCCCCGCAGGACGAGCCACGGCCGCCCCGTCCGCGGCGCCCCGAGCGGCTCGACCCGCCAGCGGCCGCTCATGCGCAGATGGCTGCGCAGGACGATCCCTCCCTCGAACCGGAGCAGCAGGCTCTTGCCCAGCGCCTCGACGCCTTCGAGCACGAGGCCGTCCAGCCGCTCGACGAGCCGCTTGCCCGCCGCCCGCGGATGCGGCGTCTCCACCCCCACCCGCTGGCCGACGAGCACCTGCAGGCGGAGCGCCGCCCGCTGAAGAGAATCGCCCTCGGGCACACCTTCAGCCTACGATTCCGCCATGACCCGCCGCTTCATCGGCGTGCGCTGGTGGCTCGGGGCGGCGTTCGCGGTCGTCGCCGCCACCTCGACCGCGATCGTCGTGTCGCAGTTCTCGACCCGCTCCGAGAACGCCTTCCGCACGCATGCCGCCGAGCTGACGGCCACCGCCGCCGCCGAGGCCGGCGAAACCGTCGCCACCGCCGCGCAGCACGGCAACCCGGCCGCCGGGCTCGGACGCGTCGCGCGGCAGCTCAACCTCGAGCTCCACCTCTACGACCGCAACGGCGTACGGGTCGCGGCCGCGTCGCCGCAGGGCCATCCCGTCAGCGCGCCGGAACAGGAAGGCGCCGCGCTCGAGGCCGCACTCGCCGGCCGGCGCCTCAGCGCGGGCACGCCGGACGGGAGCGTCTTCGTCGTCGGCCTCCCGTTGCGGCGCGCCGGACTCGGTGCACTCATCGCGCTCAGCCCGCGCCCCGACGTCGCGTCGGCGATCGGCCTCGTCAACGACCAGGCGCTGCGCGCCGGCGTGATCGCCGGCCTGATCGGCGTGCTCGTCGGCCTCGTGCTCGCACAGCTGATCGCCCTGCGGCTCCGCCGCCTCTCGATCGCGGCGGAGGCGCTCGCTCTCGGCGACTTCGAGACGCCGCTGCACTACCGCTTCCGCGACGAGTTCGGCGCGCTCACGCACAACTTCGAGCGGATGCGCCGCCAGCTGCGCCGCTCGTTCCGCCGCATCGAAGGCGAACGCGACCGGCTGCGCATGCTGCTCGAGCGGCTACACGAAGGCGTGCTCACGGTCGACCAGCAGCTCGTCGTCCACTTCGCGAACGCCGAGGCGCGCCGGCTGCTCGGCGGCCGCCTGGCCGAGGGCGACCCGCTGCCGGAGCCGTGGGAGAGCTTCTCGCTGCGCGAGTTCGTCGAGCGGCTGTTCGAGGCGGACGGCTCGCTCGCCCAGTCGCACGTCCGCCCGGACGACGACCGAGCGCTCGCGCTCGTCGGCATTCCCGCCCAGCCGGAGGGCGACACCGTGCTGATCGTGCTCGACGACCTCACCGAGCAGGAGCGGCGCGAGCTCGCCGAGCGTGAGTTCGTCTCGAACGCCGCGCACGAGCTGCGCACGCCGCTGACGACGATCATCGGCGCCGTCGAGGTGCTGCAGGCCGGCGCGAAGGAGGATCCCGCCGAGCGCGACCGCTTCCTCGCCCACATCGAACGCGAGGCGGAGCGGCTGGCGCGCCTCGCCCGCGCGCTCCTCACGCTCGCGCGCGCGCACGCGGGACAGGAGCTGCCGCGCTTCGAGCAGGTGCCGCTCGAGCCGCTGCTGCACGAGGTGGCGGACGGGCTGCGTCCGCACGACGGCGTTCTCGTCGAGGTCGACTGCCCGCCGGGCCTCGCCGCGACGGTCAACCGGGACCTGCTCGAGCAGGCGCTGCGCAACCTCGGCGAGAACGCCGCCACGCACACGGCGAACGGGCGCGTCGTGCTGCGCGCGTACGCGGCGGGGTCGACGCTGCGCGTCGAGGTCGAGGACACCGGCGTCGGGATGACCGCGGACACGCAGCGACACGTGTTCGACCGCTTCTACCGCGGCAAGGACCGCGACGCCGAAGGCTTCGGCCTCGGGCTCGCGATCGTCCGCCAGGCCGTGCGCAGCCTCGGCGGCCGGATCGAGCTCGACTCCTCGCCGGGCGCGGGGACGCGCGTCCGCATCGTGCTCGAGCGCACGCGCGTGCGCGAGGAGGCGCGAGTCGCGTGAACGCGAAGCCGAGCATCCTCGTCGTCGACGACGACCCAGGCGTGCTCGATGTCGTCGCCTTCACCCTCCGCCGCGAGGGCTTCGACGTCGACGAGGAGCGCGACGGCACGGCGGCGCTCGTCGCCGCGCGCGCACGCAGCTACGACATCGTCATCCTCGACGTGATGCTGCCGCTGCTCTCGGGCACCGACGTCTGCCACGCGCTGCGCGCCGAGAGCGACGTGCCGATCGTGATGCTCACCGCGCGCGACGCCGAGGCCGATCGCGTGCTCGGGCTCGAGCTCGGCGCCGACGACTACGTGACGAAGCCGTTCTCGACCGCGGAGCTGCTCAGCCGCGTGCGCGCGATCCTGCGCCGGCGCGAGCTCGACCGCGCGCTCGGCGGCGTGGCGGTGCGGCGGCTCGGCGGGCTGCACATCGACCTCGGCCGGCACGAGGTGCTCGTCGACGGCGAGCGTGTGCACCTGACGCTGTCCGAGTTCAAGGTGCTGGCGCTGCTCGCCGAGCAGCCCGACAGCGTCGTCTCGCGCCGCGAGCTGATGCAGCACCTCTGGGCGAGCGAGCACGTCGGAGACGAGCACGCGTGCGAGGTGCACATCTCCAACCTGCGGCGCAAGATCGAGCGCGACCCCTCGCAGCCGCAGCGACTCCTCACGGTGCGCGGCCTCGGTTACAAGCTCGTACCCGTCTAGTCGCGAAGAGCTGCGCTCTTCGCGACTACGTGATTGTGCTCCGCAGAATGCGACCTGGTCGCGGTCGCAGCCCGCCGCTTACGTGCCCGTGTGAAGCATGACCCGCGGGCGCAGGTCGCCCTCGAGCGACAGGCCGGCGACGTCGGCCCTCGCGAGCGGCGGCGCGCCGCAGATGCAGACGCCGACGGACTCGAGCTCCCGCTCCTGCTGCCACGCGTCGACCACGGCGAGGGCGCCCACGATCCCCTCCCCGTGCTCGCCCGGCGTCCGCGCCCGCACGAGCCAGCGCACGCCGGGAACGTCGAGCTGGACCAGATGCGAGTGGTAGCAGGAGAGGCGGCCGAGCAGCTCGATGGCGTCCCAGCGGCCGTAGACGTCGATCTCGAGGGTCGTCGACAAGGCGGGCACCTTCCCGGTGGACGTACTGCAGGTGTAGCAACGACCCCGGCCGCGGGCATCGGGGATGCTGCGGATCCGGCTACGCTCGGAGCACGGCGCGCCGGGGGCCGGCGAGGAAGCCGGCCTCGAGCAGGAGCGGCATGACACTCGTCTCGACGACGGGCTCGCCGTCGAAGCGCTCGACCGCGAGCCGCCTGGCGCCGCCCCGCCTCACGTGCGCGACGAGCGCGGCGAGCGCCGCCCGCAGCCACTCGTCCTCCGGCTCGCGCAGCGGCACGAGCGAGCGGCCGCCGCGCTCGACGAAGAGCGCCGCCTCGCCGCCGAGCAGGACGACGTGCGCGCCGGCCACCCGGGCCGCCCGCGCGCCCGCGCGCCTCGGCCACGGCAGCGCCGCCCCGTACGGCTGCGCCGGATCGGCTGCGGCGAGGACGAGAGGCTCCGCCTCGTCGCCGTCCCGCGGCCGCAACTCACGCAGGCGCTCCACGGCGCCGCCGAGCGCGAACTGCGCACCGCCGAGCCCCTCGACGAAGTAGCCGCGCCGGCATGTGCCGAGCGTCTCGAGGGCGCGCAGCTCGGCGTAGACGGCGCCGTAGCCGCCGGGAATCCCCTCGCCCCGGACGCTGTCGCGCGTGACGATCCCCTGCCGCTCGAGCAGCAGCTCGGCGAGCGCGCGCCGGTCCGGCTGCCCGGCGAAGAGCGCGGCGGTGAGCGACCAGCGCCCCTGCGTCGGCGTGACGACGGTCGCACGCGCGCGGGAGAAACGGCGGACGCGCCGGTCCGCCCTCGGCGGCTGGTAGCGCCGCTCCGCACGAAGCGGCGCCCACGAGTCGTTCGTCACCTCCCCCGCCCAGACCAGGTCCCAGAGGGCGGGGAGCGCCACGGCATCCTCGAGCCGGCTCTCCTCGAGCAGCTCCGGCCAGAACCTCGCCGATCCATCGAGCGCCGCCCGGATCAGGTCATGCTCGCCCAGGCGCGGAGCCGGCGCAGCCGGTGCCGCGCCCACCAGGGACGCGTCCTCCCGGAAGAAGGCCGCCACGCGGTCCAGTCCCGCCCCGACCCAGACGAGCTCGCCCGACGCGCAGAGCTGGTCGAGCTGCTCGGGCCGGTACCCGGGCACGCGGCGCGGCAGCACGTCGGACTCCCACAACCCCACCGGCAGCGCGAGGCCCTGCAGCGGGATCAGCGCCTCCCGCAGGGTCGCGCGCCGGTCGATCCCGTGCCAGTGCGGCAGGAAGCGGCCGAACGCCGCCTGTTCCGCCGGCTCCACCTCGCGCCGCAGCGCGGCGAGCGAGGCGCGGCGGAGACGGCGCAGCACATCCGGGTCGCACCACTCGCGCTCGACGCCGCCGGGGCGGAGCTCGCCACGGACGAGCTTCTCTTCGCGCTCGAGCTCGCGGAGGTGCTGCTCGACGTCCACGCCGAACCACTCGCGCGCCTGCGCGGTCGTGAACGGGCCGCGCCCGCGCGCGTAGCGGGCGACGAGCGCGCGCAGCGACTCGGGGCCGCCCTCGAGGAAGACGTCCGGCAGCCCGGACGGAGGCATCACGCCGAGCGCGTCGCGGTAGCGGCCGGCGTCCTCGGCGGCGACGAGCCTCTCCTCGCCGGCGACGCGCACGCGGATCGCGCGCCGCTCCGTCTCGAGGATCGCAGCGTGCGCCTCGTCGAACTCGCCCGTGCGCAGGTCGCCGCGCAGGCGTAGCACGTCGTGCAGGTGATCGGGGCTCTGCGCGAACGGCCGCAGCGACGCCTCCACCTCGGCGAGCGCGTCAGTGTCGATCAGCTCGCGCAGCTCCTCCTGGCCGAGCAGCTCGCGCAAGAGGTCGCGGTCGAGCGAGAGCGCCTGCGCACGCCGTTCCGCCGGCGGCGTGTCGTCCTCGTACATGTACGTCGCGATGTAGTCGAAGAGCAGCGACGCCGCGAACGGCGACGCCGAGTTGGTCTCGACGTCGACGAGGTCGATCGTCCGGGCGCGCAGCCCGTGCAGCAGCTTCTTCAGCGCCGGCAGGTCGAACACGTCCTGGAAGCACTCGCGGTACGTCTCGAGCACGATCGGGAAGCTCGCGTACTTGCGCGCCACCTGCAGCAGGCCCTGCGCCTTCAGCCGCTGCTGCCAGAGCGGCGTGCGCTCGCCGGGACGCCGCCGCGGGATCAGCAGCGCCCGCGCAGCGTTCTCGCGGAAGCGCGCGCCGAAGAGAGCCGTCTGCCCCACCTCGGCGAGCAGCAGCTCGTCGAGCTCTGCCGCGTCGAGCAGCAGCAGGTCGGTCGCGGGCGGCGAGTCCGCGTCCGGAAGGTGGAACGCGATCCCGTCGTCCGACCAGATCGACTGCACCTCGATCCCGAGCGACTCGCGCAGGCGCGCGCCGACCGCCATCGCCCACGGCGCGTGCACGCGGCCGCCGAACGGCGTGAGGATGCAGATGCGCCAGTCGCCGATCTCGTCCTTGAAGCGCTCGACCACCACGGTTCGATCCGACGGGACGACGCCCGTGCTGCGTTCCTGCTCGCGCAGGAACGCTAGGAGATTGTTCGCTGCCCGCTCGTCGAGGTTAGATGCAAGACTGGTGCGCGCGCTTGCATCGTCCATGGAGAGAAGCTCCCGGGAGAAGCGTCCGATCGCCGCGCCCAGCTCGTACGGCCGCCCGATCCCCTCACCCTTCCAGAACGGGATCGCGCCGGGCACGCCCGGCGCCGGCGAGACGAGCACCCGGTCGCGCGTGATCTCCTCGATCCGCCACGACGAGGCGCCGAGCATGATCACCTGGCCCGCGCGCGCCTCGTAGACCATCTCCTCGTCCAGCTCGCCCACACGGCTCCCCCCGTCACCGGCGATGAAGACGCCGAACAGCCCGCGGTCGGGGATGGTGCCGGCGTTCGTGACCGCCAGCCGCCGCGCGCCCTCGCGCCCGCGCACGAGGCCCGCGGTGCGGTCCCAGACGATCCGCGGCCGCAGCTCGGCGAACTCATCCGACGGGTAGCGGCCGGCGAGCATGTCGAGCACGTTCTCGAGCTGAACGCGCGAGAGGTCGGCGAACGGATACGCACCGCGCACGAGGTCGTGAAGCTCGGCGACCTCGATCTCCTCCTCCGCGCAGATGCCGACGATCTGCTGCGCCAGAACGTCCAGAGGATTCCGCGGGATCTGCGTCTCCTCGATTGCCCCCTCGCGCATGCGCTGCACGACCACCGCGGACTCGAGCAGGTCGGCGCGGAACTTCGGGAAGATGCGGCCCTTCGAGACCGCCTCGAGCGTGTGGCCGGAGCGGCCGATCCGTTGCAGGCCGCGCGCCACCGACTTCGGCGACTCGACCTGGATGACGAGGTCGACGGCGCCCATGTCGATGCCGAGCTCGAGCGACGACGTCGCGACGAGGCACGGGATCCGCCCCGCCTTCAGGTCGTCCTCGATCACCATCCGCTGCTCGCGCGCGAGCGAGCCGTGGTGTGCGCGGGCGATCTCGGCCTCCGCCAGCTCGTTCAACCGGAGCGCGAGCCGCTCGGCGAGGCGGCGGTTGTTGACGAACACGATCGTCGAGCGGTGCGCGCGGACGAGCTCGAGCAGCGCGGGGTAGATCGACGGCCAGATCGACTGGTTGCCGACCTCGAGCCCGGGCGTGATGTAGGAGTCGCCCGAGACGTGCTGCGGCTGGTCGAGCGTCGCCGTCGACGAGAGCTCGCGCATGTCCTCGAGCGGCACGACGATCTGCAGGTCGAGCTCCTTCGCGACGCCCGCGTCGACGAGCTCGATCGGACGGCCACCCGAGACGAAGCGGCCGATCTCCTCCAGCGGACGTTGCGTAGCCGACAGGCCGATCCGCTGCACCGGCTTGCCGACGAGCCGCTGCAGGCGTTCGACCGAGATGGACAGATGCGAACCTCTCTTCGTGCCCGCGACGGCGTGCACCTCGTCGAGGATCAGCGTGTCGACCGTGCGGAGCAGCTCGCGGCCCCGCGACGTCAGCAAGAGGAACAGCGACTCCGGCGTCGTGATCAGGATGTCGGGCGCGTCGCGGAGCATCGCCTGGCGCTCCTTCTGCGGGGTGTCCCCGGTGCGCACTGCGACGCGCAGCTGCGACTGGAGCCCGGCGAGCGGCCCGCGCAGGTTGCGCTCGATGTCGTAGTTGAGCGCCTTCAGCGGCGAGACGTAGAGCACGCGCAGGCCCGCGCCCGGCGCGGGCGTCAGCCGGTCGATCGCGTAGAGAAAGGCCGCGAGCGTCTTCCCCGAGCCGGTGGGCGCCTGGATGAGCGTGTGCGCCCCGGTGGCGATCACCGGCCAGCCCATGGTCTGCGCCGGCGTCGGCCCGGCGAAGGTGCGCTCGAACCAGGCCCGCGTCCCCTCCGAGAAGACGTTGAGCGGCTCCACCGGGACAGCGTACTACCAGAACATGCGTTCGTGCGGACGTTTGCGGATGGGACGGCTGCCGCGCCGTGCGCAAGCTCGTAGACGACCTCGAATCGGAGAGAAATCATGACGACAACGACCGACGCGCCGACGCGCGACAGCCTCGGCCCGCTCGCCGAGTCCAAGTACCTGAGCCTGACGTCGTTCAAACGCGACGGCACGGCCGTCGCCACTCCGGTCTGGGTGGTGAGCGACGACGGCAACCGGCTGCTCGTGTGGACGGCCGCCGACTCCTGGAAGGCGAAGCGCATCCGCCGCGACCACCACGTCTCGGTCGCTGCGTGCGGCGTGCGCGGAGCCGTCCACGGCCCGAGCTTCGAGGCGGATGCGATCGTCCTCGCCGATACGACGCTCGTGGAGAGCCTGATCCGCCGAAAGTACGGCCTCGTGGTGCAGGCGGTCCGCATCCTCAGCGCCACGACCCGCCTGCTCAAGAGGCAGCCTGCACCCGACTCCGTCACGATCGCGATCGTCGCGCGGTAGCTCGGTCACACTCTAAGATCGGACCGTGGCCGCCCCGCACCGGCTCTATTTCACGACAGACGACGAGGCGAACCGGCTGATCGCCGAGGACCCGTTCGCGCTGCTCGTCGGCTTCGCGCTCGACCAGCAGGTGACCGTGCCGACGGCTTTCGCCGGCCCGCTGAAGATCAAGCAGCGGCTCGGGACGCTCGACCCGAAGAAGATCGCGGCGACCGATCCGGCGCGCCTCGAAGCCGCCTTCCGCGAGAAGCCGGCGGTGCACCGGTTCCCCGGTGCGATGGCGGCGCGCGTGCACGAGCTCGCGGCGACCGTCGCCGACGAGTACGGCGGCGACGCGGGACGGCTCTGGCGCGACGCGCGCGACGGCGACGAGCTACGCCGCCGCATCGCCGCGCTGCCCGGCTTCGGCGAGATGAAGATCAAGAGCCTCGGCGCGGTGCTCGCGAAGCGTTACGGCGTGGCCGCCGCGGAGCCGCTCGTGCCGAAGCACGCGACGCTCGGGGACGTCGACTCGCCGCAGGCGCTCGACGAGTACCAGTCGTGGAAGCGCGCGTACAAGGCAACGATGCGCGCGAAGGCCTCCTGATCGAGCTCCAGACGCTCACCGACGGGGGCCAGCCGGCCGAGCAGACGGCCCGGGCACTCGCCGACTTCGTCGCAGCCGCGGAGCATACGCTCGAGATCGCGATCTACGACTTCCGCCTTCCCGACGACCTCGCGCAGGTCGTCGAGGGCGCGCTCGCCGCCGCTGCCGGGCGCGGCGTCGCCGTGCGGCTCGCCTACAACGTCGACCACGCGAAGAGCATCCCCGTCCCGCCGCCGCCGCGGACGAAGCCGGAGCTCGTCGAGGCGCTGCCCTTCCCGACCGCGCCTATCCCGGGCATCCCCGACCTGATGCACCACAAGTACGTGATCCGCGACCAGGCCTCGGTCTGGACCGGCTCGACGAACTGGACGCACGACTCGTGGACACGCGAGGAGAACGTGATCGTCACCGTCGACTCCGCGGAGCTGGCGGCCCGCTACGGCATCGACTTCGAGCAGCTCTGGACGCGGCGGGACGTGCTGCACAGCGGCAAGGTCGACACGGCGCCGCTGTCGGTGGACGGAACGCCCGTGCGCGCCTGGTTCTGCCCGGGCCGCGGCGACCGGCTCGCACACCGGATCGCGAAGGCGATCGGGACGGCCACCCGCCGGATCCGCATCGCCTCGCCGGTGCTCTCGTCCGGGCCGATCCTCGGCACGCTCGCCCAGGTCGCGGCCGACGGCAAGGTCGACCTCGCCGGCGTCGTCGACCAGACCCAGGTGCACGAGGTGCTGCGGCAGTGGGAAGCGAACGGGAACTCGTCCTGGAAGGAGCCGCTGCTCCGGACGACGCTCGCGAAGGCTCCCTTCTCCGGCAAGCGCTCTACTCCGTACCGGCCTGGCTCCGTCCACGACTACATGCACGCGAAGGTGACCGTCGCCGACGACGTCGCATTCGTCGGCAGCTTCAACCTCTCCCACTCCGGCGAGCTGAACGCCGAGAACGTGCTCGAGATCGCCGACGGAGGGCTGGCGGAGCGGCTCGCCGCCTTCGTCGACGGGGTGCGCGCGAAGTACCCGCCGATCGAGCTCTGACCGCGGGTCTCCCCCGATCGGGGTACTCGCGGTCATACGGAACGCATACGCCTCCTGCACCGCGAATCATCGGCGGTGGGTCGATTCTCTGGTCACCGGGCAGAACGTCCGGCCGGTACGGAAAAGAAAAGACCAGAGGAGTCTCTGACATGAGCAAGGCACTGAAGGCACTGGCGAAGAGGCGGACACTGTTCGCCGCAGTCCTGGCACTCACCATCTTCGGCGCGGTCTACGGCTTCGCCGCCACACTCTCGGTCGGCTCGAACTCGCTGAGCGCCGGCAACGCCGTTGTCGCGTCCTGCCAGGTCACCGGCACGCCGACGGGCACCTACACCACCGGGTACGACCAGACACTTGGCGCCTACAAGGTCGCCAGCATCGTCGTGACGGGCGTCGACGACACGAACTGCAGCGGTAGGGCGATCTCGGTCACGCTCACCGGCGCGTCGAACACGAACCTCGGCACGATCACCGGCGTCGTCCCCGCGACCGGCAACCTGACCCTCACGCCCGGCACGACCGTCTCCGCCGCCCTCGTCACCGGCGTCAGCGTGGCGATCAACGGCTAACCACCGGTCTCCGTGCCGGCGGACAAGAGCGAGGCGGGGCGCCTGCGGCGGCACCCCGCCTCGCACAACAAGAGGAGGAGTGAGATGAGCTATCTGTCGAAAGCACTTGGGTTCGGAATCGCAGTCGTCGCGACGTTCGCGGCCTGCGCGGCAGCCGCCACGCTCGCCCTCGGCTCGACGAGCCTCTCCGCCGGAAACGCAGCAGTGACCGCGTGCACCTCCTCCCTCTCCGCCACCCGCAACGTGAACAACGCCGGGAACGTGACGCAGGTGAACGTCGCCGGGATTCCGACGGCGTGCTCCGGCGAGACGCTCTCGGTCACGCTCGTCGGCTCCGGGAACGCAGCCCTCGGCAGCGGCTCGGCCACCGTGGGCAACTGCGGCTCCACCTGCTCGGCGACGATCGGCTTCGGCGCGACCGTCTCCGCGTCCGGCGTCAACGGCTACAGCTTCTCGCTGGCGGGCCAGTGATGCGCCGGCTCCACCTGTCGCCCCGCCGGGTCGCGCTCCTCGCGGCGGCGACCCTCGGGCTCGGCAGCGCCGGCGGCTACGCGGCGTCGCTCGGTGTCGCCTCCTGGCATGTCTGGGGCGGCTCGCAGACGCTGACGAAGGGGACGTGCACGCTCAGCGGCACCGGCTCGACGTTCGACACGTACGTCCTCGCGAGCTCGCCGACGTCCAATCACGGCTCGAACTCGACGATGCAGATCGACCCGACTGCGGACGGAAGTCCCGAGTGGGCCTTCGTGAGGTTCGACCTCTCGAGCTGCAACCTGCCGGCGACGGGCGGTGCGAACTCGGCGACGATCACCCTCACGATCACGAACGCGCCGAACGCAAGTCGCACGCTGACCGTGACGCCGGTGTACTCGAACTGGGCCGAGACGCTCAACTGGAACCAGGCACAGTCCCTGTCGTATGGAACGCCGACGACGACGTTCGCGACCGGCACGTCGACCGGCCGTACGCTGAGCTTCACCGTCACCGTCGACGTCGACGCGCTGATCAAGAACTCGTCCGCGAGCTACGGCTGGCGGATCTCCGACGGCGACCCGGCCGGCTCGAGCGCCTCGAAGGACCGCACCGCGTTCGACACCTCGGAGGCGGGCTCCGGACAGCCGAGCCTGGCGATCAGCTATGAGAAGTAGCTCGACCGCGAAGCTCGCCGGCGGCATCGTGCTCGCCGCGGGCGCAGTCACGTGGATCTCCTCCTCGACCGCGCTCCCGCAGCAGGCCGAGCGGCTGTCCGAGCCCGAGCCCGAGCCGGACCGGCCTGTGCTGATGCTCGCACCGCCGCAGCCCGAGCCGCAGTCGAAAGAGTCGAGGAGCACGCTGAAGCGTGTCCTCAACGCGCTCGGGCTGCTGCTCACGATCGCAACGGTCGTGCTCTGGGCCTTGTTCCTGCGCCCGGCATCGCTCGGCGGCCCGGCCTCGTACGTTCTCGTCTCGGGAAAGAGCATGCTGCCGCGCTACCACACCGGCGACCTCGTCCTCGTCGAGCGCCAGTCGAGCTATCACGTGGGCGAGGTGATCGCGTACCGCGTGCCGAAGGGCGACCCGATGGCCGGCGCACAGGTGATCCACCGGATCGTCGGAGGCAACGCGACGGCCGGCTTCATCGTGCAGGGCGACAACCGCACCGCGCCCGACGTCTGGCGGCCCAAGACGAAGGACATCGTCGGCGCGAAAGCCCTCAGACTCCCGGACGCCGTCGTCGTGCTCGGGTTCCTGCGCTCGCCGCTGCTGCTCGGCCTCTTCGCCGCGTGCTTCGTCTTCGTGCGGGTGTTCACGCGCGAGAGCACGAGGGAACCGGAGCTCGCGCGTACGTGAGGCCTCGCATCCTCATTCTCGAGCCGCACGAAGACGTCCGGCTGCTTCTCGAGCTCAGCATGCGGCGTCTCGGCTACGAGCCGGTCGCGGCGGCAGACGGCAGCGAGGGCGAGATCGACGCCGTCGTGCTCGAACCCAGCTGGAAGCACGGCCGCACGATCCTCCACCGGCTCGGGGACGACGTCCCGCCGGTCGTCTGTCTGAGCATCTTCCCGCGCGAGGTGGGGCTCGCCCCGCCCGAGAGCGTCGCCTACCTGATCAAGCCGGTCCCGCTCGCCGCGCTCGGCGACGCCCTTCGCCTCGCCTGCGCCTGCTGACGTCGTAACAGCCTTTACGATCCGGATCTTGGGCTCGCAGCTCCGCTCTCGCGTCCGCCGCCTGGCCCGCCGCCGGCACGTGATCACGGCCCTCGCGCTCGTCGGGCTGGCAGCGACCTTCGGCCTGATGCTCGGCCTCCGCGCGACCGCGACGCTCGGCGCGGTCGCCTTCGCGCCGTGGGTCGGCCTGATCGGCTTCGACGCCGGCGTCTGGGCGGGCGTGCTGACGGCCGCGGGGTCGACAGGCCTCTGGCTGCTCGCCGGCACGCACGAGGGCATGCGCGGGTCCGGTGTCCAGAGTGTGGTGCGGATCGCCTATCTCGCGCTGCTCGGCGTGGGCACCGCCGTCGCGGGGCGCCGCCTGCACGCGAGCGAGCGCGCGCACCGCTCGACCGCCGCACTCCAGTCGGCCCTGATCGACGCGACGCTCGACGGCATCTGTCTCACCGACCGCGCCGGGAACATCCTGATCCTGAACGCGCCGCTACGCCGGCTCAGCCTCGAGCTCGGCCTGCCGCTCGTGGGAACGGTGCCCGAGCGGCTGCTCGCGATCGCGCCCCGCATCACCGACCAGGAGCGCTACCGCCGGCGCATGATCGAGCTCGCGCAGTCGGTGACCGAGAGCACGAGCGACGAGTTCGAGCTCGCGGGCACGGGGCGCGTCTTCCGCGGCTTCACGGCTCCCGTGTCCGATTCGAGCGGACGCTTCGCCGGACGGATCTGGACGCTGCGCGAGGTGACCGCAGACCGCGAGCTCGACCGCATGCGCGACGCATTCGTGGCCACGGTCTCGCACGAGCTGCGCACGCCGCTGACGTCCATCTCCGGCTTCCTCGAGATGATGCAGGACGAGGAGGAGGGCCTCGGCGACACCGGACGCACCTACCTGGAGGTGATCCGGCGCAGCACCGAGCGGTTACACCATCTCGTCGAGGACTTGCTGCTGATCGCGCAGATCGAGGCGCAGCGGGTCGAGCTCGACTACGAGACGCTCGACCTCGCGGAGCTGGCGGAGCGGTGCATCGACACGATCCGGCCTGCGGCCGCCGAGAAGGGCGTCGCGCTCGAGCTCGTCAGCGATCGTCCGTCGCCGATCAGCGGCGACCCCCGCCGGCTCACGCAGGTGCTCGACAACCTCGTCTCGAACGCGGTGAAATTCAGCGAAGACGCCGGCTCGGTGACGGTCTCGGTCGCGTCCCACGGCGACACGGCGACGTGCGCGGTCGCCGACACCGGCATCGGCATCGCGTCGGACGAGCAGGGGCAGATCTTCTCGCGCTTCTTCCGCGCGAGCACGGCGACGGCGCGGGCGATCCCCGGTACCGGACTCGGGCTCGCGATCTGCCGTGCGCTCGTCGAGCAGCACGGCGGCTCGATCTCCCTCGAGAGCCGGGAGGGCGAGGGCACGAGCGTCACGGTGACGCTGCCCGCGCAAAAGCCCGAACAGGGGATACGCGCAGCGGGCGCGTGAGGCACGATGCGGGCGGTGACCACGCCGCGCCGCCTCCTGCCGCCGCTCGTCTGCATCGCCGCCGCACTCGTCCTCGGCGGTGCGGCGGCGCGTGCGCTGCCGCTTCCGGGAGCGCCGCACTGCACAATCTTCCCGGCGAACAACGCATGGAACGAGCGCGTCGACTCGCTGCCGGTCGCCGCCGACTCGGCGCAACTGATCGCGACGATCGGGGTCTCCACCGGTCTGCACCCCGACTTCGGCTCCGGCCTCTGGGACGGCGGGCCGATCGGAATCCCGTTCGACGTCGTCTCGAAGTCGACACCGCGGGCGCGCGTCTCCTTCGACTACGCCGACGAATCGGACAAGGGCCCGTATCCCATTCCGAAGACGGTGCACATCGAGGGCGGCAAGGCCTCGACCGGCGACCGGCACGCGCTCCTGCTCGACAAGGACGCGTGCAAGCTCTACGAGCTGTACGCGCTCTACCCGAAGGCGGGCGGAGGCTGGAAGGCCGGCTCCGGCGCGATCTGGAGCCTGCGCTCGAACAAGCTCCGTCCGGCCGGGTGGACGTCCGCCGACGCGGCGGGCCTGCCGATCTTCCCGGGGCTCGCCCGGTACGACGAGGTCGCGCGCGGTGTGATCAACCACGCGCTGCGCTTCACCGTCGAGCACACACGGCGCGCGTTCGTCTATCCCGCCCGCCACTACGCGTCGAGCTCGGACGACCCGTCGCTGCCGCCGATGGGCCTGCGCGTGCGCCTGAAGGCGAGCGTCGACATCTCCGGCTTCCCCCGCCAGGCGCGGATCGTCCTCCAGGCGCTGAAGACGTACGGGATGATCGTCGCCGACAACGGCTCGAACTGGTACATCGGCGGCGCTCCGAGCCCGCACTGGTCGAACGACGACCTGCATACACTCGGCCGGATCACCGGCGCCGACTTCGAGGTGGTCGACACCTCGTCTCTGCCGCATCCGGGGTCCTAGGAGAGCGCCTCGCGTAGCGCGGCGACCGCGGTCGCGGTCGCACGCCGTTCCGCGGCTTCGCTGTAGTACGCCGCGTGCGACGTCACGATCAGGTTCGGCGCGGAGGGCGGCGCGAACGGTGGCTCCTGTGGAAGCACGTCGAGCGCGGCGCCCGCGAGCCGTCCGGCGCGGAGCGCGTCGACGACCGCGTCTACGTCGACAACCGGACCGCGCGCGGTGTTGAGGAGGAACGCGTCCGGGCGCATGAGCGCGAGCTCACGAGCGCCGATCAGCCCCTGCGTCAGCGGCGTCAGCGGCACGTGCAGCGTCACGGCATCGCACTCACGGAGCAGCTCGTCCAGCGGCGCCTCACGCACGCCGTCGCGGCGGATCTCGACGATGTCGTTCGCCCAAACCTCCGCACCGAGTGCGTGCAGGCGCCGCGACACGGCTCCGCCGATCCTGCCGTGACCGACGATCCCGACGCGGAGCCCGCCGAGGGTGCGCAGCGGGCCGGCTGCCCGCGCGTCCCAGCCGCCCGCCGCGACCACGCGGTCCAGCGCGACGATGCCGCGCAGCAGCGCGAACAGGAACGCGAGCGTGTGGTCGGCCACCTCTTCCGTGCAGTAGTCGGGGACGCTGCGCACAACGATGCCGCGCGCTCGAGCCGCGTCGACGTCCACGTGGTCGAAGCCGACGCTCGCCGTCGTGACGATCCGCAGCGCCGGCAGCTGCGCGATCAGCTCCGCGCCGACCGGCCCGCGCGGCGTCGTCAGGATCGCAGCGACGTCGTCCGCCGGTTCGTACACGACGTCGAGACCGGCGAGCGCCTCCGGCGGGAACCGCTCCCCGAGAACGAGCACCTTCATTCGACGAGCGAGAGGAATCGTCGCGTCCGCTCCTCCCGCGGCGACGAGAAGAACTCGTCCGGCGGCGCCTCCTCGACGATGCGCCCTTCGTCCATCATCAGTACCGAGCTCGCGACGTGATGCGCGAACCGGAGCTCGTGCGAGACGACGACCATCGTCATCCCTTCTCGTGCGAGCGACTCCATCACGTCGAGCACCTCGCGCACGAGCTCGACGTCGAGCGCAGAGGTCGGCTCGTCGAACAGCATCGCCTTCGGGCGCATCACGAGCGCGCGCGCGATCGCGACGCGCTGCTGCTGGCCGCCGGACAGCTCTTCCGGGTACTGGTGCGCCTTGTCGGCGAGCCCGACGCGGGCGAGGAACTCGAGCGCGCGCTCCTGCGCGTCCTTCTTCGCGAGCCTCCGCACCTCGACGAGTCCGCACATCACGTTGTCGAGAGCGTTCATGTTCTGGAAGAGGTTGAAGCGCTGAAAGACCATGCCGACCTCGGAGCGGTGCGGCGCGAGTGCCTTCTCGGACAGCGCGGTGAGCTGCTCGGTCTCGAGGTAGACGTGGCCCGCGTCCGGCGGCTCGAGCATCGCGAGGCAGCGCAGCAGCGTCGACTTGCCCGAGCCGGAGGGGCCGATGATCACCTTCACCTGGCCGCGGTCGACCTCGAACGTGACGCCCTTCAGCACCTCGAGCTCGCCGTAGCGCTTGTGCAGCTCCTCGGCTCTGAGGACGACGTCCGCCATCAGCGTGCGTCGTGGGAGACGGCGGGGAGGGTCGCGGGGACGCGGCGGCGGCGACCCGAGGTCCACGTGAACCGCCGCTCGAGCCGGCCCTGGAGCACCATGAGGATCGAGACGATCACGAGGTAGTAGACGAGCGCTGCGAGGTAGACCTCGGCGAACTGGAACTTCACGGAGGCGTCCTCGTTCGCCGCTGTGAGCAGCTCGTGCACGGAGATCACCGACGCGAGGCTCGTCAGCTTGAGGACGGTGATGAACTCGTTCGCGGACGGGGGAATCACGATCCGCACCGCCTGGGGCACGACGACACGCCGCAAGATCTGGCGGCGGGTCATCCCGAGCGCGCGGCCGGCGAGCTCCTGGCCCGGGTCGACCGAGAGCAGGCCGGCCCGGATGATCTCCGCCATGTACGCGGCCTCGTTGAGCGAGAGGGCCACCCAGGCTGCGAGGAACGGCGTGAACCACGAGCCGGCGAAGACCGGCCAGAGCTGCGGCAGCGCGTCCCAGACGAAGATCAGCTGGAGCAGGGTCGGCGTCGCCCGGAACACCCAGTTGTAGAAGAGGACGACGCTCCGCACCCAGCGACGCCGGCTCGAGCGTCCGAGCGCGAGGAAGAAGCCGACGATGATCCCCGTCACCATCGTCGCCCCGGTCAGGCCGATGGCGAGGAGCGCCCCCCTCCAGTACGGGCCGGAGGTGAGCGCTCCCCAGAACGTATGCGAATCGAAGCTCGCGAGCACGCGCCCGCCGGGCCTACTTCACGTCGCCCGCGGGAACGTGATATTTCGCTGCGATCTTCGCCATCGTGCCGTTCGCCTTGAGCGCCTTGATCGCGGCCTTCATCTTCGCGCCGATCGCGTCACCCTTCCGGTAGTAGATCCCGAAGGTGTCGCTGTCCGGGAACAGGTAGCCGATCGCGATCTTGCCCGGATGCTGCTGCATCTGGTACGCACCCTCGGTGTCCTGCGTGAGCACCGCGTCCGCGCGGCCGAGCAGGATCTGCGCGATCGCGTCCGTGTCGCCCGGGTAGCTCTGGAGCGTGAAGCCGAGCGACTTCTGCTTCGACTTGAGGAAGGCCTCGTACTTCGTCCCCGACTGAACCGCGACGTGCATTCCCTTGAGGCCGGCCACCGAGGTGATGTGCTTCGGGTTTCCGCCGGCGACGAGCAGGGCGCGGTGGGAGTGCATGTACGCCACCGCGGGGAACTGCTTCGTGCGGTCCGGCGTGACGAAGATCCCGGAGATGACGACGTCGCACTTCTTGGCGCCGAGCGCCGGCAGGAGGCCGGAGAACGCCGTGTGCACGAAGGTGGCCGTCCCTCCCATCTGCTTCCCGATCGCGGCCGCCATGTCGATGTCGAAGCCGACCGGCTTGCCGGCCGTCGTCGTCGACTCCATCGGCGGGAAGGTCGGGTCGTCGCAGTAGCTGAAGGCCGCCGCCCGGGCCGCCTGCCGGCTCGCCCCGGCGGTCCCGGCCGCGGTGAGCGCCACTGCGACGAGCGCCGACAGGGTGAGCATCGTGACCGTCTTGCGCATCGCTCCTCCTCTCGTGGGCCCGAAGGGGAAGACCCTAGCCTGTGGAGGCGCGAAAGGAAACGTCAGGCGCGCGGCGCGACCGGCCACCCGGCGCGCGGGTCCGGCAGCGGCGTGAGGATCGGCTCGACCTGCTCGCGCAGGCGCTCGAAGTCCGGCGGGAGGATCAGCTTCTCGCCGAGATGCGCCATGTCCTCGTCGGTGCCGAAGCCGGGGCCGAGCGTCGCGATCTCGAACAGGACGCCGCTCGGCTCGCGGAAGTAGATCGAGCGGAACCAGAAGCGGTCGATGACCGGCGTCGGCCGCCCGCCCGCCTCCGCGACGCGGCGCTGCCAGGCCTCGTGATCCTCCAGCGTCGAGGCCCACGCGACGTGATGGACGGTGCCGGCGCCGGGGACGCCGGGCTCGCCGGGCGCGTCCTCGTACTCGATCCAGCCGCCGCGAGACCCGCCGCGCGTCTCCCAGCGCCGCCCGCCGCGCTCGAAGCCGAGCGCCTCGAGGAACGGCGCCGTGCGCAGCTCCGGGTTGCGCGCATACGCGCGCACGCCCTCGAAGCCCTGCAGCGCGAGCTCGCGCGGGATCTCGGGATGGTCCGCGATCAGCGGCTCGTCGGCGACGTGCGCGACGACGAGCTCGTGCGCGAGCCCCTCCGGGTCGGCGAAGCGGACGACGTCGCCGTCCCGTTCGACGCCGAGCCGAGCAGCCCAGAAGTCGAGCGCCTCCGCCGAACCGACGCGCCAGACGACCGTATGCACCATGCCCGCAGCCGGCGCGGCCCGGACGCCGCGCCCGGATACTCGAAGAAGGTGATGTCGGAGCCGGCGCTGCCCTGCTCGTCCGCGTAGAACAGGTGGTAGACGGTCGGGTCGTCCTGGTTGACGGACTTCTTCACGAGCCGCAGGCCGAGCGTGCCCGTGTAGAAGCGCACGTTCTGCGGCGCGTCGCCGGTGATGCAGGTCACGTGATGGATGCCGTCGAGTCTCATGGAGCCCCCGCCAGCAGGAACGCACGGCTCTCCCTGAGCATCTCGCGGGCGATCACGAGCCGCTGGATCTCCTGCGTGCCCTCGTAGATCTGCGTGATCTTCGCGTCGCGCATGAAGCGCTCGACCGGGTACTCCTTGATGTAGCCGTAGCCGCCGAGGATCTGCACCGCGTCGGTGGCGACCGCCATCGCGACGTCGCCGCACTTGAGCTTCGCCATGGCAGACGCCTTCGTCAGCTCGGGACCGTCGACGCCGGCGTCGACCATCCGCCCGAAGCGTGTAGAGCAGCCCGCGCGCGGCCTCGCATTCCGTCTCCATGTCGGCGAGCTTCGCCTGGATCAGCTGGTGCTGCGCGATCGGCTTCCCCATCGTCTCGCGCGTCTTCGCGTACTCGAGCGCGTAGTCGGTCGCGCCCTGCGCGATCCCGAGCGCCTGCGCGGCGACACCGGGCCGCGAGCGGTCGAGGATGCGCATCGCTATCGCGAAGCCCTCGCCCTCGTCGCCGAGCAGGTTGTCCGCGGGAATGCGGCAGTCGTCGAACGCGAGCTCGCCCGTTGTCGAGCCGCTGATCCCCATCTTCGGCTCGAGCCGCGTCACCTCGAAGCCGGGCGCATCCGCCTCGACGACGAAGGCCGAGATGCCATGGTGCCCCTGCGCGGGATCGGTCTTCGCGAACACCGTGTAGAGGTTGGCGACGCTCGCGTTCGTGATGAACCGCTTCGAGCCGTTGAGGACGTACTCGTTGCCGTCGCGGCGTGCGGTCGAGCGCATCGCCGCCGAGTCCGAGCCGGAGCCGGCCTCGGTGAGCGCGTACGCGCACAGCCACTCGCCGCTTGCGAGCTTCGGCAGGTAGCGCTGCTTCTGCTCGTCGCTGCCGGCGAGCTTGAGCCCGAGCGAGCCGAGCTCCTGCACGGCGAGGATCAGCGCCGCTCGTCGCGCAGACCTTCGAGATCTCCTCGATCGCGATGAGCGACAGCAGCGCGCCGGTGCCGAGCCCGCCGTACTGCTCCTCGTGGAAGAGCCCGAAGATGTCGTTCTCGCGGTACAGCTCGACGACGTCCCAGGGGAACTCGTGCGATTCGTCGATCTCGGCCGCCCGCGGCGCGATCCGCTCGCGCGCGAGCGTCCGGACCAGGTCTCGGATCTCGCGCTGCTCGTCGCTCAGCTCGTCCCAGGCCATCAGTCGAACGGATGGTACGCGACCTCGCCGGCCGCGATGGCGCGGTTCAGCTCGAGGAGGCGGCGATTCGAGTCGGCGGGGTCATGGGCGGCGGAGGCGGGCCAGCCGTAGGCCGCGGCGACCGACTCGTCGAGGGCGACGTGCAGGTCGTGGAGGTCGCGATAGGCGCCGTCGTCGACCTCGTTGTACAGCTGGGTCAGGCCGATCTGGCGCTCGAGGCAGATTTCGGAGCGGCGGGCGACCATCGCCCGTGCGGCGTCGGCGACCGGCTCGCGGTCGGCGGGCTGCGGCCACGCGAACGTTTCGAACGTCGACGTATGCGTGTAGTGAGGGCGATCCTCGAACGACCCGCCTTGCTCCAGGGCCCACGCAATGTGTGCCGAGGAGGCGAGGACCCCGATGTCGAAGTCGTGAGCCAGCGCGATCACGATGGTGCGATTGCTCGGACACCAAGAGCGGTTGCACCAGACGAATTGGAATCGCTTGGCCACAGCGCTCGTCGCGAGATAGCGGGGAAGCTGCGCGAGAGCAGCACGCATCGCTGGTACGAGCTCTCCGAGGAGCCACCACCTCTCGCGCCGGATCGAGCGGCGGTTGCGGTCACGAAACGGCTTCACACGCGCGCGAACGATCTCGAGCGCGGCGGGGTAACCCATCGCCTCTTCCAACGTCCGTGCTCCGAAGTCGATGATGTACCGTGATGGCGCTTGCGACGGCGTGTGGAGGATGTCTTCGCCGATCAGGTAGGGACGGACAACATCGGCATACCCCGCGCCTGGCGTTGCTATCAACTCCTCGGCCTCGCTGACTGCAAGGACGAACCCCTCGCCAACAGGCTGCGGACCTTGGAACGCTCGTTTCTTGTTCGCCGAGAGCCTGGTGGCCGACGAAACGTCGCTGTCGGCCGATGCAAGCGCCGCCGAGATCCCAGGTACGACCTGGCCGTCGAGGACGAAAGGGCCTCGAGCCGGGGGCGGCTGTTTGGTCCAGTTGACGATCGACACATCAACCGCGGCCTCGCCTGACCAGTCCTGCGAGGAAACGGCGCTTGTGATCACGCCGTTGTTGGCGACGATCCATGCGAGAGTCACTTCGCGCGCGCGGCCCTGTGAGATGGAGTTCGTGCCGACCATCCCCGCGCGGCCGCCGGGTTCGAGACGGTCGTGCGCCTTGCGGAACCAGTAGACGGCGAAATCGCGGATACCGATGCCGAACTCGCGACTCAGCCACTCGACGTAATCGTCACCCAACTCGCCGCGAAGACGCTGCGATCCGTGGTAAGGCGGGTTGCTGATAATCGCGTCCGCCTCTGGCCATCCCAGGCGTAGCGCATCGCCTCGGCGAATGCCCGAGAGGTCAGTAAGGGGCATTACGGTCTCGTCAAGGCCGAGCTCGTCGGCAGCCAACTTATGCCCCATCCAGAGTGTCACCCGGGCAAGCTGCACCGCGAACGGCTCGATCTCGATTCCCTTCATGTTCGCGAGCGGGAAGTAGACGGCAAGCGTCTGCTGTTCGCGAAGGCCCCCGCTCCGTCGCATGTCGACGGCGCGCCGGCGCAGCTCCGCCTCGACCCGCCGCAACTCGCGATAGGCGACGTAGAGGAAATTCCCGGAGCCGCATGCCGGGTCAAGGACGACGTAATGCATCAGGTCGTGCTGCGCCGCCTCGACGTCCGCGAGCGTCCGGCAGGCGGCGATCCGTTCGCGCCACGGCTCGACGACGGTCGGGAGGACGACCTTCAGGATGTCCGCCTCTGCCGTGTAGTGCGCGCCGAGAGCCCACTGGCGTTCGCGACCGAGAGCGCCTTGGAGCAGCCCGCCGAAGATCGCCGGCTCGACCTTCCGCCAGTTGAATTCGCCCGCCGCACGGCCAGCAGCTCGAGCTCCTCCGGTTCGAGGTGCACACGCGCGGGACGCGTGAAGAGCGATCCGTTGGCGTACGGCGTGCCTTCGTAGAGCCCGTGGCTAGGGCGCTCGCCTGGCGTCGCGAGATACTCGAAGAGCCGTCCGAGGTCGTCCGCACTCGAGCGTGAGGGATCCGCCGCCAGCTCCTGCACGACGCGCGTGAAGACGTGCGACGGCAGCATATGAAGGTCCTCGGCGAACATCGCCCAGACGCGTCTGGAGGATGAAGTCGCGGAGGACGTCGAGGTCGGCGGCGCGGCGCTCGCGGAGCCGCTGAGTAGAGATCCGTCACGAGCGCGACCGCCTCGCGCGTCAGGTCCGCGCCGCCGCCTTCGAACACGGGGTTCCGGCCGGCGAGGAAGTTGAGCGCGTCGAGGTTGTCCGGCAGGTCGACGAGGTCGAGGACGAGCGCGCGGCTCGGTGTAGACGGCGCCGGGCTCCCAGATCTCGAACCGGTGGAAGGCGCAGAGCACGACGTAGCGCGGCGCCGGGGAGCGCGGCGTTCCGGACTGCTGCCAGTACCGAGCGCCTGCTCACGATGCTCGGCGAGCCGGTTCACCTCGCTCGGCCGCTTCATCTCGACGATGCAGACGCCCGGCCAGAAGAGGTCCATGAATCCGCCGGCCCGGTGCTCCTCGAAGCGCGCGCCCGCGGCCTGGCGGTCGACGCCGTAGCAGGCGAGCAGCTCGTTCAGGAAGGTCTGCGCCTCGGCGCGCTCCGACCCGTGGTAGCCGCCCCAGCGCGCGGCGAACTCCGCGAGCCGCCGCCGGATCTCGTCTTCGGACGGCGGCACGGCCGCCCTACAGGCTCAGCTGTTCCTTCGGTACGGCGAAGAGGGTGCCCTGGCGCAGCCGGCGCGCGACCTCGCTCAGCTCGTCCTCGGCCCGGACGAGCGCCTCGACGAGGTGCTCGTCGGCGCCGCTCTTGCGCAGCGCCTCGACCGCGCGCTCCGCGCGCGAACGCGCCTCCTCGATGTAGAGCATCGCGACGTCGATCTCTGCGAAGTGCTGCTCGTCCAGCTCCTGCGGCCTCCTCTCGGCAGGAAGGGTAGAGGAGGCCGCGGACGATGGGGCGCGGGGCGTCATGCCGGGACGCTAAGGGCGGAACGGCCACGAGGACGTGCCGGCTTCCTCGCAAATCCGGGAAACCACGGATCCGCGCTCAGCAGCCGGCCTGATGCCGGGCGGCCCCGGGGCAGCGAAGATCGTCCCAAGTTCCTCCTCCGCGGGAGAAACGAACGTCGCCGGCTCTCTGGGCCGGCGACGTCGTTAAGCAGTCATTCCGGCCGGTGGCAGACCGCCTCCACGTTGTTGCCGTCCGGGTCGTGGACGAACGCCCCGTAGTAGGTGGGGTGGTAGTGCTCGCGGATCCCGGGCGGGCCGTTGTCCTTCCCGCCCGCCCCGAGCGCGGCCGCGTGGAAGGCGTCCACGGTCGCCCGGTCTTCGCAATGGAAGGCGACGTGCGTCGCGGTGCCGTAGGGCTCGCGCTCCATGATCCAGAACTCCGGCTTGTCGTCGCTCGTGCCGAAGCCGGCGCCCTTCCACCCGTCGAACGCCATCACGACGCGGTAGCCGAGCGGGGCGAGCGCCTGCTCGTAGAAGGCCCTGCTCTTCTGGTAGTCCCGCACGTTCAGCCCGACGTGGTCGAACATCTCAGCCTCCTTCGTCGAATGCCTCCTGCGTCTCCGGGAGCCGCACCCGGAAGGTCGAGTACTCGCCGACGGCGCTCTCCACCGCGATCGAGCCGTGGTGGGCGTCGACGATCTCCTTCGTGATCGTCAGCCCGAGACCGGTGCCCCTGATCGCCTGGTCGACCGTGCTGCGGGTCCGGAAGAAGCGCTCGAACAGCTGGGCCTGGTCGGCGGTCGAGATCCCGGGGCCGCTGTCGGTGACCTCGAAGACCGCGTGGCCGTCCTCGAACGCCGTCCGGACGACGATGCGCCCGCCCGCGGGCGTGAACTTGATCGCGTTCGAGAGGAGGTTGTCCATCATCTGCTCCAGCCGGAACGAGTCGCCCTGGATGCGCCGTGTCGCTCCCAGGCTGAGCGTCAGGTCGATCTGCTTCGCGTCCGCGATCGGGCGCGCAGACTCGACGCTGTCTGCCGCCAGTGCGTCGAGATCGGCCTCGCGAACGTCGAGAGCGAGCTCGCCGCGGCCCGTTTCTGCGACGAGCAGCAGGTCGCCGACGAGCTCGTTCAGCCGCCCGGCGTTCCGCTGGACGATCGTCAGGTACGTCTGCTGGTCGTCGGTCAACCTGCCCGCTGCATCGTCTTCGACCAGGTCGAGGTAGCCGATGATCGACGTCAGCGGCGTTCGCAGCTCATGCGAGACGGCTGCGACGAACTCCTCCCTGAGGCGGCTCAGCTCCTCGGAGCGCGCAGCGTTGTCGCGGTCGATCCGTCCCGCCCGCCGCTGCAGCTCGAACTGCCAGACGAGCAGCGCCACGAGCAGCGCGGCCGCGACGGCGGCGACGACCAGCACGAGCCTCGCCTCCGGGTTGGTGACGCGTGTATCGCGTGCGAGGCGGCTGCTCTCGACGGCGACCACCGACGTGAGAGTGGCGAACTGGCGATCGACTCGGCCCTGCTCGGCCGGCGCGGGCATACTGCCGCTCGCGGTCGCCCGGCTGAATCCGCGGGTCGAGCCGGCGACGTAGGCGAGATAGGCGGGCTCGATGCGGTCGCCCTCGGCGCGGCCGTAGCGGCGGACGTCTCGAAACGCCGCCGAGCTCTCGGCGAGCGCGTCCTTGCGGCCGGTAACGACCTCCGCCGCCGCTCCCTCGGCGTCGAGCCGCAGCCAGAACCCGTGCAGCCGGGTGAGCGAGGCGGCGAGCTCCTGCGTCCGGAGGGCCTGCCGCTCGACGGCGGCGGCGTGGTGGAGCAGGAACCCGCCGAGCGTCCCCACACCGAGCGCCACGAGCAACGACGCAGCCGCCAGCGCGTACAGAAGGCGCTGCTTGTGCTCGCCGAGCCAGTTCACGCAGGGCTCATGGAAGCACGAGCCGAAGCCGTTAGGCTCGAAACGATGATCCTCCGGAACGGCATCGTCCGCACCCTAGACGCGTCGCTGCCCGAGGCGCGGGCGCTCGCGATCGCCGGCGAGCGCATCGCGGGCGCGGTCGGCACGCACGAGACTGCGCTGGCGAGCCCCGAGACGGTCGACCTCGGCGGGCGCTGCGTCCTCCCCGGCTTCACCGACTCGCACGTCCACTTCCCCACCTGGGCGATGGCGCAGGACGAGGTGCGGCTCGACGGCTGCACGTCGCTCGACGAGGCGCTCGCGGCCGTGGGCGAGGCGGCCGCGTCGCTGCCGGAGGGCCGCTGGCTGCGCGGGCACGGCTGGCGGAGCGCCGACTGGCCGGGCGGACGGGAGCCCGCGAAGGAGGACCTCGACGCGGTCACGGGCGCGCGCCCCGCCGCGCTCGTCGCGAAGGACTACCACTCGCTCTGGCTCAACTCGGCCGCGCTCGCCCTCGCCGGCGGCGACCTCGACGTCAAGGGCGGCGTGGTCGAGCGGGACGCGCACGGGGAACCGACCGGTGTGCTGCGCGAGGAGTCCGCGTGGCGGTTCAAGGAGCAGCACGTCACGATCTCCGACGACGCGTACGTCGAGGCGATGCGAGCCGGCGTGAAGCTCGCGAACGCCCGCGGCGTCACGTGCGTCCACGACAAGGACGGCTGGCTCGGCGCGGCCGGACTGTGGCAGCGGCTCGACGAGCGCGCCGGCCTCACGCTGCGCGTCTGGCAGTCGGTGCCGCACGAGAAGCTCCCGGAGCTGCGCTCACTCGGCGTGCGCAGCGGCATCGGCTCGCCGCTCCTGCGCATCGGCTACCTGAAGGTGTTCATGGACGGCACGCTCGGTTCGCAGACGGCGTGGATGCTGGACGGCAGCGGCGTGCAGCTCACGGAAGGCGAGGAGCTCGCGGAGATCGTCCGCGCCGGCGCCGAGGCCGGCTGGCCGGTCGGCGTGCACGCGATCGGCGACCGCGCGAACCGGGAGGCGCTCGACGCGTTCGAGCAGACGCGCGACCTCTGGCAGCCGCGCGGGCTGCGGCAGCGGATCGAGCACGCCCAGTGCGTCGCGCCGGAGGACCTGCCGCGCTTCGGGCAGATCGGCGTCGCCGTCTCCGCGCAGTTCACGCACGCGCCGTCCGACCGCGACCTCGCAGAACGGTTCTGGGGCGACCGCCTGGAGGGCACGTACGCGTTCCGCACGCTGCTCGATTCGGGCGCGCAGCTCGTCAACGGCTCGGACGCGCCGATCGAGGAGCTCGACCCGTGGGCCGGCGTCCTCGCCGGCGTCCTGCGCACGGCCGACGACCGGCCCGCGTGGCGGCCGCAGGAGACGCTCACCGTCGGCCAGGCACTGCATGCGACGTGCGTCGCGCCGGCGTGGCTCTCGCATGACGAGCATGTGCGGGGCACGCTGCTTCCCGGCCGGATCGCAGACCTGGTCGTACTCGACCGCGACCCCTTCGGGTGCGAGCCCGACGCGCTACGCGACGTGCACGTGGTCGCGACGATGCTGGGCGGCCGCTGGGTGCACAACCCCCCGCCCTGGGACTAGCCCCCTAGTGGTGCAGGTGCCGCCGCGGCACGACGAACGGCGCGAGCACGAACGCCCACGCGCAGACCGCCAGGACCGCGATGACGAGGATGAAGCCGACGACGGTGAGCAGATTGTTCAAGAGGCCTCCTTGTCGTACTTGACACAATCGCTCCCGGTCCGGCCGCACCCATCGGGGCGCGCCCTGATCGTGGCCGCGGACTTGCCCAGCGCCCGGCCCGTCGGCGCCGCTGATCGGCTTCTCGCTGATCGCCACCCTGGCCGTGATCGTCGGCGCGATCTGGGAGTACTGGGTGAAGCGGCGCGCGGAGTTCAACCCGCTGCTGCACCTCGTGCTGCCGATCGGCGGGATCGTGCTCTTCTTCTTCCCGCTCTACCACCAGTACTACAAGTTCGTTCCCACCTACCCGATCAAGTACGCGAACTGGATCGCGATCGGGTGGATCGTCGCCGGGATCGTGCTCACGGTCTGGCTGTCGATCACGCGGCCGGAGCGGCTGCGCGGCATGGAGCGGGTCTACGTCGAAGATGAGACACTCTCACCAGCGGATGCCGCCGGACAGTTTCCTGTCGCGTGACCAGGTGATCTGGTCGTTCGGGCCCGACCTCGAGCCGGTGCTCGAGGTCGAGCCCGGCACGACCGTCACGTTCGAGACGAACGACTGCTTCACCGGGCAGATCCGCAGCGAGGACGACCTCGTCACCGGCATCGACATGTCGCGGATCAACAGCGCCACCGGCCCGGTCGCGGTCAGGGGCGCAGAGCCGGGCGACTCGCTGATCGCGGAGATCCTCGACATCCGTCCGATCGAATGGGGCGTGGCGACGCTCATCCCCGGCTTCGGGCAGCTGATCGACCAGGTGCAGAAGCCGCTCACGCGGCTGTTCGAGGTGAAGGACGGGATGATCCTGCAGAACGAGCGGATCTCCTTCCCGCTGCGGCCGATGGTGGGCGTCGTCGGCGTCGCCACCGGCGGCGAGGAGCTCTCGAACGGACTGGCAGGGCAGCACGGAGGCAACCTGGACGACCACCTGCACGGGAAGGGCGCGCGCATCTTCTTCCCCGTGCGGCAGCCCGGCGGGATGTTCGCCGTCGGCGACATGCACGCCTCGATGGGAGACGGAGAGGTCTGCTTCACCGGCGTCGAGATCGCCGGCGAAGTCGACATCCGCTTCGACGTGCTGAAGGGCAAGCAGGCCCGCTGGCCGGTGACGGAGCTGGCCGACCGCTGGCTTCCGCATGCGACCGCGTACGACTATGCGGACGCGTTGCAGCTCGTCTGCGAGGAGGCGGCGCAACTGCTCGTCGACGAGCACGGCTTCTCGATCGAGGACGCGTTCATCTTCCTCTCTGTCGCCTGCGACGCCGGCGTCGCGCAGGCGTGCAAGCCGGCGGAGGGGTTCGGGACGATCGCGCGCTTCTCGATTCCGAAGATCGACGCCTGCCCGGCGCCGTTCAGCATTTAGGACACGGGCTACACTTTGTATATGGCCCGGACGATGAACGCCGTCCACGAGTCGTCGACCTGCGCGGTCGCGGCCTGCGCCGAGATCATCGGCGCCAAGTGGACGGCGCTGCTCGTCCACGACCTCTCCGAAGGCCCGCGCCGCTTTTCGCAGCTCGAGCGTTCCTGCAGCGGGATCAGCCCGCGCACGCTCGCGGAGCGCCTGCGCGTGCTCGAGCACGAGGGCATCCTCGAGCGGCGCAGCTACCCCGAGTCGCCGCCGCGGGTCGAGTACGAGCTGACCGGGAAGGGCTCCTCGCTGCTGCCGATCATCGACGCGATGCGCGAGTTCGGGCACGCGTGGCTGCCGTGCGGCCACGACCACGGGCACCACGACGTAGAGCTCGACTGAGGGTTCCAGGCAGTCCGCCGAGCGCTGCCGCGCCGCGAACCTCAACCCCTGGTGCCAGACACCGTCACGACTCTGTGACGGAACGCCGGCGCCGGGAGTGGCTCCGCGGGCGCGCCTGCTCGGACGCGCGCGGTGCCTACGCCGGGAGGTTGCCGAGCGCCGTGTAGAGCGCGGCCGCCGTGTCGACGCCCTGCTCGAAGTAGCGCACGAGGAACTTCTCGTTCGGCGAGTGCACGTTCGACTCGGGGAGCCCGAAGCCGGTGAGGATGGTCGGGACTCCCTTGCGCTCGAGCGCCGGCATGATCGGCAGCGTCCCGCCGGAGCGGACGAGCAGCGGCTTCACGCCGAGCACCTGCTCGAACGCCTGCAGCCCGAGCTGGATCGCCGGCGCGGACGGATCGACGCGCCCCGGTGCGGACCCGGACCAGCGCACGTCGACCTCGGCGCTGTCGGGCGCGGCCGCGCGAACGAGCTGCTCCGCCGCCGCGCCGATCGTGTCCACGTCCTGGCCGGGCGCAAGCCGGACGGTGAACTCGCCGGAGGCGTGCACGGAGAGCGTCGTGTTCCGCAGCCCCGGCTTGCCGCCGAGGATCCCGTTCACGTCCGCCGAGGGCTCCGCCCAGGTGCGGATGTAGAACTCGTCCTCGGCGCGGGCGTCCAGCGGCCGCGCGCCCTGGCCACGGAGCTCGTCCGAGCCCGGCGGCAGCTCCGCCCAGGCGCCGAGCTCCTCGCGCGTCGGCGCGACGATGCCCGCGCGCAGCGGCTCGGGCAGCCGCCCGTCCGGGCCGGCCAGCACGGACTCGAAGCAACGCATGAGCACGTGGATGGCGTTCAGCGCCGCGCCGCCGTACATCCCCGAGTGCAGGTCACGCTCGCCGGTCGACACCTTGACGTCGAACGCGATCAGGCCGCGGGTCGCGAGATCGAACACCGGCACGTCCATCCGCAGCATCCCGCCGTCGAAGATGATCGCCGCATTCGCGCCGCGGTCGTCGACGGCGAGGTAGTCGACGATCGTGTGGCCGCCGATCTCCTCTTCGCCGTCGCACGCGAAGCGCAGGTTGACGGGCAGCGCGTTCGCCTCGACGAGCTTCTGCGCCGCCTTGAGCAGGATGAAGACCTGACCCTTGTCGTCGGTGATGCCGCGCGCGTAGGCCCACTCGTCGCGGATCGACAGCTCGAACGGATCGCTCTCCCACAGGTCGAGCGGCGCCGGCGGCTGCACGTCGAAATGCCCGTAGCAGAGGATGGTCGGCGCGCTCGCCGGGTCGCTCGAGGCCGGGATCTCACCGAGTGCGAGCTCCTTCTCGCCGAACGGCGTCAGCTCGGCGGTTCCGCCGATCTGCCGGATCCGCTCGCAGACCCATTCGCCTGCACGCTTCACGTCCTCGCGGAACTCCGGGTCGGCGCTCACCGAAGGGATGGCGATGAATTCGCTCAGCTCGCTACGCCAGATCTCGTCCACGGGGGGAGACTCTACGCAAGTAGTGCGCGCCGCCGCCGAGGGCACCCGCTTCGTCGGCGGGGTTGAGCAGGCTGCACGTCTTCAAGGAGAGGCAGCCGCAGCCGATGCACGTGGTCAGCCGGCCACGGATCGACTGCAGCGTCTCGATCCGCTCGTCGAGCTCGCGGCGCCAGCTCCGTGAGAGGCGGTCCCAGTCGCGCTTCGTCGGAGCCCGGCCGTCGGGCAGCGTGCCCAGCGCCTCGCGGATCCGCTCGAGCGGGATGCCGGCCGTCTTGCCGGCCTGGATCAGCGCGACCTTGCGCAGCGTGGTGCCGTGGTAGCGGCGCTGGTTGCCGTCGGTGCGGGCCGCTTCGATCAGGCCCTGCCGCTCGTAGAAGCGCAGCGCGGACTGCGAGACGCCGCTGCGCGCCGAGAGCTCGCCGATGGTCATGTTCATGGGCACTTGACTTGAACATTAGTTGAAGTTCTACGGTGTCGACATGGCGACTGCGACGGCTCTCGGCTACGACGACCTGCCGGCGCTCCTGACCCTGCTGACCGGCGACGAGAAGCACGACTGGAGCTCGCTCTCCACCCTCGACGTGCTCTGGACCCTCTACGACCGGGTGCTCGGCCCGGACGACCGCTTCCTGCTCTCGAAGGGGCACGGCCCGACCGCGTACTACGCGGTGCTCGCCGCGAAGGGCCTGATCCCGGCCGAGGCGCTGCCGGGCTTCGGCAGCTTCCACTCCCCGCTCGGCTACCACCCGGATCGCCTGCTGGCGCCCGGGGTGGCCATCTCGAGCGGCTCGCTCGGGCACGGGCTGCCGATCGCCGTCGGCGCCGCGCTCGCCGGCCGGAACGTCTACTGCCTCGTCGGCGACGGCGAGCTCGACGAGGGCAGCAACTGGGAGGCCGTGCAATGGGCCGGCCGGATCGGCCTCGCCTCGCTCGCCACGGTCGTGGTCGACAACCACAGCTCGACGTATCACTGGCCCGGCGGGATCGAGCAACGGTTCGAGCTGGAAGGCTGGACGAGCGCGCGCGCCGACGGCCGCGATCACGACGCGCTCGAGCGCGCGTTCGCCTTGCGAACGGCCGCCGCGCCGCACGTCGTCGTCGCCGCGGTGCGCCGGTGACTGCGATGCGCGACCGCTTCTACCGGCTCGCGGCCGATGCGCTCGAGGACGATCCGCGCGTGGCGATGGTCTTCGCCGAGATCGGCGTGGCCGAGATGCCGGGGCATCCGCGCATGTTCAACGTCGGCATCCGCGAGCAGCTGATGATCGGCGTCGCGGCCGGGCTGGCGCTCGAGGGGATGCGGCCGGTCGTGCACTCGTACACGCCGTTCCTCGTCGAGCGGCCGTACGAGCAGATCAAGCTCGACCTGGGCCACCAGGATCTCGGGGCGGTGCTCGTCAGCACCGGCGCCTCGTACGACGCGTCCCTCGCCGGGAGGACGCACCAGGCGCCCGAGGACGTCGCCGCGCTCGCCGCGCTGCCCGGCTGGACGATCGAGGTCCCCGGCCACGCCGACGAGCTCGACCGGTCGTTCCGCCGTGCGCTCGCCGGCGACGACCGCGTCTACATCCGGCTCTCGCAGGAGGCGAACGCGGGCCCAGTCGAGGCCGGCGGCCCGACCGTGCTGCGCCGCGGCCCGGACGGGGCGCCGTTCGTGCTCGCCGTCGGCCCGTCCCTCGACCCGGTGCTCGAGGCGACCGCCGACCTCGACGCGACGGTGGCCTACCTGACGGCGGTGAGGCCGTTCGACGCCGCCCGCCTGCGCGCCGCCGTCCGCAGTACCGACGTCGTGCTCGTGGAGCCCTATCTCGCCGGGACGTCGGCGGCGGAGGTCTCCGCCGCCCTGCGCGACACGCCGCACCGGCTGCTCGCCCTCGGCGTGCCGAACGCGGAGTTCAGGCACTACGGCACGCCGGCAGAGCATCGCTCCGCGCATGGTCTCGATGCCGCGGGGATCCGCGCGGCGGTCGAGATGTTCGTTGCGTCGACAACTGCGACCTGGTCGCCGTAGGCGACCTGGTCGCGGCCGTTTCGTTACGCCACGTCTTTGAGGCTGTGCGCGTCCGCGAGCGCGCGCAGCTTCTTCAGCGACTGGTTCTCGATCTGGCGAATTCGCTCGCGCGTGACGTTGAACGTCCGCCCCACCTCGTCGAGCGTGCGCGGGTGCTCGCCGTCGAGGCCGTAGCGGAGCTCGAGCACGCGGCGCTCGCGATGCGACAGCGTCGAGAGGATCTTGCGCAGCGTCTCCCTGCGCATCGCCACTTCGGCAGCCTCGTCCGGGAGGGGAACGTTCTCGTCGGTGAGGAAGTGCCCGAACTCGGATTCCTCCTCGTCGCCGACCGGCTTCTCGAGCGATACCGGCGTCTGCGCGCTGCGCATGATCTGCTCCACCTCGTCGAGCGGCAGGTCGAGGTCGATCGCGATCTCGAACGGTGTCGGCTCGCGACAGAGCTCGGCGCGCAGCTTGCGCTCGCTGCGGACGATCTTGTTCAGCTTCTCGACGACATGCACCGGCATGCGGATCGTGCGCGCCTTGTCGGCGAGCGCACGCGCGACGGCCTGCCGGATCCACCACGTCGCGTACGTCGAGAACTTGAAGCCCTTGCGGTAGTCGAATTTCTCCGCCGCGCGCACGAGGCCGATCGTGCCTTCCTGGATCAGGTCGAGGAACGGCAGGCCCTGGTTGCGGTAGCGCTTGGCGATCGACACGACGAGACGAAGGTTCGCCTCGACCATCTCCTGCTTCGCCCCGTGGTCGCCGCGCTCGATCCGCTTCGCCAGCTCCACTTCCTGCGCCGCGGTGAGCAGGTCGACCTTGCCGATGTCCTTGAGGAAGAGCTGCAGCGAATCCGTGGAGATCTCCCGCGCTTCTGCTTCGGCGCGCTCCTCCTTCTCCTCGGCCTCGATCTCCGCGGCTGCGACGCCGACGACGTCGATCTGCATCTCTTCGAGCGTGCGGTAGAAGTCGTCGATCTGTCCCGCGTCGAGATCGAGCTCGTCGAGGGCGACCGCGATCTCGTCGGCGTTCAACGAGCCGGACAGTTGAGCCGACTCGAGCAGTCCACGCGCTTCATCCGTGTCGAGGACGTCGGCGACTTCGCGGACGGCTCGCCCCTCCACCCCTGCGCTCACTTGCCTCCCCCTACTGCTTGTACCGCAAAGGACGACGAAAGATTCCGCACTGTGCCATGCAGGTCGGACACCACGCCATAGGCCGAACGGCTCATCTGCAAGCTACCTGGTCCCATTCTTGGCGATCTCCACCAGCAGCGCCCTCGCTTGGTTCGCGTAGATCGACTTCGGGTTGTCCGCAATTGCGAGCCGGAGCTGCTGCTCCCCTTTCTTGGGCTGGCGCGTCCAGATGAGCAGGATCCCGAGGTGGAACCGGACGACCGCGGCCTTCGGGAAGACCCCGGTCAGCGGGCCGAGCCGCGAAAAGGCTGTCACCGGCTTGGCCTTCGAGAAGGAGCCGACGGCGGCGAGCGTCTGCGCCAGCGGGTCGTGGGGCGAGAGCGCCGCCGCCCGGCGGAACTGCCGCTCGGCCGAGACCGGGCGCTCCAGGTGCCAGAGCGCGAGCCCGTAGAGGAGCTTGGCGCGCGCGTCGGGCCGGGCGGCGGCGCGGGCAAGCGCGGCGAGCTCCTGGGCGGCGGGCAGCTTGGCGACCGCGGGCGGCGGGCTGAGCGGGCTGATGACGATCGGCAGTCCCGGAGCGATCGCCGGGTAGTGCAGCTCCGTGTCGGCGTCGACGGCAGCCGGGGAGTCGGGCTGCACCTGGATCGCGCGCGTCCACGCGGCGGCCGCATCGGCGTTCCGGCCCGACCAGAGGTACGCCCAGCCGAGGTGCAGCTCGGCGAGCGCGCTCTGCGGGTGGGCCGAGACGATCCGTTTCAGGTCGTCGAGGGCGTGGCCCGGCCAGGAGGCGAAGGCGGAGCCGATCTGCGCCTCGAGCGACCGGTAGCGCGCGAAGATGGGCGCCGCCTGGGCCCGGTGGCCGTGGTTGTAGAGGCTCGCGGCGCGGACGAGCGCACGCGTCTCGGCGTCGTTGCGGACGCCGAAGTCGAGCTCGAGCGGCGGCGCCCCCTTGCGCGGCGCGCCGACGGCTCCGGGCGCGGTCGTGTGCTCGCCGCGCGTCTGGAGCAGCGTCACCCCCACCACTCCCGCGGCGGCCGCCGTCGCTGCGAGCGCGACCGCTGCGAAGACCCTCGTGCGCGCGCTCATCCGCCGCGAGGGTAGCCGCAGCGGCGTAGCCCTGCGCCGTACCGCTATATTCCGGAAAGTCATGCCGAGCTATCGCGAGTTGCTGCAGCAGGTACGCGCCGAGATCGAGGAGGTGGACGCACACCGCGCCCACGAGCTCCTCGCCTCCGGCGAGCCGCCGCTGCTCGTCGACATCCGCGAGCGCGACGAGTGGAACGAGGGGCACGTCCCCGGCGCGGTGCACGTGCCGCGCGGCTACCTCGAGTCCCGCATCGAGCAGGCGGCGCCCGACCGCTCGCGGCCGGTGATCCTCTACTGCGCCGGCGGCACCCGCTCCGCCTTCGCAGCGAAGACGCTCGACGAGCTCGGCTACGAGAACGTCGTCTCGCTCGCGGGCGGCTTCACCGACTGGAAGCGCAACGGCTTCCCGACCGAGCTCCCCCGTTCGCTCGACGCTGCGAAGCGCCAGCGCTACAGCCGCCACATCCTCATCCCCGAGGTGGGCGAGCAGGGGCAGCTGAAGCTGCTCGCCTCGCGCATCCTGCTCGTCGGCGCCGGCGGCCTCGGCTCGCCGGCCGCGCTCTACCTCGCGGCAGCGGGGGTCGGGAAGCTCGGCATCGTCGACGACGACCGCGTCGACGAGACGAACCTCCAGCGCCAGATCGCGCATTCGACCCAGACGCTCGGCGAGTGGAAGGCCGAGTCGGCGAAGCGGACGATCGAGGCGCTCAACCCGGACGTCGAGGTGATCCCGTATCTCGAGCGCCTCAGCTCCGAGAACGTCGACCGCATCCTCGGCGACGGCTGGGACGTGATCGTGGACGGCGCCGACAACTTCCCCACGCGCTACCTCGTCAACGACGCCTCCGTCTGGCACGACATCCCGGTCGTGCACGGCTCGATCTACCGCTTCGAGGGCCAGGTGACGGTGTTCAAGCCGCACCAGGGCCCGTGCTACCGCTGCCTGTTCCCGCAGCCGCCGCCCCCCGACCTCGCCCCGAGCTGCGCCGAGGGCGGCGTCCTCGGCGTGCTGCCCGGGATCATCGGCTCGCTCCAGGCGAGCGAGGCGCTCAAGCTCGTGCTCGGCATCGGCGACTCGCTCGCCGGGCGGCTCCTCCTCTTCGACGCTCTCTCGACCGAGTTCAGCGAGGTGTCGCTCCGCCGCGATCCGGACTGCCCGGTGTGCGGCGAGCATCCGACGATCACGGAGTACATCGACTACGTGGAGTTCTGCCAAGGGAGGCCGACGCACGCATGAAGACCGTTCGCATTCCGCCCACGCTGCGCAGCGAGACCGGCGGCGAGCGGCAGGTGCACGCCGCAGGCGGCACCGTCCGCGAGCTGCTCGACGACCTGATGCAGCGGTTCCCCGGCCTCCGCGCCCAGCTCGTGGAGGACGACGAGATCGCGCCGTTCGTGAACGTCTACGTCGAAGGCGAGGACGTGCGCACGCTCGACGGTCTCGACACGCCGGTGAACGACGGCAACACCGTGATCCTGCTCCCCGCCATGGCCGGCGGTGCGTAGCAGCGTCGTCGTCCAGAGCCTTCTCGACCTCGTCGGACACACCCCGCTCGTCGAGTTGCGGCGCATGTCGCCGAAGGCGTCGGTGCGCCTCTACGCGAAGCTCGAGGGCCAGAATCCGACGGGCTCGATCAAGGACCGCGTCGCCAAGGCGATGATCGAGGCGGCCGAGGCGTCGGGCGAGCTCCTGCCCGGCCGCGAGCTGCTCGAGCCGACGAGCGGGAACACGGGCATCTCGCTCGCGCTGATCGCGAAGCTGAAGGGCTACCCGCTGACCGTGGTGCTGCCCGAGAACGCGACCGAGGAGCGGCGGCTGCTGCTGCGGCTCTACGGCGCGAAGATCGTCGACTCGCCCGCCGCGGAGGGCTCGAACGGCGCGGTCCGGCTCGCGCTCGAGCTGGCGGAGCGGGAGCCGCGCTACTTCATGCCGTTCCAGTACGCGAACCCCGCCAACCCGCGCGCGCACTACGACGGCACGGGCACGGAGATCGCCGAGGCGCTCGACCGCGTCGACGTGCTCGTCGCCGGCCTCGGCACGGGCGGCACGCTGATGGGCACCGGCGAGCGCCTGCGCGAGAGCTTCCCGGACGTCGTCGTCGCAGCGGCCGAGCCGCTGCCGGGCGACCTCGTGATGGGCCTGCGCTCGCTCGAGGACGGCTACGTGCCGCCGATCCTCGACGTCTCCAAGCTCGACCGGAAGGTGCTCGTCTCGAACGACGAGTCGGTGACGGCCGTGCGCGCGCTGCTCGACCGCGAGGGCATCTTCTCGGGCGTCTCCTCCGGCGCGGTCGTGCACGTGGCGCAGAAGCTCGCGGCCGAGCTCGACGAGGGCGTCGTCGTCTGCGTCCTCCCCGACGGCGGCTGGAAATACCTGAGCGCCGCGTTTTGGCAGGAAGGGGCGCAAGAGTCGATGGAGGGGACGTTGTGGTGGTGACCGTGCCCGCCGCTTTGCGCCGGGCACTCGTCGAGCATTCGCTCGAGGAGCAGCCCAACGAGGCCTGCGGGCTTCTCGCCCTTCGTGACGGAGTGGCGGAGAGCTATCACCCGGGGCGCAACGGGGCAGCGTCCCCGTACCGGTTCGAATTGGAGGTCGACCCCGAGCTGTGGTTCCTCGAGGACGAGGGCTACGAGCTCGCCGTCTTCCATTCGCACCTCTCGGCGCCGGCGCGCCCCTCCCGGACCGACGTGGAGAACATCGGCCACTGGGAGGGGAGGCCGTACCTGATCTACTCCGTGCGCGAGGACGCGCTCGGAGCCTGGACGATCCGCGCAGGCGCGATCGAGCCGCTCACGCTCAGCGGGTGACCGTTTCTACGAGTCGGCAGCGCCGGGCCGGCCGCGCCGTACGAGGAAGACGGCCAGGGAGAGCGCGAACGCGAGGAACCCGAGCAGCCCCAGCTCGAGCAGGAGGTTCGTGAGCGCCCTCCCGCCGGCCGGAGGCCGCTCGAACTGCGCCGTGACGATCAGGATCCGCCGGACGACGGCGATCAGGCCGATGAACAGAAACGGCTCGACGGCGATCTCGTGCGTGCGCAACACGAAGCGGAGCGTGTACAGGAGCTCCGCGATGATCAGCGTCAGGAGGACACGGTCGAGCAGGTTGACGGCGATGCCGACGGCGCCCTGCCGGGCCGAGACCCCGTGCGCGAGCTCGTGCACGCTGCCGGCGAGCACGAGCACCGCGGCGGCCGCAAGCAGCAGGCCGACCGCCGCGTAGAGCAGCACCTCGAAGCCCACGAGTGCGGCGAGCAGGCTCCTGCCCGCTCCCCGCCCGGGAGGACCTACGAGCTCTGGCGGGGCGCCCTGCGAAGCCATGGTGCAGCTTACGGGTCCAGCGCCGGCGGCGCCTACTCGAGCTCGTCGTCGTCGGTGGCCGACAGGAGGTCCTCGTCGCTCTGCGGCGGCTGCCGGCGCTCCAGGAACGTGACCGCCATCCGCTCGATGCGGTTGCCCTCGACCTCGAGCACGTCGAAGCGCATGCCGTCGTAGGAGATGTCGTCGCCGGGGGCCGGCGCACGGCCGAGCTGGCCGAACACGAAGCCCGCAACGGTGTGGTAGTCCTCTTCGGGCAGCTCGGTGTTGAAGCGCTCGTTGAACTCGTCGATCGGGAACATGCCGTCGAGCCGCCACGTGTCGTCGTCGACCTGGACGATCTGCTCGTCGGGGACGTCGAACTCGTCCTCGATCTCGCCGACGATCTCCTCCAGCAGGTCCTCGAGCGTGCACACTCCGACCATCGCGCCGTATTCGTCGACGACGACGGCGAAGTGATTCTTCGTGCGCTTGAACTCCTGCAGGAGCGAGGCGAGGTCCTTCGTCTCGGGGACGACGTAGGCGGACCGCAGCAGCTCGTCGAGCCGGACGTTCGCGAGGCCCCGGTCGTAGATCGCCGAGAAGAGGTCGCGCACGTGCAGGACGCCGATGATGTCGTCGAGCGTCTCCCGGTAGACGGGGTAGCGCGTGTACGGCGAGTCGAGCACCGTGGCCAGCGCCTCGTCCGGTGGCAGGCCGACCGACAGCGCCACGACGTCGGGACGCGCGACCATCACCTCGGCGGCGTCCTTGTCGGCGAAGTCGAAGACCTTGTCGATCATCTGGCGCTCTTCCTGCTCGATCTCCCCCTGCTCGGTCGAGCGGGTGAGGAGCATCCGCAGCTCCGCCTCGGAGTGCCCGTCGGTCCGGATCCCGGGCGGCGCCTGCCCGAGCGCTCCCAGCACGAGCTCGGTCGACATCTGCAGCACCCAGATGATCGGCCTGGCGATGGTGAAGAACGCCCGCACCGGCGCGGAGGCCCACAGCGCCGTCCCCTCCGAATGGCTGAGCGCGACGCCTTTCGGCACGAGCTCGCCGATCACGACGTGGAAGAAGGTCAGGATCAGGTAGGCGAGCGCGATCGCGAGCGCAGTCGCCATCCACGGGTCGAACGCGTTCGAGAGCGTGTGCTCGCCGAGCGCGCCGATACCCAGCGAGGTGAGCGTGACGCCGAGCTGCATCGCCGCGATGAAGCGCGGCGGGTCGCCCGTGATCCGGAGCACGTTGCGCGCGCGGCGGTCGCCCTGGTGGTGCAGCTCGATGATCCTCGTCCGCCGCGCCGTGACGAGCCCGTATTCGGCGGCCACGAAGAACGCGTTCAGCAGGATCAGCGCCGCCACGCCGAGGAGTTCCAGGAAGAGAGTCACGCCCCCACCCCAAATGGGGCGCAGGTACTAGGCGGTATTTCGTCCACCGGCTACGTCGCAGTATAGGCGACGCTGCGGTCGTCCTCGGCCTTCACCGCACGTCCGAGCACGACGAGCCGCTCGAGGTGCGACAGCGTCTCCGCGACGGCGAAGCGGCGGTGGATCGGGGGCAGGTCGATGCCGAAGAGGTCGTGCGAGACGTCGAAGCCGCTGCGCGGCCCGGCGCCGAGCGCGGCCTCGGTCTGGTCCAGCCGCTGCTCGTGATGCGCGACGATCGCGTGGGCGCGGGCAGGCGGATCCTCCACGGTGCCGCCGTGCCCGCCGTAGGAGACGCGCGGCGCCAGCTCGGCGACGCGGTGCAGCGCCCCGACGTAGTCGCCGAGCGGGTCGAGCCTGCTCTCCGGGTAGAGCCCGATCGCCGGCGTGATCGGCGCGAGCAGGTGGTCGCCGGCGATGAGCACGCCGTCGCGGTAGAGGCAGAGGTGCCCGTCGGCATGCCCGGGCGTCGCGAGCACGCGCCAGCCGTCCACCTCGTCTCCCGGCTCGACGAGCTGTGGGTTCCAGGCGAACTGGACGAAGTCGGCGAAGACGTGGCCGGACTCGATCAGCTCCTCGGCGACGTGTGCCGGCACACCGTGCAGGAGGAACCACTCGGCGATCTGCTCGGGCCAGTCGGGCGACCCCCAGACGCGCTCGCACTGCGCGTAGTCGAGCCGGCCCTGGAGCACGGGCGCTCCGGTCGCCTGGGCCGCCGCCTCGGCGCCGCCGACGTGATCCGGGTGCATGTGCGTGATGAAGATCCGTGCGACCGGCCCGTCGAGCTGCGCGAGGATCTCGGGCCAGGGCGTCTCCATCAGGCCGAGGCCGGTGTCGACGAGCGTCCAGCCGTCGTCGCCGCGCAGCAGGTAGCAGTGCACGTGCCGCGGCCCGGTCGGCAGCGGGAGCGTCAGCCGCAGGATGCCCGGCTCGAGCTCGACTGGAGTTGCGAACGTATGTTCGATAGAATTGCGCACCGGATGCGTGTCGAGTATCGCGAAGAGCCGTGCCGCTCTGCGCTCAACCGTGTGCAGGGGATGCCCTTCGGCTGGTCCCTGAACCCGTACATGGGCTGCGCCCACCGCTGCACGTTCTGTTACGTGCGGGCGTTCGAGGCGCGCGCCGACCGGCCTGCCGACGACCGCTACGGCACGAGCATCCGGGTGAAGACGAACGTCGCGGCGGTGCTCCGGCGCGAGCTCGCGCGGCCGTCGTGGCAGCGGGAGGAGATCGCGATCGGCGCCGCCACCGATCCGTACCAGCCCGCCGAGGGCCGCTACCGGCTGACGCGCGCGTGCATCGAGGCGCTCGCCGAGGCGGCGAGCCCGTTCTCGATCATCACGCGCGGGCCGCTCATCCTCCGCGACCTCGACGTGCTCACGCGGGCCGCGCGCCGCACGACCGTGGGCGTGACCTTCTCGATCCCGACCCTCGACCCGGACGTGTGGCGCACGACGGAGCCCGGGACCGCGCCGCCGCACCAACGTCTGCGCGCGCTCCAGGAGCTCGTCAAGGCGGGGCTCGACGTCGGCGTCGGCATGGCGCCGATCCTGCCCGGGCTGAGCGACCGGCCGGAGCTGCTCGCCGAGGTGGTGCGCGCCGCGCGGGCAGCCGGCGCCACCGGCGTGTGGGCGAACCTCCTCCATCTCAAGCCCGGCACGAAAGAGCACTTCCTCGGCGCGCTCGAGCGCGACTGGCCGGAGCTGCTGCCCCGCTACGAGCGCCTCTACGAGCGGCGCGCCTATCTCCCGGCCGAGCGGGCGAACCCCGTCCGCGAGAAGGTGCGCGAGCTCGCACGCGCGGCGGGCGTCCGCGACCGGCGGCCCGTGCGGCTCGAGCCGCCGGCCGACCCGGAGCAGATGCGGCTCGCCGTCTAGCGGGGTCGCAAGGGCGGAAACGGTCGTCGGATGGACTTGGGGGCACGTCTGGGCGCTACCGTCGAGCCCGCCGAATACAATCCGTGGTCCGTGGCGATATCCGAGATCACCTGTCTGATCGTCGACGACCACGAGGTGGTACGCGAAGGCCTGCGCCTGTCGCTCTCGCGGGCGCCGCACATCCGCGTCATCGGCGAGGCCGGCGACGGCGAGAGCGCGGTCGCGCTCGCGGAGCGCCGCCGTCCCGACGTCGTGATCATGGACGTGCGCATGCCGGGCATGGACGGGCTCGAGGCGACGAAGCTGCTGATGGAGAAGGTGCCCGACAGCGCCGTCCTCATCTTCACCGCGTACAGCGAGCGCAGCCTGCTCAGCCGCGGACTCGAGTCCGGCGCGAAGGGGTACATCCTCAAGGAGGCGCCGCACGCGACGCTGCTGCGCGCGATCGAGAAGGTGGCCGGCGGTGAGGGCTACGTCGACCCGGCGCTGATGCCGGCGTTCCTCACCGGCAAGGACAAGGACGACATGCTCACCGGGCGCGAGCGGGAGATCCTGCAGCTGCTCGCAGACGGCATGTCGAACGCGGATGTGGCGACGAAGCTCTTCATCAGCCAGGAGACGGTGAAGAGCCACGTGCGGCACATCCTCGCCAAGCTCGAAGCCGACACGCGCACGCACGCGGTCGCGATCGCGCTCCGCGAGTCGATCATCGACTAGGTGCCCGTGGCAGACGATTCTGCCCGCCGCGAGCTGACCGAGCAGGTCCTCGCCGCCGAGCAGGACGAGCGGCGGCGGATCGCGCTCTTCCTGCACGACGGGCCCGTGCAGTCGCTCTCGGGCGTCGCCCTGATGCTCGACGCCACGCTGCGACCTCGTCTCGCGCGGCAACACCCAGCAGGCGGTCGACGTGCTCGACAAGGCGCTCGCGCGCACCCGCGTGACGATCGGCGAGCTGCGCGACCTCTCCTTCAACCTCGAACCGGTGGTGCTGCGCGACCACGGCTTCGGCACGGCCGTCAACGCGCTGCTCCAGGACCGCGGCATGGAGCACGGGATCCACGTCGAGATCGACACCGCCCTGGCGGAGGCGCTCGGCGAGCGGGCGCAGGCTGCCCTGTACCAGATCGTGCGCGAGGCGTTGGAAGGCGCGATCCGGCGCGGCCCGCCGCGAACGTTCTCGGTTCGCGTCACCCAGGCGCGGCCGGACACGCTCGAGGCGACGATCAGCGACGATGCTCCCGGGGAGCGCCGGCGGCGCTCGATCGAGGTGCTGGAGGAGCGGGCGCGCACGCTCGGCGCGTCGATCTCCGTCGAGCAGACGGACACCGGAACGACGATGCGTCTCGCGCTGCCGACGTACGCGACCGCCGAGTAGGATCGGCCTCGAGATGGGCAGCGAGCATCTCGTCTTCGTCTGGAGGACGTCCGGCTACGAGCTGCGCGAGCGGGAAGGCGACCTCCCCGCCGTCGGCGACACGGTCCACGAGGACGGCGTGGCGCTACGCGTCACGAAGATCGCCCCCTCTCCCCTGCCGCGGGACACACGCCTGTGCGTGTACCTCGCGGGCGACTAGGAGCGCTACTCGATCGGCTCGTTGTGGACGTCGTTCTCGACCGCGTACTTCTCGGTGAGCTCGTTCACGGCGCCCATGCCCTTGGGGAAGGCGTAGTTGATCTCGACGAAGGCGTTCCACTTGTCCGGCAGCGCGTCCTCGGGGAAGATCGCCTCCACCGGGCACTCGGGCTCGCAGGCGCCGCAGTCGATGCACTCTTCCGGGTCGATGACGAGGATCCGGTCGGCCTCGTGGATGCAGTCCACGGGGCAGACGTCGACGCACGACCGGTCTTTGATGTCGATACAGGGTTCCGCGATGATGTAGGTCACGGCGACTACTTTACCGAGGAGCCCCGCCGGAGCCTGCGGGTAAAGCCGCAGGCCCTCAACCCGATGGGGTGAGCTCGTCCACGAGCTCCCTGCAGCGCTCGACGAGAGCGGACTTCGCGACCACCTGGTCGAAGCCGGCCGCGTGGGCGGCCCGCAGGCCGGAGGTGTCGGTGTGGTTCGTGTAACCGAGGATCGGCACGTCCGGATACGTGTCCGAGACCTCCTCCGGATCGATGCGCGAGATGTCCGCGATCACGAGATCGGGGCTCTCGGTGTGGTCGACCGTGATCAGACGATGCTCGGGCAGGAGCGCCTCGAGCTTTCCCCGAAAGAACAGGTCGACCCCACAGAGCAGGATCGTTGCCATCCGGTAAGCGTAATGGCGGGCCTGCAGCCTGCTCAAGTAGCGTCGGCCCGCATGACCGGGAACCGGCTCGCTGCCGGGCTGTCGCTCATCCGGGCCGGAGGCTTCTTCGAGGCGCACGAGGAGCTCGAGCTCGCCTGGCGCGCAGCGCCGGCGGACGAGCGGGACTTCTACCAGGGACTCGTCCACGTGGCGGTCGCGTGGTATCAAGCGGGCCGCGGGAACCCGGTCGGGGCGGCGCGGCAGCTCGAGAAGGCGACGCGCCGGCTCGGGGCGTTCGCGCCGTCGCACCGCGGCGTCGACGTGGCGGGCGTGTTGATGCAGGTGGAGGCGGCCCGGGAGACCGTCGCGCAGGGATCGCTGAAGCTCGAGCCGCCGCGTCTCTGAACGACTGCGACCAGGTCGCGACTAGGTCGCGACCTGGTCGCTGCCGTTGCTTACGGCTTCGTCAGCCCGACGTAGTCGAGCGCGCGGTTCAGCGCGACGTGCAGCCACCAGTCGCGGTGGAAGAAGAGGAGCAGCCCGAGCGCGACGAGCGTCACGCCGCTCGCCACCTGGATGAGCGTGTAGCGGTCGCGCAGCCAGCGGAACGCGCCCATCGCGCGCGCGAACGCGATGCCCGCGGCGATGAACGCCGCGCCGAGGCCGAGCGCGTACGCGGCGAGGAGCGCGGCGCCCTTGAGCACCGTCCCCGTGCCGCTCGCGAGCACGAGCACCGAGGCGAGCACGACGCCGATGCACGGCGCGGCGCAGACCGCGAACGCACCGCCGAGCAGCGCCCCCGAGCCGCGACGGCGCGCACCGGAGAGCAGCCCGGGCGCGAGCACCCGTTCCGGGACGGGCAGCAGCCCGACGAACGCGAGGCCGAGGACGACGAGCACGAAGCCGGCGACGTCCGCCTGTGCGGTCGGCGTCACCGCCTTCCCGATCGCCGCCGCGCCCGCGCCGAGGACGACGAAGACGGCCGTGAAGCCGAGGATGAACGGGATGCTCGCGACGACGACGCGCCGCACGGTGCCCTGGTGCCCGAGCCGTCCCGCCTCGACGCTGGAGAGCGCAGACAGATAGCCGGGCACGAGCGGGAGCACGCACGGCGTGATCACCGACACGAAGCCGGCGAGGAAGGCGATCGGCAGGCGTGCGCCCATCACTCCATCTTTGCGAGCAGCTCGTCGAGCCGCCGCTCGGTCTCCGGGTCGAGCTGAGCGGTGGGCTTCCCGTTCAGCGCTGGCCCACCGGTGGCCGGCGCGTCAGGCTCGCGCGTGCGGCTCCAGCGCCAGACGCCGAGCGCGAGCAGGCCGGCGCCGAGGATGACGCCGCCAAGCGGCAGCCACCACGCGAGCAGGTCGAATCCGCTGTGCGTCGGCTCCGCGAGGATGCCTGCGCCGAAGTTCGCCACGAGCTCCGACTTGATCTGCCCGGCGGTCGCGCACTCGTCGATCCGCTTCTGGATGTACGCCTTGATCCGCTGCGCGGCCGCAGCGTCCGACTGGTCGAGCGTCGTGTGGCACGTCGGGCACATGATCTGGCCCTCGAGGTACGTGAGCGACGTGCGCTGGTGCGCGCACGCCGCGGCCGCCGGCCCGGCGAGGGCGAGCGCCGCGACGACGACCGCGGCGGCGCGAAGGATCACGACCGGAGCGCCTTCTCGACGCCGCGCTGGAACTCGCCCGCGAACGCCGACGCGTTGACGGGCCCGCGGATGTGCAGCACGATCCGCCCGCGCCGGTCGACGACGTACGTCTCCGGCACCTGGCTGATCCCGTAGCGGTTCTGCGTCACCTCGCCGGAGCCGTCCTGCACCATCGGGAAGCTGAGTCCGTGCGCGAGGACGAAGCGGCGTGCGTCCGAGGTGACGTCGTGGAAGTCGACGCCGACGAAGACGACGCCCTGCGCGCTGTAGCGCCGGTAGCTCCGCTCGAGCACGGCGGCCTCCGACTTGCACGGGCCGCACCAGGACGCCCAGAAGTTCAGCACGACGGGCTTGCCCCGCAGCGCCTCGAGGTCGAGCGTGCCGCCGCCCTCGAGCCGCCGCAGCGAGAAGTTCGGCGCCGGCGCGCCGACCTTCGGCGCGTGCTCCTGATGGGTGAGCTTCCAGACGAGCAGCCCCAGCAGCGCGACCACGGCGGCGAGGGCGAGCGCCTGGCCCCCGAGTCGAAAGGCGCGGCTCACGAGTTCATCGCCGCCCGGATGCCGTCCTCGAACGCCTTGGCCTGGTTCACGACCGTGCCCTGGATCGGGTTGCTGGCGAGCCGGCCGCGCCGGTCGATGAAGAACGTCTCCGGTGTGCCGATCAGTCCGTAGCGGTCGACGAGGTCGCCTGAGTCCCGGATCACGGGATAGGTGATCCCGTGGACGCGGACGAAGCGGCGGGCGTCCCCGACCGCGTCCTGGAAGTCGACGCCGACGAAGACGACGCCCTCGCTCCGGTAGCGGCGATACGCCGCCTCGAGCACCTTCGACTCCGCCTTGCACGGCTCGCACGAAGACTGGAAGAAGTTGAGCACGACCGGCTTGCCGCGCAGCGAGGCCAGCTTCAGCGAGCCGTTGCCGTCGAGCAGCCGGGCCGAGAAGAGCGGAGCGGGGCCGCCGGTGTAGCTCGCCGGCGGCGCGTGGGTGAAACGCCACACGAGCACGCCGAGCAGGACGCCGACCGCTGCGACCGCAGCGATCTGCCCCGTGAGCTTGAGGCTGCGCATCAGGCGCTGACGATGAAGACGGGGGTGCCGACGTTCACGCGGTCGAACAGCCATTCCGCCTGCGGGATGAGCATGCGGATGCAGCCGTGCGACAGCGAGTAGCCGATCGAGCCCGACTCGGGCGTGCCGTGGATGCCGACCCCCGGCGAGGAGATCCCCATCCAGCGCGTTCCGAGCGGGTTCCCCGGCCCCGGCGGCGTCGGCTTCTCGCCGGCCGCCCACGGGTCGTTGGGCGGATACCACCACGGGTTCTTCCACTTGACGACGATCTGGAAGCGGCCGAGCGGCGTCGGGTAGATCGCCTGCCCGGTGGCGACGTGGAACTGCCGGACGAGCTTCACGCCCCGGTACAGGCTGAGCAGATTCGTGCCGCGCCGGATCACGATCACGGGACCGATCGAGCTCGAGGTCACGGACGGCCTCGGGCGGTGGAGCACGACGCGCACCGGGGCGCCGGTGCTCTGGGCGAGCGCGGTCCGGAGGGCCAGCACCGTCGGGGCCCTGTCGATCACGAGCCCGGGCTTCGCCTTGGTGACGTACGGCCTGAGGCCGCGGAGGAGCAGGCGGGCGTCGACGGGCTTGCGGTCGTAGCGGTCGGCCAACCGAGCCACGTACGCCTTCACGGCGGGCACGTTCACCGTCGCGCGCAGGCCGAGCGTCGTGTCGGGCGCGACCGTGAGCGCCCGGGCCACGGCGGCGTCGGCGGGGACGTCGACGCCGAGGTCGGCGGGGGCGACCTTGAGCTTCAGGTGCCCGAGGCGAAGCACAACCGGGCGCGCGTACCGCGTCTGCAGCGCCTGGACGGCGGTGTCCCCGGGCATCCCGCCCACCGCGATGCCGCCGAGGACGACACCGTCGGCGATCGTCGCCGTCGTCTCGGTCGAGCTGGCGGTCGCGCCCGGATCGCCGGGCGACGTGTCGGCGAGCACCGAGGCGGCCAGGACGCCCGCAAGCGCGCAGGCGACGAGGAGCGTGAGGAGGATTCCGGCGCGTTTCACCATTTACGACCCAGGCGTGAGGATCCGCGGATCGTCGCTGATGATACCGTCGAGCCCCGTTTCGAGCAGGGTTCGAACGAGTGCAGGGTCGTTCACCGTCCAGACGTAGACGGCCGCGCCGAGCGCATGGCAGACGTCGACCGCCGCCCGGCTGACGACACCGGCGTTGAGCGTCGCCGCGCTCGCCCCGGCGGCCCGCAGCCAGCCCGGCAGGCGCCGCGGGACCAGCGTGCGGAGGACGGCAAGCCCGGGCACGAGCAGCGGCCGCAGCAGCCGCCGCTCGGAGACGCCGAGCCGGTCCTCCGGGTAGGTGAACGAGCGCGGCAGCTCGGGCGCCGCGGCGGCGAACCCGAGAAGGGCCGGCAGCGAGAACGAGCTGACGAAGCTGCGCTCGAACAGGTCGTGACGGCGGAGCGCCGCGACGACGCCGGCCTCGAGCCCCGGCAGCTTGACGTCGATCTGGACGGCGAGGCCGAGCCGGGCCACGAGGGCGAGCGCGTCGTCGAGCGGCGGCGCGTGCGGCGGCAGCTCGGGGCCGTGGGCGAGCACGAGCACTCCGTCTGGGCGGCGCAGGACGTCGAGCTCGACCGCGTCCACGCCCGCGGCGGCGGCCGCCTCGACGGCGGCGAGGCTGTTCTCGCCGGCCAACGCAGCCGCGCCGCGGTGCCCGACCCGGACGAGGTCCCGCTCGCCCCGCAGCAGCTCCAGCACCGGCACCGGCCCAGTATTGCGCCCGGAAGGGCACTAGAATCCGTCCGTGGCCCAGCCCATGCCCAGGGAGCAGGCGGCGCCGGACGACGACGCCCCGCTCGATCCGACTGCGATCGAGCTTCGCTACCGGTACCACCGCGCGCTCCGGCACGCCCGCGTGCTGCGACGCCAGGAGAGCCGCCTGGCGGGCTACCGCTTCTACATCGTGCTCGTGGTGCTGCTCGCGCTCGCCGTCGCCTTCGTCGTCGGCAGCTGGCACGAGATCCAGCGGCTCTTCGGACTGTAGGCCCCCGAGTTCGCTCATACTGGCGCTGTGCAGACGCCGGAGCCGATGCCGCCGCCGCTGCCGGGCCCGCCGGCGCCCCGCCCTGCCGCGCGACCGCTCGTGCCGGGCTACTGGGGTGAACGGCTCGCCTGGATCTCCGGGCTCGTGCTCGCGATCTCCGCGTTCACCGACTGGTACGCCGGCAGCCAGACGGACGGGCTGACCCTCTCTGTCACCGGCTGGCACACCGGCGCCCTCGGCAAGCTCGTCTTCTTCATCGGCCTGGCGACGCTGATTCTCGAAGCGCTGCGCGAGGCGGGGATCGAGCTCCCGGCGACCGTGCCCGAGAGCCTCGTGCTCGTCGCGTTCGGCTCGCTGGCAACGATCTTCGTGCTGATCAGGATCATCTCGATCCCCGACACGTTCTTCGACACGGCCGGCCGCGGGATCGGGATCTTCATCAGCCTGATCTCGGCCGTCGTGCTGATAATCGCCGGGCTCCTGCGAGCAGCAGAAGAGCTGTAGCCGTCCCGAGCACGATCCCGCCGAGCACGTCGAGCGGCCAGTGCACGCCGACGTAGACGCGCGAGAACCCGATCGCCAGCGCGAGCAGGAAGAAGAGCGGCGCCGCCCGCGGCACGGCCGCGGCCAGCACGGTGGCGCACGCGAAGCTCACCGTCGTGTGGCCGGACGGAAAGGAGCCGGTGTGCGGCACGTGCACGAGCGGCTCCGGCTGCGCGTAGCGGAGCGGCGGCCGTTTCACGCCGGTCGCCCACTGCAGCAGGGACGCAAGGCCGTCGCCGATCCCGTCCGCGAGCGCGACGAGCAGGAACAGCCGCGGGCGGCGCAGGGCCGCGGCGAGCAGCAGCGCGAGCACGAGCCAGACCGCACCCCACGTGCCGATCCGCGAGAGCCAGACGAACACCTCGTCGACCGGGTGCCACCGGTGGTGGACGACCCAGCGCTCGAGGTGGCGGTCGAAGGCGGTCAGGCCGGAACCAGCCGCTTTACCTGGTCGAGGAGCTGCATGCGTGTCGAAGGGCCGGCCGATGAACGCCTGGGCACCCCGCGCGGCCGCCTTCGCCTCCTCGTCCTCCTTGCTGCTGAACATGACCACCGGGAACGCACCCGCTCCGTACCGGTCCCGAATCCGGCGCAGCAGCTCCCAGCCGTCGACGTGCGGCATCATCACGTCGACGAGCACGAGCGCCGGCGCGGCCTGCTCGATCGCGGCGAGCCCGGCTTCGGCGCTGCCGGCCTCGGCGACGGTGTAGCCCTCGAGCTCGAGGTTGACGCGCACGAGCTCGCGCATCCGCTCGTCGTCGTCGACGATCAGCACGAGCGGGCCCCCCTTCGGCCGCCCTCGCGGGCGCGAGCGGCCGAGGAACGTCTCGAGGTCGGCGCGCCGGAAGCGCCGGTGGCCGCCGGGCGTGTAGAAGGCGGGCACGCGGTTCTCATCCGACCACTTCCGGATCGTGCTCTGGGCCACGCCGAGGAACCGGGCGGCCTGCCCCAGGGTCAGCCAGTCGCTGTCTTCTCTTTGTGCCATCGGCGCTGAGGCTGCCGAGAGCTTTCGGCAGCTTTCAGCAGGATAGGCTACGGATGGATCGTGCGGACGGTCGTGACCGTCACGCCGGGCTTCGGGTTGTCGTGGAGCGCTTCGCCGAGGGCGACGCCGGCCGCGAACGCGACGGCGACGGACACGATGCCGAGCAGCCAGCGGATCACGACAGGTAGTCGGCGGCGCCGCGCTGGTAGGCGTGGAAGGCAGCGGCGAGCACGAGCGCGAGGTCGCGGGGCCAGCCGGGCGACGGTGCCTGCTCCTCGACGAGCTCGCGCGCCCAGCGCTCGGCGTCGCCGTAGGCGGCGGCGAGCTGGGCCAGGGTGTACGTCTGGCCGACGTGCTTCCGGAGCCCGTTGGTGATGAGCTCGACCTGCCCGACGAGGACGTGGTAGCGGCGAGGGTCGCCGCGCGCCGCCTCCAGGCGGCGGTGACCGTCCTCCCATTCGTGCCGGGTCAGCTCGAGTGCGTCGGCGGCCATGCGCGCGACACTAGCTGCCGCCGCAGCAGCGATCCGGCCAGAGCGGCGTCAGCTCGGCGACGATCCGCTCGCCGAGCTCGTAGCCCGGGCGGGCGAGCGCGAAGGCAGCGTGCGCGTGCAGGCACTTGAGCGAGCCGCCGCGCCCGGCGCCGCCGACACCGAGGTCGAGCGAGGCGCCGCGGTCGCAGCCGGTCTCGCCGGCGGCGAGCTCGCGGCGGACGCGCCGCTGCTCGGCGTCTGCCCGCGCGCGGCTCGCCGCAAGCTCCGGGTCGGCGGCGACGGCGTCCGTCCACCGCTCCACCCCGCCGGCCGCCTCGAGACGCGAGACGGCGGCGACGAGGTGGCGGCAGGTCAGGTAGTACGTGGTCGGGAACGGCTCGCCGTCCGGGTCGTACGGGCTCTGCTCGGTCACGGCCGGCAGACCGAAGGGGCAGCGGAGCGCGACGCGTCGGAACGCGCGCGGCTCGCGGCCGATCTGGCGGGCGACGGCGGCGCGGTCGGCGTCAGTGTCCACGGGGCGCCAGGCTACCGCGCTCCCGCTTGCGCCACTCCGGAATGCCCTTGACGATGATCAGGTGCTCGCCCGGGCGCACGTAGCCGAGCGCGCGCGCCTCGCGGGCAAGCGTGGCGGGCGAGGTGGACGCTCCCAGCCTGCGCTCGAGGGTCGCCTTCTCCTCCTGGAGCTTGTGCACGACCGCCCGCTTCTGGCTCAGCTCGCCGCGCGCGTCGACGTACGCCCTCAGCGGCCGGTAGTAGAGCAACGCGACGAGTACGAGCGCTCCCACCGCCAGCCAGCGGCGGAGGACGCTCCCCCTCGGAGTGCGGCGGCTCTTGCGAGGCACTCTCGCGGGGTTCGCTCTGACGGGGCGCCGTCCTTCACGTCTCCAACTGCGACCTGGTCGCGACGTCGCGACCAGGTCGCGGCCGTTGGCTAGGCGATGTCCACCTTGATGACGTTGGTGGAGCCGGGGATGTTCACCGCGGTCCCCGCGGTGATGACGACGCGGTCCCCTGCGGAGACGAGGCCGGCGTCGCGGGCGGCGGCGATCGACCTGCTCCAGAGATCCTCGACGTCCTGGCACTCGGGAATGAGCAGCGGCGTCACGCCCCACTCGAGCGCGAGCTGCCGGATCGCCCAGTCCACGTGCGTGAGCGCGACGATCGGACGCCGCGGGCGCAGGCGGGCGACCGCAGAGGCGGTGCGGCCCGTGAACGTCGGCACGAGGATCGCCCGCGCGCGCAGCGCCTCGGCGAGGTCGCACGCGGCATTCGACATCGCGCCGCCGATCGTCGGGTCGTCGTTCGCCTCGGGCAGCTCGTGCCGGTAGCCCATGCTCGGCTCGACGGCGCACGCGATCCGGTCCATGAAGGAGACGGCCAGGACCGGGTACTCGCCGACCGCGGTCTCGCCCGAGAGCATGACGGCGGAGGTGCCGTCGAGGATCGCGTTGGCGACGTCGCTCGCCTCCGCGCGGGTCGGCTCGGCGGAGTGCACCATCGACTCGAGCATCTGCGTGGCGGTGATCACCGGCTTCCCGCGCTCGAGCGCCTTGAGGATGATCCGCTTCTGGAGGAGCGGCACGAGCGCCGGGCCGATCTCGACGCCGAGGTCGCCGCGCGCGACCATCACCGCGTCCGCCTCGCCGAGAACGTCGTCGAGCAACTCGATCGCCTCCGCCTTCTCGATCTTCGCGATCACGTGCGTGTGCGCCCGGATTGCTCGATGAGCTTGCGCAACTCGCGCACGTCGGTCGCCGAGCGGACGAACGACAGCGCGACGTAGTCGACGCCGAGCTCGAGCGCGAACTCGAGGTCGACGTGGTCCTTCGCCGTGAGCGACGGGATCGGGATCGGGATCCCGGGCAGGTTGACGCCCTTGTGCGAGGAGACCTTGCCGCCGACGACGACGGCGCAACGGGCGCGACCGTTCTCCACCTCGTCGACGCGGAGCCGCACGAGCCCGTCGTCGATCAGCACGTCGTGCCCGGGTGCGAGCACCTCGCCGATCACGGCCGGCGCGACCGGCAGCTCGCCGTCGGAGGCCGCGTCCTCCGCGCAGACGACCACCTCTTCGCCCGTGCGCAGGACGACCGGCTCGGGCAGGTCGCCGATTCGCAGCTTCGGCCCCTGCAGGTCGGCGATCAGGGCGATCGGCCGGCCGAGCTCGGCGGCGACCTCGCGGACGAACCAGGCCCGCTCCGCATGCTCCTCGTGCGAGCCGTGCGAGAGGTTGAGCCGCGCCGCGTCCATGCCCGCCGCCACGAGCGGGCGCAACTGCTCCGGCGTCCCCGACGAGGGACCGAGCGTCGCCACGATCTTCGTCCGGCGCGCCGAGATCATGGAGCCCAGTGTACGGGTGGCGCAAACGGCTGCGACCAGGTCGCCTCCGGCGACCTGGTCGCGGATCTACATCCGACTATTGCTTGGAACGGGGGAAAGCATCCCAACCGGGATAGAGGGCGCGTCCACCAAGCTCTTCTTCAATCCTGAGGAGCTGGTTGTACTTCGCCACCCGCTCGGAGCGCGCGGGGGCGCCGGTCTTGATCTGCCCTGCGCCGAGGGCGACGGCCAGGTCGGCGATCGTCGAGTCCTCGGTCTCTCCCGACCGATGCGAGATCACCGCGGTGTAGCCGTTGTCGTGCGCGAGCTTCACTGCCGCGATCGTCTCGGTGAGGGTGCCGATCTGGTTCACCTTGATCAGGATCGAGTTGGCGACGCCACGCTCGATCCCGAGCTGCAGCCGCTCCGGGTTGGTGACGAAGATGTCGTCGCCGACGAGCTGGATCCGCTTGCCGAGCAGCTCGGTCGTCTTCTTCCAGCCGTCCCAGTCGTCCTCGGCGTTGCCATCCTCGAGCGACACGATCGGGAAGCGCTCGACGAGCCCGGCGTAGAAGTCGGCCATCTCTGCGGGTTGCGCATCGCGGCCTTCGAAGTGGTAGACGCCGTCGGAGAAGAACTCGCTCGACGCCGGGTCGAGCGCGAGCGCGACGTTCTCGCGGTGACCCGCCCGCTCGGCCGCCTCGAGGATCGCCTCGATCGCCGCCTCGCTCGTCGGCAGGTCGGGTGCGAAGCCGCCCTCGTCGCCCACCGCGGTCGCCAGCCCCTTCTCCTTCAGCACCTTCTGCAGCGAGTGGTAGACCTCCGCCGCGATCTGGAGCGCGCCGGCAAACGAGTCCGCGCCGACCGGTACGAGCATGAACTCCTGCAAGTCGATCGAGTTGGCGGCGTGCACACCGCCGTTGATCACGTTCAGCATCGGAACGGGCAGCGTCTTCGCGCTCTTGCCGCCGAGGTAGCGGTAGAGCGGGCGTCCCGCCTCCGCGGCGGCCGCCTTCGCCACCGCGAGCGAGACGCCGAGGATGGCGTTCGCGCCCAGGCGGCCCTTGTTCGGCGTGCCGTCGAGGTCGATCAGCGCCTGGTCGAGCGCCTCCTGCTCGTCCCCCTTCAGGCCGCGCACCGCGTCGGCGATCTCGCCGCCCGCGTGGGCGACCGCCTTGGTCACGCCCTTGCCGCCGAACGCGTCGCCGCCGTCGCGGAGCTCGACCGCCTCGTGGACGCCGGTCGAGGCGCCCGACGGGACGGCCGCGCGGCCGCGGGCACCGGACTTGAGGACGACATCCACCTCGACAGTGGGGTTGCCGCGCGAGTCGAGGATCTGGCGGGCACGGACGTCGGCGATACGGCTCATGGGGAGTTCTCCTTGGCGAGGTCGAAATAGTGATCCTGTCGCTCGAGCGGCAGCTCGCTCCAATTCTCGCCGCCGGCGGCGGCAATCGACTCAGCAATTTCCACCCGGTTGCGGAAGCGATCGGCCGCAGACCGTAGCTCGAGCTCGGGGTCGACGTTGAGCCGGCGCGCGACGTTCACGCAGGCGAACAGCAGGTCGCCGAGCTCCTCTGCCTGCCGGCGGTCCGGCTCGCTCTCCGGTGCCGGCTCGCCGCGCCCGGCCAGCTCGTGCTTCAGCTCGCGCAGCTCGTCCTCGAGGTCGGCGAGCGCACCGGCGGCATCCGGGTACTCGAAGTTCGCGGCGGCCGCGCGGCGCTGGATCTTCCGCGCGTAGAGCAGCCCGGGCAGGTTCTCCGGAACGTCGTGGAAGACGCCCTCGCGGCCCTCCTGCTCCCGCTTGATGTCCTCCCAGTGCGCACGCACTGCGTGCGCACTGTCCGCCTGAGCGTCTCCGAAGACGTGCGGATGCCTGCGGACGAGCTTCGCGTGGACCGTGCGAGCCACTTGCTCGAGATCGCCAGAGCCCTTCTCCTCGAGGAGAAGGGCCAGGAAGTAGACCTGAAAGAGCAGGTCGCCGAGCTCGTCGACGAGCTTCGCGTCGTCGCCTGCAAGCGCCGCGTGCGCGACCTCGTACGCCTCCTCAACCGTGTGCGGGACGATCGTCCGCGCGGTCTGCTCCCGGTCCCAGGGACAGTCGCGGCGCAGCCGCTCTGTCAGGCGCTGGAGCTCGAGCAGGGACTGCTCGAGCCCGTCAGCCAGTGGTGGTCGCCGTTGCGGTGCTCGACGTCGTCGCCGCCGGCTCGTACCCGACCGCGTAGGAGATCTTCTTCGCGAAGTCCTTCTTCAGCTGGTTGACCCAGTTGGTCATCGTCGTCGTCTTCTTCGTCTGAAGGAGCTGCTGCTTGATCGAGTCCTTCACGCTCGCGAGCGGCGTCTTGTGCGCAGGCTTGATCGCAGATAGGGCCTGGATGATGTGCCAGCCGTACTGCGTGTGCACGGGAGCCGAGGTCGCGCCCGTCTTCAGGGTGAACGCCATCTTGTCGAACGCAGCCACCGTCTGGCCCTTCGTGATCGTCAGCTTGCCGCCCTGCTTGGCCGAGCCGGGATCCTTCGAGTACTTCTTCGCGAGCGTCGCGAAGTCGGCGCCGCCCTTCAGCTGCGCCTCGAGCTGATCGGCGAGCTTCTTGTTGTTCACGAGGATGTGCCGGACGTCACGGCTCGCAGCCGTGTCGTACGAGGACTGGTGCGAGTCGTAGTAGGTCTTGACGGCCGCGTCGGTGACCTTCACGGAGGCCGTGACCTTGTTGTAGAGCTTCTGCGAAAGGATCTGCGCGTACTCGTCCTGCCTGATCTGCGCGTCCGTCAGGCCCTGCGCCTTGAGCTGCGCCTTGTACTTCGTCTCGCTGCCTCCGAAGTACTGCGCCTTGATCTGCACGAGCGCGGCGTCGATCTCCTTCGGCGTCACCTTGATCGACAGCTCCTTCGCCTTCTGGCCGAGCTCGTCCTCCTGGACGAGGTACGACACCGCCTGGTCCTGGATCGACTTGTACTGCGTGGTTCCAGGCTTCGGGAAGGCCGTCTTGCGCGCCTTGTAGTTGCGCTGCGCGCCGGCGATCAGCGAGTTGAACTGCACCTTCGTGATCGTGTCGCTGCCGACGACGGCCACCGCGTTCGCGGGGACGCTCTTCTTGCCGCTGCCACCGCAGCCGGCGGCCAGCCCGACGGCGGCGATGAGCGCGAGAATTGGCACAAAGGATTTCGCCCGTACCGCGATATTTCCCATCCACAACCTGCTGGCGCTCAAACTTAAGAGATTGAACTTTACCCCAGCGGTCCGGAACACACTCCACCGGGCTCAGCAACTCTGTGAAATAAATCCCTTCTTCGAGCGCTTTGATAATCTCTTCGTGATTTAACCGGTAGGCAGGAGCATCTTGAAGCTTCTTGCGATAGGCAATCGTAACTCCTCCCCAGGAGCGCACGAGTCGCGCGAAATCAGGAGGACGCCCTGCGGCTTTTGCAGCGGCCCGCTCCGCCCGGATGGCTCGGCCGTGTTCCAGCCATCGTTTGAAGACCTCCTTCTCCTCTTCGTCCAGCTTTTCCCAGATTTGGTCTTGTCCGATACGAGGGACCAGCCGCTCGTAGCGGTCCAATGCCTTTTCCACCTGCACCACGTAGTACGCCATCAACTCTGTGGCGGTATCGATGGCCGTCAATCCGCCGCCAATCACAACCGCAGGCAGGTCCACCTGAAGATTTGTCAGACTGTCTTTTTTGTAAGCTCCCGAGGCCTGAAGGCCCATCAGAAAATCCGATGCTTGGCGCATGCCTCTCAAGACATTATTTTTCACTGGCACCAAAGTTGGCCTGCCGGCGCCTGTTGCAATAGCGATGTGATCAAACCCGAGTTGCCATGCGTCCTCGATGGTGAGTGTGCCTCCAAAACGCACCCCATCAAAGAGCCGGAATTTTTTGCGTCGCATCAGGACCAGGTAGTTGATATCAAGAAAATTCTTGTCCCATCGGACCGTGATCCCATATTCGGAAACACCTCCGAAACCGAGGATGGTTCGCTCGTCCAGTTCTGCCATGATGTCTTGAATGTTCTCGATCGGTCTGGGTACCCGCTTGCGTGATCCACGAACATCGCCCGCGAGTGGTTCGACGCGCAATCCATCGATGCCCACCACGCCGAAGCCCTCATTGAGAAGGTAGTGGGATAGGGTATAGCCGGCAGGGCCCATGCCGACCACCAGCACATTTTTACCGTTGTAGCGTAGCGGAACAGGACGCCTGGCGTTCAGCGGGTTCCAGCGCGTGAGCAACGAGTAAATTTCAAATCCATAAGGGAGATTCAATACATCGGTTAGAATCCCGGTTTCGATTTGCGGAATATTCACCGGAGTCTGCTTTTGAAAAATGCAGGACTTCATACAATCATTGCAGATCCGATGACCCGTTCCGGCACACATGGGGTTATCGATCATAATCATGGCCAATGCGCCAATGACCTCTCCTTGCCGCTTGAGAAGGTGGGCCTCTGAGATTTTCTCGTCTAATGGACAACCGTCAAGCCGGATTCCAAGCGGGTTATCCTGGATCTTGCCCTGTTTCATATACCCTTTCGAGCAAGAGTCTTTGTCGCGCTCATGGCAGTAAATGCAATAATAAATTTCCTGCAACGTCTCTCGGGGAGTCATTCGAGGGTCCGTTAATTTAAATCCGTCCCGAAAGCGTCGGGTCTCCTGCGGCCCTTGAAATTTCTCTGGAAGATTTGGGTCGAAGCGGTCAATTTGAACGAGATTTTGGTAGTCTACGGGAAGGGGAGTCTTCAACGAAGGGAGTTTCTCCGATCGACTTTTCAAGGAAGGATGGAAAGCCAGGGCAAGGCACCATTTCTGGATGGTCTTTAGGTCTTCTTGAGCGACCGCCAATTCCTCCGGCGAATGGCGAGCCTTGGCGTTTTCCGAGGATTCCAATACAAGTAACCCTACTTCGGCTAACTCGGCTTCTGGGTCCTCGGCCAAAGATGCCTGAGAAAAATGTCGATCGACCAATGCTCGATAATTGAATTCAAGTTCCGAAAGATTCCATCGCGCCAGTTCGTCGCCAGAGGGATGCTGCTTGAGAACATATTTATCCAGATATTTCTTTTTCCATTCGAAGATTCGTCCATCCGACAATATATGTTCCTGGAGTTGAGCGTACTCGGCCTCAATCTGGAAGAGCCTGACGATAAAACGATTGACATAGGGCGCCACGCGCAAAGTGATATCTGAAGCTGTTTGAGCGACATAACCTTCTCCCCCCGCTTCACGATAAGCCTCATAGAGCAAGGATAAGTCCGGATCATGTAACTTAAGTTCTTTACGGAAAATCTCGTCCAGAGAGGCTATCCGGCGGACTCGGTTGAGATCCGCAAAGCGAAATCCTGGTACTCCTAATTGGAAATTCCATCCAGCTGCTTCTTGCCGTGGATTTTGGGAGAGATGCAGTAAAGTCATAGAATTCCTTTTTAGACGTGAATAAAGGCCGGTTCTGGGCTGAGGTGTGAAAGTAATGACCTGGCGCTTTCTCAGATTGTAATGTTAGCTTAAGTTCTATTGATTTTCATTGCTGTATTCCTGTTAGAGGAAATTACATCGGCGTGCCGCCTCCCTCGAAGCCTGGGATTATGCTTGACTGAGATGCTGATTCAACTAAATTAAGCAACGCCCCTCTTGTAGGGAATCATTCGAAAGGTGAATTCCCCTAATCAGCCATGAAGCCCTTCCTCATCCTTTATCGGTTCATCATCGTTTGGATTTTCTGCCAGTTTTCTTTATTTGCTGCGAGTGGTGGAATAGTCCCCACTCATCTGCGCTGTGAGTACCTGGAGAACCCGCTTGGGATAGACGTTCTGAAGCCACGACTCAGCTGGCAATTGAAAGCTTTAGATTCCACTCAGCGGGGACTAAAGCAATCCGCCTACCAGATTCTCGTCGCCAGCAATTTGGAGAAGCTCAAACTCAATCAAGGAGACTTCTGGGATAGCGGCCAGAAACTCTCAGATCAGACGCTCCATATTGAATACGCCGGCAAAGCGTTGTCGAGTCAAATTCGTTGTTTTTGGAAGGTGCGTGTCTGGGACCAGGACAGCAAAGCTTCTTCCTGGAGTGAGCCTGCCTTGTGGTCTATGGGTTTGCTCGATCGAAAAGATTGGCGTGCCAAATGGATCGGGGATCCTGCGGTCGCCGTGAGTCCCGAGCTAGAGGCTAATGCAACACGGATGCTAAATTACGGCTATCATTGCAAGTCCGTCAAGTCAGCAGAGACCGAAAAATGGATCGTGCTCGATCTCGGAAGCGAACAACGGATTGATTCTGTAAAACTCTTCCCTGTCCTTATGCTTGACGACTCGCCGACGGCTAATGCGCACTTCTTTCCCCGACGCTTCAAAGTGGAAGTAGCCGATGGGGCTGATTTCACTGACGCACGAACTGTGGCCGACTTGACTACAGTGGATGTTCCCGAACCCCACGCAGAAGCCCAGCTCTACAAGGTGGGGCCATTGACGGCCCGGTATCTCCGCCTGACCGTCACCGGGCTTAGATTGGACCACCATGATTCTGCCGTCTTTGCTTTGTCTGAAATCGAAGTCTTGTCCAATGGAAAAAACCTGGCTCGGGAAGCGAAGAGTTACCGCCACGGACTCTGAAGAAGTACAGGGCTGGTCCAAGGAAAACCTGGTTGATGGGGTTACCAAGACAGTGTTTCCTCCTCCGTTGATTCAACCCTCCAGTTACTTGCGAAAAAGCTTCGAAATTTCGGGAGAAATCAGGCGCGCTACGGTTTATGCCACCGCCCGAGGGGTCTACGAGCTCCGGTTGAATGGTCAGGATGTCGGTGACCGATTGCTGGCACCAGAATGGACTAGTTACCACCACCGGATTCAGTACCAGACCTATGATGTCACCGCGCAGTTGCATCAAGGCCGGAATGCGATAGGAGCAATTCTTGGGGCAGGTTGGTATTCAGGACGAATCGGTTTGGTTCCTCAGAGACGGGTTTACGGATCGTATCCACAACTTCTCTTGCACCTTGATGTGGAGCTAAAGGATGGAAAGTCTCTGTCCTTGGTAAGCGATGAGTCCTGGCAGAAGGCTCTTCGGGTTCCTTTAGAATCCTCGGACATCCTGGATGGAGAGATTTATGATGCCCGAAAGGAAATGAAAGGTTGGGACTCCCCGGATTTTAAAGGGAATGATTGGCAGAATGTTGAGGCTGAGGCTGATCTCGGAATTGCCAAATTGGTTTGGCAACCGAATGAACCCATTCGAATACTCAAAGAAATGGTTCCGCTCAGTCTCACTGAACCCAAGCCGGGCACCTACATATTTGACTTGGGACAAAACATGGTTGGCTGGTGCCGTTTTAAGGTGCATGGCAGGGCAGGCGATATCGTCACTGCCCGCTATGCCGAGATGCTCAATGATGACGGTGCCATTTATACGGCAAATCTTCGTGGCGCACCGGCTACGGACCGCTTTATCCTCCGCGGAGGAGGGGAAGAAGATTCTTGAACCCCACTTTACTTATCATGGATTTCGCTATGTCGAAGTTAAGGGAATCTCATACAGACCCTCATTGGAAGATGCCTTGGGAATGGTTTTTTATTCGTCTGCGCCTGAAACCGGTGTTTTTGAAACCTCCAGTCCTCTCTTGAATCAGCTGATGCATAACATCCTCTGGACGCAGCGTGCCAATTTGGAGAGTATCCCGACAGATTGTCCGCAGCGAGACGAGCGTTTAGGCTGGATGGGAGATATCCAGGCGTTTAGCCAGACTGCCATCTTTAATATGAACATGGCGGCATTTTTTACCAAGTGGTTGAAAGATGTCCGCGATGATCAGCTGGCAGATGGCCGTTTCCCTGATTTCGCGCCCAACCCCTTCATCACGATTGGGACAGGAAAATGGGTTTGGTGCACCAGCCTGGGCGGATGCCGGAACGATTATCCCATGGCGGGTTTATCTGAATTATGCCGATACGCGTCTGCTCGAAGAACATTTCGAATCCGCAAAACATTGGGTGGATTTTGTCCGAAGCAAGAACGCGCAGTAATCTCTGGGAAAACGCTCGCGGCGGAGATTATAATGACTGGCTTAACGCGGACACGTTAATCTTAGAGGGTTGGCCCGTAAAAGGGGGAGCTGTACCCAAAGCACGTCTTTGCGACGGCCTTCTATGCCCATTCGGTCGATCTTGTTGCGAAAATGGCAGCTGTATTGGGACGTTCGGAGGAGGCCAAACACTACGGTCAATTGTTTGAGCAAATCAAAACGGCCTTTAATCAAGCCTATGTTTCTTCGGATGGGCGAATCGAAGGAAACACCCAGGCGGGATATGCTTTGGGGCTCTATTTTGACTTGCTGCCTGAAACTCTTCGCTCCAAGACTACAGAACATTTGGTTGAGGCATTGAAGCCTTACCAGGGGCAGCTTTCGACCGGCATTCAATCCACCCACCGCTTTTTGTTGGAATTGACCCGAAACGGATTGAATGAGGAGGCCTATCGACTGCTGAACTTGCGCAGCTTTCCATCCTGGGGATTTATGATAGATAATGGAGCCACCACAATTTGGGAGCGTTGGGATGGATACGTGAAGGGGCGTGGCTTTCAGGATCCATCGATGAACTCCTTTAATCACTGGGCCTTTGGAGCTGTCGGAGAATGGTTGTGGCGGAACGTCATCGGAATTAATCCGGAAGCAGCAACCCCGGGTTATCAGCATTTCATCATTCATCCCCGACCTGGAGGCGGTCTCAGCTGGGCGAGGGGTTCCTATGACTCTATTCGAGGCCCGATCGTGAGCGATTGGAAGATAGACAACCACTTCTTCAAGCTAAAAATCGTTATTCCAGTGAATACGTCAGCAACCGTTTACATTCCAACCTCGTGATGAAAAATCGGTGGAAGAGAGCGGAAATCCCGTTCACGCAGCCAAAGGCGTGATCGTATTGGGCAGGGAAGAAGGGGCGTGAAATACCGTGTTGTGTCCGGAACTTACGAGTTTACGGCGGCGTATTAAGGGATGAAACCGGGAACTCATCTCACCGCTTCCCCCAGACTGGACAGGTTCGTGCAAGGGATATCCCTTCACGACTCCATAGACAATCTATGAAACGAGGGTGATACAGATGAAAAACCGAGAACCGATTAAAGACCGTTTCAAAGATAAAGTTGCTATCGTTACGGGCGGATCGTCAGGAATAGGGAGAGCCACGGTCGAAGAACTTTGCAAGGAAGGCGCTCGCGTTGCCTTCACGGGGATTAGTGAGATTGGAGTAGCGACCGCTAAGCAGTTAACAGACGGCTGGCTATGAAGTTCTTTTCTGCCGTGGGGACATGGCAATCGAGCGATTCTGCAGAGACGTGGTCGAGCAGACAATTGTCGAAATGGGGAAAAGTTAATTATCTGGTGAACAACGCATTTTCCTTTACGGCGAAGGGTTTGGACAGCACGAAGGAAGATTGGGATCGCATCTTCCAGGCGGGTCCGATTGCCTATGCCGTGATGGTGCAGGAAGTCGCTTCATCCATGAAGGAGCAAGGGCGGAGGGGCTATCGTCAATATGTCCAGTATTTCCGCCTTCATTGCCCAGCCCAATCGATGGACTTATAACGCCGCCAAGGGAGCTGTCCATACACTGACAAAGTGCATGGCCCTGGACTTGGCCCCTTACGGTATCCGGGTGAACAGTGTAAGTCCCGGATGGATCTGGACTCGCGAAGTCGACAAAGCAGCCATGGGCGACCGGGCAAGTGGGAGCCAGTTTGGGGGCAGTTTCATATGCTTGAACGATGTGGGGAACCGGTTGAATGTGCCGGCCCTATCCTCTTTTTGCTGAGCGAGGATGCTTCCTTCATTACAGCAGCAGATTTGGCTATTGACGGAGGATACCAGGGATTGGGAAGCGAAGGTTTGGGCAAGGCCAGTACATTTGCGGGATCTGAATAGGCAAGAAACTCGATGGAAACAAATTCATATTTTACTGGGATTCTGTTGATCCTGCTCGGTGGAATCATGGAGGGCGCTTTTGCCCTGCCTTTGAAACTGACGCCGAAATGGAAGTGGGAAAACATTTGGGGCGCAGGTTCCTTGATGGCCTTGCTCTTGATTCCATGGCCCGTTGCGGTGTTGACAGTTCCCGAATTGGTCGAGGTCTATCGAAGTTCTTCGCTGCAATCGATCCTGATGGCCCTGCTCTTTGGCGCAGGATGGGGGGCTGGAGGGGTTTTTTTTGGACTGGGCGTCAGTACGGTAGGCCTGTCCCTGGGCTTATCTTTAATTTTTGGCCTTATTGCAATTAACGGATCTTTGATTCCTCTCTTGATGGAACATCCTGAACAGTTGGCTAAGCCCTCGGGGTTGGTCGTTCTCTGTGGTATCGCTCTCATGATCTCTGGTTTGATTGTCTGTGCATTGGCTGGAAAAAGGAAAGGGGATCACCAAGACCAGGACAATTCTTTAACCCAGGCTGTTTCTCCGGATAAGTCTAATTTTTCCAAGGGTTTGTTCTTCTGCATCGCTGCGGGCCTTTTTTCCGCCCTCGTGAACTTTGGGCTCATCTTCGGAACCGAGATCTCTGAACAGGCGATTAAACATGGTGCCCATTCGGCCAATGCCAGCAATGCCGTATGGGCATTAGTCTTCACTTCAAACTTTCTTGTGAATGTGGCCTATTGTGTCTTCTTAATCCGCCGGAATGGAACGGGATCTCTCTTCAGAGAAAACGGTACGGGATGGTACTGGATAGCGGCTGCAATTATGGGCATCGTATGGGCAGGTGGCATTATTGTTTATGGTGCCGGGGCTGTTCGATTGGGACATTTGGGCGCTTACATTGGTTTTCCGATGATGTTGATCGCTTCCATCCTGACCGGGAATGTGTTGGGTTTCGTGAATGGGGAATGGAAATATGCCGGCCGTACTGCGTTGCAGCTCATGGCTGCGGGCGTCGCTTTACTGATTGCTGCCATCCTCCTGCTTGGTGTTGCGAATACCCTCAATGGATGATCTGTTTGTGCGTCCAGCTTCAAAGGAGGGGATTTGCAAAGGGACTCATTTGTCATTGTTCACTGTTCATTTCTCATTTTCCATTGAGAGGCTTAAATGAAAGATGGCAAATGGAAATTGACCAATGACAAATGGGATTGTTGCAACCGGCAAAGACCTACCCCTGAGGGCTAATGACGCGTGAAGGCTCACGAGCCTTCAGTCCCCTCCCATAGAGGGGACTGAGCTGTATCCCCTCCAGAGGGCACCGAATTGTTCCTTCCGCCGGAGGGAAAGTGTGAAAGAATTGTCGAACTGGTTGTAGGGAACGCTCGCCGTAGCGTTCCCCGTTGCCGAGGAGCACTGAATTAAATGGTTTCGCCATTCTACAAGGAACGGAACAGCGTCCGTTCCCTACGGAGCTCTCAATTTTTCACACCTTCACGCGTGCTCTGCACCTCTCCTAATAGGGCTATTGACTCTTAGGGCTCACCTGCATTACAATCGTTCCACTTAAATAGAATTTTTTTCCAATGACAAAGTTGAAACCCGTAGAGTTGTTTCACAGTGCGAGTTTGCAGGCGTCATCGTTTGGCTGCCAACTTGCGAGAATGAGTCAACGTTTGGACTAAGACTCCCGAAGGACTCTCGAAAGAAGCTCTAACGTGAAAATTCTCAAACTGGCAGCGTGCCTATCATCGGTATTATTCGCCGTAACAATCATGTCATCACCCACCGCAGCTGCAAGGGCAGCGGATCTATTTCGGTGCTTCCCAGCAATCCGTTCGGGTCCTCCTCATTGCTTGCGGAGCTATGGGGCTTGCCGTCGTAATAACCCGAAGGAAAGGTTTGTATAAGGTCCCCTTAAAGCTTGCGGCGCTTTTATTATGCTTTTATGGCTCTGCTTTAGCGGCTTCTTCTTATATGGAGGGGCTACCGGCGTTGGCTCCTTATTGTCTTATGACTTTCGCGTTGCTGCTCGTGATCTTCTGGTAGACCTTATTTTCTTGGATCCTACCTCAAATCGGTTTCGGAATAGATTCGCTACCCCAACGACATAGGACTGGATCAGCAGGTCCTTAGCTCAGTCTTTTTTCCCTTGGCTCCCGGGGTTCTCCAGAATGCCCCCACTCTTGGCATCTGCGGATCTTAAAGCAATCGAAAAAACAAAACCTAGCAAGCCCAGACTGGCGAACATGATCATGCTGGCGGTGTAGTTCTGTGTCAGCACTCGCAAATGACCATTAAGCCACGGGAAAGTCATCAGGCCGATATTCTGGATCATATTCGTCAGACCAAAGGCGGTTCCGATTAACTGCGGCTTGACAACCAGTGGAATCGAGGGCCACATGGCTGCTGGGACCAGAACGAAAGCGGCTCCCAGGAGGCACATCGCAAATTTAGGAGGTAAGGTTGTGAATGCCAGCAACAGGTATGAGGGAATCATGAGCAAGGATCCGAACAACATCATGGTGGCTCTTTTCCCGATCCGATCTACCAGTCCCCCGGCAAATGGCGCAAACACCATCGACGCGAAGATGATGATTGATGAAGTCCCGGGGGCAGTTGAAAACAGATGCATGAAGTTGGAGAAGACTGCCTGGAAAAAACCTAACCCCTCGCCTGAAGCGCTGGGCAGCCCCCATTTTTCGGCGAAAAAATTGGTGGAAAGAGCAGTAAAAGGGAAGATGGCAGAATAAAACGTCAGGCAAAGGAGAGTGACATACCAGTATGATTTCGAGAAATCGCGGATCTCTTTGAATACAATTCTGTCACTCGACGCCTCGTTAGCCAGTCCTAATACCCGCTCTCCTCGTTTATCCAGAAAAACAAAAATCAGGTTAGTGAGTAAACTAAGCGCACAGAATAGAACGGCTGCCCAAAGCGCCATCTCGGGGCTGAAACGCTCGGCAATCAAGGCTTCGGAGTTGAAACTAAACAGGGTTCCCAGCCGACAGATTGTGAGTGTGGCACCAAAAGCCAGAGCGAGTTCCTTGCCTTTGAACCAGCGTGCCAGGATAGCATTCTGGGCGGTGATGAGAGACTCAGAACCAGCCCCAAAAAGGAAGCGCCCAGCGTAAGCGACCTGAATATTGGGGGCAAAGGCTACCAGCGCGGCTCCCATCGTCACCACCCCGGAAAAGAGCAAACTCGATTTTCTAGTCCCAATTTTATCGATCAAGATCCCGCCAAATAGCAGAGTCAATATGGCAGACAGGCTGTACGCTGAATACAAGCTCCCGATCGAAGCCTGATCCACTCCCCATTTCCGCATGAGCTGATCGGGGATAGCCCCCACGCTGTCGTATGCAAAGTAACTCCCGGAAGTGATGAGGCTGGCAAAAAGCAGAACCGTGAAACGGTAAGGGCGCTGGGCAGGGTGAAACCAATGTGGCAAGTTCTGATGAGGATCATTCATCATATTACTGCCTGGCACCCGTGTAGATTCAGCAGAACCACAAGATTCTTATTTGGCATTGTTCAATGTTCATTTCTCATTTGACATTCTTGAGTGGCGTTCTTGTGCGGTGCTCCCCCAATTCAAATCACCTTCGCAAAAGGCGCCCTTCGTTAAATGCTTCATTGGGGGGTGCTGTCGTTGTGATTCCGAAAAATCCTCCAATAGGAAATGGAAAATGAACGATGAACAATGGTAAATGAAGACCCCAGGGAGAAGCTTGCGATTCCAAAGCTACGTAATATGTGCGCCTCTCGTCTCGACAAACACGGCATAGAGAGATTGGCTGCCAGTCATGAATAGCCGGTTGCGTTTCGTTCCACCGAAACACACATTGGAACAGATTTCAGGCAGGCGGATTTGCCCAATCCGGTCTCCATTTGGAGCGAACACGTGAACTCCGTCGTAGCCATCGCCCACCCAACCGGCACTCGACCAGACGTTGCCATCTTCATCACAACGAATCCCGTCGGAAAATCCAGATTTTCCATTTAATTCCATATTAATGAATGTTTTCGGATTCTTGAGGTTTCGGCCATCGAAGTCATAAACCCAGATAATATTCTTGGCTTCGGGATAATGAGACCCGCCGGTATCAGCGATATAGAGTCGCTTGTAATCATTGGAAAAACAGATTCCATTCGGTTTGTAGGGCTGATCGGCAACGCTCTCGATCTTGCCGGTCTGAGCGTCAATGCGGTACACCGCTTCCTTCTGAAAAGGCTGGACGGAACTGGTATTGGCCCGGTGCCCTTCATAATTCATCAAGCTACCGTAACCGGGATCGGTAAACCAGATAGATCCATCGTTGGGATAGACGACAACATCATTGGGGGCGTTGAGCGGCTTGCCATTGAAGTTCTCGGCAAGGACGGTGACGCTCCCATCCAGCTCATAACGAACGACCCGGTGAGTTCCGTGCTCACAGGCGATCTGGCGGCCCTGAAAATCGAACGTATTTCCATTACTATTCCCGGTGGAAAGCGGAATCGGCGGGCCACATATCCGTCTTCCTCGAGCCAGCGAAGTTGTTCGTTATTCGGGATGTCGCTCCAGAGCAGATAACGTCCGACACCACTCCATGCCGGCCCTTCCGCCCAGAGTGTCCCACGATACAGCCGCTGGATTGGGGTATTTCCGATCTTGTATTTGAATCGTTTGTCGAGGACAACGATATCCGGGTCCGGATACCGCTGCGGTTCTGCATCCTGCCCAAAGTTTCGCGCAAAGGCTGTTGGAGCCATGCTCGTCAGTGCCGCTAGGCTGGCCGCCACTGAAAAGAACGAGCGGCGATCCAGCTTAACTCCCGAGCTTCGATCCGTCTGAGTTTGTCTTTCCGGCCGGTGGATCGTCCTATCCTGTTGGGAGTTGGACTGGGGGAGGGATGGAGCCGTGGCGGAATCCAATCCCTTAGATTGGGTTAAATCGATGAACTGTTGAAGCTGCACTCTTCTCATGTCACCACCCTCCTTTTAGGTGTTAAAGTCCATACCTCCCAGGTGTGGAGGTCTGCGACCTCTAAAATTCGATGATTTATTTTCGAAATGAAACGCTACAGGCCTTGAAAGAGATCCTCCAACACGCTCGATGCTTGGAAAAGTTTGCGCCCGGTCGGTAACTCAGCATGCAACAAAATGAGAACTATCGTCGACTTGGGATTTTCTCAAAGCCTCAGCCTCACGCGACGTCAGGCTAAATGGGAATCGCAAAACGTGCCAAAAAAAAATCTCTCGCCCGCACATCATGAGACGGGGTTTTTTTTCAAAGGTCGGACGGGTCCGAACGCCTCGACTCGCTCCTTGATCCTTTCTATTCGCGCGAGATTGGCATCGGGAGGAACATTATCCGATACCCCAAGAATCAAGCGCTCTCCGCTACCCAGATGAGCAAACAACTCATCCAGGTAGGCCTCAAAGGTGGCGTCATCCATTGAGTTATCGAGCAGAGCGACAGCCGGAATTCCTCCCCAAATGGTAATATTGGGTCCCATACCGGCACGCAGCTCTGCGAGAGTACAGTAAGTCATCGGGGTTGGACAGACCGACTCAGCTACATCAAATCCGCATGTCGGATATTGTGTCATCAAGCGGCGGTTCTCCCCGTCGCAATGGGTCAGCAAAATCTTTCCAGCCGCCTGGATCCGCTCACTCAGTTTCCGCAACCAGGGGGCAATCTCTCTCTTGAAGAAAGGGGGAGGAGTAAGCGCATCATCATAATTTCCGCCACAGAAGAGTACTTCCGCATTGGACATCAACGCCGCGCTCAAAGCCTTCTCAAAAAAGGGAACCATTCGTTCTGCCAGTTCGTTCAATGCTTCAGGTTCATCGGCTTGCGCATAGAAGAACTGTTCCATGTGCATCAGGTCATGCAAGATTAGATGCATTGGAGAGGCCAGGGACAGCCCGTTGGCAACAGCCAGGCCGCGTTCGCCAACCCGTTCGTGAAAACGAGCGTACGCTTCAGGAGTCGGAATTACCTCCAGGTGGTCGAATATGAGACCCACGGCCTCAAAGTCTTTGACGGAACTAATGGCATATTGTTTCACAAAAGGAATAGAGATCCCTGTTCGTTTCATCTCGGCGTTAAATTGTAAGTGGGTTGTGATTTCGCCCTTCGGAGTCCGGATGGTGGTCCTCAAGTTCTCGTCGTCATGCTGGAATTCGACAGGGAAGTCATGCATTTCAACTCGATAGGGGTAATCTTGGTGATTGTCCAAAGCAAACCCCCGCAACAGCAAATCGCGCGGATCTCGCGTCTGAGTGAAATCCGCACGGACGGCATGGCAGGCGATGTCGAGTACGTCCGCAATCTCGGCTGTATTTCGTCCGGAGAATTTTGCCGGCAATTCCTGACGCGCACGGAGCGAGATACACCACAGGTCCATCCGGGGAGCCCACGGAATCTGGTTTGTCGGTTCTCCTCGGATCGTTCGCATCATCCGCTCATAGTGCGTCATCAGCCTTCCTCCTGACATCTGTTTGAGGTCTTTGGCTTGTGAAGTCCTGACAAGTCGTGGCTTTGCATTCCCCCACGGATCATGAAGGAAATCCATTCCAGAAATTCAAGAAATGAAATATATCTCAGGCATGTTAAATTCAAAAGGAATGAAATGTTAAGCCAATTTGGAGTGGAAACTGTATTTTATTTCCATAATGCCTGAACAGGGGCTAACAAGAATGATTAACATTCAAGGGTTCATTGATATATGCTGAAAAGAGTTGGTAACGCTCCATACAACAACGAAAAGAAATTCAAAGGAGGGCGCAAATGCCTAAGTATTTATGCCAGGCATCTTACACTGCCGATGGGGCGAAAGGACTCTTAAAAGAGGGTGGCTCCAAACGCAAGGCGATGGTGGAGGAAATGACCAAGGCCGCTGGCGGAAAGATCGAGGCGTTTTATTTTGCTTTTGGGGATTCTGATGTCTATTTAATTGTAGATGCCCCAAACCAGGCGACTGTTGCAGCGATCTCGATGGCGGTCAATGCCAGCGGAGCCGTTACCCTCAAAACGACTGTGCTTCTCACTCCACAGGAAGTAGATCAGGCAGCCAAAAAGTTGGTTAAATATCGCTCCCCAGGCAAGAAGTAATGCCTGGCTCAGAAGCAGATCGAGTGTGAACCAAACACTCCCTTAGGAACGGCTCCTGGTCTCAAGGATTACCTTCAATCGTAAGGAGTGCCTAGGAAGTCGAGAGCATGAGCCGCTCTCTGTGAATCAGTAGGTTTCCCATAGCCAGGTAGCGAAAGTAAAATTCCCATTGACGTATTCCCACTCCTAATCCACCGAATTGATCTGAAAGAGCGGAGCTAATCTCCGTGAAATCCGGTCAATGTTTTCGGCTACCGCTTCGCCGCGGCGACGGGAAGTGCCGTAGGTCACCCCTGCGATATGAGGTGTGGCGATGACATTCTTAAACTGAAGGAGTGGGTGTTGAGGGTCAATTGGCTCCTTCGAGAACACGTCTAATCCCGCACCTTTGATCCCACCTTCTCGAAGTGTCTCGAGCAGTGCGGCCTCATCGACGACTCCGCCTCGTGCGATATTAATCAGCACCGCTGTTTTTTTCATTTGTTTGAGTTGCTCTCGCCCGACCATGTGGCGAGTCTTGGACGTCAATGGAACGTGAATGGAGAAGTAATCAGATTCATGAAGGACCCGGCCCATCTGGTCCGGGGTTCCAAAAAAGTCAAGATGACATTCTTCGAACACGGCTGGCGGAATCTCAACCAAATCGGTGGCCAGAATACGCATCCCCATGACTGCGGCACGTTTGGCCAGAGCCCGGCCGCTGGCTCCCAGCCCCAGGAGTCCCAGTGTCTTCCCTTCCAATTCTTCATTGATAGGGTAGCAGAGAATTTTTGCTGTAATATTTTCCTGGCTTTCGGAAAAATTCTTCGCAAATAACAGCATCAGGAAGAGAGCATGTTCAGCAAGTGCCACAGCACTCGAGGGCCCGGGGGTATTGGCCAAGGGAAGCTTCTTCTCTAATAAGTAGCGAACATCCACATGGTCGACGCCAACTCCCAAGACTTGCCAGAGCTTCACGCCGGCAGCAAGACCGAGGTCGATCATTTCACGTTTACCGTGTTGACCTCCTTGATCGACAACGACGTCAACCCCTTTGAACTGTTCACTCTTGGATTTGGCCGGGTCGAATAATTCGATGGGCCAGCGGTTGCCAATGGCTTTCAAGACGTCGTCATACCAAGGATGTAACTGATTTGGAATGCCAAGAAATATAACTTTCATCAAAAACAACCTCCTTAGGAATTCAGGAGACCTCGTAGATCTGGGTCCTCCTGCAAATGAAGAGAGTGAGACGGCCAAGTACTACGAGGCCGATTTTGTAATGAAAAGAAAAGCGATCACGGTTGGGGCCGCTTGCGATATGCCTCCAACCCGGTTCGGGCAGCCTCCGCCAGGAGCACATAGTCCGCGCTATAGCTGATCATTGTGAATCCCTGAGCCTGCCTCTTGTACAATTGATCCGTATTGAAGGCATGGATCCCAGTGCCGACCCCGGTCTTTTTTGCTATTGAAAGCATCTGTTCGATCACGGCTTCAACCTGGGGGTGCGGTTGTTTCATGGGATCCAGTCCCAATGAAAGGCACAAATCAAAAGGACCTAGAAATAAAACGTCCACTCCAGGCACAGACGCGATAGCTTCCAGACTTTGAACAGCCTCTTTTGTCTCCAAAATCAATGAAACAAGCAGGTTGTCATTGGCGCGATAAAAGTAGTCTTTGCTGTCAAATGAGTAATGAGCAGCCCTAAGTGGATTATAGCCGCGCGTTCCGGCCGGTGGGTACCGTGTAGCCTGAACTACCGCCTGAGCCTCTTCGACCGTTTTTACCATGGGGACCATGATTCCCAAGGCTCCGAAATCCAGCGCACGCTGGATGTAAACCGGATCATCAGATGGGACTCTCACAATAGGCACGGCTTCTGTCCCGTTGATTGCCATTAGCATGTGTTCGATTTCGGCTGAGTCGAGTGCACTATGTTCGGTCTCGATAATGAGCCATTCGAAACCGGCGTGTGCTAGAAGTTCAGCTGCATTGGGACTCCCCAATCCTACAAAACACCCGAGGGATGTCTGCCCGGCCCTTAATTTTTCACGAACTTGGTTGGTCTTCACAGTCACTCTCCTGATCACGTTATGGCGGAGTAGTCAAATATCCTTCTTAAATACTGCTCAATAACACCTCGACTTTGAGATCTTGTCAAGCAACCTTGACTCTTTCATTCCTCAGAGTTACATTGCTGCCAGATTTTTGGTGAGGGTGAACCTAATTATGCGACGTCGTGAATTTTTGAGAAACTCATCAATCGGGCTTGTGGCTAGTAGTACCCCGTTACTCTTGAACGGTAAACTATGGGCCGGGCCGGCTGAAGGGATTCAAAAACCCAAGGATTATAAGAAGGAGCCTTTTAAGCGTCTGGTCATTCTTGGTGAGAGCACGGTTCAAGGCGGCCCCTGGCTTAGTAACCAGAAAGAACGCTATCCGGATGTGCTCGTCCGGCTGATTAATTCTTGCCAGAAAAAATCAATTGACTATATCAACAAGGGAATTAGCAACAACTCCATCTCTCCTCGCAGTCCTGGTTATTCACAATCAGCCAAACCAAGTGCTTTGGAAAGGTATAAGAAGGACGTCATCGATCATAACCCGGACCTTTTTATTCTCGCCTATGGCTTGAATGACATGCGAGCGGGAATGCCGGTTCAAGAATTTAGAGAAGATATGGCGACGATTCTTCGCGATGTGAAGAAAGCCTGTTCACCGGTTTGTGTGCTCGCGAATGTTTACTACATGACAGGGTATAGTAGTTTGGCAACAAGCTGCGGGGCCTGGAGTACATCCTGGCCGACCTGCGCGAGCATGGCTGCGACAGCCTGGTGACCGGCGCGGGCCCGCAATCGAACTGGACGATGCTGGCCGCACTGGCGTGCCTGCGCTACCGGATCGAGCCGCACGTCGTCTGTTATGGCGCGGCCACGGCCAGCGAGGGGAACATGCGGCTGCTGCGATGGCTCGGGGTCGACGTGCGGTTCACCGGCGACCGGGACCGGTCCTCGGTGGACGCCGGCATTGAGGCGGTCGCGGCCGAACTGCGCACCGCGGGCGGACGCCCGTATGCGGTCCCGCGCGGCGGCGCGACGCCGTTTGGTGCCCTCGGTTACGTGCGGGCCAGCGTTGAGCTGGCCGCCCAGCTGGACGCGCTGGGCGAGCGGCCGTCGGCGCTGTGGCTGCCGACTGGTTCGTGCGGCACGCAGGCCGGCGGGGCGCGGCCCGGGGCCCGGGGGGGGGGGGGGGGGGGGGGGGGCGCGGCACGCAGGTATTCCTGGTCAGCGGCGGCGCGCCCACGCTGTTCGCCGGATCCCCGGAGGTAGCGCCATGACCGCCTGACCGCCGGGCAGCAGCCATGACCGCCGGGCAGCAGCCAAGCCCGCCCGAGGGCTATCTGGGCACGACGGCGCGGATCACCAGCGGGCCCGCCCCTGAGTTGGTGGACGCCGGCTACGCGCTGGAGATCGCCGACGCGCCCCTGCTGCACCGCGGCCTGACCCTGGCTGACCTGGCTCACCTGGTCGAGCTGGTCGAGTGCGGCGCTCTGACGCGTGACGAGGCGGCACCGCTGTGCACCGTGCTGCTTGAGCTGCTCGAGCAGCCCGCCGCCGGCTTTCCGTACGATCCGGTGTACGGCGACGCGTACAACAGCCGGGAGCGGGAGCTGGAGCGGACCCTCGGCCCGGCCGCCGGCCGGCTTCACCTTGGCCGCACCCGAAGGGAGGCGGGCCGCATCGCCTTCCGCCTCGCTGTACGGGACAAGCTGCTCAGCCTGCATGCCGATGTCGCCGCGTTCGCCGAACAGGCCGCCGATCAGGCCGCAAAGTACGCGGCCACGCTGTGGGCTGACCTCACCTACCTGCAGCCGGCCCAGCCGTCCACGTTCGGTCATTACCTGGGTGGCTTCGCCGAACAGTCCCTGCGGCACCTGGACAGGATTGAGGCGGCATACCGCCGCGTGGACGTCTCGCCCGCGGGCGCCGGCGGGGCCGGCGGTACCCGCTTGCTGATGGACAGGACACGCCTGGCTGGGCTGCTGGGCTTCGGCTCCATCGGCGCGCACACCCGCGACGCGATGTGGTCGCCCGACGTCGCAGGCGGACGCGGTTGCCGCGGCGGCCCAGGCCGTGGCGACCATCGGTCAGCTGGCCGGCGACCTGGAGATCTTCGCCAGTCCCGCCTTCGGCTACGTGACCCTCGATGCTTCGCTGTGCCGGGCCAGCGTGCTCATGCCGCAGAAACGCAACCCGTATGCCCTCCCGGTGCTGCGCGGCGGGGCTGGCACGCTGATCGGCCGGCTGACCGGGGTCCTCGCGACCGGCCTCACCCCGTCCGCGCGGACCGACAACTGGTTGTACGCCTATGGCGAGGTGGCCGGCGCCCTCGACCTGGCGGGCCTGCTCGTCCGGCTGGGCACTGCGGTGGCAGCAGGGCTGACCGTCGACGCGGCCGTGCTGGCGGAGCAGGCGATGAGCCACTTCACCGCGGCGGCCGATCTGGCGGAGGAGCTGTCACTGCGCTTCCGGCTCGACTACCGCACGGCCTACCGCGTGGTCGGCCGGGCAGTCGCCGACGCCCTGAGCCGCGGCGGCACCGAGCTGACCGTTTCCGGCGTCCGCGCCGCCGCCGAGGAGATCACCGGAGCGCCGGTGCCGGTCACGGCCGACCTGCTCAGTGCCGCGACGGACCCCATGTCGGCCGTGCTGGCCAGGGACGGGCTTGGCGGCGCGAGTTCCCGGCGGGTGCGGGAACACGCGCGGCGGGTCCGCCGGCGGGTGGTGGCGGCGCGCCGGTGGAACTCCGACCGCAGGGACCGCATCGCCAGAGCCGAGTCAGACCTGGTCACGACCGCCCGGGCCCTCGCGTCCGGCCAGTAAGCAGCGGGACCCCCATATCCTCCGCTACCCCGCGCTCGCTTGTGGTCAGGCTCAGGAATCCACCAGGCGTTTTTGGTTGCCGTGTCATTGTCCGGCGGGATCGGCCATGGGAATCTCCGCATTACGTGCGGTGATGGCCAGTTTCCCCACTAGTCACGATGTTCAGGGCTGCCGCAGAGAGGGGCCGCATGTGCTGGCCGCAGTGACCAGATCACCGGGCGAGATGGTGATCGAGGACGTTTCAGGACCGGGCCGCGCCCGGGCCGGGCACGTCATCGTGCGGCCAGAAGCGGTCGGTATCTGCGGCTCGGACTTCCACCTGTTTTCCGGTGACGTGGGCGCGCTTTCCGGCGCCCGCGACTTCTACCCGCGGATCCAGGGCCACGAGGTGTCCGCGATCGTCGAGGACGCCGGCGACACGCGCACGGTAGAAGAAGGCGACCGGGTCGCGATCTGGCCGGTGCTGCCGTGCGGCCGCTGCTATCCCTGCCGCACCGAGCGCCCCAACGTCTGCGTGAGATTCCGGCTGGTCGGCGTGCACCTCGACGGCGGCCTGGCCGAACGGCTCGAGGTCCCGGCCGGGCTGGTCTTCGGGGTCGGCGACCTGGACCCCGACTGCGCGTGTTTCGTCGAGCCCGCCTCGGTGGCCGTGCACGCCCTGGCCCGCGGCCGCGTGACAGCGGGTGAGCAGGTGGTGGTGTTCGGCGCCGGCCCGATCGGCCTGGCCGCGCTGGTCGCCGCGAGAAGCAAGGGCGCACACGTGCTCTCCGTCGACCCGCAGGCCAGCCGCCGCGACCTGGCCAAGCGCCTGGGCGCCGCGGAGGTGCACGCCGGTCAGCCGGAGGCAGAGCTGAACGACCTGGTGAGCGACTGGACCAAGGGCGAGGGGCCGCCGCTCGTCGTCGAGACCAGCGGTGCGGCCGGCGTCCTGGCGCAGGCCGTCGAGCTGGTGTCGGCGGCCGGCCGGGTCGTGATCGTCGGCATGTCCTCAGGGACGGCGCCGGTCAGGCCGGGCGCCTTCCCGGAGAAGGAAATAGACGTCCTCGGCTCGAGTTGCGCGACGGCCGGGGATTTCCGCGACGCGATAAGCCTGGTCGCGGCCAACCGCATGTCCATAGCACATGTGTTCTCGCACCATTTCCCGCTGGCTCGCGCGGCCGAGGCGTTCGAATTCGCGATGAGCAGGCCACCGGACGCGATCAAGATCGTGGTGGCCCTGAATTGACAATGCCATTACTCACCACCCTGAGGGGAAGAGATGAGAAGACATATTCCTGCGGGGCAGGCCCGAAGATGGACCGTGCTCGCCGCGGCCGTCGCCCTGGCCGCGGCCGGCTGCAGTAGCGGCAGCAGTAGCAGTACTCCCGCGGGCACGACGAGCACGCCGCCGGCCAGCAGCGCGTCCGGCACGCCAAGCGCCAGCGCCGCGACGGTCGATACGTCGCAGTGCGGCACCAAGGCCGGGGTGGCGGCGACCGGCACGCCGATCGCGCTCGGTGCCATCGCCACCAACCAGCCGGGCACCTCGTTCACCGACATCCCGAACATGGCCAAGGCCTACTTCGACTGCGTCAACGCCAACGGCGGCGTCAACGGCCACCCGATCAAGCTCTACATCGAGACCGAGCAGACCAACCCGGCCCAGATCGCGGCCGACGCCAAGCAGCTGGTGCAGACCGACAAGGTGGTCGGCATCATCGGCAACACCTCCATCATCGAGTGCTCGGTGGACAGCAGCTACTGGCAGAAGCTCGGCTTCTTCATCATCGACTCCGGGATCGCGCCCGAGTGCTATTCGACCCCGAACAGCGCCGCCGTCAACATGGGACCGCGGTACAGCTCGGACGGGGCGGTTCAGTACGCCCTCGCCCAGCACGTCTCCAAGGTCGTGTTCGACCAGGCCAACGTCCCCGGCACCGGGTACATCGCGGCCGGGCCTGCCGCGCTGGCCAAGGCCGCGAACACCCCGATCGTCCAGCTGACCGAGAACGTGCCGATCACCGACGCCAACTCGGTGGCGATCAAGGAAGTCGACGACGCGGGGCCGAACGGCGCCGTGATACTCAACTTCACCCCGCCGCAGGCGCTGGTCATCCTGCAGGCGGCGCAGAAGCTCGGCCTGGAGGACCGGGTCAAGCTGTGGGGCTGCTCGACGCCCTGCAACACCGACTTCCTGGCCCAGTCGCTGGGACCGAAGTGGAACAGCAAGCTGTTCGTCAACGCCGAACTGACCCCGCCCGACGGCACCGACACCGCGAGCATGAACCTGTACAAGGCGATCCTGAAGCAGTACGGCTCGTCGGTGCAGGGCGGCATCGGCAGCTTCAGCCAGATGGGCTTCACCGAGGCCGAGATCGCGGTGCACGCGCTGCAGTCGATCACCGGCGCCTACACGGTGCAGAGCGTCAACGGCGCGTTCAAGGCGGTCAAGGACTTCAACACCGGCATGCTGTGCCAGCTGTGGACCTACGGCAGCTACCCGCTGCACATCCCGAACAACGCCGACTACACCGTCACGGCGAACAACGGCAAGATGACCACGGCCCAGGGCTGCACCCCGATCTCGGCGGCCGACCCGCAGATCGCCCAGTACCGGAGCGTCGCGGGTACCGCCCCGAACGCCTCATGACCGGGCCGGAGAGCAGGCAGGGCCGCTTATGCCGGCCTGGCAGGACTTCCAGCCGTTCATCGTGAGCGGCCTGGCCCTGGGCGGGGTGTACGCCCTGTCCGGGGTCGGGCTGGTCGTCCTCTACCGGGCCACCGGCGTGCTCTACCTGGCCTTCGGCGCGGTCGGCGCGCTGGGCGCGCTGACCGCCTGGTCGCTGATCACCAAGGCGGGCGCCCCGGGCTGGGCCGGCTGGCTGGCCTGCGTGGCCGTGGCCGGGGCGGTGACCCTCGGCTACGGGACCCTCTTCGGCCCGGCCCTGGCCAAGAAGGGATCCCCTGGTCAAGGCGGTGGCCACCATCGGGCTTACGCTCATCTTGTACGGCCTGATGGACCTGCTGTGGACCACCAGCGGCGGGCAGGCCCGCTCGCTCACGCTGCCCACCGACAACGGCGGGTTCTCCGTGGGCCAGATCCAGGTGACCTGGACGCAGGTGATCGCGCTGGCGGCCGGCGTGCTGCTCACCGTGGCCACCGGCGCGTTCCTGCGCTACACCAAGCTCGGCACGGCCATGCGGGCGATGGCCAACGACCGGGAGATCACCGCGACCCTGGGCGTGCCGGTGAGAAGGGTGGAGGCCGCCGCCTGGCTGGGCTGCGGCGTGCTGGCCGGCGTGGCCGGGCTGCTGCTGGCCGACCTGGTCGCGCTCGACGCCACCACGCTCACCTTCCTGGTGATCTCGTCCCTGGCGGCCGTGCTGATCGCCCGGCTGCGCTCGATCACGGTCACGTTCATCGCCGCGATCGTGATCGGCCTGCTGCACGACCTGCTGACCCCGATCACCGCGCTCACCAACTACCGCGACATGACCCCGTTCGTGCTCGCCGCCGTGGCGCTGCTGATCCTGTCGCGGCACCAGGTCATGTCGCAATCCCGCGAGGAGGCCTAGTGCAGGCCACCCCGGTGCAGCATGATGCGCGCCCAGGGCGGACAAGCCGCAGGCCCGACCGCAGGCAGCCTGACCCGCGCCGGCGTCATCGCCGTGCTGCTGGCGTTCGTCCTGTTCGGGCTGCCGCAGCTGATGAGCTTGTATTACATCGACACGATGACCCAGGTGGCGGTGTACTCGATGGTCGCGCTCGGGCTCGGGGTGCTGGTCGGCCGGGTTGGCCTGGTCTCCCTGGGCCAGGTCG